>NZ_JBVJLW010000032.1:0-56932 GCF_055584525.1 Streptomyces sp. NPDC102514
GTGGGGCGGGGGGCGCTCCCCACCACCCTGGTGTGGTTCCGCGGGCTGCTGTTAAACCGCCCCGCCGGGGGGGGGGGGGCCCCCCGCCGCCGGGGGGGGGGGGGGGGGGGGGCGGGCCGCCCGGGCCCCCCCCCCCGCCCCCTCCCGTTCCTCTCGGCGTTCAGCCGCGGTCCGCGAGGAACAGGCCGCGGCCCGACTGGATCCCCTCCACATAGGCGACCTTCAACCCGGCCCGGGTGAACGCCTCCTCGTACGCGGCCCGGGTGAACAGCGTCAGCGTGTGAGCCTCCGCGAAGTGCCGCACACCGCTGTCGGGATCGGCCACCACGTAGTGCACGACCATGTGCGAGGTGTGCCCCCGGCGCTCCGTGTGGGAGACGCGGGTCAGCGTCCGCCGGCCCACGGTCACGGTGTCCCCGCTCACATGGCGGTCGAGGGCCGTCTCCAGGAACCACCAGGGGTCCACCGCCACGACACCGTCCGGTGTCAGATGCTCGGCGAACGACTTCAGGGTCGCGGTGAGTTCGGCGGTGTCCTTCAGATAGGCGATCGAGCCGAACATGCAGGTGATCGCGTCGTAGGAGCGTCCCAGGGAGAGGTCGCGCATGTCGCCGCCGTGCAGGACGGCGGCGGGTACCGCGGTGCGGGCCATCGACAGCATCGCGTCGGACAGTTCGAGCCCCTCGACCTTGTCGAAGAGCTGGGCGAAGTGCCGCAGATGCGCGCCGGTGCCGCAGGCGACGTCCAGGAGCGAGGCCGCCGCGGGGTTGCGGGCCCGTACGAGCCCCGCGACGGTGGCGGCCTCCACCCGGTAGTCCTTGCCGCGCGACTCGTGCAGCAGCTCGTAGATCTCGGCCATCCCGGGTCCGTACATGGCGACTCCCCTCCTCAGCTGGAACTGCTGGAACTACCGGCACCGGTGGCAGCGGCCTCGCCGCTGAATCCGCCGGCGTGCTCCGCCGCCCAGCTCGCGAACGTGCGTGCCTGACGGCCGGTGACCCGGCGCACCGCATCGGTCACCGGGCCGGGAGTGACGGCCGACTCGGCGAGGTAGTCGAGCAGCATCTCGACGACCGGCGGCGGCATGACGGCGCTCATCGCCGCCCGCCCGGCCTCCCGGCTCAGCTCCTCGAAGCGGATGTCCCGGCCGGTCGCCGCCGCGATCGCGGCCACCTGCTCGACCTGGGTCAGCGCCTGAGGCCCCGTCACCAGGTACTGGGCGCCCGCGTGGCCGTCCTCCAGCAGCGCGGTCGCCACGACCGCCGCGATGTCCGCCTCGTGGACGATCGCGCGGGCGGCCTTGCCGTAGGGGGCGCGCACGACGTTCTCCGTACGGATCGAGTCGCCCCACTTCCAGAGGGTGTTGCCGGCGAACTCGTCGGGGCGTACGAAGGTCCAGTCCGCCCCGCTGTCCTCGACGGCCCGTTCCACCGCGCGGTGGTGCTGGTGGCTGGGGTTGGACTCGTCGTCGAGCACCGAGCTGGACGACAGGACGACGATGTGCCGGACCCCCGCCTTGCGGGCGAGCGCCGCGACCTCGTGGGCGGTCTCCGGCACCGGGAAGAGGTACATCCGGTCGACGCCCTCCAGGGCGGCGGGCAGGGTCTGCGGCTGCTCCAGATCGCCCCGGACGACCTCGACGCCGGCCGGCAGCGCGGCGGTCGCGGGCGTCCGGGTGAGCGCCCGCACGTGGTGCCCGGAAGCCGCCAGGCTCTGGGCGACATGGCGTCCCACCTTGCCCGTGGCACCGGTCAACAGGATGTTCAAGGCCCCTCCTCGGCGTACGAAACGGTGCTCTCCCCGGCGTGAGGCGCTGCGGGAGAGGCGGTTCCAGGGGCCCAGGCTGTCGTGCGGGGCTAGAGGACTCCGTGAGCGCCGATGGACTTCGGCGCACCCCGGCGGGGTGCCGGGCGGCGTCCGGCGCCGCTCCAGCGGGACTTGAGCGGTCCTGCAGCCGTTCTCAGGCGGGTCAGGGGCAGTCTGGCGTGACATCGTCCGCGAGACTGTGAGGAATCGCCATGTCAATGGCCGAGCGCAAGGCCCTGTGTCTGGAAATGGTCGCCGCCTGGAACCGGTGGGACCTGAGCGGGATCATCAAGCACTGGTCGCCGGACATCGTGCACTACTCCGAGGACAACGAGGTGAGTTCCGCCGACATGATCAAACTCATGGAGGGCGGGCTGCAGGCGTTCCCCGATCTCCAGCTCGAAGTGAAGAGCATCATGGCGGAGGAGGACCGGGTCACCCTGCGCATCACCGTGACCGCGACCCACTCGCACGAGTTCATGGGCGTGCCGCCGACCGGCGAGCGCGTCAGCTGGCACCTGGTGGAGGAACTGCGCTTCGAGGACGCCAAGGTCGTCGAACACTGGGACGTCATCAACATGCGCCCGCTCCTGATCAAACTGGGCAAACTGCCGGACGTCCCGAAGGTGGAACTGGAAACCAGCGCCTGACCTGGCCGGACGGTCAGCCGCGGGTTCGCGGGACGGGTGGACCGTCGGCCGGTCGGTCGGTCCGTCGATCGGGCGGCTGGTCGACCGGACGTCTGGCCTCTGGCCTCTGACCGACTGACCGACCGACCGACCGACCTACCGACCGGCCGGCCGTCGACCAGTCGGCCGCGGGTCGGCGGTGCGTCGGCCTGTCGGCCGGTGGCTGCCGACCGCGGACCAGCCGGCCGTCGCTTCACCGGCCGCCGATCCGCCGGTCCGCCGGTCCACCGGCCGGACGTTCGGCCGACGCCGTTGGTCTACGGGCCCGCGGGGTCCGTAGACCGGCCTCCGATCAACCGGCTGACCGTGATCCGGTCGTGGGTCCGGCGGCCTGTCTGTCGGCGGCCCGACGCTCAGCCGACGCCCGCGGGCCGCAGGTCGTGACCGAGCAGGCCGGCAGACGGGCCGCCGACCGACAGGACGCCGGTAGACAGGCCACCTGCCAACTGCCGCGGGTCAGGCGTCTGTCGGACCCGCAGACAGCCGGACAGCCCGACCGCAGGTCCTCCGGTCCTCCGGTCCGGCGGTCGGGCGCACCGGTCGCCGCCGACCACCGTCGACCGCCACCGGGCCCGCCGGGCCGCGGCCCCCTGCCGCGCCCCGCGGCTCACTAGGCTGACGTCCAGGCAGGCGGCGTACAGAGAACGCCGCACCAGACGGAACGGGGTGACGATGTCGGCGACGCGGTTGCTGGTCCTCGGGGTGGTACGCGGGTTCGGCAGGACGCATGGTTACCGGGTGCGGGCCGAGTTGCTGTCCTGGGGGATCGACGACTGGGCCAACGTCAAACCCGGTTCCATCTACCACGCGCTGCGGCAGCTCGCGAAGATCGGCCTGCTGGAGGCCAGCGAGATCGTCCACTGGCCGGGGCGGGTGGACTACAGCGTGACCCCCGAGGGCGACGAGGAGTTCTTCCGGCTGCTGGTCGACGCCCTGGAACGGCCCGAGCACCGCGCCGACATGCTCAGCGCCGGCCTCGCCCTGATGCCCGCCCTCTCCCGCGACCGCGCCGTGGCGGCCCTCTCCACCCGCCTGGCCGTCCTGGAGGCGCAACGGGCCGTGCTGCGCAAGGAATCCGCCCCGATCCACGCCGAGGGCCTGCCGGCGCATCTGGGCGAGCTGTGGACCATGCGTACGCGCTACGCCGACCTGGGCGTCGAGTGGACCCGGGACCTGCTGGAAAGGGTCAGGTCCGGCGAGTACGAGATGGCCGGCGAGCACGGCCCCACCTTCGGGACGCCGGGATCGTGGCGCGCCCTCATCGGCCCCGGGACGACGGGCCGTTGACGAACCACCGTCTCCGCATGACCTACTAATCAAACTTGCATAGCGGGTCACTCGTGCTCTAGCTTGGAGGCAGTAATCAAATTTGATTACTGCTCTGCGTGTCGTTCGCTTCCTGCCATGGCGCACAGCCTCTCGTGGCGCATCAGGACCAAGGAGTCACAGATTGAGTTCGCAATCCACACTTGCCATCGAGACGTCGGGACTCGTCAAGACCTTCGGTGAGACCCGGGCCGTCGACGGTGTCGACCTGGCCATCCCGCAAGGTGTCGTCTACGGAGTGCTGGGCCCCAACGGCGCGGGCAAGACGACGACGATCCGGATGCTGTCCACCCTGCTGACCCCCGACGGCGGCACCGCCCGGGTCCTCGGGCACGACGTGGTCAAGGAGGCCGGGGCGGTACGCAGCCGGGTCAGCCTCACCGGCCAGTTCGCCTCCATCGACGAGGACCTCACCGCCACCGAGAACCTCACCCTGCTCGCCCGCCTCCTGGGCTTCTCCCGGTCCCAGGCCGCCGCGCGGGCCGAGGAACTGCTCGCGGCCTTCGACCTCACGGAAGCCGCCGGACGCCAGTCCAAGACCTTCTCCGGAGGCATGCGGCGCCGCCTCGACATCGCCGCCAGTCTCGTCATCACCCCCGACCTGCTCTTCCTGGACGAGCCGACCACCGGACTCGACCCGCGCAGCCGCAACCAGGTGTGGGACAGCGTGCGGGCCATGGTGGCGCTCGGCACCACGATCCTGCTGACCACGCAGTACCTGGACGAGGCCGACCAGCTCGCCGACCGGATCGCCGTCATCGACCACGGCCGGGTCATCGCCGAGGGCACCACCGGCGAGCTCAAGTCGTCCGTCGGCACCGGAGCCCTGCACGTACGGCTCGTCAACGCCGAGACCCGCCCCGAGGCCGCCCAGTTGCTCACCCGGGCCCTCGCCTCGCCGGTCTTCCAGGAGTCCGACCCGTTCGCGCTCTCGGTACGGACCGACGACAACGCGCGGGTCGCGGGCGCCCTCGCCGAACTCGCCCGCTCCGAGATCGCCGTCTCGGACTTCGCGTTCGGCAGGCCCAGCCTCGACGAGGTCTTCCTCGCCCTGACCGGGCGCCCCGCGGAAGACGGCACCAGCGACCAGGAGGCAGCGGCATGACCCTCACATCCGAGACGACGGCCACCCCGGGCGTACCCAACGACGCCCTGCGCAAGGCCCTCACCAGTCAGATCCGCCCCTCCCGCCCCAACCCGCTGACCGCTGTACGGGTCTCTGCGTGGCGCACGATGCGGAAGATGAAGCACTACGGCGTGGCCGTGCTGTTCGACGTCACGCTGATGCCGATCATCTTCCTGCTGACCTTCACCTACCTCTTCGGCGGCGCGTTCGCCGGCTCGACCAAGGAGTACCTCCAGTACTTCCTGCCGGGCGTCCTCGTGCAGACCGTCATCATGCCGACCGTCTACACCGGAACCGCGCTCAACATGGACATCACCCGGGGGATCTACGACCGCTTCCGGACCCTGCCGTTCTGGCAGCCCGCCACGATCGTGGGCAGCCTCCTCGGCGACATCGTCCGCTACGTGCTGGCGCTGACCACCACGATGGGTGTCGGGCTCGCGCTGGGCTTCCGGCCCGACGGGGGAGTGGGCGGGGTGCTGGCCGCCATGCTGCTCCTGCTGGTCTTCGCGGTGAGCGTCAGCTGGATCTTCGCGGCGCTGGGTGTGGTCGCCAAGGCGCCCGAGACGGTGTCGGGGTCCAGCATGCTGGTGATGTTCCCGCTGGTCTTCACGAGCAACATCTTCGTGGAGCCGGAGACGATGCCGGGGTGGATGGAGGCGATCGTCAACGCGAATCCGGTCAGTAACGCGGCTACGGCTGTTCGTGGGCTCGTCCACGGGGACGCCAGCGGGGCCGATATCGGGTGGGTGTTGCTGGCCAGCGGGGTCATTACGTTGATCTTCGCGCCGCTGACGATGCACCTGTATCGGGCCAAGAGCCGGACGTAGCTCCGCTTCGGGGTGGGGTGGGGGCGTGTGCGGGTGCGTTGTGGCTGGTCGCGCAGTTCCCCGCGCCCCTTGGGGGCTGCGCCCCCTCATGACGAAGGACTGCGCCGTTCCCCGTGCCCCTGGAAGTGGCCGGGGTCCTGAACGAGTCACGGCAGCCGGGCTGGTTGTCTCCCCCGTCGGCTGGGTCGTGCTGCCGTGACTCCCCCCTTCAATACGGAAGCGGGGGGGGGGGGGGGGGCCGGCCCGCCCCCCCCCCCCCCCCCCCCCCCCCCCCGCTTCCGTTCTGCTACTCGCCGGTCGGGGTCGCCGCCGAGGCCGCCGTGTCCGCCGCCTGGGCCTTCAGGGCGCGTTCCACGCCCGAGCGGGACTCCGAGATCAGCCGGCGCAGTGCCGCGTTCGGCTCGGCCGAGGCCAGCCACTCGTCCGTCTTCGCCAGGGTGTCCGCGGAGACCTGCACCGTCGGGTAGAGGCCGACCGCGATCTGCTGGGCCATCTCGTGCGAACGCGAGTCCCAGACGCCCTTGACCGCCTCGAAGTACTTGTCCGTGTACGGGGCGAGCAGTTCGCGCTGGCCGAACTGCACGAAGCCGCCGATCACGGCCTCCTGCAGGGCGTTCGGCAGCTTGTCGGACTCCACGACCGACGCCCAGGCCTCCGCCTTGGCCTCGTCGGTCGGGCGGGCGGCGCGGGCGGACGCCGCGTGACGCTCACCCGCGGCCGTCTTGTCCCGCCCGTACTCGCTGGTGATCTCGGCGTCGTCGAAGCGGCCCACCGCCGCGAGCCGCTGCACGAACGACCAGCGCAGCTCGGTGTCGACGGCCAGGCCCTCGACGGCCTCGCGGCCGTCCAGCAGACCCTCCAGGAGGTCCAGCTGCTCCGGCGTACGGGCCGTCGACGCGAACGCGCGCGCCCAGGCCAGCTGGTGGTCGCCGCCGGCCGCGGAGGACCGCAGGTGGGCCAGCGTGGCGTCCGTCCAGCGGGTCAGCAGCGCCTCGCGGGCGTTCGGGTCGGCGTACAGCTCGACCGCCGTCAGCACCTGGCGGTGCAGCGATTGCACGACGCCGATGTCCGACTCCTTGCCGATGCCGGACAGCACCAGCGAGAGGTAGTCGCGGGTCGCCAGCTCGGCGTCACGGGTCATGTCCCACGCCGAGGCCCAGCACAGGGCGCGGGGCAGGGACGCCTCGAAGTCACCGAGGTGCTCGGTGACGAACGCGAGGGACTGCTCGTCGAGGCGGACCTTCGCGTACGACAGGTCGTCGTCGTTGAGGAGGATCACGGCCGCGCGCGGCTTGCCCACCAGCTGGGGCACCTCGGTCAGTTCGCCGTCCACGTCCAGCTCGATGCGCTCGCCGCGCACCAGCTTGCCGCTGCCGCCCTCCGCATCGTCCAGGTCGTACAGGCCGACCGCGATGCGGTGCGGGCGCAGCGTCGGCTCGCCCTTCGCACCCGCGGGCAACGCCGGAGCCTCCTGGCGGATCGCGAACGAGGTGATGACACCGTTCGCGTCCGTCTCGATCTCCGGGCGCAGGATGTTGATACCGGCCGTCTGCAGCCACTTCTGCGACCACGTGCCCAGATCGCGCCCGCTGGTCTCCTCCAGCGCGCCGAGCAGGTCGGACAGCTGCGTGTTCCCGTACGCGTGCGCCTTGAAGTACGCCTGCACGCCACGGAAGAACTCGTCCTCGCCGACGTACGCCACGAGCTGCTTCAGGACGCTGGCGCCCTTGGCGTACGTGATGCCGTCGAAGTTGACGAGCACGTCGTCGAGGTCGTTGATCTGCGCCATGATCGGGTGCGTGGAGGGCAACTGGTCCTGCCGGTACGCCCACGTCTTCATGGAGTTCGCGAACGTGGTCCAGGAGTGCGGCCAGCGGGAGTTCGGCGCGTACGCCTGGCAGGCGATCGAGGTGTAGGTGGCGAAGGACTCATTGAGCCACAGGTCGTTCCACCACTCCATCGTCACGAGGTCGCCGAACCACATGTGGGCCAGCTCGTGCAGGATCGTCTCGGCCCGCACCTCGTACGCCGCGTCCGTCACCTTCGACCGGAACACGTACTGGTCGCGGATGGTCACCGCGCCCGCGTTCTCCATCGCGCCCGCGTTGAACTCCGGCACGAAGAGCTGGTCGTACTTCTTGAACGGGTACGCGTAGTCGAACTTCTCCTGGAACCACTCGAAGCCCTGCCGCGTGACCTCGAAGATCGCGTCCGAGTCGAGGAACTCCGCGAGCGACGGCCGGCAGTAGATGCCCAGCGGCACACTCTGCCCGTCCTTCTCGTACACGCTGTGCACCGAGTGGTACGGACCCAGGATCAGCGCCGTGATGTACGTCGAGATCCGCGGCGTCGGCTCGAACTCCCAGACGTCGTCCTTCGGTTCCGGCGTCGGCGAGTTGGAGATGACGGTCCAGCCGGAGGGCGCCTTCACGGTGAACTGGAAGGTGGCCTTCAGATCCGGCTGCTCGAAGCTCGCGAAGACACGGCGGGCGTCCGGCACCTCGAACTGGGTGTAGAGGTAGGCCTGCTGGTCGACCGGGTCGACGAACCGGTGCAGCCCCTCACCCGTGTTCGTGTACGCGCAGTCGGCCACGACCCGCAGGACGTTGCGGCCCTCCAGGATGCCCGCCAGCGCGATCCGCGAGTCCTTGAAGACCTCGGCCGGATCGAGGGAGTCACCGTTGAGGACGACCTCCTGGACGGCCGGGGCCACCAGATCGATGAAGGACCCGACGCCGGTCTCGGCCGAGTCGAAGCGCACCGTGGTCACGGACCGGTAGGTGCCGCCCTCCACCGCGCCGGAGAGATCCAGATCGATCTCGTACGAGTCAACGGTGAGCAGCTTCGCCCGCTGCTGCGCCTCTTCGCGGGTCAGGTTTGTGCCAGGCACGCGGTCATCTCCTCGTGATGGGTCAGTTGCGTCATCCTTCCACGGCGGCTGCGGGAGTGCGATGTCCGTTTCCCGCCGGTGTGCGTGGGGGATGCGGGGCCACCCTGGAGGCATGACCAGCCATCACGTACGGCCCATCGCACCCCATGCGTTGAAGGAACTCCGCGCGACGGACGACGCGGGCCTTCCGTGCGTCCCCTTCACCGACCCGGAGGGCGGGGCCCCGCTCCGCTGCTGCCTGCGGCGCAGTGAACCGGGGGAGCGCATCGCCCTCGTCTCGTACGCGCCGCTGCGGCGCTGGGCCGCGGAGACCGGTGCGCGGCCCGGGGCGTACGACGAGCAGGGGCCCGTCTTCGTCCATG
The DNA here is from genome assembly GCF_055584525.1 of Streptomyces sp. NPDC102514. Classification (NCBI taxonomy): domain Bacteria; kingdom Bacillati; phylum Actinomycetota; class Actinomycetes; order Kitasatosporales; family Streptomycetaceae; genus Streptomyces; species Streptomyces sp. NPDC102514. The sequence continues at coordinate 9,030 of NZ_JBVJLW010000032.1, forward strand.
CCGAGGAGTGCGCGGGGCCGGACCTCGGCGGGTATCCCTTCGCCGGGCCGGGCGTTCTGCGCACCCTGCGGCGGTACTCCGCCGAGGGGCGCATCCTCGGGGGGCGCTTCCTGGAGATCCCTGACCGGCCCGACGCGGTGCTGGACGCGGCGCTCGCGGAGGCCTTCGCGGACTCCGAGGTGGCCCTGGTGCACGTCAGGGCCGTCGAGTACGGCTGCTACCTCTACGAGATCCGCCACCCCTGAAGAGCGAAGCCGCGCCCCGGCTCGTAGTTTGTCCGCGGCAGGGTGGGGGCCGCCCGCGCAGTTCCCCGCGCCCCCGAAAACCGGGGCTGCGCCCCCGGCTCGTCATTTGTCTGCGGGCCGGTGGGGGCCGTTCGCGCAGTTCCCCGCGCCCCTAAAAGCGGGGCTGCGCCCCAGCTTTTGCCCTTTAGGGGCGCGGGGAACGGCGCAATCTTTTGTCTTCAGGGGGCGCAGCCCCCAAGGGGCGCGGGGAACTGCGCGGCCAGCCCTCACCGGGCCCGCACCCGAATCGCGCCTCGGACCCCCGCCCTCACGGCCCCACGCCAGTGGTCAGCTGAGTTCCGCTGCCACCAGCTCCGCGATCTGGATCGCGTTCAGCGCAGCGCCCTTGCGGAGGTTGTCGTTCGAGACGAACAGCGCAATCCCGTGCTCCACCGTCTCGTCCGCACGGATGCGGCCGACGAACGACGGATCCTGCCCGGCAGCCTGCAGCGGCGTCGGAATCTCCGAGAGGGCGACACCGGGCGCACCGGCCAGCAGCTCCGTGGCCCGCTCCACACTCAACGGCCGCGCGAACCGCGCGTTGACCTGCAGCGAGTGCCCCGAGAACACCGGCACACGGACACACGTCCCGGACACCTTGAGCTCCGGGATCTCCAGGATCTTGCGGGACTCGTGCCGGAGCTTCTGCTCCTCGTCGGTCTCGTTCAGGCCGTCGTCCACGATGGACCCGGCCAGCGGCAGGACGTTGAAGGCGATGGGCCGCTGGTAGACCTGCGGCTCGGGGAAGTCGACCGCCGAACCGTCGTGGGTCAGCTTGTCCGCGTCGGCGACAACCTTCTGCGCCTGGCCGTGCAGCTCGGCGACACCGGCGAGCCCGGACCCGGAGACGGCCTGGTAGGTGGCGACGACGAGCGCTTCGAGCCCCGCCTCCGCGTGCAGCGGCTTCAGGACGGGCATCGCGGCCATGGTCGTGCAGTTCGGGTTGGCGATGATCCCCTTGGGCCGGTCCGCCACGGCGTGCGGGTTGACCTCGGAGACGACCAGCGGAACCTCGGGGTCCTTGCGCCACGCCGAGGAGTTGTCGATCACGACGGGACCCTGTGCGGCGACCTTTTCGGCAAGGGCCCTGGACGTGGCGCCGCCCGCGGAGAACAGCACGATGTCGAGGCCGGAGTAGTCGGCCGTGGAGGCGTCCTCCACGGTCACGGACTTGTCCTTGTAGGCGATCGTCGAACCGGCCGAACGGGCCGAGGCGAACAGACGCAGCGTCTCCACCGGGAACTCGCGCTCGGCGAGGATCCTCAGCATGACGGTGCCGACCTGACCGGTGGCTCCGACGATTCCTACCTTCACAGCGACTCCTTCTGCCTGCTCATCTGCCTGCTCATTTTTTTTGGCCGGGACATGGCCGAGTTTCCATCATGTGTCTCACCCGGGCCCATGTGTCCAATCCTTTGCCCGCGTACTGAGACGGTGTGACATACGCCTCCGTCGCCCGAAGCGGGCCGCCCGAAGATCGGTCGTATCCGGCCGAACGTTTCGTACGCCTGTGGCGTCCTAGAGGAAACGCGGTGAGGGGAGGGGTGCTGTGCTGCGCAGAAGAACCCGCCGCGTCCAGGGGGCCGAGGAGTCGGCCCGGGGAGTGTTCGACGACCCCCTGGACGCGGCACAGGAGCGTCGGGTGCGTGCGGTGCTCGCGCTCGGCGGGGTGCCGCAGACGGACCTGCCGGACGGGGTGCAGCAGGTCCGTCTGCGGCTGCTCGAGCGGGCGGCGAGTGGTGCGGAGGCGCCGCGTGACGTGTCGGCGTGGGCGGCGGTCGTCGCCTCGAACCTGGCCGTGGACTGGCACCGGGCCAGGCGCCGGCAGGAGCGGATCGGCGAACGGCTGGCCTCGCTGCGGCCCGCCGAGCACACCGGGGGCGACTCGGGCGAGGAGACGAAGGTGCTGTCGCTCGCGGTGGCCCAGGGCCTGGACGAGCTGCCCGACGCCCAGCGGCAGATCCTCGTGCTGCGCTTCTACGCCGACCTGCCCGTCCGGGGGATCGCCGAGGAGCTCGGCATCCCGGAGGGCACGGTCAAGAGCAGGCTGCATTCGGCGGTCCGCGCGCTGCGCACCCGCCTGCACGAGGACGAGGTGGTGTGACATGCCCGAGTACGGAGGAGCCGAGTACGAAGAAGCCGCGTACGAGGGGATCGACGCGCTGCTCGCCGCACTCACGGACGAACCCCTGCCCGCGGGAGCGCGGGACGACCCGGAGTTCATGGCGGAGCACCGGTCGGCGGTCGCGGACGTGGCCCTGCTGAGGGAACAACTGCGGATCATGGGCGACACCCTGGCCGACGGGACACCGGACGCGGGGACACCGGACGCGGAGGCGATGGACGCGGGGGCGGCGGACCCCGGGCGGCCGGGTGACGGCCGGAGGGCGGGGCAGTCCCGGGCGTCCGCCCCGCTCAGGCCGCCGGGAGCGCCGAAGAAGGGGACGGGGCCCCGGCAGCCGCGCCGCGCCCGGCGCTGGGCGGGAGCGGCCATGGGCGCCCTCGTGATCGCGGCGGGCACGGCGCTGCTGGGCGGACTGGTGTGGCTCGGCGTGCAGGGAGGGGGCGCGGGAGGCGCCGACAACGACGCGAGTTCCAAGAGCGACTCGTCGGCCGCGAAGGGCGAGGACGGCGGGGGCGACTCGTCGCTGTTCTCGCCGGAGATGCGCCTCGCGTGCGCGAAGGTCCTCGTCGAGGGGACCGTACGGAGCATCACGCCCGCGGCCGACGGGAACGTACGCGTCGAACTGGAGGTGAAGCGCTACTACCGGCCCGAGCGGTCGGTGGCGGACCACCCGACGATCACCGTCACGCTCCCGGAGAGTGCCCGGAAGGACCTGAAGGCGGGCACGTACACGCTGGTGCGGTTGCCGGTGTACCCGCAGGACCGGCTGGACTGGGAGACCGGCTGGGGGGTCGGTGACGCCCGCAAGGAGATCGTCGGGGCCCTGCCGGGAGCGCGCGGCATGGAGTGCGCGGGCCCGGAGAGCGGCCGGGGCGGCGAGGGCTGAGCGCGGCGGCGGGGGAACGGGAAGGGCGGGCGCCCGGTGGAACCGGACGCCCGCCCTCCGTGTCAGTGCCTGCCGGAGGCTACGGCGTGACCTTCTCGATCAGGACGCTGCCCGTTCCGGCCGCGGTGCCCCGCGCGTTCACGAGCTGCACCCGCCCGAAGAACGTACGGCCGGCCGGCGGCGCCGCGTTCGCGACGACCTGCGCGGTGACCGACGTCGATGCGCCGGTGGCGAGCTTCACGGGTGTCGCGGCGACCTCCACCTGTCCGAGCGAGGGCGCGAAGTACACGTCCAGGTAGTCGTACGCGGTGGTGCCCGCCGGGACCGAGTAGCCGTCGACCAGCACGGTGTACGTACCGGCCGCGGGCGACGGGACGGAGACGGCCTCCTCGGAGTCGCCGTCCGCGGACGAGCCGACCAGGGTGCCCTGCGCGTCGTAGACGGACAGGTCGAGGTCGGCGGCGGCGTCGGAGACGTTGCCGATGCTCACGTCGAGCGACTGGGCGCCCGCGGGCACGTCCACCGTGACGGTGTCCGTGGCGCCCTGGGCGATGGTCGGGCGGGTGCTCTTGGAGGAGCCGAGCGGACCGCCCTTGAGTGAACCGTCGACCGCGGCGAGCTTGTTCGTCACCTTCCACGAGGCCGGGGTCGGCGTACCGACCTTGGCGTCCGGGACGGTCACGACGGCCGGGTCGAACTCGGCGCCCAGCACCTCGACGTTCAGCTTGTACGGGTTGTCGAGCAGCGGCGACGTACGGCGCGACTCGACCTCGATCTCCCAGACGCCCGGCTGCGGGTCGCTGTAGTACCGCAGGTCGGGGCGGCAGCCGTTGCCGTCGAGGTAGTTGTTGTAGCAGAACGGCGTCGACGTGTTGTCGATCGGGACGCCGTACGGGTGGATGGCGATGAACCGGGTCTGGCTCCCGGTCTTCAGCCCGCCGATCGCGACCTCGAGGTTCTTGGCGCCCTCGGGGACGGTCACGAAGTACGACGTGGTGGAGTTGCGCTGGACCTTGCCGGACGCCGCGTAGGCGTACTTCTGCGAGGCGGACAGCGGGGCGGCGACCACGACGGTGGTGAGGATCTGCTTGTCGACGCCCTCGGTGCGCGGGTCGTCGACCTCCAGGATCGCGCTGCTCAGCCCGGAGTTCTCCGGCCTGGCCTCGATCTTCACCGTCACCGGCTTGTTCAGCGGCAGCGAGATCTCGTCCTTGCCGATGATCCGGAACGTGTGGTCCCGGTTGTTCTCCAGGTTCAGCTCGTGCCGGACGGCACGGTCCGCACCGGTCGTACGGGTCACGGTGACGTCGTACGTCTTCTTCTGGCCGGCCTTGAGACCGCCCTCGCGGTCGTAGAGGCCGGTGCCGAAGCCCGGGGTCTTCAGCGCGAAGTCGATGGCGGTGTCGACCGGGGCCTTGACGCTGTACTCGTGGGCGGTGGCGCCGTCACGGATCGAGTCCCAGGCGTCCGGGATGTTGATGAGGCCCGCGCCCTCCGCGTACGCCTGCGTGCCGCTGATGTGGTCGGCGGTCGAGGTCAGCGCGGTCCGCAGCTTCGCGGGCGTCAGGTCGATGCGCTTCTGCTTCGCGGCGCTGAGCAGCAGCGCGGACGCGCCCGCGGCCTGCGGGGACGCCATCGAGGTGCCCTGCAGCATCGAGTAGCCGGGCGGCAGGGAGTAGCCCGCCTCGGCGACCGGGCCGCCGGGGAACCAGGTCTGCGTGGTGTTGATGGAGGCGCCGGGCGCGGTCAGCGTCGGCGTGAAGCCGCCGTCCTCACGCGGGCCGCGCGAGGAGAAGGGCAGCATCGCGTACTTCTTCTCGACGGCCGAGCCGTAGTTGGACGCCCAGGTCTGCTTGGAGATGGACGCGCCGACCGAGATGACCTTGTCGGCCAGGCCGGGGTCGCCGATCGTGTTGGCACCGGGTCCGGAGTTGCCGGCCGAGATGACCAGCTGGACGCCGTAGGTGTCGATGAGACGCGTGTAGAGCTCGGCGCGCGCGTTGTTGCCGTCGTTGAGCGCGGGCAGGCCGCCGATCGACATGTTCACGATGTCGACGCCGCGGTTGGCGACGAGGTCGATCATGCCCTCGGTGAGCGCGACGTTCGTGCAGCCGCCGCTCCAGGTGCAGGCGCGCGAGGAGACGAGCTTGGCGCCGGGCGCCGCGCCGTTCATCCTGCCGCCGAACAGCTTGTTGGCGGCGGTGATGCCGGCGACGTGCGTGCCGTGCTCGGACTCGATGATGCCGATGTTGACGAAGTCGGACTTCTTGCCGACCCAGTCACCGCCCAGCGGGTCCATCGGGACGTCCTTGCGGATCTCCACGACGAACGGCACGCGCTCGGCGATCTCGGTGGCCGGGTCGTCGGTACCGAAGTAGCCGATCTGGTAGCCGTCCTTGTACGGCTTCATCGGCGCGTCGTCCGTGAAGTCGTTGTTGTCGTTCAGGTCGACGCGGACCGTTCCCGCGGCGGCGTCGTAGAGCACGCCCCAGCTGTCGGTCGTGTCGCCGTCGCGGTTCAGGTCGCCGTTCGCGTCGCCGCCGACGGAGGCGGACTCACGGAAGCGGCTGACCGCGTAGGTGCCGGCCGGGGCCTTCCAGCTCTCGCCGTCGTAGGTGAAGACCGGGCCTGAGCGGGCGTTGATCATCGCGCGCCAGGTCGCGTCGCCGTCGACCAGCGGGTCGGTCGCCGTCACCCAGTCGACGATCTTGCGCTCGCCGGTCGTCGTCCTCTGCAGCGCGGGGTGCGCCACGTCGACACCGGAGTCGAGGATGCCGATGGTGATACCGCGGCCGTCCGCCTTCGGGTTCTTCTTCACGAAGTCGACGGCACCCGTCTCGAAGGACGGGTTGTACGGGTTCACGGCGGGGGTGTTCTTGCCCGGCGCGGGGTAAGCGGCGGCCGTGGCGCCCTTCTTGGCACCCTTGGCCGTGTCCGCGGACGGGGTCGGGTCGTCCAGCACGATCTCCTGGCGCAGGTCGATGCCGTGCACGGAGGAGAGCTTGGAGGCCGCCGCGATGGCCGACTCGGCCTTGGCGGTCGGGACGGTCGCGCGGACGTAGCCGAGCTTGTCGTAGGTGCGGCCGACCGAGCCGCCCTTCACCGCGTCGAGCTGCCCTGCGACCTGTTCGGTCTGCCCCGGCGCGGTGGCGATCATCATCGTGACGTTCTTGTCGCCGGACGCCTGCGCCTGCGCGAGGAGGTCGGCGTCGGCCGAACCGAGCTTGCCTTTCGCGGACTTGACCGGCGTGTCGGCGGGGGTGGTACCCGGGCCGTCTGCGGAGAAGGCCATGGGTATCGGCCCGACCGAGGAGAGAGCGGCCACGAGGCCTGCGGCGACGGCTATGCGTGCTGCACGTCTCGCCCCGCTGATCGGAGCGCGCTGAGAGTGGAGGGTCATCAGCATCCTTGTGAGTAAAGGAAAAGTCCGTTCACGATCGGATCGACGTCGGACCGATCGCGTCAGTCCGGAATGTGAACCCGGATGACCGCTCAGCTTTACGTAAGAAACGGAAGTTTGGGGAGAGCTGACCGTGACGTGAACTGTTCATGGCGTAATTCCGCCATACGTCATGGAGCCGATCTCCGGCCAAACCGGGACGTGCGGATGCCCCTGTCGTAACGTCTGCCCATGCGCAAGGAGTTGAGGGTGGCGGCCTACGCCGTGTGCGTGCGTGACGGGCGGATGCTCCTCGCACGCTGGGTGGCACGCGACGGCAGCAGGCGCTGGACCCTGCCCGGCGGCGGCATGGACCACGGCGAGGACCCGTACGACACCGTGATCCGCGAGGCCGAGGAGGAGACCGGCTACACCGTCGAGCCGCTCACCCTGCTCGGCGTCGACTCGATCCTGCGCACCTATCCGCGCCGCGTCGGCGCCGCCGACTTCCAGGGCCTGCGGATCGTCTACGAGGCCCGGGTGACCGGCGGCGAACTGCGCCACGAGGCCGACGGCTCGACCGACATGGCGGCCTGGCATCCCCTCGACGAGGTGCCCGCGCTGGAACGCGTGGGGCTGGTCGACGTGGGACTCGCCCTGTGGCGGGAGCGCCCCGGACCCGGCCGGGTGACAGGCATCCCGGAACATCCCGCCGACACCTGAGACCGACCGACGAACCGACCGGCGAACCGGCCGCGAAACGGGCGGTGGAACCCACCCCTACCCCGCCAGATGAACGTGGAGTGACCGGCTCCCCTCCGTTCGAGGAGGGCTCGGTGGACGCGGAGGGTAGTCCAAGATCGACGTACGGTGATCGGCGCTGCCCGTTGCCGTCCAGTTAACGCGCAGGTCACCCCCGGTGCCAACCATCAAGTACGAGCGGGAAGTTCGCGTCAGTGGACCGACCGCGACCACTGCTGACGCGCCGCACCAGGGGAGACCGCGCCATGTCGCGCATACGCTCTGTCGCCACCGCCGCTCGTGACCGCCGCGCCTTCCTGGCCGCCACCGGGGCGGTGTCCCTCTCCGCGGGCATCGGCTTCGCGCTGCGCCCGGGAACGAGCGAGGCCGCCACCCACACCGCCGCCCCCCAGGGCCGGCCGATCGCCGTCTCCCGCAGGGCGCCGGCCGCACCCCTGGCCCCCTACACCCGGGGCACCACCCTCTCGACCATCGCCACCGCACGCCCGGGCTCCGGGTACCGGCGGCTCGGCGACGGACCCGCCTGGTCCCGTGTCGTCCGCGGCGACCTGGCCGCCGCCCAGTCCGGCCGGGCCGGGCGGCGCACCGCCCTCGCCGCGTTCGTGCAGTTCACCGATCTGCACCTGGTCGACGTACAGCACCCGCTGCGGTACGAGTATCTGCGCGCCCAGACCGCCAGCGCCTGGCGCCCGCAGGAGTCCCTGTCGGTGGCCGGCGCGGTCTCGCTCGTCGAGCGGGTCAACGCACTGCGCGGCGCCCCCGTCACCGGCTCGCCCCTGCACTTCGTGATGACCACCGGCGACAACACCGACAACAACGCCAAGACGGAACTGGACTGGTTCCTGAAGGTCATGAGCGGTGGCCGCATCACCCCCAACTCCGGTGACCCGGCCCGCTACGAGGGTGTCCAGAACAGCGACCTCAAGCTGTACTGGCAGCCCGACGCGGCCCTGCGCGACGCCGACAAGCAGCTCGGCTTCCCGCGCATCGAGGGCTTCCTCGCCGCCGCGATCCGCGAGGTGCGCAGCCCCGGCCTCAACCTGCCCTGGTACTCCACGGTCGGCAACCACGACTCGCTGCCCGGCGGCTGCTACGCGCCCGGCGACTCCTTCTTCGCCGAGTTCGCGGTCGGCGGCAGGAAGCTGATGACGCTCGACGAGTCGGAGGGCGTCGCCATCTGGAAGAACGTCAAGAAGGGCGGCGACCCCAAGGGCGCCGGCTTCAAGGCGATGCTCAAGTCCCAGGCGCGCAGGATGCGCTCGGTCACCCCGGACGAGGCCCGCGCCCCCTTCACGCCGACCGAGTACCTCCAGGCCCACCTCGACCCGGCGCACGCCGGCACGGGCCCCGTCGGACACGGCTACTCGCAGGCCAACCTCGCCGCGAAGACCCAGTACTACACGTTCCGGATCGCGGACGACGTGCTCGGCATCAGCCTCGACACCACCGACCCGGGCGGCCACTACGAGGGCTCGATCGGCACGACCCAGCTGCGCTGGCTGGAGCGCACGCTGAAGGCGGCGGAGAAGAACAAGGAACACGTCATCGTCTTCAGCCACCACACGAGCACATCGATGCGTAACCTCCGCGAGGACCCGGCGCACCCGGGGGAGCGGCGGCACGGCGGCGACGAGGTGCTCTCCGTGCTCGGCGCCCACCGCCCGGTGCTGGCCTGGGTGAACGGCCACAGCCACAAGAACGCCGTCACCCCGCACTCCGGCCCCGACGGCCGCTCGTTCTGGGAGGTCTCCACCGCCTCCCACGTCGACTTCCCGCAGCTCGCCCGGGTGATCGAGATCGCCGACAACCACGACGGCACGATCTCCCTGTTCACCACGCTGATCGAGTCCGCGGCCCCCCACGAAACGGACTTCACGGACCTCTCCCAGACCGGCCTGGCAGCCCTGTACCGAGAGCTCAGCTTCAACGCCCCGGGCGCCCGGACGGACCTGAGCGGGACCCCGGCGGACCGCAACACGGAACTGATCCTGAAGAAGGGCTGAGGCCCCTTCGCCGCCAGGGGGCGCAGCCCCCGAGGGGCGCGGGGAACGACGCAGTCTCTTCGCCCTTGAGGGGCGCGGGGAACCGCGCGACCAGCCACAACGCACCCGCACCCGGCACACAGCCCCCCGACCCCCACACAATGCGGCTGAATCCCACTCAACCACCCCACCCGTAGGCAACCCACCCGACACCGAACAGGTCCCTCCCGTCGGCACCCCGACGAAAGGACCCTCACATGTCACCCCGCACCGCCCGTGCAACCCGCCTGGCCCTCACCGCCACAGCAACACTCGCAGCCGCCGCGCTGGCGACCCCCGCGGCCCTGGCGGACGCCCCGCCCCGGGCGAGAGACCACACCGCGACCCAGCGGGCGATGGACGCGGCGGTCAAGGACGGAGTCCCCGGAGTCGCAGCCCAGGCCGCCGAGAACCACACCACCTGGAAGGCCACCGCGGGCGTGGGCGACCTCAAAACGAAGAAGCCCCGCTCGGCGGCGGACCACTACCGCGTAGGCAGCATCACGAAGACCTTCGCCTCGACGGTCGTACTCCAGCTGGAAGCAGAACGCGTGCTCTCGCTGGACGACACCGTCGACAAGTGGCTGCCCGGCGTCGTCCACGGCAACGGCCACGACGGCCGCCGCATCACCCTCCGCCAACTCCTCAACCACACGAGCGGCATCTACGACTACACGACCGACGACACCTTCGCCCGCACCTACTTCCTGAAGGACGGCTTCTTCGAGCACCGCTTCGACAGGCTGCCGCCCCGCGACCTCGTGCGGATCGCGACGTCCCACGCGCCGGACTTCGCGCCGGGCACCTCGTGGAACTACTCCAACACCAACTACGTCCTGGCCGGCATGGTGATCGAGAAGGCCACGGGCCACACGTACGGCGACGAGATCCGGCAGCGGATCATCCAGCCGCTCGGCCTGAGCGCCACCCTCGTCCCGGGCACGTACCCGAAGGTGCCGAAGCCCAGCAGCCGGGCGTACGGAAAGCTCGCCGAGACGGCCACCGGCCCGACCTACGACGTCACGGAACTCAATCCGAGCCTCGCCTCCGCGGCGGGCGAGATGATCTCCGACCCGGGTGACCTCAACCGCTTCTACTCGGCGCTGCTGCGCGGCCGGCTCCTGCCGAAGAAGCAGCTCGCCGAGATGAAGACCACTGTCAGGGTCGGGGAGATCCCGAACGCCGGTTACGGCCTCGGCCTCATCGAGCGCGAGCTGAGCTGCGGTGTCGTCGTCTGGGGCCACGGCGGAGGCATCCACGGCTCCACCTCGGAGGCGGTGACGACGGCGGACGGCCGCCACTCGCTCGCCTTCAACTTCAACGGCGACTGGTCGGGAGACACGGACGCGGTGATCGAGGCGGAGTACTGCCCGAAGCCGAAGTAGCAGGCAGGACAGGAGGAGGGGCCACCGGCCACCCGGCAGCCCCTCCGATCCCTGCCCCTCTCTCCCCCTACCGGGGCAGCACCACCACATAGGCCGCCGGATCGCGATCCCCCGACGCCATCAGAGCCGTACGGACGACCGTCGCCTGCTGCTCCATCGAGTCCCGCAGCTTCTTCGGCGTGACGTGGACGACCGTGATGCCGAGACGCTCCAGGTGCTCACGCTTGCGGGCGTACTCGGACCACATGGCGTCGTCGTCGTGGCGCGGGGCCCGGGTGTCGAGTTCGAGGGCGACGGCGTGGTCGGGCCAGTACGCGTCGAGCCCGCCGAGGAGCGGGCCGCCGGGCAGCCGGAGGTCCACGTTCCAGACCGGGTCGGGCAGCCCGTGTTCCGTGACCAGGCGGTAGAGCCGGTCCTCGGCGATGGCCCGGCCCTCGGCGAGCAGGGAGTCGACGGCGTCCACCACATGCGGCCGGCTCAGCAACCGGGCCTGCGTCAACTCCCGCACGACCGCGGCGGGTTCGCAGTGCCCGCCGCGTACCGCCTCGGTGAGCAGCCGGCGTACGACTCCCGCGTCCGTGATGTCGGCGACCGCGTCGGCCAGCGCACGCGGCACGGGCGCCACGGGGATACCGCCGAGCTGTACGGGCTCCGGCATGCCCGGTGTACGGACGATACGGACGCAGCCCGTCGAACGCAGTCGGCGCAGCCGCGGGACGAGGACGTCGACGCGGTCCAGGGAGAGCAGCGCGGGAGCGGCGGCGAAGCGGTGCAGGGCGAGTGCGGCGAGACCGGTGATCATGGCGTCGGCGTACTCCTGCGGGGCGTGCGGTTCGGGGGCGCCGGGCTGGGCGGGGACGGCCGGTTCCGCGCCGGGGCAGCGGGCCGCGTACATGAGGACCGCGTGCAGCCGCTCCTCGCTGGTGGCGGGTCCCGGGCGGAGCAGGTGGACCCCGGGCAGGAGCTGCTGCCAGGAACCGCCCGGCCGGCACTGCGCGTTGATGTCGGCGGTGCTCACGCCCCGCGACCGCAGCTGCGCGGTGGTCATGACGCGCTGCTGGACGTCGGACAGGTGGCGGAGGGGCCGGGGGGAGAGCGGGGTGTTGTGGTTCATGACCTCGAATCTGCCGCGCCTGATCCGCCGCCTAACCGCTGTTACAAGCCCGTCGTCAAAACCGGACAACCCCGCCCTAAAGTCCACCCGCCGAACTGCCGAAACCCCCTGGTCCAGAAGGGGGTCACGGCACCGATTACCCAAATTCCGTAACTGTTATGGACGCCCGACAAGTCAACCCTCAGTGTGCTGTCCCCCGTTAGGGGAGCCTCTTCAGGGGCGCGGGGAACGGCGCGACCAGCCCCCACGCACCCGCACCCGACGACTCACCCCGCGGCAGCCCCATCACAAGCCTGCCCCCGCAACGCACGCCCCAGATCGTCCCGAGCCTCAAGCACCAACCGCCGAAGCGCAGGCGCAGCCTCCCCACGGGAGGCAAGCCACGCATCGGCAGCCGCCAAGGTCTCGGCAGAGTCCTGCAGCGAGGGGAACAACCCCCGCACCACATCCATCCCGATCTGGATCGACCGCTCCGCCCACACCCGCTCGATCGCGTCGAAGTACTTCGACGCGTAGGAAGCGGTCAGCTCCCGATGGGACGCCTGCGCGAACCCCCCGATCGTCGCCTCCACCAGCGCGTTGGACAGCGAGTCCGACTCCACCACGGCGGCCCACGCCTGCGCCTTGACCGCCGCGGACGGCCGGGCGGCCAGGCACCGCACCTGATGCCGCTTCCCGGACGCGGTGTCGTCGCGGGCCAGCTCCGCGGCGAGCACGGACTCGTCCGCGACCCCGTGCGCGGCGAGCGGTTCGAGGAACGCCCACCGCAGTTCCTGGTCCACCTCGAGCCCGTCGATCTTCGCCGTCCCGTCCAACAGCTCCCGCAGCAGCCGCAGATCGTCCTCGCCGGAGGCGACCGCCGCGAGGAACCGCGCCCACGTCAGCTGGTGCTGGCTGCCGGGCCCGGCGGCCCGCAGCTCCCGCAGCGCGCCCTCGGCGAGCAGCCGCCCGCCGGTGGCCCGCCATTCGGGCGCCACGTAGAAGGTGAGCGCGGAGTTCGCCCACGCGTGGAGCGTCTGGAGCACACCGATGTCCGACTCGCGGCCCGCGAAGCGCAGCACGAGGTCGACGAAGTCCCGCGCGGGCATGAGCGCGTCACGGGTCAGGTTCCACAGCGCCGACCAGCACAGGGCACGGGCGAGCGGGTCGGTGAGGTCACCGAGATGGGCCCGCAGCGTGTCCAGCGACCCCTCGTCGAAGCGGATCTTGCAGTACGTGAGGTCGTCGTCGTTGACGAGGACCAGCTCGGGGGCGTCGGCCCCGGCCAGCTCACCGACGACCGTGCGCGGCCCGTCGACGTCGACCTCGGCGCGCGCGTACCGCACGAGCGAACCGCCGCCCGAGCCGTCGCCCGACCCGTCCGCGCCCTCCCGCCGGTACAGGCCCACCGCGACCCGGTGCGGCCGCAGTTCGGGATGCGACTCGGCGGCCTCCTGGAGGACGGTCAGCTCACCGACCCGGCCGTCCGCGTCAAGGAGCACCTGCGGGGTGAGGGAGTTGACGCCTGCGGTCTGCAGCCAGGACCGTGACCAGGCCGCCATGTCCCGCCCGCTCGTCTCCTCCAGGACCGACAGCAGGTCACCGAGGCGCGTGTTCCCGTACGCGTGCCGCTTGAAGTAGCGGCGGGCGCCCTCCAGGAACGCGTCCCGTCCGGCGTAGGCGACCAGCTGCTTGAGGACGGACGCCCCCTTGGCGTACGTGATCCCGTCGAAGTTGAGCTTGGCGTCCTCCAGGTCGCGGATGTCGGCCGTGACCGGGTGGGTGGAGGGCAGCTGGTCGGCGCGGTACGCCCACGCCTTGCGGTTGTTGGCGAAGGTGACCCAGCCGTTGGTGAAGCGGGTCGCCTCGACCATCGAGAACGTGCCCATGAAGTCGGCGAAGGACTCCTTGAGCCACAGGTCGTCCCACCACACCATGGTCACCAGGTCGCCGAACCACATGTGGGCCATCTCGTGCAGGATCACGTTCGCCCGGCGCTCGTACGACGCCTGCGTCACGTTGCCGCGGAAGATGAACTCCTCGCGGAAGGTCACACAGCCCGGGTTCTCCATCGCGCCGAGGTTGTACTCGGGCACGAACGCCTGGTCGTACTTCCCGAACGGGTACGGGTAGTCGAAGTGGTCGTGGAAGAAGTCGAGGCCCTGCTTGGTGATCAGGAAGACGTCATCGGCGTCGAAATGCCTGGCCAGGCCCTTGCGGCAGAGCGCGCCGAGCGGGATCTCCAGCCGCGTGCCGTCGTCGAGGACCCGCTCGTACGAGTCGGTCACATAGTGATACGGACCGGCGACGAAGGCCGTGATGTACGTCGAGATGGGCTTGGTGCCGGCGAACTTCCACACGCCGTCGGCCAGTTCACCGACGCCGTTGCTCCACACCACCCAGTCCTCGGGGGCCCGCACCTCGAAGCGGAAGGGCGCCTTGAGGTCGGGCTGCTCGAAGTTGGCGAAGACGCGGCGCGAGTCGGCCGGCTCGTACTGCGTGTAGAGATAGACCTCGCCGTCCTCGGGGTCGACGAAGCGGTGCATGCCCTCGCCCGTGCGGCTGTACGCGCACTGGGCGTCGACCACCAGTTCGTTGTCCTCGGCCAGGTCCTCCAGGAGGATGCGCGAGCCGTCGAAGACCGCGCCCGGGTCGAGGTCCCTGCCGTTCAGCGAGACGGCCGTGACGCCCGGCGCGATCAGATCCGCGAAGCTCGTGGCGCCCGGCTCCGCGCTGCGGAACCGGATGGTCGTCACCGACCGGAACGTACGCGGCTCGGTGTCGGTCCCGCCCACCGCGGAGCGCAGGTCCAGGGACACCTCGTACTCCTCGACGGACAGCAGTGCTGCCCGCTCGCGGGCCTCGTCGCGGGACAGATTCTCACCGGGCACGGGCGGCACTCCCTCGTGGCGTCATGGGTACGTGATGGATGCGCGTGAACAGGACCGATCCTCCCATGTGCACCTGACACCGGGCACCCGGGAATGGCACGAGCGACCGATCGCGTTGAACATGAGCCTGGTGTCACAGAGTGCCGGGCGCCGGTGTCCCCCCAACGAGGAGAAGCATGTCTGAGCAGACTTCCGCCAAGACTCCGGTCGACTTCTGGTTCGACCCGCTGTGCCCGTGGGCGTGGATGACCTCGCGCTGGGTCCTGGAGGTGGAGAAGGTCCGGGACATCGAGGTCCGCTGGCACATCATGAGCCTGGCGGTCCTGAACGAGCCGAGGCTCGACGAGCTGAACGACCACTACCGCGAGATGATGACCACCACCGCGTGGGAGGGCGTCCGCGTGGTGACCGCGGCCTGGCAGAAGCACGGCGCCGACATCCTCGGCCCGCTCTACACCGCGCTCGGCAACCGCATCCACAACGGCGGCCAGGGCCCGACGCGGGAGGCGATCGCCGGTGCGCTCGACGAGGTCGGCCTCCCCGCCGACCTGATCGACTACGCGGACCAGAAGGACTTCGAGTTCGACGCCGAGTTGCGCGCCTCCCACAAGGAGGGCATCGACAAGGTCGGCCAGGACGTCGGCACGCCCGTCATCGCGGTCCCCGGCGCCGACGGCGAGCAGATCGCCTTCTTCGGCCCGGTCGTCACCCCGGCCCCCAAGGGCGAGGACGCCGCGAAGCTGTGGGACGGCACGCTGCTCGTCGCCTCGGTGCAGGGTTTCTACGAGCTGAAGCGCACGCGCACGCAGGGCCCGGACTTCAGCAACCTGTGAGGTAGCAGGTGCTCACTCCGGGTTCGGCATTTTCTGCGGAGGGTCGAAGGGCTTGTCGTCGTATGCGTACCGGATGTTGCGGCAGTCGCGGTCGCTGGTGACGCAGATCCAATAGTCGTCCACGTACGCGTTGTCCTTCTTCTTGCCGGCAAGCTTCCGGATCACTTTCCGTTCCCGGTCGTCCTTGGGCTGACGGTGTGGCTCATCGGTTCCACAGGTGTAGCAGGGGAATGTCGTCGGCATCCCGTAACCATCACCCGGAGCCCCGCATACCGGAAGGCCCCCGCGAGTCACGTCCTCGCGGGGGCCTTCCTTTCATTCACCCGCCCGCGTGAAAGGTGAGAAGACGATCACGAGGTCGGGCTCTTGTTGCAAGTCTCTTGCAAATACGGTCTAGCGGCAAGAGGGGTGAGGGGTGTGTTCGTCAAACCCCGGCGCGTGCCGTCCGCACCCGCTGCCGGGCGTACCCGACCGCCGCCAGGAACAGCGTCATCCCGCCCGTCGCGTACAGCTGCACCCGCGTGTCCGGCTCCCGTGCCATCAGGACGAAGATCGCCAGCATGCCCGCCAGCGCCACCCACGTCAGCACCGGGAACGCCCACATCCGTACGGCGAGCCGGTCCGGTGCCTCCCGCTCCAGCTGCCGCCGCAACCGCAGCTGCGAGACCGCGATGAAGATCCAGACGACCAGGATCACCGCGCCGATCATGTTCAGCAGCCAGGGGAAGACGTCCTCGGGCCGCCAGTAGCTGAGCAGCACACAGCCGAAGCCGAACACCGAGGAGGCGAGCACGGCGATCCGCGGCACCCCGCCGGAGACCCGCCCGAGCGCCCGCGGCCCCTGCCCCCGCTCCACCAGCGAGTACGCGATGCGCGAGGCCCCGTACACATTGGCGTTCATCGCGCTCAGCAGGGCGACGAGGACGACGACGTTCATGAGCGGCCCGGCTCCCGGGATGCCCAGGTGGTCGAGGGTGGCGACGTACGGGCCCTTCTCGACGACGGCCTCGGAGTTCCAGGGGACGAGCGTCACGATGACGGCCATCGAACCGATGTAGAAGAGCGCGATGCGCCACATCGCCGTGCGTACGGCGCTCGCGACGCCCCGGACCGGGTCCTGCGACTCGGCCGCGGCGATCGTCACCGTCTCCAGGCCGCCGTACGCGAAGACCGAGGCGAGCAGGCCGATGACGAGGCCCTCGCCGCCGTTCGGCAGGAAGCCGCCCTCGCCGGTGAGGTGGGTCAGGCCGGGGGAGTCCGTGCCGGGCAGGATGCCAGTGATCGCCAGGACGCCGAGGACCAGGAACAGGGCGATCGCGCCCACCTTCAGCGCGGCGAACCAGAACTCGAACTCGCCGAAGTTCCTGACGGCGGCGAGGTTCGCGGCGCAGAAGACGACCATGAACAGGGCCACCCACGCCCACTCCGGCGTACCGGGCAGCCAGCCCGTCATGATCTTCGCGGCGGCGATGCCCTCCAGGCCGACGGCCGTGCACAGCAGCACCCAGAACGCCCAGCCCGCGGTGAACCCCGCCCACGGCCCGACGGCCCGCTCGGCGTGCGCGGAGAAGGAGCCCGACGACGGATACGCGGCCGACATCTCGCCCAGCATCCGCATCACCAGCATGACGAGGAGACCGGAGACGGCGTACGCGACGACGATCGACGGGCCCGCGGCGGCGATGCCCGCGCCGGAGCCGACGAACAGACCCGCGCCGATCACCCCGCCGAGGGCGATCATCGACAGATGGCGCTGCTTGAGGCCGTGCGTGAGGGAGGCGTCGGTGGGGGGTGCGACGTCCTGAGTGGTACGGGACATGAGTGGGGGTGGTCCCTTGCGTGCGACTGCGACCGGGCAAAAACGCCCACAGTCTGGGCGGCCCCTCCGCTCGCGCGAAGGAGCCGTCCACCATCCGGACACGCCCGCCACCTGGGGTGATGTCCCGGCTACGCGGCGACCGGGGTGTAGTGCGAGGCGTCGCCCGCGATCGAGTGGCTCTCCTTGCCCTCGATGCCGACCGGCACGTCACCGGCGACCGTCACCCGGTTCAGGCGGCGCGGCAGACCGTCGTAGTTGTCGATGGCGTAGTGCTGGGTGATCCGGTTGTCGAACAGCACCAGCTGGTTCGGCGACCAGCGGTGGCGCAGGATGTTCTCGGGCCGTACGACATAGGCCTGGAGCAGGTCGAGGATCTTGCGGGACTCGCCCACCGACAGCCCCACGATCCGCTGGGCGAAGCCGCCGATGAACAGCCCGCGCTCACCGGTCAGCGGATGGACCCGGACCACGGGGTGGGCGGTGCGGAACTGGATGGACGTGAACTGGGCCCGCTGGGCGGCGTGCGCCGCGTCGATCTCCTCGTCCGGCACCGCGTAGTCGTAGTCGTTGGTGTGTTCGGCCCACAGGGTGTCCGCGAGGCGGCGCAGCGGCCCGGGCAGATCACGGTAGGCGGCGGCCGAACTGGCGATCAGCGTCTCGCCCCCGTACGGCGGGAGCGTGATGCTGCGCAGGGTGCTGGCCTGCGGCGGATTCAGGACGAACGTGACGTCGGTGTGCCAGTGGTTGGCGGCCCGGCCGCGCTCGCTGTCGACGGGCAGCACGTTCGGGGCGCCCTGAACGGCGGGCACGGTCGGATGGGCGGTGGTGAGGTCGCCGAAGTGCCGGGCGAAGGCCTGCTGGCCCTCGTCGTCCAGGTCGACGTCGTCGAAGACCAGCGCCTTGTGCTCGTCGAGGGCGCCGCGCAGGGCGGTGACGGTCTCCTCGTGGAGGGGCTTGGCGATGTCGACGCCGGATATCCGCGCGCCGATCCTCGCGGTGACCTTCTGGATCTCGATGTCGGGCATGGAGGGTCCTCTCGGGTGTTCAGACGCGGGCCGGCACCGGGGAGCCGGATGCAGGGGAGACGTGCTGGTTGGCGGGTCGGGGGAGGCCGTATCTCCCGCGCAGCGTCCGGCGCGGGCCGTACTCCTCGCGCAGCAGGCCGCGGGCGCGCAGGAGCGGGACGACATGGTCGACGAACGCTTCGAGGCCGGACGGCAGGACCGCGGGCATGATGTTGAAGCCGTCGGCGGCGCCGAGCGTGAACCACTCCTCGACGGTGTCGGCGACCTGCTCGGGCGTCCCGGTGAAGGTGAGGTGTCCGCGCCCGCCGCCGAGCCGGCCGATCAGCTGCCGCACGGTGAGGCGCTCGCGCCGGGCGAGTTCCACGACGAGCGTGTAGCGGCTCCTGGCGCCCTCGATGGAACTCTCGGGCGGCAGGTCGGCAGGGAGCCGGCCGTCCAACTCCAGCGTTCCGGGCGGCAGGTGCAGCAGGCCCTCCAGCCGGTCCACACCGTGCGTGTACACGATGTGGTCCTCCAGCACCTGCTCGTTCGCGCGTGCCTCCGCCTCCGTGGAGCCGATCACCGGGACGATGCCGGGCAGCACCTTGATGTGGTCGGGGGCGCGGCCGGCCGCCGCCGTGCGGGACTTGAGGTCGGCGTAGAAGTCCTGCGCGTCCTCCAGGGTCTGCTGCGCGGTGAACACCGCCTCCGCGTACCGGGCCGCGAACGCCTTGCCGTCCTTCGACGAGCCCGCCTGGACCAGCAGCGGATAACCCTGCGGGGAGCGCGGCACGTTGAGGGCGCCCTCGACGCCGAAGTACTTCCCCCGGTGCCGGGGCGGATGGATCTTCGAGTCGTCGCCCCAGACACCGGCCGCCTTGTCGGCGACGATCGCGTCGTCCTCCCAGCTGTCCCAGAGCTTGAGCGCCACATCGAGGAACTCGGCGGCACGGGCGTACCGCTCGGCGTGCGCGGGCTCCGCGTCCAGGCCGAAGTTGCGGGCGGCCTCGGCACCGGCCGTCGTGACGATGTTCCAGCCCGCCCGGCCCCCGCTGATGATGTCCAGCGAGGCGAACTTGCGGGCCAGGTTGTAGGGCGAGTTGTACGACGTGGAGGCGGTGGCGATCAGACCGATGTGCTCGGTGGCCGTCGCCAGCGCGGTGAGCAGGGTGAGCGGTTCCAGGGCGCCGGCCGGCCGCTGCGCGAGATTGCTCCACAGCTGCGGCCCGTCGGCGAGGAAGAGCGAGTCGAAGGTGCCGCGCTCGGCGGTACGCGCCAGCCGGACGTAGTGGTCCAGCTCCACATGGGCGTACGGATCGCTCTCCGGGAGCCGCCAGGAGGCCTCGTGGTGGCCGGTGTTCATGAGGAAGGCATTGAGGTGCAGCCGACGCCGGGTCACTGGTGGGTCTCCTGTTTCTCCTTGTGTTCCTGGTTCTTCTGGTTCTCCCGGCCCGCGTGGTCCTCCGTCACGCCGAGCGCGGCGAGCAGCCGCTCGCGGTACTCGCCGAGCAGCGGATCGCGGTACGAGCGCGGATGCGCGCGGTCGATGGTCAGGTCGAGGCCGATGCGGCCCTCGTCGAGGACGAGCACCCGGTCGGCGAGCACGATCGCCTCGTCCACGTCGTGCGTGACGAGGAGCACGGAGGGCCGGTGGCGCTCCCACAGCTCGCGCAGCAGCCCGTGCATCTTGATCCGGGTGAGCGCGTCCAGGGCGCCGAACGGTTCGTCGGCCAGCAGGAGTTCGGGGTCCCGGACCAGGGAGCGGGCCAGGGCGGCACGCTGGGCCTCGCCGCCGGACAGCTCGTTGGGCCAGGCCCGTTCGCGTCCCGCGAGACCCACCTCGGCGAGCGCGGCGCGGCCCCGCTCCGCCGCCTCCTTGCCGTCGGTGCCGAGCAGGACGTTGTCGAGGACGCGGCGCCAGGGCAGCAGCCGGGAGTCCTGGAAGACTACGGACACCCGGTCCGGGGCGGTCAGTTCACCCCTGCCGGCGACCTCGTGGTCGAGTCCCGCGATGGCGCGCAGCAGGGTGCTCTTGCCGGAGCCGCTGTGCCCCAGCAGGGCCGTGAGCTGCCCGGCCGGCAGGTCCAGGTCCACGTCGTCGAGGACGATCCGCCCGTCGAAGGAGCGGGTGAGACCCCTGAGCCGGACGGCCGGAGCCGCCGGAGCGGTGGGGGCGGGCCTGGACGTCAGCTGTTCAGTGTGCGTCGCCATGACAGCACCCTCCGTTCGATGAGGCGGACCGCGCTGTCGGAGACCAGGCCGAAGATCCCGTAGATGAGCAGGCCGACGAGGATCACATCCGTCTGGCCGTAGTTCTGGGCCTGGAACATCAGGTAGCCGAGGCCGCTGGTGGCGTTGATCTGCTCCAGCACCACCAGCCCGAGCCAGGAGCCGGTGACGCCGAGCCGGAGTCCCACGAAGAACCCGGGCAGCGCGCCGGGAACGACGATCTCCCGGATGAACCGGAGCCTCGACAGCCCCTGCACCTCGGCGAGTTCGACGAACCGGTGGTCGATGCCGGACAGCGCGGAGTACAGGTTCAGATAGATCGGGATGTAGACGACGATGGCGATGATCGCGATCTTGAAGGTCTCGCCGATGCCCAGCCACAGGATGAACAGCGGGATCAGACCCAGGGTCGGTATCGCCCGGTTGAGCTGGACCGTCCCGTCGATCAGCGCCTCGCCGACCCGGCTGAGCCCGGCCGTCAGCGCGAGGACCACCCCCGCGGTCAGCCCGAGGGCGAACCCGGTTCCGGCGCGCTGCAGCGAGGTGAGGATGTCGGTGGAGAGCGTGCCGTCGCTCCACAGCTGACCCGCGGTCTTCAGGACCGTCCAGGGCGCGGGGATCGCGTTGGTGTCCAGCTGCCCGGCGGCGGAGGCGGCGGCCCAGAGCGCGAAGAACAGGACGGGCCCGATGAGGCGGGAGGCGGGCAGCCGCTTGCCGGGGGAGAGGGCGCGGCGCCGCCCGGCGGTCCGCCGTGCGGGGACGGCGGCCTCGGTGCCTCCGGAGACCTCGCCGGCCGCCACGCTCTCGCCGGTCTCGCCGCTCTCGGACACGGAGGTCGCGGCGGTCGTGGTGGCGGCAGTGGCCGCGGTGGCCGCGGTGCTGGTGGTCATCGCACTCACTTCCGGTACTCGGCGGAGACGGCTTTCGCCGCGATGCCCTCGAAGCGGCGGTCGAAGAGCGAGTCGACCTCGAACCCCTTCACGAAGCCGCCCTCGGCCAGCAGGTCCGCGGTCTCCTGCTCCCACTTCACGGCCTCGTCCCAACTCGGCGGGAACAGCGGCTTGTTGGCCAGCTCGGTGATCGCCTCCGCCTGCGCGAGGCTGAGATTCTGCGTCTTGACGTAGAACTCCCTGTTCCAGTCG
Source organism: Streptomyces sp. NPDC102514 (assembly GCF_055584525.1). Taxonomy (NCBI): domain Bacteria; kingdom Bacillati; phylum Actinomycetota; class Actinomycetes; order Kitasatosporales; family Streptomycetaceae; genus Streptomyces; species Streptomyces sp. NPDC102514. The sequence goes on from NZ_JBVJLW010000032.1 coordinate 30,883, forward strand.
TCGGGGTGCTCGTACGCCCACACCTGGCCCTTGGCCCACCGCGGGATGTACGCGGCGACCGCGGCGGCCTTCGCCCTGTCGGCCAGCACGGAGGTGGGCGCCCACAGCAGGCTGAGGAGGTCCACGACGTCGGTGGGGAGGGTGTGGGCGCCCTTGGACCCGTACTGCTTGAGGTAGGCGGGCGACTGGCTGTTGGCGAGCGGGGCGATGTCCACCTGGCCCGCCTGGAGCGCGGTGAGGAACTGGTTGCTGGTCAGCGGCACCAGATCCACGTCGTCGTACGCCAGCCCGGCCTGCTTGAGCGCCCGCAGCAGGACGACTCCCTGGGCCTGGCCCTGCGAGAAGGCCAGCTTCTTCCCCTTGAAGTCCTTCACGGACTCGATGTCGCTGCCGGGCCTGGTGGCGAAGAGGTAGTTGGGCTTGCGGGTGATGTTGATCGCGACGATCTTCGCGTCGTAGCCCTGGTAGTGCGCCTGGATGGGCGGGATGCCCGCGTTGTTGGCGACGTCCTGGGACTTGGAGCGGAAGGCGTTGATGACGTCGGGACCGGCGCCGATGTTCGCCCAGGAGGACACCTCGAACGGCAGGTCGGTCAGCCCCGCGAGCTTGAACTGAAGCTGCTGGACGCCCTGGTAGGAGGAGATCTTGAGGCTCGTACCCGAGGGGACCTTGTCGGCCGGCGGGGCGGTCGCCGCCCCCTTGGCGCCGGTGTCGGCGGCCCTGCTGCCCGCGCAACCGCTGAGCCCGGCAGCGGCGGCGGCGCCGAGCAGGGAGGAGAGGAAGAGCCGCCGGTCGACTCCGGACGCGGACAGAGGTGGCATGGGAGGACTCCCTGAATTCATGGGGCGGTGCACGGGGCCGTGCTGCGGCGGACGGCGGGAGGGTGCGCGAAGAACCCGGCGGGGTGCGGCCGGGGAGGGTGGGACACGCGGAGGAGAGGTGCGCAGGAGCGGGACGACACACACGCGCGGTACGCGGCGGGAGGGCGACGGACGGACGCGAACGGACGCCGACGGAACGGATCGTCAGCGCGTCGACGTGTCAACGCTTCGGTGTGTCCACGCTCGGGCGGGTCAACAACAGAAGGTGCGGCAGCTCATGGACATGATGCTCCTGGCCTGGTGCGACGCCTGTCAACATTCGGATTTTCTGAATTAAATAGGTCCCGGTGAAGAGGCCGAGGAGACCGAAGAGGCCCGGAGCCTGCCCGGGGACACGGCGAGCGGATCCCGGTAGAGCACGTCCAGGGCCACCGAGCCGCCCGCGACGGCCAGCACCGAATCCGGGAAACTGGTCGGCGCGACGGCCGCCGCCCGGCCGGGCCCGACCTCCTCGCGCAGCGCGGCGAGGCAGTCCTCCCGGTGGATGGCGCCCACCTCGGTGACGACGACCGTGTCCGGGTTGAGCACGTCGAGCAGCAGCCCCACGGCCCGCCCCGTCATCCGCGAGCGGTGCAGCAGCAGACGTACGGCGTCCGTGTCGCCGCCCGCCGCGGCGGCCAGCACGTGCATGGGGTTCGCGCTGCGGATGACCCCCGCCTCCCGGGCCCGCCGGCACAGGGTCCGCTCGCTCAACTCCGCCTGCAGGCAGCCGGTCCGGCCGCAGTCGCAGCGTTCCGTGCCGCCCGCGAGCGGCAGATGGGCGATCGATCCCGCCTGGGAACGGGGACCGTGATGGACCTCGTCGTGAGTGGCGAACGCGGCGTCCACGACGTTGCCCGCGAACAGGTGCAGCAGGCTCAGCCCTTCACGCGCCACGGCCCCGAACAGCCGCTCCCCGTTGACCAGCGCCCGCGCGTGGCCGTCCACATGGACCGGCAGACCGGTGTACGCGTGGATCACCTCCCGCACGGGCACGTCCCGCCAGCCGAGCAGCGGATGCTCCACGACGGTCCCGGAGTCCCGGTCCACCCACCCGCCGGCCGCGAAGCCCACGGCGAGAGGGGTACGGCCCCGGGCGTCCGTCAGCAGGGCCCGCAGCCCGGCGGCGGCGTTCGCGAGGACCCGGGCCGGTTCGGGGGTGGTGCCGTCATGACTCAGCCGGCGCTCGGCGACGACCCGGCCGCGCAGGTCCAGCAGGGCGACCGTGGTGTACGGCACCGCCACGTGCACGCCGCCCACGACGAACCGGGAGCCGTCCAGGTCGACCGGTACGTGGGGGCGGCCGACCCCGTTCGACCGGCGCGGTCCGGGTGCCTCCCGGATCAGGCCGAGCGAGGTGAGCCGGGCGCAGTGGCCGGTGACCGAGGCCGGGGAGAGGCCGGTCAGCCGGGCCACGGTGCTGCGGGCCACCGGGCCGTGGTCCAGGACCGACCGCAGGACCGCGCTGGCGCTGGTCCTGCGCCGGTCGCTGTCGACTGCGCCCGGACGTACGGGTGCGAGGGAGGAACTGGGCATGGAGAACTTCCTCGGGGAGGGTCCGACACTGCGCCGACGTCTGTCTCGTCCAGGCGGGCCGGAATCCCTCCGCGCCCGCCTCAGGGGTGGCGACAGGTGGCCGTGCCCTGGCGGCGCAGGTCGACGTATCGACGCGACGCGAAGTTCTCGGCTTGGGGGACCATGCGACGAGGGTAGGCGCTACGCCCCCACCGAGCCAGGGCGTCACCGCCTCGGGGGCCGGCCCCCGAACCCTCGCTGGAGGACCTGGCCTGCGGGCCGGCGGGGGCGGGCCCAAAAGATTGCGCAGTTCCCCGCGCCCCCAAGAACCTGGGGGCGCAGCCCCCATGCGGTGACGGGAGGGTAGGGGCGGCGATCACACCCCCTCCGTGACCAGCATCACGCCCCCAGGCGTGTACGGCCCACCCTTTGTCGAAGGTGCACCAACCCCCGCCGACCCCGTTGTCGACCACTGACGGAGATCGACGCGACCCCCCTGGGATAGCGTCACGAACGACCCCCGCCCACACCCCCCGCCGGAGCCCCGATGACCACCGCCGTCGCCCAGACAACCCCGCGCCAGGTCCTCGCAGACCTCCTCCCCGCCTCCCGCGTCAGGGACATCGCACTCGTGGCGGGCGGCGCCGCACTCACCGGCCTCGCCGCCCAGATCGCGGTCCCGGTCCCCGGCTCCCCGGTCCCGGTCACCGGCCAGACCTTCGCCGCACTCCTCGTCGGCACGGCGCTCGGCGCCGGCCGCGGCCTCGCCTCCCTCGCCCTGTACGCGCTGCTCGGCCTCGCCGGTCTGCCGTGGTTCGCCGAGGGTTCCTCCGGCGCCACCGCCTCCTTCGGCTACATCCTCGGCATGCTGCTCGCCGCAACCGCCGTGGGCGCCCTCGCCCGCCGCGGCGCCGACCGCTCGGTGGTCCGCATGGCGGGCGCGATGCTGCTGGGCGAGGCGATCATCTACGCGATCGGCGTCCCGTACCTGGCCGTCGTCGCAGACCTGACGACCGCCCAGGCCGTGGCGGCGGGCCTGACCCCGTTCCTCATCGGCGACGCCCTCAAGGCCGCCCTGGCGATGGGCGTGCTCCCGGCCGTCTGGAAGCTCGTCAGGCGCGAGAGCTGACCGCCGCCACGCCGTAGTTCCTGCGGAAGAGGTTCGCCGGGTCGTACGCCGACTTCAGTCCGGCGAGCCTTTTCCGCGTCCGGGGGTCGTACAGCCCCCGCGCCCCACGAGCGTCCTCCCCACCCGTTCCCTCCGTTCCACCCGCTCCGTACGCGAAGTTCAGTGCCCGCCCGATCGTCCACGGCTCGACCGTCGCGAGGGCCCGGTGCAGCAGTTCCCGGGCCGGACCGTCGACGCCCCCGAGGACCCGTACGAGGAAGTGGCCTTCGCGATGCGGTACGGCGTTCGGCCGCGGCCGGGCCAGCGCGCCGCCCAGGTGGTTGACCTGGACGACGTACATCGAGGGCGCGTCCGGGCCGGTCAGCGCGAGGAGTTCGCCCACGGCGTCCACGGCGTCCTCGTCCAGGGCGCCGAGCACCGCGCTGTCCCCGTAGTACGCGTGGGGGAAGTCCGGATCGGAGTGGATCGTGTGGCTCTCGGCGTACGGCATCTCGCGCAGCGAGTCGGCGAGCACCGGGCCGATCCCGCGCAGCGGGGCGACGAGCCGCTCGCCGTCGGCGGCGGCGCCGGTGTACGCGACGCGCACGGAGAGCACGTACCGCCCGCGCAGGTGCGGCGGCAGCGCGGGCACGTCCGGGTAGGGCACGGCCGCGAACGACGAGGTCAGACCGTCCGGGACGGTCGCCGTCCAGCGCTCGTACGTACGCAGCGCCGCCACCGGATCCACCGCGCGCCCGTCGAAGGCGAGCGACCCGCCGTACAGCCGTGCCACCGGTACGAGGCCGATCTCCAGTTCGGTCACCACCCCCAGGTTCGCCCCGCCGCCGAGCAGCCCCCAGAAGAGGTCGCCGCCGTCGGAGGGTTCGGCACTGTCGGCGCTGACGTGCCGGAGGCGTCCGTCCGCCGTGACGACGTCCAGGGAGCGGACGTGGTCGGCCGCGTACCCGAACTCCCTCGCCAGGATGCCGAGTCCGCCGCCCAACGTGTACGCGACGGCGCCGACGCCGGGCGCGGAGCCGTTCAGCGGCGCGAGCCCGTACGGTTCGGCCGCCTCGACCACCTGCCGCCAGGTGACCCCCGCCCGCACCCGGACCGTGCGCGCCCGCGCGTCGACCGTCACCGCGTCCATCCGGCGCGTCGTGATGAGCACCCCGCCCTCGGCGTCGCCGGGCAGCCCGTGCCCGGTGGCCTGGACACCGACCGGCAGCCCCTCGGCCGCCGCGTACGTCACCGCGGCGACCACGTCCTCGGCGGACCGGGCGGCGAACACGGCGTCGGGCCGCAGCGTGAACCCGGTCTGGAAACCGTCCAGTTCGTCCTCGTACCCGGGGTCACCGGGCACGAGGACGGTACGGCCGGGGCTGATGAAGTCCTGCAGACTCACGGGGGGACGTCCTTCGCGGTCGAAGCGCACTCGAAGCGCTGCCGGTTCGCTGACGGACGTCATGCTGACGGGATTACCTGACACCCACCGTCAACATTTCCCGCGGCCCCGCGGCCCCGCGGCCCCGCGACCCCGTTGCCCCGCCTTCGTCAGGACTCGCTCCGTCCCTCGCGCCGCTGTGTCCACCACAGACCCGCCACTCCCGCGGAGATGAGCGCGGCACCCGCCGCCCCGAGCGGCAGCATCTGCTCGGCCGGACCGGTCCTGGGCAGTTCCTTGCCACCGGACTTGTCGCCCGACGTGTCCCCGGAGTCACCGGGCTTGTCGCCGCCCGGGGTGACGGGGCTGTTGTCGGTGCCGAGCAGGAGAGGTGTCGCCGGAGCGTTCGGCGAGGGGTTGTTGGCGCCGAACGGGACCGGGCCCTGCTGCCAGAACGTCTTCTTGCCGTCGGCGTCCTGGACGGGCAGGCAGATCTTGCCCTCCTTCTTCAGATCGAACGTCGCGTCCACCGCGTACGACGTCGACTTGCCGGCGGCCAGACCGTCGATGGCGCAGGCGAAGCCGCTGTTCGATCCCTCGGGAAGATCCTTCTCGGCGATTTCCGAACAACCCTTGACGCTCTTGACCGAGAGGCCGTCAAAACCGACCACGAGCAGTCGAATCGCACCGCTGTCCTTTGTTCCCCCGTTCTTCACCGTGGCGGTGATCGCCGTCTTCTGCGAACCGTTGTCGACGCTGATCTTCTCGGGCAGAGAGGTCGTCAGCTTGACACCCGTGGGGGCTTCGTCAACGGCCTTTCCCCCTTTGTCGCTCATCGGTCCCGGATCGTCCGCCCCGGCGGAGAAGGAAAGGATCATCACCGCCGAGAAAGATGCGGTGAGCAGCGATCCTGTGGCGATCGTCCTACGACGAGAACTCATGTTCGTCCCCCTTGTAACCCCGTGACTGCGCCTGAATTCGCAGTACTTGAAGAGGTACCACAAGATTTCTCCGCACTATGCTGGTGCGGCACAAAGTTGTGGCCATTGTGCTTCTTTGCGGTTCTTCTGTGGCGGGTGTTGAAGGGGGGCATGGGGGTGCCAGAAATAACGAGGGGCGGTATTCCGGGATTGCTGGTTACAGGTCGATACCGGTTGGTCGAGAGCATTGGACAAGGGGGAATGGGGCGGGTGTGGCGGGCCGCCGACGAAACGCTCGACCGGCAGGTCGCCGTCAAGGAGATGCGCATAGACGGCATGGACCAGGAGGACGCCAGGACCCGCCGCGAACGGACCCTGCGGGAGGCCAGGGCGACCGCCAGGATCGACCATCCCAACGTGGTGCGCGTGTACGACGTCGTGGACGAGGGCGAGCGCCTGTGGATCGTGATGGAGCTGGTCGACGGCCGCTCCCTCGAACGGGTCGTGGCGGAGGACGGGCCGCTGAGCCCGCGCGCCACGGCCCGGATCGGCCTCGAACTGGTGGCGGCGCTCGACCAGGTGCACGCGGGCGGTGTCCTGCACCGGGACATCAAACCGGGCAACGTCCTGATCGAACGGCGGGCCGGCCGGGTCGTCCTCACCGACTTCGGCATCGCCGCCATCCAGAACGCGGAAGCCCTCACGATGGCCGGCATGCTGGTCGGCTCACCCGACTACATGGCACCCGAGCGCGTCTCCGGCCGCCCGCAGGGCCCGCCGTCCGACCTCTGGTCCCTGGGCGCCACCCTCTGCGCGGCGCTGGGCGGCCGTTCCCCGTTCTCCCGCGCGACGACCCTCGCGACCCTGCACGCGGTGCTGTACGAGGAGCCCGAGATCCCCTCCGCGGCGGGGGAGGGCGAGTTGCGGGACGTACTCACGGCTCTGCTGCGGAAGGACCCCGCGGACCGTCCCGCGCTGGAGGAACTGGCCGCACTCCTCGGCCCGGCCGCGGACGGCACGACGGCGGCGCTCACGGTCACGGCCCCCGGCGGCGGGGAGCCGACTCCGGAGGCCGCCCCGGCTGCGACCCCGGCTGCGACCCCGGAGCCGGGACCGGAACCCGAGCCGGAACCCGAGCCGGAGGTCCAGCCGGAGCCGGAGCCCGGGGAACCGGCGGCCACCGGCCCCGCGGAGGCCGCCGAGCCCTCACCGGCCGGGGAGCCCCCGCCGTCCGAGCGCCCGACCCCCCTGTACGTACGCATCCCGCTCATGGAGCCGGTGGAGGACGCCGTACCGGCCGGGCACACCCGCACTCCGGAGGCACCCGCCCCCGAACCGCCCCCCGAGGTGGAGAACACGTCCTCGGAAGCCCCTCCCGAGGGCACCCCGGAGATCCCGTCCGAGGGAGCCACACCAGGGCAGGCGTTCCGCGCGCCCGGCGTCCGGCCGGAGCGGCAGGAACCGCCGAAGCCGACACCGACGCAGGCGGAACTGCCGCAGCCGACGCACTCGCCGCAGCCGCCGGTGTCGGAGCCACCAGTGGTGGTGGCGGAGTCGGAGCAGGAACGGAACGCCGGGCTGCCCACGGGGTCCCGGATCGACCCGACCCCGCCCGCAGCGCCGCCCACCGGAGACCGGACCCAGGGCCTCCGCGGCCTGCGGGGCCGGAAGGGCCTGATCGCCGCCGTGGGCGTGGTCGTCGCCGGGGCACTCGCCGGCCTGCTCATCCCGATGCTCGGCGGCCCGGCCGACGACAAGGACAAGGCGGGCCCGTCCGCGTCCGGCGTCAAAGGCAGCAGCCCCACCGTCGCGGGCACCGCCCGCCCGCCGAGCCTCCCGGCGGGCTCCCGCACGGAGGCGGGCCTGTACGCCTGGGTGCCGCCCGACGGCTGGGACCGGGTCGTGCAGAGCGGCGCCGAGGTCCACTACACGTCACCGGACCGCAAGCAGGAGATCCTGGCCAACGCCTCCCCGGCCCGCGGCGATCTCATGGACCAGTGGAAGAAGACGGAGGAGACCACGAGCAAGGGCCTCGACTACCAGCGGATCCGGCTGGAGGAGACCACGTTCAGGGGGGCGCCCGCCGTCGTCTGGGAGTACACGGTCACGGCCAAGGGGCTGCCCTGGCACGCCCGGCTGCTCGGCTTCGACGCCGACGGCAAGTCGTACGAGGTCACCACCTGGTACCACCCGGACGTGGAGGAACGGGCACTGCGCGTCTACGAGAACATCAAGAAGAGCTTCACGCCCCTGTGACCGAACTCTCCGAGCACGGCACTCTCCGCACGCCGCACACGACGGCGCCTCCGCGGAAAGGATCCGCGAAGGCGCCGTACGAACCAACGGTTGTCGTGGGGGTGCGGGGACAGCCGTCAGACCTGCTCGGTGTCAGTGGCGTTCGACGACTCCCGCGGCCGGCCGGCCTTCCCGCGCCGCAGCTTCTCCATCACCAGCGAGATGCCCACGACCACGGCCGCCACCAGCAGGGACAGCAGTACGGTCTGGCGGCCGTCGTGCTCGGTGTCGGTGAGCATGTAGCCGAGGACGAAGACGATCAGCGCGATCGTCGCCCACGTCAGATACGGGTACAGCCACATCCGTACGACCAGCTTCTCCGGCGTCTCCCGCTCGATGATCTTCCGCATGCGCAGCTGCGAGAGACAGATGACGAGCCAGACGAACAGGGCCACCGCGCCGGAGGAGTTGACGAGGAAGAGGAAGACCGAGTCGGGGAACTCGTAGTTGAAGAACACGGCGACGAAGCCGAAGGCGACCGACGCGAGGATCGCGGTCATCGGGACGCCACGGCCCGTGGTGCGGGCGAAGGCCTTGGGCGCGTCACCGCGCCGGCCGAGCGAGAACGCCATGCGGGAGGCCGTGTAGAGGCCGGAGTTGAGACAGGACAGGACGGACGTCAGCACGATGAACTTCATGATCTCGCCGGCGTTGGCGATACCGAGGGAGTTCAGGGCGGCGACGTACGAACCGTCCTTCTGGATGGACTCCGAGTCCCACGGCAGCAGCGTGACGACGACGAAGATCGAGCCGAGGTAGAAGACGCCGATCCGCCAGATGACGCTGTTGGTGGACTTGGTGACGGCGCGCTGCGGGTTCTCGGACTCGCCGGCCGCGAGGGTGGCGATCTCGCTGCCCATGAAGGAGAAGACGACGAGCAGGATGCCGGTGAGGATCGAACCGGGTCCGTGCGGCAGGAAGCCGCCGTGTTCCGTGAGGTTCCCGAGCCCGGCGCTGTCGGTGTCGGCACCCGGCAGTACGCCGAAGACCGCGAGCCCGCCGATGACGATGAAGGCGCCGATGGCGACGACCTTGATCCCGGCGAACCAGAACTCGAACTCGCCGTACGAGCCGACGGAGCCGAGGTTCGTCGCCGTCAGTACGAGCATGACGATCAGCGCCCAGCCCCACTGCGGCACGGCCGGGACCCAGCTCTCCAGGATCACCGCGCCCGCGGTGGCCTCGATCGCGAGGACGACGACCCAGAAGAACCAGTAGAGCCAGCCGATCGAGAAGCCCGCCCAGCGGCCGAGCGCCCGGTCGGCGTGCGCGGAGAACGAGCCCGAGGTCGGATTCGCGGCGGACATCTCACCGAGCATCCGCATCACGAGGACGACCATGGTCCCGACGAGGGCGTAGGAGAGCAGGATGCCGGGGCCCGCGGTGGCGATACCGGAGCTGGAGCCGACGAAGAGGCCGGCGCCGATGACCCCGCCGATCGCGATCATCGACAGATGCCGGTTCTTGAGCCCGGCCTGGAGTCCGCCGTCGGGTTCTCCGGGACCTTCGGGGCCGTTACCGGCCTTTGTCAGGGTCGGCTGCGAGGCCATGGGGGGATTCCTTTGCGCCGGGGACTGTGGGGACTGGGAGGACCGTGGGGAGTGCGGGTGGGGGTGGGGCTCGGCGAGCCGGTCCAGTGAATCCCAGGCGAATAGATTCGTGAACCTTTGAATCCAGATCGTTACTTGAGGTTTCTCTGAGGTTCTATAGGATTACCAGTGCTTTTCCGCCACTCGCCCCGGAGCGTTTCCTGCGCGTGCCCCGACGGGGCCGATCCGAAACGGCCGTGTCACACTCGGACCATGCGCGTGTACCTCGGCTCCGACCATGCCGGTTTCGAACTCAAGAACCACCTCGTCGAGTGGCTCAAGTCAGCCGGGCACGAGCCCGTCGACTGCGGGCCCCTCATCTATGACGCCCAGGACGACTACCCGCCGTTCTGCCTGCGTGCCGCCGAGCGTGCCGCGGCCGACCCCGAGGGTCTGGGCATCGTGATCGGCGGGTCCGGGAACGGCGAGCAGATCGCCGCGAACAAGGTCGCGGGGGTGCGGGCGGCTCTCGCGTGGAGCGTGGAGACGGCTGCGCTCGGGCGGCAGCACAATGACGCCAACGTCGTGGCCGTCGGGGCGCGGATGCACTCCGAGGAGGACGCGACGAAGTTCGTCGAGACCTTCCTGAACACGCCGTTCTCGGGCGACGAGCGCCACATCCGCCGCATCGACATGCTGGCGTCGTACGAGACGACCCGGGAGCTCCCCCCGATCCCGCCGCACCACCCGCAGGGCTAGCCCACCCGTCACTGCATGGGGGCTGCGCCCCCTCGCCCCCGTTGCGCAGTTCCCCGCGCCCCTAGGTACCTAGGGGCGCGGGGAACTGCGCGATCAGCCCCCACCGAACCCGCAGGGCTAGAAGCCTTTTTCGCCCCCGCCGCCCCTACCCGTTCCCGTCACGTACTCAGGGGCTCCGCCCCCGGACCCCCGGTCCTCAGACGCCGGACGGGCTGATTTTCAGCCCGTCCGGCGTTTGAGGACGAGCGCGCGAGCGCGACAGGGGGGTCTGGGGGCGCAGCCCTCAGTTTCGGGAAGGGGCGGGGCTGGGGAGAAGGAACCCGCTAGGAGGACCCGTGCCGGAGGGGCACACCATTCATCGGCTGGCCGAGGACTACCTCGGCGGATTCGGTGGCCGCAAGGCCCACGTGACCAGCCCCCAGGGCAAGTTCACGGACGCCGCCGCCCTCCTGGACGGCACGGCCCTCACCACCGCCGAGGCCCACGGAAAGCACCTCTTCCTCCGCTTCGAGACGGACGACTGGATCCACATCCACCTCGGCCTCTTCGGCAAGGTGAACTTCGGTGGCGCCCCCGCACTCCCGCCCACGGACACGGTCCGCCTGAGGCTCAGGAACGACACCGCGTACGTGGACCTCCGCGGCCCCACGACCTGCACCCTCATCGCGGACGCGGAGAAGCAGGCGGTGCACGACCGCCTGGGCCCCGACCCGCTGCGCGAGGACGCCGAACCGGCAAGCGCGTACGAGCGTGTCTCCCGCAGCCGTACGACGATCGCCGCCCTCCTCATGGACCAGAAGGTCATCGCGGGCGTCGGGAACGTCTACCGCGCGGAGGTCCTCTTCCGGCACGGCATCGACCCGTACCGGCCGGGCCGGGACATCACGCGCGCCGAGTGGGACGCGATGTGGGCGGACCTGGTGGTGCTCATGCGCGAGGGGGTCCGCAACAACCGCATCGACACGGTCCGCCCGGAGCACGAGCCGGAGGCGATGGGCCGCCCGCCGCGCAAGGACGACCACGGCGGCGAGGTCTACGTGTACCGCAGGGCCACCATGCCCTGCCTCGTCTGTGGCGGCGAGATCCGCACCGCCGGTCTCGCCGCCCGCAACCTCTTCTGGTGCCCGGTCTGTCAGAAGAACTGAAGAACTGACAGACCGGGCACCAGGTCCGCTCAGCCGAATCGGTCGAATCAGTCGAACGGGTCGAGCGAGATGGTCGCGTCCTTCGGGTCGCCGTCGTGCACCAGCGACTCGTGGTTGCCGACGTCGTCGAAGGCGAAGGCGTACGCCTGCCCGTTCTGCATCTGGTCGTGCACCAGCCGGGCGTAGTGGTTGCTGACGCCGTCCTGGTAGAAGCCGGACGCGTCGGCGTCGGGCTGCTCGGAGTTGGTGAGCAGCGTCGAGCGGTTGTACGCGGCGCACAGGGTCCGCGAAATGGGGCCGCGCACCTGGTCGTTGGGGGCGTCCAGCTTGTTGTAGCAGCCGAACACGGAGTCGGAGTCGGGCTTCTCGAAGGACGTCACGACGGCGCCTGTGCCGTCGGTGAAGTCCATCGTGTCGCCGTTGACCTTGCCGAAGTACTTCGTGTCGGGCCGGTCCTTGAACGGCGTCACCGTGAGCGTGTCGCTCGCGTACTTCGTCCAGACCCGGTCGATGTAGTCGTCCAGCACACCGGCCGGGATGGCGCCCGAGCCGATGGCGTGGCCGGGGGCGAGCACCCGCAGCGGGGTGCCGTCACCGCGGGTCTCGACCAGTTTCTCCCAGCCGCCGCCCTGCTCCTTCAGCCCGTTCACGACGGCCTGGTAGCCGCCCGCCTTGAGCGTGCCGGTCTCCTTGGCGGAGCCGTCACCGGCGGTGAGGCCCACCGAGTACGGCGCGGAGAACATGTCGACCTGGGTGGAGTTCAGCCACAGACCGGAGTCGTTGAACGTGTACTCGGTCCAGTTGAACAGGATGTCGTGGTTGGGGTCGGAGGCGTTCTGCACGGCGGGCTGCACGAGACCGCCGTCGGCGAGCCGGAAGTCCAGCTTCTCGCCGTACGAGAAGTAGACCCGGCCGGAGAACTTAGGGAGCTGGACGGTCTTGGACGCGCCGTCGGCGGGGCCGGCGAACGAGGCGTCGGGCGCCGGGACCGGCGGGGCGCCGCCGGCCGGCCAGGCGTGGAAGACGCCGGACTCGTCGGCGTACCCCTGCTTGCCCGAGGCGAGTTCGGTGCCGATCACGTACACGTACACCTGTTCGCCGCTGCCCGAGGTGTTCTTCAGGGTGAGCGGGATGGTGTCCGGGACGGCCGAGGCGCGGTCGGCGGGGCCTACGACGACGGCGACGGCGCCGAGCGCGGCCGCGACGGCCAGGGAAGCCGTCAGCTTGCGGGGAGAGAACAGGTGCATGAGGTCCTCGTCGGTGGGGGATTGACACAGGTTCTGAGGGCGGGTTCTGAGGGCGGGCGGGCGCCGCTCGGTCCGGGTGGGGCCGGAGCCGAGCGGCGGTGTGCTCGGGCCCGGGATCAGCAGCTGAGGTTGCCGCCGGGCTCGACACCGAGCAGCTGGGTGAAGCGCTGGTAGTTGTCGATACGGCTCTGGACCTGGCCCGGGTTGCCCCCGTTGCACTCCAGGCTGCCGTTGATCGAGCGGATGGTCTCGCCGAACCCGGCGCTGTTGACCATGGCGTCGTGCGGCGTCATCGTGCCCGGTCCGGTCTGCGTGTTCCAGTACCAGAGGCCGGTCTTCCAGGCGACGGCCGCGTCGTTCTGCACGAGGTCGGGGTTGTTGAGCAGGTCGATGCCGAGCGCGTCGCCTGCGGCCTTGTAGTTGAAGTTCCAGCTGAGCTGGACGGGCCCGCGGCCGTAGTACTTGTCGTTGCCGGCCGGGCAGCCGTAGGGCTGGCCGGTGTCGCAGTAGTGCGGGTAGTTGGCGGTGTTCTGCTCCACCACGTACTGCAGGCCGCCGGTCTCGTGGCTGACGTTGGCGAGGAAGGCCGCGGCCTCCTGCTTCTTGACCGTGTCGCTGCCCGTGTTGCTGAAGCCGGGGTAGGCGTCGAGTGCGGCGGTCAGGCCGCTGTACGTGTAGAACGAGTTCCGGCCCGGGAACATGTCGTTGAACTGGGCCTCGCTGACGACGAACGCGGCGGCGGAGGTGTCCGCGCCGGCCTTCTGGGCGGAGGCCGTCGGGGCGAGCGTGAGCGTGCAGAGGGCGGCGGCCACGCCGGTGGCGGTCAGCAGCCCGAGTATGCGTCGGTGCACGGTGCGACTCCTGGGGATGGGGTGTGGGGGGACGGCGCGCAAGGGGCGGGCGGAAGAAGGTGGGGGACTTCCGCCAGGCGTGTGCGCCGGATGGGGCGGTGCGTGCGCGGGGTGGGGTGGTGCGTGCGCTGGGTGGGGCGGTGCGGGCCGGTCCCCGACGGACCGGCCCCGACTCGGCTGTCAGCCGCCGACGTTGACGTCGATGCAGGCGTAGAAGGCGTTGTCCGTGTCCGCCACGTTCCAGACGGCCAGGACCTTCTGCTGTCCGCTGAGGCCGCCGAAGTCGACCTGGTGGTTCACCACGGCGTCCGGCTGGGCGCCGCCGTCGTCGAACACGGCGATCCGCTGCCCGCCGGCGTAGTACTCCCAGGTGCTGGTCGAGTGCCGCGCGCTGAGCTTCCAGGAGAACGTCGTGTTCTTCTGCACCGGCGTGACGGTCCAGCCCCTGCTGTCGTCGTCCAGCTCGGAGAAGCGGCTGTTGCCGCCGCTGCAGCTGGTCAGGCCCTTGGGGCCCTCGACGCTCTGCGGCTCGTAGGTGATGTCCCCGCAGGACACCGTGCCCGCGGCGCACTGGGCCTGGCGGCTGGGCGGGTCGGAGATGTAGCCGTGGGCGCTCGCCGAGCCGGCGGGGAGGCTCAGGGCGACGACGGGGGCGAGTACGGCGCCCATGAGGGCAGCCGTCTTCCTGCTGGCGTGCATGGGGACTCCTTCACATCAGGCCTTCCCTGGCACGCACGGCTGTGTGGGGGGCCGTACGCGACGGGACCGGCCTCTCGTGGGTGGGGCCAAGAGGCGCGAAGGTGACGCGCTCCGGCCGGTCCGTCCAGGGCGGATTGCTCCCGCGAAGGGCCAACTCACCGAACGGAACGGCGCGTTCTGTTGGCCTAGACCATACAAGTGGCTCGTCGCGACGTGTCAAGGGCATGACGGAGCCCCGCCCGGGGGTGGCCGCCCGTCCGCACCCCGGAACGACGGCACCCCCGCGGCGGCGTGGCGCGGGGGTGCGGCGGGGGTACGGCGGGGGTACGGGGGAAAGGTTTCCGCAGGTGATGGAGGAGAAGCGCCTACGCCACGGGGCGGCGCGCAGGGGGTCGTCCCGTGGCGGCCCGCGACGGCGCGGGGGCCGCCGAAAAATTCCGGCGACCGCCGACACGCCCCGATCCGGCCCGCATACGTCCGGCCCGACCGGGTAGGCGCAGCGCACCGGACCGTACACGGCCGATCTCCGCCTGTTCCCACGGAGGTTCACGACGGCACAGCGAAGCGATTCAGAAGCCGTGCGGCAGCCAGGGCGCCACGACGGAGGCGAAACCGAGCGAGGCCTCCGCGAGAGCGCCCCGGCGCAGCTCCCGCACGCGTCCCGCCGCGGCCAGCGAGGCGAGGGACACCCCGCCGAGGTAGGCCGCCCCCAGGTCCCGTACGGACAGGGCGAGATCGGCCGTGTCGGTGGTCCGTGCGCAGGACGCGCCCTTCGCGTCGCCGGAGAGCCGCCAACGCCCCTCGTTCCAGGGGCAGAAGGCGTCCTCGACCTCGAACACCACGTCCACCGGCGCCTGGTACGTCCGCGCCTCCAGCGCCGCACCGACCTCGACGAGCCGCACGTGCATCGAGTCGCGCGGGGCGAGGTCGCACCGGCGGGTGTCGGAGACGAGGTGCTGCCAGGCGTCGTCGAGAGGCCTGTTCCAGAGCTTCACCTTCGACGTCAGGTCGATACCGAAGAGGTGCTGCCACAGCGCCGCGTACGCGGCCGGGTCCAGCGCCTCCAGATCGCGCACCTCGATCGTGCCCTTCGGCCCGGCCGCGTCCCAGTCCGGCTTGTTGAAGTAGCGGGCGTAGCCCACGACTTCGTCGCCCCGCTGCGCGAGCACGCACTGCAGGGGAGAGGAGCCCTTGCGGTCGCTCTCCGGGTCGAGCAGCGCCAGCCGCTCCCAGCCGGGCCGCCGCGCCAGCATCCCGGGCCGCACGGCCACGTGCTGCGCGTACACCGCCTCGCAGGCCTCGGGCACACCCTCCGCGTCCGGCTTCACGAGCCGCAGCCGTACGTCGTCCGTGCCGTCCGGCACCGACAGCCGCACCCGGTCCGTGTCGATCTCGGCACGCAGTTGCTGGGTCGCGATGCCGTAGCCGAAGCGGCCGTAGATGGCCGGTTCCGACGCCGTCAGGGCGGCGAGGGGCTCACCCCAGGACCGTACGTCGTCCAGCTGGCGCCGCATCATCGAGGTGAGCACCCCGCGCCTGCGGTGCGTCGAGGCGACACTCACCATCGTGACGCCCGCGGTCGGTACGGACGCGCCGCCCGGCACCGTGAGCCGGAAGGAGAAGGCGCCGGCCGTGCCCACGCACTCGCCACCGTCCCAGACCCCGAGGGAGCGGTCGTGCTCCGTGAGGTCGCTCCACAGAGCGCGCTCCTCGGCCGATTCCGCGACCCCGCCGAACGCGAGCTCCAGTTTCCCGTACCACGCGTCCCAGTCGGCGGGGGTCAGCGCGCGCAAGTCTGTCGTCATGTCCCCATGCCTACCAGGGCAATCCGGGATGAGCGACCGGATTTCTCCCGGGCGGGCGGTGCCGGGTCCCCATCCGGCCGTACGCTCTGCGATGACCGGGCTTCCCTGTGACTTCCGTCCCCGGACGGGGGACAAGTGGGACCTCCCGTGCCAAGCACCTGGTCCGATGGATAGGGTCCCGAACTAATGGCAGCAGGACGAGAGCGGCGCGCAGAAGCCGATACGTTCACGGCCCGGTTGAAGAAGCAGGTACACCGGGTCCGCACAGGGCTGCGCAGATCCGCTGTCGACTACTTCCGCGGCGACGGTTCGGACTGGGTCGCGCTCGCCGGGCTCCTGCTGACCATTCCCGTGATCGCCTTCGTCACACTCATGAACTCCGTCTGGTGCTCCCCGGCGATGCTCGTCCTGCCGATCGTCGCGGGCGGCCTGCTGCTGCGCCCCTCCAGCCTCCTCAGCCTGTACGCCGCAGCCGCCACCGCGCTCATCGTGGAGTCCGTGAGACTCGGCCCGTACACCGAAGGCCCCTCCCGGGTCACGCCGGGCATCGTGCTGGTGGTCGCCGCGTGCGGCTTCTTCGGCCTGCTGATCGCCCAGTTCCGCAGCCGGGTCGGGGTGCCGTGGCGGCGCGGCGGCACGATGCTGTTCGACCTGCGCGAGCGGATCCGGGTGCAGAGCAAGCTGCCGAAGCTGCCGATGGGCTGGCACCGGGAGATGGCGCTGCGGCCCGCCGGCGGCCAGTCGTTCTCCGGCGACTTCGTCGTCGCGGCCCGTACGAACGGCGGGCGCACCCTGGAGGTCGTCCTCACCGACGTCTCCGGCAAGGGCATGGACGCGGGGTCGCGTGCGCTGCTCCTGTCCGGTGCGTTCGGCGGCCTGCTGGGGTCCCTGCCGCCGCACGCCTTCCTGCCCGCGGCGAACGGCTATCTGCTCCGCCAGGACTGGGACGAGGGCTTCGCCACGTCCATCCACCTGGTGCTCGACCTGGACTCGGGCGACTACGAACTCTTCTCCGCCGGACATCCGCCGGGCCTGCAGCTCAGCGCGGGCAACGGCCGCTGGGAGGAGAAGGTCGCGGAGGGACCGCTGCTCGGGGTGTACGGCGGGGCGCAGTTCGACTCGGTCAAAGGCTCGCTGCGCCCCGGTGACGTCCTGATGCTGTTCACGGACGGCCTGGTGGAGACGTCCGAACGGGACATCGTCGAGGGCATCGACCGCCTGACCGGGGAAGCCGACCGGTATGTGGCGGGCGGCTTCCACGGGGCGGCCTGGCATCTGATCGAAGCGGTCGCGAAGGACGTGAACGACGACCGGGCGCTGCTGCTGATCTGCCGCGAGGGGGCGACGACGGGGCCGGCCACGCTCTGAGCGTTTTCGCCTGCCGCTGGGCGGGGGCGGGCCCAAAAGACTGCGCAGTTCCCCGCGCCCCCAGGCACCTGGGGGCGCGGGGAACTGCGCAAAAGGGGGCGAGGGGGCGAAGCCCCCATGCAGTGACGGGGAGGATAGGGGCGGCGGGGGCGAGGAAAGGCTCCCTCAGCCCACCGGCGCGGACTCCCGTGGCTCGGCGGCCCGTTCGGCCGCCCGCGCGGCCTTCCCCCCGGGCAGAATCCGCGCCAGCCACCCCGACCGCCCCGCGGCCAACGGCCCCAGCACGGCGAGCACGAGCACATACCCCGCGATGAACGGCGACAGCCGCTCGTCGAGCCCCGCCACCGCGGCCATCGTCGCAAGGATCAGCGCGAACTCCCCCCGAGCGAGCAGCGTCGTCGAGATGTTCGCGGCGGGCCCGGGCCCGAACCCGTAGATCCGCGCGGCCCCCAGCCCCGCCAGCACGTTCATGACCAGCGTCAGGGCGACGGCGGCCAGCACCGGCCACAGCACGGTCGGCAGATCCCCCGGATCGATGGACAGCCCGAAGGCGAAGAAGAACATCGCGCCGAAGGCGTCCCGCAGGGGATGCACCAGCTTGAGGATCCGCGGACCCGAGGTCGTACTGCCGAGCATCAGACCGACCATGAACGCCCCGATCGCGTCCGCCACCCCGAACCACTCCGAGACCCCCGCCATGAACACGGCCGCACCGAGGAAGGAGATGACGAGCAGTTCGTCGTCCCTGGTGTCGAAGAGGCGGCTCACGATCCGTGTACCGAAGCGCGCGGCGAGCGCCAGCAGCAGCAGGAAGGCGAAGGCCTTGCCGCCGTCCAGGACGGCCGAGCCGAGCGAGTCGGCGCCGGACAGGATGGGCTGGAGGGCCGCCAGGTAGAGGGCGAGGAAGATGTCCTCGACGACGATGATGCCGAGGATCGGCTTGGTCTCGGCGTTGCCGAGCCGCCCCGTGTCGACCAGCACCTTCGTGACGATCGCCGACGAGGAGATGCCGAGCACACCGGCGAGCACCAGCGCCTCGGACGTACCCCATCCGAGGGCGAAGCCGAAGCCCAGGCCCGCGCCGACGTTCAGGGCGAGGTAGGTCCCTCCGGAGAGCGCCATCCGGCGCCCGCCCGCCTTGAGGTCGTCCATGTGGAATTCGAGGCCGAGGTAGAAGAGCAGCAGGACCAGGCCGAGCGCGGAGAGCATCTCCATCTCGTGCGGGTCGGAGACGAGCACGAAGCCGGGGGTGTGGGGACCGAGGAGTATTCCGGCCAGGATGAAGAGGGGGATGGTGGGGAGCCCGATCCGGGCACCCACGCGGGCGAGAACGGCGGCGGCCAGAAAGGCACCGCCCATGGCGATCAGAAGCTCTGCGTGTCCGATGGGCCCGTTCCTCCTTGGTCGAGGGGGTGGTCGGCTGAATAAGACAAGTGGGTCAAGAGAACGTCAAGAAAGCGTCAGTACTTAGTTTACCAAACGATTAAGGGGGGTCGATAAGGGTGGGGTTCTCCCCACCCGGACCCGGCGGCCGTCCTCATGGTCACGGTCGGTCCCCGATCCGTAGCGTCGGGGCATCGGCGAGCGGAACACGACGGACGACGAAAGGGCGGACCCGGCCATGGGGCTGCGCAAGAAGCGGTACGAGGGCCGGGGCGAGGACCGGGACGCGGCACCCGCCCCTGCCGGTCACCCGGCGAGCCCGTCCGGCCCGGCGGGGGAGGGGGCCGTCGAACTCCGGGGCGTCCGGCGCCGGTACGGCCGCGGCTCCTCGGCGGTGCACGCCCTGCGCGGCATCGACCTGGCCCTCCCGCGCGGCAGCTTCACCGCCGTCATGGGGCCCTCGGGGTCGGGCAAGTCCACGTTCCTCCAGTGCGCGGCCGGCCTCGACCGGCCGGACGCGGGGACCGTCCGACTCGGCGGCACCGAGTCGAGAAGGGCGCCCTGTCCCCGCAACGGGGCGAGGTCGCGATCGACGCCTCCCTCGCTGCGAACGCCGACGCCGGAGTGGGCGACCGCATCGAACTGCGCCTGCCCGACGGTACGAAGACCTCGCCGCGCGTCGTGGCCACGTACGGGCGGGGCATGGGCCTGTCCCGGATCACCATGGCCCACGCCGACCTCGCGACCCACGTCACCTCCGCCTTCCCCACCGAGGTGTGGACGAAGGGCGGGACCGCGGGGGGCCTGGCAGGGGCGGCGGGGAAGGCGGGCACGGTCCTGCCCCGGGGCGACTACACCGCCGCCCGGTCCCTCGACCTCGAACTGAACGAGTGGGCGAACACCGTCATGGCGGCCGTCCTCGGCGGCTTCGCGGCCGTCGCCGCCGCCAACACCCTGGTGATGACCGTGCTCGACCGCCGCCGGGAACTGGGCACCCTGCGGCTCATCGGCTCCACCCGCCGCCAGGTGATGCGCATGATCCGCTGGGAGGCGCTGCTCGTCGCCCTGGCCGGCGTCACCCTCGGCACGGCCATCGCGCTCGCCACCCTCGTCCCGATGATGAAGGGCCTGACGGGCGAGGCACCGTACATACCGCCGCTGGTGTACGGATCGTTCGTGGCGGCCGTGGTGATCCTCGGGCTGACGGCGGTGACCGTGCCGGCGAGGGCGGCGCTACGGGGCACACTCGACGCATGACCGACAACGAGCCCCGCCCGCTGCTGACCCTCACCGAGGTCGAGGCCCTGGCACGCGAGGCGCACGCCGCCCAGACGGACAAGGCGGGCCGCCCGTACGCCGAGCATCTGCGGGCGGTGGCCGAGGGGGTACGCGCCCGTGGCGGCGACGAGGACCAGATCGCCGCGGCCTGGCTGCACGACTCCGTGGAGGACGACGCACTCTCCGAGGACTGGCTGCGCGGGGCTGCGCTCTCCGCCCGTACGAAGGCCATGGTGCTGGCCGTCACCAAACGCCCGGCCGAGCCCCCACAGACCTACGCCACCCGCATCCTGACCACGCCGGGCGCCCTCCTGGTGAAACAAGCGGACCTGGCCCACAACACGAACCCGGAACGCCTGTCGGCCCTGAACGAAGAGACCCGCACCCGCCTGACAGAAAAGTACAGAAACATGCACGAACTCCTGGGCCTACAACCCCCCAAACACCCCTGAGACGCGCCCCGCAGGGGGCGCTCTTCAGGGGCGCGGGGAACTGCGCGGCCAGCCACGACTGACCCGCAGGGTTGCTTTTCAGGGGCGCGAGGAACTGCGCGGCCAGCGACAACGAACCCGCAGGGGGTGTTTTCCAGGGGCGCGGGGAACTGCGCGGCCAGCCACGACTGACCCGCAGACACCCCACTACCGCAAGCGCTCAGGCACCCGCACGGGCCAACCCGTCAAGACTTGGCCCGCTCGCGAGCAACCTCCGTGGCATCCCGGCGGAACGCCCACTCCATCTTCGGCTCCATCGCGAAGCGAAACACCCGCTGCACCAAAGGCGTGCACAGCGCGGTGATGACCGCCGCCGCGAAGACGGACACGAACACCTCGCCGACCGGATGACTCAGCCAGCCGTAGTCGTCGTACCAGCCCCAGAACCGGGACCCCTTGGCGAGGAAGCCGTGCAGCAGATAGCCGTACAGCGTGCCCGCCCCGAGAACCGTGAACCACATCTTGCGCCGCGGCACCCACGCGAAGAAGCACGACGTGAGCACCATCGAGCAGCCGAACATCGCGAGCGTCATCACGACACCGGCCCACCACGGCGCACCCAGTTCCTGGGCACTGTCACGGTGGTAGAACCACGCCGAGTTCATCCGCGGTCCCGCCCAGTACGCGAAGGCCAGCGTGAGCGCGAGGACCGGCACCGACAGGATCCGGACCTCACGGCGCCGCATCAGCTGGAAGTGCTCGGGCTTCATGAACAGGCCCACGACGAAGAACGGCAGGAACTGCAGGACCCGTTGGAGGTCCAGGTCGTCGCCGATGTCGGGGGAGACGGAGGCGAGGATCGCGATGGCGAGCGCGAGCGGTACGGGCCAGCGCACGACCTTCCACAGCGGGACGGTCATCCGCCACACGAACAGCGCGACCAGGAACCAGGTGAGATACCAGGGGTCCAGCAGACTGATCGGATGGCTCGGATCGTCGTCCGCCCACCTCTTGAAGAGGGAGTACGCCACCTCGAAGAGGACGTACGGCACGACGACGCCCGTGATCAGCCGGCGCAGCCGGTCGGGGCGCATGTCGAAACTGCGGGAGAAGTAGCCGGAGATGATGATGAACGCCGGCATGTGGAAGGTGTAGACGACCATGTAGAGCGCCTCGGCGGCGCGGCTGTGGTCGGTCAGCGGTTCCCAGGCGTGGCCCATCGCGACGAAGACGATCGCGAGGTACTTGGCGTTGTCGAAGAACGCGTCGCGCGGTTTGGCGGGTCTGACCTCCGGCGCGGCGGCGGCGCCCGCGTCCGGTGTTCCTGCTGGTCGCGGACTCGGTACTCCTGGGGCCGGTGACTGTGCCGGTGGGAGTGGAGCCCTCTGTTGGCCGTGCGGACGGAGCGAGTTCGTCACAGACCCTCCCACCAGGAGCCGGGGGAGACGATCCGCGACCTCGCCGCACATGCGGGGGACGAGGCGGCGTAGGACATCTGAAGCACCCTAGCGTTGTCTGTGGGATTCCGTAAAACCCCTGAGTCGAATCCTGCTTATCGTCCCTCGGGTACCCCCGATTTGGTGAAGTTGACATGGCAATGACTATGGCGAGCGCCACATTCGGCAGGGGTGTTACGTCCTGATTCGTCATGACTAAACATCGCATACCACCCGCGGGCGACTCTGGTGGAATGTCCCATCGAGTCGGCTTTAGTGCCCTGTTAGTCCCCCGCCCGGCAGGGGGCGGGTGTGCCTGTGCCAACAATTCGAATTACCTGCGAACAGGTTGTGTGCGCAGGTGTGTGGACATGGAAACGATCTCTCTGAATTCCTCGTGGGAGGGATACCTCGAATTGCCGTGCGGGGCCTGCCCGTTCACGTCGGTGACCGATGGATGCCTCACCCGCCGCATACGGCGGCCCTGTTGGTGGCACGATGGTTCTGGCGGGGGTGTGCGGGGTTGCACCTCCGGGCCGGGAGAGCGGACCGACCGTAGGGTGTGATCAGTTGTGGCCATTTCGCTGTCAGTGGTGCTGCTGTTGGCGATCGTCCTGGTGGTGTTGATACGGGGTGGATCGATCAAGGCGGGGCCGGCGGTAGTCGCCGTGCTCTTCGGCTTCTTCCTAGCCTCCACAGGCATGGCGGACGACATCCAGCGCTTCCTCAACTCGATAGCGGAGACCATCAACTCGATCCAGTTCTGAGCGGGTGCACGGGCCCGGCGATCCATGGGCGCGCGGCGCGGGAGCGGACGGGACGGCACTGCCCGGACCCGTTGCCCGGCGGAGCCCGCGCACGGCCGGCCCGTCGACGACCCCGGAATCGGCACTTCGTCTTCGCTACTGCCACCGCTTCTGCGCGCCGCTGCTGTCGCTGCTTCTGTCGCCGTGACGCCCGCGGTCGTGACCGCGCCCCCCGCATCGGACGCCGGGCGACTCGGCGAGAGCGAAGGAGCACGCCGGAGTGGACGGAGTGGACGGAAAGACCTCCTGGCGGTTGCGCGAGAGCTGGGAGAGTCCGATCGGGACCCTCCGATGGGACCGCCTCGGACCGCAGGACGGCCCACCGGTGGTTCTGCTGCACGGCACCCCGTTCTCGTCGTACGTATGGCACGAGATCGCCCCCGCCCTGGCCGCCGAGGGGCACCGGGTCCACGTCTGGGACATGCCGGGCTACGGCGCCTCCGCGAAGAGCGACGGCCAGGACGTCTCGCTGAAGGCGCAGGGAGAGGTGTTCGCCCAACTCCTCGACCGCTGGGGGCTCACGAACCCCTCGGTGATCGCGCACGACTTCGGAGGCTGCGTCTCCCTCCGCGCGCATCTGCTCCACGGGGCCGCCTACCGGCGTCTCGCACTGGTCGACCCGGTCGCGCTGGCACCCTGGGGCTCACCCTTCTTCCGGCTGGTCGCCGCGCACGCCGACGTCTTCGGCCAACTCCCGGCCCCGCTGCACGAAGCACTGGTCCGTGAGTACGTCGGCTCCGCGAGCCATCGCGGACTGCGGCCCGACGTCCTGACCGGACTCGTCGCCCCCTGGACGGGAGAGGACGGACAGGCGGCCTTCTACCGGCAGATCGCCCAGGCCGACCAGGCCCACACCGACGAGATCCAGGGCCTGTACCCCTCGATGGACCTGTCCGTCACCGTCTGCTGGGGCGCGGAGGACACCTGGATCCCACCCGCCAAGGGAGAGGAACTGGCCGCCCTGATCCCCGGCGCACGCCTGCGCACGATCCCGGCCGCCGGCCACCTCGTACCCCTGGACGCCCCGGCCCGCCTCCTCGCGGCCCTGCTCACGTTCCTCGGCGACTGACCGGGGCCCGGAAACACGTGAGGGCCAGGCAGAGATTTCGATCTCTGACCTGGCCCTACGTCATCTGGAGCGGGCGACGGGAATCGAACCCGCGTAGCTAGTTTGGAAGACTAGTGCTCTACCATTGAGCTACGCCCGCACAGCATGCACCGCAGGTCAGTGACCCGCGGCACTGAAGCATCGTAGCGGGTCGCACCCCCTCGCCGCACACCCCGTTCCGGTGGGCGGCGACGCCCCCGGAAATGCGGGCGTGGCACGGTCCGCGGGCATGTACCCTACGTGTCGCACCAGACGGGGTGTGGCGCAGCTTGGTAGCGCGTCCGCTTTGGGAGCGGAAGGCCGTGGGTTCAAATCCCGCCACCCCGACCACCGTGCCGGACCACCGGCGAGATCACCTTTTTGGGGCGTGTACCGGCTGCGGCTAGTATGCAAACTGCGCGCCCGTGTGTCTGCATTTTTACGTCCCTCAAGGGCCGCCAGTCCGCTGAGGCTCCGCCGTATCCGGCGGAGACCGTCAGTAGAACCCAAAGAAGTCAGCCCCCAAGGAGACCGAACCGTGAAGAGCGCCGTGGAGACCCTGAACCCGACCCGGGTTCGGCTCAGCATCGAGGTGCCCTTCGAGGAGCTCAAGGACAGCCTCGACGCGGCGTACAAGAAGATCAACCAGCAGGTCACGGTGAAGGGGTTCCGGAAGGGCAAGATTCCGGCTCGTGTCATCGACCAGCGGTTCGGCCGCGGTGCGGTTCTTGAGGAAGCGGTCAACGACGCGCTTCCGAAGTTCTACACCGAAGCGGTCAACGAAGCCGAGCTGAACGTCCTCGGCCAGCCCGAGGTCGACATCACGGAGCTGAAGGACGGCGAGACGCTGAACTTCACCGCCGAGGTCGACGTGCGCCCGACGATCGAGATCCCGGACTACTCCGGCATCGAGGTCGAGGTCGACGCCGTCGAGGTCGGCGAGGAGGACATCGACAAGGCCGTCGAGGAGCTGCGCGAGCGCTTCGCCTCGACCGCTCCCGTCGAGCGTGCCGCCGAGGACGGTGACGTCGTCACCCTCGACCTGGAGGCCAAGGTCGACGGCGAGGTCCTGGAGGACGGCGTCGCGAGCGGCGTCTCCTACACCATCGGCTCCGGTGAGCTGCTGGACGGCATCGACGAGGCCGTGAAGGGCCTGGAGGCCGGTGGCGAGGCCACCTTCGCCTCCGAGCTCAAGGGCGGCTCGGCAGCCGGCAAGGAATCCGAGGTCACCGTCAAGGTCAGCCAGGTCGCCAAGCGCGAGCTGCCCGAGCTGGACGACGACTTCGCGCAGCTCGCGTCGGAGTTCGACACCCTCGAAGAGCTGCGTGCCGACAGCCGCAAGCGCCTTGAGAACATGAAGCAGTACGACCAGGCCACGCAGGCCCAGGAGCGAGTCCTGGAGAAGCTGCTGGAGCTCGTCGAGGTGCCCGTCCCCGAGAAGCTTCTCGAGGACGAGATCAACACCCGCAAGCACAACCTGGAGCACCACCAGCTCGGCCAGATGGGCCTCGACCTCGAAAAGTACCTGGAGATCCAGGGCAAGACGGCCGAGGAGTTCGACGCCGAGACCAAGGACGCGGCGGTCAAGGGCATCAAGACGCAGTTCGTCCTGGACGAGCTCGTCAACAAGGAGAAGCTGAACGTCAACCAGGAGGAGCTCACCGAGCACCTCATGCGGCGTGCGGCCTCTTCGAACATGTCTCCCGACCAGTTCGCCCAGGCGGTCGTCGAAGGCGGCCAGGTCCCGATGCTGGTCGGCGAGGTCGCCCGCGGCAAGGCTCTTGCCGTGGTCGTCGAGGCCGCCACCGTCAAGGACACGAACGGCGAGGTCGTGGACCTCGACGACGAGGACGAGGACGAGACCTCCACGGAGGGCTCTGCCGAGGCCTCCGACGAGGGCTCGACCGAGGAGGCCGTCGAGGCCGCCCCGGAGAAGACCGAGGCCTGACCGCTCCGCGGTACGCAGCTACGGGCCCCCAGGACACGTCCTGGGGGCCCGCAGCCCTCTCCTGGGGCCCGCCCCCACCGTCCCGCAGCCGCGTCTGCCTCCCGAGGTACACGGGCGGGTGCGGCTTGTGGGGGTCACCCGCGCCGTTCCTCGCGCCCCTGGCGGGGCCTTTGGGGGCGCGGGGAACGGCGCGGTC
>NZ_JBVJLW010000033.1:0-52307 GCF_055584525.1 Streptomyces sp. NPDC102514
CCACCCTCACCGGCCTCCACGTCTACGCAACCGCGCACGGCATCGCTCTCACGACAGAGACAAAACCACCGTGTTGATTCTTTACGAGCCCTTAGTGGCAGTCCTGCCCCGTTGTCAGGCGCTCTGGCCCGGCTCCGGTGCCGGTACGGATACGGACACGGGTACCAGCGGGGACGTCTGCGACGGGCGTCGCATCAGGTACGCCGCCCCCGCGCCCGCCCCGAACAGCGCCACCAGCGAGATGCCCGAGGCCAGCCACGTCGCGCCCAGCCACTGGCCGCCGAAGTAGCCGAGGGCCACGCTGTACGCGGCCCACGCGAGGCCCGCGAGGATCGACCACGGCAGGAACTCGCGTACGCGCCGGTGTGCGGCCCCCGCGCCCAGCGAGACCAGTGAGCGGCCCGCGGGGGCGAAGCGGGCGAGCACGACCAGCGTGCCGCCGCCGCGCGCGAGGGCCGCGCCGAGACGTTCCTGCGCCGCGCTCAGGCGCCGCGAGCGGGCGATGGCGCGGTCCAGTCGTGCGCCGCCGCGCCAGGCCAGCCGGTACGCCACCAGGTCGCCGAGGACCGACGCGGTCGCGGCGGAGAGAATCAGGGAGAGGATGTCCGGCACGTGCTGGACCGCCGCCCCGGTGCCCGCCGCGGCAGCCGTCGCCGCCGTGATGACCAGCACGCCGCTCGGCAGCACCGGCAGAAAGACGTCGAACAGGACCGACAGCGCCACCACGGCATAGATCCATTGGCTGTAGATCCAAGGGGTGCCGGACAGCGACCCCACACTCTCAAGCACCGAAACTCCCCTGTGTCTCCCCCGTAGGCCCGAACCGTGCCGTGTGCCGCGGTGTCGCGGGGGAGCGGCAGGAGCGGCCTGTGACAGCCATACAGCGTACGCCTCGGGTGGGGCAGGAGATCCACAGGGGGCTCGTGTGTTCGCCACACCATGTTCACCCGGCTGCCACACCCCCGGGGCGGACGGCCCGCACGTCCCGTACCAACGGAAAGGGGCCACCGAGCGACTGAGGAGCGGAACCGACGATGACGTCAGGCATAGAAACCGCAGTGGGTGCAGAGAGCGCAGAGAGAGCAGAGGGCATGGAAGGTGCCGCGGGTGCGGAGCGCGCGGACCGCATGGGTGGCGTCGCGGGCGCCGTCGTGCGGAAGGCCGTCGTGGTCCTCGCCGGAGCCCTCGCCTCCGTCGCGCTCGCCACCGGTACCTCGGACGCCACCGGTACCTCGGACGCCACCGGTACCTCGGACGCCACCGGTCCCGCAGACTCCGATTCCGCGCCCGGCTACCGGATGCGTACGGACGCCCGCTTCGCGCCGCCCGGCGCCTTCGTCCCGTCGGCGGCGGTCACGTACGACGGCACCGGACTCGTACCGCCCGCCGCGTGGATCGAGGTGAGCCAGCGCAGCGAGGAACGCGGGCCTACGACGGTGGCGTTGCGCGTCACGGGGCTGAAGGCGGGGCACGCGTACGGGGTTCATGTGCACCGGGAGCCGTGCGGCGCCGAGCCGGCCGCGGCGGGCGGGCACTATCAGCACCGGCCGTCCACGGACCCTGCCGCGGCCGACCCCGAGAACGAGGTCTGGCTCGACTTCACCGCGGACGACCGCGGCGAGGGCGGGGCGAGTGCGCGTCACGACTGGAACTTCCGGCGCGGCGAGGCCGCCTCCGTCGTGCTGCACGCCGAGCCGGGCGGTGCGGGCGCCCGGCTGGCGTGCTTCACCGTGCCCTTCGGGTGGGGCGGCTGACGTCATGCCCTGTGGGCAGGCCGAACCGACGTCGTGAAGGGCACGGTGAGGCCTGCGTGTCAGGCCGCGACGGGCTCCGAGGGACGGTTCTCCCCGGTCGTCGTGGACGAACGGCCGGGGAGCAGCCGGTCCAGGCCGAACGCGCCCGAGCCGGTGAAGACGAGCAGGAGCATCGACCAGCAGTACATGGCCGCGCCCTCACCGCTGTTCTCGATCGGCCACAGTGCCTCGGGCTGGTGGACCTTGAAGTACGCGTAGGCCATCGCGCCCGAGGCGATGAACGCGGCGATGCGGGTGCCGAGGCCGAGCAGGACCAGGGTGCCGCCGACGAGTTCGATGACGGCCGCGTACCAGTTGGGCCAGGCGCCGGTCTCGACGGTGGCGCCCTTGCCGTCCAGGCCGCCGAGCACGCCGAGCAGCGAGACCGCTCCGTGGCAGGCGAAGAGCAGGCCGACGACCATGCGGAACAGGCCGATCGCGTATGGCTGGGCGCTGTTGAGGCGTCCGGTCATGTGGGATGACTCCTTCGGTGTCTGTACGGCCCATGGAGGACCGGTGGGGGACGTAACCGAGTGAGTGCTCTACGTTAGGTCTGCCTATTCAATGCTTGCAAGTTCAACTTTGGGCCATGGTTTTTCCGTCGATACGGGTGTCGATTCGGGCTCTGTTTCCGCCCCCGTGCCCCGTCCGACCTCGGCGGCAGCCGTGCGCAGGACGGCCCGCGCCACCGCGTCGGCGTCCGACAGCGTGACCGAGTCCACCCCTGGACGGACCCCGGCCGCGGTCACCCAGTGCACCCCCTCCGTGGGCACCCCGAACGCGAACCGCCGCGCGTGCGGCCGACCTTGACGATCTATCAGGTGATACGGGCGCTGTGTCACGTCCAGCCCACCGGTCTCGTAGCCGTCCACCGTGTGCGGGCGGCACTGGCCCGTCTTCAGCAGCCGGGCGAGCAGCGCGTCGGCGGTGCGCCGCAGGTCGGGCTCCGGCAGCCGGGCCTCGACGAGCGTGGTCGCCGACAGGGTCGAGCCGGGTACGTCGGGGGAGTGCGCCACCCACGCCCCGTCCTCGGCCCGCACCTCCAGGCGCGGGCCGATCACCACCAGTACGCCCGCCTCGATGAGAGCCGCCATCTCCTCGATACGGCGCCGGGGCGGGCCGATGGACAGGAACGCGTTGAGCGGGGTGTACCAGCGGTCCAGGTGCTCCCGGCGCGAGGAACCCGCGAGGCCGCCGTGATCGACGATCTGCCGCAGCTCGTTGCGCAGGTCGCGCAGCACGTCCAGAGCCGCCTTGAGCGGGCCGTCGACATTGCCGAGCGCGGCCTGTTCGGCGTCCTCGCGCAGATGGGCCAGCAGCCAGCACCGGAAGTCGGCGGGGCCGGTGAAGACCCGTCCGCCGTGCGGGCGTGAGACGCGGTCCCAGGACCAGCGGTCGGCGGCGGCAACCCCGAACTCGTCGAGCACCAGAACCTCTTGAGGGTCCCGGTGCGGGACGGCGAGGAAGCGCTCACGGAAGCCGCGTACCGCCGGTGTCCCCGGGAGGTCGGCGGCGCCGCGGGCCAACAGGGTCTCGTAGTAGACCGTTTCGACCTCCTTCGCCACCAACGGCCATATCTCCGTGAGGAAGTCGGGCGCGTCGCCCGAGTCCGCGCGCTTGCGGAAGCCGGAGACGGCCTCCGGGGTGAGCACGAGCGGGAGATGACGGCCGTACGGGCCCTTCGCGTTGTCGCCGCGCGCCTGGTACGGGATGCCGCGGCGGGAGCCGGCCACCAGACGCGGCTCGCGGCCCGAGGGGAGATAGCGCGTACCGGCCGGGGTGCGCGCGAAACGGCCGCCGCGGCCCGTCGTCAACAGGGCCATGTGGTCGAAGAAGTTGAGGCCGAGGCCGCGCAGCAGGACGGTCTCGCCGGGGAGTACGGAGGAGAGGTCGAGGTCCGCCGGGTTGGCGGGCGGAACGTGGCGCAGCCCGTGCCGCTCGGCGTGCGCGGACAGCCGCTCCTGTGCCTGGTCCGCCACGGCCGGCAGATGGCCCTGGGCGAGCACCACGGCCGCCAGGCCCGTCAGGACACGGCCGTTGTCGAGCACGAGGGTCTGGAGGCCGCCGGCCGAGTTGTCGAGGCGGGTCGCGCGCGCCCGGTGCGTCTCGATCCGCAGCGCGGGCGGCGCCCCGCGGACCACCTCGCCGAAGACCCACTCCAGGTACTGGCCGTACTGGGCCCGCGTCGGATAGTCGTCCGGTCCCAGCGGGCCGACCGCCTGTCCGTCCGGCTGTCCTGCGGCCTGTCCGCCCGGTTGTCCTTCGGCCTGTCCGTCCGCCCAGGCGTGCAGGCCCGGTCCGGGGCGTATCGGGCCCGAGCAGTCCACGCTGTCGTCGGTGAAGAGGGTGACCTGGGAGGCCACGGTGTTCATCAGCAGCTCGGCGGGCTGCGCGGTGCGCCAGACGCGGCCGGGGCCCGGCGGGGAGGGATCGACGACGTGGACCGTCAGACGCGTACCGGGCGTGAGGAGTTCGGGCGCGGAGGCGCACAGGCGTTCCAGCACGCTGGTGCCGCGCGGTCCGGCGCCGACCAGGGCCACGGAGAGGCGGTCTGTTGGTTCCGACAAGGGGGTGACTCCCGGACAGGTGGGGCATGCGCGGCTCACCGCCCCGGCGGAAGCGGACGGTCCGCATCATCATGCCGTCGCACACCACGGGAACCGACCCCTGAAGCGGATCAACGGTGCTGGTTGTGGCATGCCTCACGGGACGCTCGGGACTCAAGCGCACCAAGCACCAACATCACGGGCAACACGTGCAATAGACGTACGAGACCTCGTCGGCGACAGCGTCCGGTCGGCGACAGCGTCCGGTCAGGGGCGGCGCCCGGCGAGAGGCGCGGGAAGGCGAGAGGCGCGGGGAGGCGAGGGGTGCGGGGAACTGCCCGCCCGGCCCCCCCCGCCGGGCCGGCAGCCGACCACCCGCCCCCAGGGGCACGCTCAGCTCAGGACGGACTCCGCGATCGTCCGCAACCGCGCCCCACCCCCGCGCTCCTCACGCGCGTGATCGAGTCGCAGCCGGGCCGAACGCCCGCTCAGGGTCAGCGTCATCAGCTGGTTGCCGAACCAGGGCCCGCCGGTCTTCCGCCAGTCCACCGGCGGAGCCGAAACCCTGCCGTGCCGGGTGAAACGACGGCCGAGCGCCCGCCCCACCCCGCTCCAGCCGAAGCGGAAGCCGACCCTTATGTACGGCGGGATGGAGTTGTGGACGGGTGAGCAGGTCAGCTGGACCACCCGGGCGTCGGGGCCCGCGAGGCCCTCCCGCCAGACCGGCTCGGCGACGTACGCGTGATGCACGTCCCCGGACAGCACGCAGACCGTCGCGGGCGCGTGCGGCCCCGAACCTGCCTCGGCGATCAGCTCCGCCAGCTGGTCGAAGGACGACGGGAACGCGGCCCAGTGCTCCAGGTCGGCCGCCCGCCGCAGTTTCTCCCCCCGCCGCGCCCAGCGCTCGCCCCGCTCGCCCCGGCACATCGCGGCGTTCCACGCCTCCGCGTCGTGCACGAGGTTCGGGAGCAGCCAGGGCAGGGAGGTGCCGATGAGGAGGTGGTCGTAGGCGCCGGCGCCGTCGGGGGCCTGCTCGTCGAGGACGCGGCCGTCCTGTATCTGCTCGCGCAGCCACTCCCATTCCGCCGGGTCGAGCATCGAGCGGTTCTGCTCGTCGAGGACGCGGGCGGCGCGGCTGTCGACCATCATCAGGCGGGTACGGCCGAAGTCGCGGCGGTAGCTCCAGCGGACCGAGGCCGGGTCGGCGTCGGCCCGGGCGGCGAACGCGCGCAGGGCGTCGGTGCCGTCGGGCGTGGCGCGGACCTCCTCATACAGGGGGTCCTCGGCGAGGCGGTCGGGGGAGAGGTTGCCGAGGTGCTGGTGGACCCAGTACGACATCAGGCCGCTGAGCACGCGCTCGCGCCACCAGGGGGTGTCCCGCATGTCGGAGACCCAGGCCTCGCTGGTGTTCCAGTCGTCGATGACGTCGTGGTCGTCGAAGATCATGCAGCTGGGCACGGTGGAGAGCAGCCAGCGGACCTCGGGGTCGAGCCACGATTCGTAGTAGAGGTGCGTGTACTCCTCGTAGTCCGCGACCTCGGCGCCGGGCGGCTGGTCCAGGCCGCGGCGGGCCTGCAGCCAGTGGCGGGTGGCCTTGGACACCTCGTCCGCGTACACCTGGTCGCCCAGCAGCAGGAGGACGTCCGGGCGCTCGCCCTGCGGGTCCGCGGCGATCCGGGCCGCGAGGGTGTCCAGCGCGTCCGGGCCGACCGGGTCCTTCTCGCCCTCGGGCGGTGAGGCCCATCGGCAGGAGCCGAAGGCGACGCGGACGGTCTCGTGGTCGTCCACGGGGGCGTGGATGGCCGAGGGCGGGAAGGGGGAGCCGGGGAGGGGCCAGACGCGCTCCCCGTCGAACAGCACCTCGTACGAGGTGGTCGTGCCCGGTGTCAGTCCGGTGACCGGGATCAGGGCGTAGTGGTGGCCCGACACCTGGAAGGTACGGGACTCACCGCCGGAGCCGTCCGCGCAGCGCACCTCGGCGGTGGCCGGACGGCCCGCCTCGACCCACACGGTCGCGGACGAGCCGTCGACATACCTCAGCAATGGACCCAGGCGCAGGCTCGCCACGTGATCACCCTCCTCCGTCGCCCCGTACGGTACGGAACGACGGAGGCCGGTGGGGAGGTTCCGGCGAGAGATCGCGTGAGATGGCGGGAGATCGCGAGCAGTCCGGGTCCGATCCGGGTCCGATACGGGTTACGGGCCGGGTCAGCAGCCGCTGAGGACCGAGGTGAGCTTGCTCTTCTCCGCGGAGTCGACGGAGAGGTCGTAGTAGTACTTCACCTGGACCCAGGCGCGTACGTACGTGCAGGCGTAGGCCGTGCGGGACGGCATCCACTCGGCCGGGTCCTGGTCGCTCTTCGACTGGTTCACGTTGTCCGTGACGGCGATGAGTTGGGGGCGGGTCAGGTCGTTGGCGAAGGCCTGGCGCCGCGCGGTGGTCCAGCTGTCGGCGCCGGAGTCCCAGGCCTCGGCCAGCGGCACGAGGTGGTCGATGTCGAGGTCGGAGGCGGCGGTCCAGGTGGCGCCGTCGTAGACGGAGTACCAGGAGCCGCTGGTGGCCGCGCAGGCGGAGCTGGTGACGACGTTCGTACCGTCACGCTTCAGCACGGTCTCGCGGGTGTTGCAGGTGCCGCTGATCGTGATCCAGTGCGGGAAGAGGTCGCGGTCGTACCCGGTACGGTCCTCGGTCGCCACGGTCAGCGAGGCGAGGTAGGTGCGGGCGGTGGCGGCGCTGACCGGGGTGGGCAGCGCGGCGGAGGCGGCCGGGCCGTTGAAAAGCCCGACCATGGCTATCAAACCGGCGAAGGCGGCCACTAGACTCAGCCGTCGACGCGCGTAGACCTTCGGCATGCGAACTCCCTAGGGGTGGGGGGAAGTTGACCTGCGAGCGACTGAATGCTCGCGGGGGCCGGTTTCCGGGAGATGTGCGTCAGGTGAGAAGTTAATGACGTGGGCATGACACGACAAGGTGTTCGGCGGGATTCCTGGAGCGGGCTGCCTGCTTTGTCATGTCCTCGTGCGGAATGGGAGGAGACCCCCGGGTAGCGGGATCACTCGTTTGTTTTGTACCGTGGAGAAACAAAGTGGTCCCCGCTCGCACTCCCTGACCGGCGGGCGGGGCCACCTTGTTCCCCCGGAGGTGTGCGGGGTCCTCCTCGCGCCCTGGTCCACGCTTCGACGCGCGTTCCGATCCACGCTTCGATCCCACGCCCTTTTCGATCCCACGCTTTTTGGAGCATGCCGATGACGGCCTCGACCGTGCTGACCGCCCGCGCCCTGCTGCTGGACATGGACGGCACCCTCGTCAACTCGGACGCCGTCGTCGAGCGCGTCTGGCGCCGCTGGGCCGACCGGCACGGGCTCGACGGGGACGAGGTCATGAAGGTCGTCCACGGGCGGCAGGGGTACGCGTCCATGGCCGTGCTGCTGCCGAACCGGCCCATGGAGCAGAACTACGCCGACAACGCGCGCATGCTCGCCGAGGAGACCGCCGACATGGACGGGGTCGTGGCGATCGAGGGGGCGGGGGAGTTCCTCGCGTCCCTGCGGGAGCTGGGGGTGCCGCACGCGCTCGTCACGTCGGCGGACGTCGGGCTGTCCGCCGCGCGGATGGGGGCGGCGGGGCTCGCGCTGCCCGACCTGCGGATCACCGCGGAGTCCGTGGGGGCGAGCAAGCCGGACCCCGAGGGGTTCTTGAAGGGGGCGGCGGAGTTGGGGGTCGCGCCCGAGGAGTGTGTGGTGTTCGAGGACTCGGGGGCGGGGATCTCGGCGGGGCGCTCCGCGGGGATGCGGGTGGTGGGGGTGGGGGCTCGGGCCGGGTTTCATCGGCCTGATGCGGTTGTCCGGGATCTTCGGGGGGTTCGGGTCGAGGGGTTGGAGGGTGGGGGAGTTCGGTTGCGGGTGGTGTGACGGGCCCTGTCGGGGTGGGGTGTCGTGGGGTGGAGGTTGGCTGGGGTTGTGGGTCGGGTGCGGGTCCGGTGGGGGCTGGTCGCGCAGTTCCCCGCGCCCCTAAAAGCCAAAGATTGCGCCGTTCCCCGCGCCCCTAAAAGCAACAAGACTGCGCCGTTCCCCGCGCCCCTGACCGGCGAAGGCTGCGTCGTTCCTCGCGCCCCTAAGGGTGGGGCGGGGTCAGGGTTCTGTTGTTTCTGATTCCAGGCGGGTGCGGGTTTCTTCGGTGTAGACGCCCTGTTCTTCGTCCAGGCCCCGGGTGAACTGGTAGTTGCGTACCGCGTTCTCCGTGCGGTTGTCGTAGTCGCCGTCCGCGTCGCCCACGTAGAGGGCCAACTGCTTGAGGCGCAGCTGCAGTTCGGTGACCTCGGGACCCTCGTCGCCGCGGCGCAGCACCGCCGGGCCCGCCTTGTCCGTCGGGGCGGCGGACGACGGCTCGGCGCTGACCGAGTTCTCGGGCGACGGCGCACGCGTCGTCGCGGTCGTCCTGGACGGGGTGGCCGACGCGCTCGGCGACTCCGAGGCCGACGGCGTCGGGCTCTCGCTCGCCGACGCGGACGCCGATTCCGACGCCGACTCCGACGGTGACCCGGAGTCCGACGGGGACGGCTCGTCCACCGCCGTGTCCGGCACGCTCGCGCGTATGTCGTCCGGGGCCGCGCCGTCGCGCGACGGCGACTCGTACGAGAACAGTCCGCTCGCGAACCCGGCCGCCGCGACCACGACCGCCGTGGCGCCTGCTCCCACGAGCACGAAACGACGCCGGCGGCCCGTGTTCCCGGGCGCGTCCGAGGAGTCCGCGGGGCCGTCGTAACCGTCGTCGGCGGCGGCGTGGGTGTGCGGGAAGTCGTCGGGCGGGGTGCGCTGGAGGGGGATCGCGACCGTCGCCCGGTCGTCCGGCCCGTGACCGGCCTCCGGCGCCGGAGACGCCTGCGGGCCGCTACCGGCGCCCGCCGCGGCGCCCTCCGCGTGTACTTCCAGGTCCACGTAGGGGCGGATGCGCAGCGGATCGAAGTCCTCCGCGGCCGCCGTCTCGGCGGACCGGGTCTCCAGGAGTTCGTCCGCCGCTCTGCGGGCGCAGCCGCATGTGGGGGAGCCCCCCGACTCCCTCGGTGCCCCGCATTCCGGGCATATATGACCGCTCCGGTCGCTCACGTCGTGCATCCTTCCCCGTACGAACTCCAGCGATTATGCAGACCCCCTCCACACAATCTCCCGGTTACCCCCGGAATCCCGAACTCCTGGCCGAATTCAACAGGCCATAACCGGTCACACCGACCAGGATGGAAGAGGAACGGGATTCTCGTGGCCGGGAGGTCTTCATGGCCGAGGATGCGCACGACAGCGGTGGCAGCAGGGGTGGCGGAAGGGGTGAGGGGGGCGTGCCCGACGCTCCCCCTGACGGTCTTCAGGCCCGTCATCCACGGGATCACTCGCGCGGCGCCACCGCCGTTCCTCCGCACATGCAGGGCGGGGTCCTCGTGTCGATCGGGGCGCTGCTCCTGGGGCTGCTGCTCGCCGCGCTCGACCAGACCATCGTGTCGACCGCACTGCCGACCATCGTCAGCGATCTCGGCGGGCTCGACCATCTGTCGTGGGTCGTCACGGCGTATCTGCTGGCCTCCACGGCCGCCACCCCGCTCTGGGGCAAGCTCGGCGACCAGTACGGCCGCAAGAAGCTGTTCCAGGTCGCCGTCGTGATCTTCCTGATCGGTTCGGCGCTGTGCGGCATGGCGCAGAACATGCCCCAGCTGATCGCCTTCCGCGCGCTCCAGGGCCTCGGCGGCGGCGGGCTCATCGTGCTGTCGATGGCGATCGTCGGCGACATCGTCCCGCCCCGGGAGAGGGGCAAGTACCAGGGGCTGTTCGGCGCGGTCTTCGGCGCGACCAGTGTCCTCGGGCCGCTGCTCGGAGGGCTGTTCACCGAGCATCTGAGCTGGCGCTGGGTCTTCTACATCAACCTCCCCGTCGGGATCGTCGCGCTCGCCGTCATCGCCACGGTCCTGCACATCCCGGTCCGCTCCCGGAAGCACACGATCGACTACCTCGGTACGTTCCTGATCGCGGCCGTCGCCACCTGCCTGGTCCTCGTCGCCTCGCTCGGCGGCAACACCTGGGGCTGGGGCTCGCCGCAGATCATCGGCCTCGCGGTCCTCGGCGTCGTCCTCGCCGTGGCGTTCGTGGCCGTCGAGCGCCGCGCCGCCGAGCCCGTGCTCCCGCTGAAACTGTTCGGCATCCGCACCTTCACCCTCGCCGCGGTGATCAGCTTCGTCGTCGGCTTCGCGATGTTCGGCGCGATGACGTACCTGCCGACGTTCCTGCAGGTCGTCCAGGGTGTGTCGCCCACCATGTCGGGTGTGCACATGCTGCCGATGGTGGCCGGGCTGCTGGTCTCCTCGACGGTCTCCGGCCAGATCGTCAGCCGTACGGGCCGCTGGAAGGTGTTCCCCATCGCGGGCACCGCCGTCACCGCCCTCGGGCTGCTGCTCCTGCACCGGCTCGACGTGGACAGCTCCACGGCCGAGATGAGCCTGTACTTCCTCGTCTTCGGCCTCGGACTGGGGCTGGTGATGCAGGTCCTCGTCCTGATCGTGCAGAACGCCGTCTCGTACGAGGATCTGGGCGTCGCGACCTCCGGCGCCACCTTCTTCCGGTCCATCGGTGCCTCGTTCGGCGTGGCCATCTTCGGCTCGGTCTTCACCAGCCGCCTGAGCAGCGAACTCGCCGACGTGCTCCGCGGGCAGACCCTCCCGCCCGGTGTGGGCGCCGACGCGCTCAAATCCGACCCGAAGATCATCGTCGAACTGCCGGCCGCGCTCCGGCCACCCGTCGTCGAGGCGTACGCCGTCTCCATCACGGACGTCTTCCTGTACGCGGCCCCGGTCGCCGCCGTCGGCTTCGTGCTCGCCTGGTTCCTGCGCGAGGACAGACTGCGGGGCTCGGTGACGGCGCCCGACGCCACCCAGACGCTCGCCAGCAACCCCGTGGAGCGCTCCTCGTACGACGAGGTGTGCCGTGCGCTGTCCGTGCTGGGCACCAGGGAGGGGCGGCGGCAGATCTACGAGAAGATCACCGCCCGCGCCGGGTACGACCTGCTGCCCGCCGCGAGCTGGCTGCTCCTGCGCATCAGACGCTACGGCTGGGCCGAGCCCGCCGCCCTCGCCGAACACAGCGGGGTGCCCCTGCAGATCGTCATCGCGGCCGCACGCCAGGTGGAGGAGCGGCGTCTGGGCGTACGGGAGGGACTGGACCTCGTTCTCACCGAACAGGGGCGGCAGGTGGCCGGGAGGCTGGCCGCGGCCCGGGAGGAGTCCCTCGCCGAACTCCTCGGCGACTGGTGGGGCCCGGACCGGCCCACCGACCTCGCCCAGCTCGTGACGGAACTCAACTCCGAGCTGTGCGGTTCTGACTCGGAACGGCCCTACGCGGACTCGGCGCCGAAGCCGGCCGGGCGGGCGTGGCTCGCCAAGTGAGGTGATCCAAAGCCCACTTGGGGTTCTCGTGACGTGGATCCGGCCAGGGGCCGTTTGGCAGCCGAAGTCCGGGCAACCAGACGGAAGAAGCGGCCCGCTGGGCCCAGAACCCGGAAGGCAATCCATGTCCACAGGCGTGATCATCGTTCTGATCGTGATCGTGGTGGCCGTCGTCGCCGCCGTGATCGCTCGGCTCGTGATGGCCCGCGGGGCGGGCGGAGGGCAGAGCCTGAAGCGGCGCTTCGGGCCCGAGTACGACCGGGCGCTCGCCCGGCACGACGGCGACTCGCAGGCCGCCGAGCGCGAGCTCGAGGAGCGCGTGCAGCGGCACGGTTCGCTGCAGCAGCAGCCGCTGGAGCCCGCGGCGCTCGACCGTTACACGGTCCGCTGGACCGCGATCCAGGAGCAGTTCGTCGACTCGCCGCGCGACGCCGTCGTCGAGGCGGACCGGCTGCTCGCCGAGGTGGCGGGCGCGCGAGGCTTCCCGGCGGGCGACCGCTACGAGGAGCAGCTCTCCGCGCTCTCCGTGCACCACGCGCACCACGTGAACGGCTACCGCCGTGTCCACCTGGCCGCGCACCCGAACGGCGCCGGCGCCGACCGGGCCGACACGGAGGAGCTGCGTGAGTCCCTGGTCGAGGCCCGTGCGCTCTTCGAGGCCCTGACCACCTCAGCGACCACCTCCGCGCGCGCCGACAGGGCGCAGCTGCGGAAGGCCGACGGGGACGGCGGCGAGGAAACGGCCGAGACCACTCGAACCGACAGCTCCCGCGGCCGATCGCACGCGCCGTGGGCGCTCAACAGGCGCCATGTGAAGGGGAGTTGAGACGCATGCCGGACAACAGCACGGCAGGACCTTTCAAGGATCGGCGGGACGAGCGCGATGAGCGGGGC
Organism: Streptomyces sp. NPDC102514; assembly: GCF_055584525.1. Taxonomy (NCBI): domain Bacteria; kingdom Bacillati; phylum Actinomycetota; class Actinomycetes; order Kitasatosporales; family Streptomycetaceae; genus Streptomyces; species Streptomyces sp. NPDC102514. The sequence goes on from NZ_JBVJLW010000033.1 coordinate 12,658, forward strand.
GAGGTGACCAGGACGCCGGGTACGGGCGGCGCGGCGGGGCCCGAGGCCGGGACACGCGCCCCCGGGACGGGATCCGGCACGCGTGACGGCGCGCTGGGCGGCCGGGACACGGCGTCCCAGGAGCGCGTCCGGGACGGCCAGGACACCGTGGTCGGCGGGCGCGTTCCGGCCGGCCCGCGCACGCCGGAGCAGGACCGTTCGCCGGGGCGCGAGGGCGTCAAGGGGAAGGGTGCCGCCACTGCCGCCAGGACCACAGGTGCCACGGTCCCTGCCCCTGCCCCTGCCGCAGCCCCCGACACCGGGAGGGTCACGGGCGGCCGGAGCGGCGCGTCCCGCGAGGGCATTCTCGGCGCCGAGGCGCGGGTGAACGCGGGGACCAGGGCCGGGTCGGACTCCGGCGGGCGGCTCATGCCGCACGACGAGGGCGACAAGTGGTCGCAGCAACTCCACCACGCGGTCGCCGGGTTCGTCGACGGGCCCCGCGGCTCGGTCGAGGAGGCGGACCGGGTCCTCCAGGAGGTCGCCGAACGGTTCACCGAGGCCGTCACCCAGCGGCGCCGCGCCCTGAGCACGTCCTGGCAGAGCGGCGACGACAAGGCCGACACGGAGCAGTTGCGGCTGGCCCTGAAGGACTACCGCGAACTGACGGAACGGCTGCTGAGGATCTGACCCCGGCCGCCTGACCGCCCGGCCACCCGACCGCATCATCCGCGCAACCGGCTTGCGCGGTGGGCCGGTTGAGCCGAACCGAGTTGATTGAGCAGAGAGGCCCTGCCCGGGTGACGCACCGGGCGGGGCCTCACTCGTGGGCGCGTACGTGACACGGACCGTCGGCCCGGTCGGACGTGGTCGTCCTGAGGTCAGGCCGCGTGGCGTTCCTGCCACGCGCGGACGATCTCCTCCACGTCGTACGGCTTGAGGCCGAGCGGCGGGCCCGGTGGCGGCTTGAACATCATGTCGCGGATCTTCGCGTTGATCTCCGTGACGATCCGCCGCACCACCCGCTCCGACGGCGCCGCGGCGGCCTGCTCCAGCGCGTCCTCCGCCTCCTTGCGCAGCGCCAGCGTCGGAGGCAGCACGGACATGCCCTCGCGGGCCATCTTCTGCTTGATCCACCACAGTTCGTCGTACGAGGTGTCGGGGCCGCTCGGCAACGGCTTGCCCGCACCGACGAGTTCGGTGAACTCGCCGCGTGCCTCCGCCTCGCGGATCTGCCGGTCGACCCAGGACTCGAAGCCGACCCCGGGAGGTTTGCGCTCGGTCATACGTCCATTGTGCCGGAAGCCGTTCCGGAAGCCGTTCTGGAAGCGCTGCCGGAGGCCGCGCGGGACCGGCGAGCGGTATGCGGCCGTGCCGCACGGTATGGACTGTGCGGAGCGGTATGCGACTGTGCCGGACGTCGAACGCGTCGGCGCTCTATCATTCGGCGGCGATACGTCGCCGGGCGTCGAACACGTCCCGGCGCGGGACAATCGGAACGTCGGAACGCGGAACGTCGGAATGCGGAACGCGCGGGAACGAAGGAGCGCACGTGCTCGAACTCACCATGGCCTCGGTGTCCGGGACGGACGCCGGCGCGACGGCCGGAATGCAGATGGCCGACGCGCCGAGCGAGCCGGGCGCCGTGCTGCGGGTGGGGCGCGACCGGGGCGCGTGCCGCCTCGCGACGCCCGACGACTGGCTGTTCGTCTCGCGGGTCCACCTGGAGTTCCTGTGTGGGCCCGAGGGGACCTGGCAGGTGACCTGGCTGCGGGGCACGCACGACGACCCGTCGTCCGAGGTGCGGTTCTCGCTGGTCGGCGGAGGCGGCGGAGTCCTGCAGCCGCTGCCGTACGGCGGGACGGCCAAGCTGCCCATGGGCGGATCGGGCGAACTGGTCATCCACGACCGTACGGGCCCGCGCAGCGTGAACGTGGGCTTCTACCACGAGGTCTGAGGCCCACGGGGCTTGAGGCCCACGAGGTCCGACGCCCCCGGGGTACGGGAGAGCGCTGAGCGCGCCGCCTACGGCAGTACGCGTGCCAGCGCGAACCCGTCGTACCCCTTCACTCCCACCGTCTGGATCGCCGTGGCGGTCACCTTGGGGTGCGCGGCGAAGAGGTCGAGCGCCTCGCGGGTGCCGCGCACACTCGGGTCGTCGGTGGTGGCGTCGGTGACGGCGCCCTCGCGGACGACGTTGTCGAGGATGATCAGGCTGCCCGGCCGGGTGAGCTTCAGCGCCCACTCCACATAGCGCGGATTGTTCACCTTGTCGGCGTCGATGAAGACCACGTCGAAGGGTGCGGGGTCCTCGTCGGCCAGCGTCTGCAGGCCGATCAGGGCAGGTCCCACCCGAACCTCGGTGATCTTGTCCAGACCGGCCCGTGCGAGGTTGTGCCGGGCCACCTCGGCGTGCTGTTCGCTGTACTCCAGGGTGATCAGCCGGCCGTCCGCGGGGAGGGCGCGGGCCAGCCAGATCGTGCTGTAGCCGCCGAGCGTGCCGATCTCCAGGATGCGGGTCGCGCCCTGGATCACGGCGAGGAGATGCAGCAGTTTGCCCTGGTTGGGGGCGACGTTGATCTGGGGAAGTCCGGCGGCGTCGCTGTCGCGCAGTGCTTCGGTCAGGGTGGCGTCCGGCGGGGCGAGGAGCCCGGTGAAGTAGTCGTCCACCTCGCGCCAGAGCTGCGGCTCGGTCATGCGGTAAACCTTTCGTCTGTCTAGTTAGACGTGCTAACTAGTTCCGTAGCCGAATATAGCCGGTTCCCGGCGGCTTGGGTGGTTGTATTCCCGTCACGGCCGCGCGTGGCGGCGTGACGGCGGCTCTCTTCGGCCTTACAACACCTCCATCGGGACAAAAGAATGGAGGACGTCAGGTGAAGAGGGGGTTGCCCGCGTCTCACATCGGAGGTGGTGCGAGCCTCTTAGAGTTCGAACAGGAAACAGACGCACGGGACCCCCGGGACTCTTGGGGCCCATGGGGCGTAGAGGACGAACGGGGCGGGAGGGCCGACGGCACGTGGCAAATGTGGAGCACGGCGGACGACCAGGTGATCCCTTCGGGGCGACGGCGCCCGAGGCGGCCAGAGCACGACTGGGCATGGTCCGCGTGGGCCTGTGGCTCATCGCCGCGGTCCTGGCCGTACGACAGGTCGCCGTCGTCCTGAGTACGCCCCGGGGCGAGCGCCTGACGGACCTGGAGACCTGGGTCGGACCCGACGGCGTGCTGCATGTGAACGGTTCGCTGTACGACTCGACGCGCTTCACCGGCACACCCTTCGGCGGACTCGTCCTCAAGCCTCTCACCAAGGCGGCCGAACAGGCCCTCGGCTGGGGCTGGACCTTCGGCACCCTGCTGCTGGTGGTCGCCCTCGGCATGGTCGCCGCCCGCGCCCTCCCGCAGCCGGTGAGCCGCCGTACGGCGTTGCTGGCCGCCCCCGTCGCCATCAGCCTGCTGATGCTGTCCCTGCCCGTGCGCAACACCCTCTACCTCGGCCAGACCAGCATCATCCCGGTCCTGCTCGTGCTCCTCGGCTGCTTCGCCGTGCGCGGGGAGCGGGCGAGCGGGGTGCTGATCGGCCTCGCCGCGGCCCTGCAGCCCACCGTCCTGCTGTTCGCGCCGCTCCTGTGGTTCACCGGCCGCCGCCGGGCCGCCGTCTCCTCCGGACTCACCTTCGCCGCGCTCACCGCGCTCGCGTGGGCCGCGATGCCGCACGACTCGTACACGTACTGGGTGCATCACCTGGCCGGGGTCGGGCTCGGGCGGCCCGCCGACGATCTCGCCAACCAGTCGCTGCACGGGGCGCTGCTGCGGCTCGGCATGGAGGGGCCGCTGGAGATCGGGCTCTTCCTGGTGCTCGGCACCGCCGTCGCCGTGCTCGGTCTGCGCCGCGCGGTGCGCTACGCCCGCGACGGGCAGCTGCTGCTCGCGGTCGCGGTCACCGGCTGCGTCGCCGTCGCCGTCGCGCCGACCACCTGGCAGCACCAGCTGCTGTGGGTGCTGCTCGCGCTGGTCGGCCGCGTCGGCAAGAAGGCGGGCGACCGGTACGTGTGGCCGGTCGCCGTCATCCTGGTGATGACCCTGCCGGCCAAGATGATGCTGCCGAACATGGAGTCGCTGTACCCGCTGCGCGACAACGTCGTGCTGCTCGCCGCCCTCGCCGCCGCGACCGTGGTTCCGTTTCTGTCCCGTACGTCGGAGTACTACCGCTCGCCCGTCCCGACCGAGTACGCGCGGCCGGTGCCCACCCGGTTCAGGCACGTCCCGCTGCTGCCCTTCCTGCGCCGGGTCCTCACCCGGCCGAACCTCCTGCTCGAACTGCTGCTGATCCGCGTCGGCTACTCCGCGTACCAGCAGGTCAGGCTCGCGGCGACCGGCGGCACCAACACCGGGGGCCGCGCCACCGCCGAACAGCACGGCGAGCAGATCCACTCGATCGAGAAGTTCCTCTTCATCGACATCGAGCACTGGGTCAACCACGCGGTCGTGAAGGTCGGGTGGCTGGAGGACTTCTTCAACTTCTACTACACGTCGTTCCACTTCGTGGTCCCGCTGACCGTGCTCGGCGTCCTGTACGCCCGTCGGCCCGCCGAGTACCGCTGGGCCCGCGCGGCACTCGGTTTCGCCACGCTGTTCGCGCTCGTCGGGTTCTGGCTCTATCCGCTGGCCCCGCCGCGGCTGATGCCCGGCCTCGGCTTCATCGACACCGTGCACGGTGTGCAGGACTTCTCCCAGCCGGACTACGGGACGCTGACCGCGCTCACCAACCAGTACGCGGCGATGCCCTCGCTGCACTTCGGCTGGTCGCTGTGGTGCGGGCTCGTCATCGCGATCATCGCCCCGAAGTGGTGGATGAAGGCCCTCGGGCTGCTGCACCCGCTGTTCACGGTCTCCGCGATCGTGGCGACCGGCAACCACTGGGTGCTGGACGCGGTGGGCGGCGCGGCCGTCGTCGGCGCCGGCTTCGGACTGACCTACCTGCTCCAGGGGCCCAGGCCCCGCCCGCACGCGCTCACGAAGACGGCGGAAGGAGCCTCCGGGGAGGCCGCAGTCGCGGAGAAGGGCGGGGAAGCCGCGGACGCGGAGGCGGTCAGCACCGCGGGGCCGGGCCCGGCGAAGGGCCGTACCCCGAGCTGATCCGGTACTCGCCCGGCTCGGTCACCGTCAGCCGCGTGAACTCGCCCTCCTTTTCGAGGCAGCCCCCCTCGGCGTACAGCCAGGGCGAGAACGCGACCCGTACGGTCACCGGGCCGGGGCGCGGGACCCGCACCACGACCGCCGCGCTGTCGGCCCGGACGACCGAGGCGGGCGCCGACACCAGCGGTACCGCCCCGCGCACCCGGTACACCCGCCAGTTCGGGTCGCGCCACACCGGCTCCAGCCACGGCGTGCCACCCCTGACCAGGCGCGCCTCGTCCTCCGCGAAGCCGTCCGGCTTGCCCTCGGGCAGCACCACGAAGCCGACGGCCCACCGGTCGAGCCATTCCCGGTACGTCTTCTCCGAGAACGTCCCGTCGTAGAAGAGCCGGCCCCGCTCCATGTCCAGCTGCCGGTTCCAGCCCCGCGCCAGGTTCACGTGCGGGGCCAGCGCGGTGGCCTCGCGGTGGTTGCGGGCCGGGACCACCTCGACGCGCGTACGGTCCGCGCCGAGCCGGCCCAGGGCCTCCACGACGCTGGTGGTGTCGTGGGCCCAGGCGGGCACCACGGTCGACACCGCCAGATCGTCGACGGTCTTCTTGGCGACCCAGCCCACGGAGAACACCAGCGCCATGGTCAGCGCGACGCGCCGCCTCCGCTGGGCGGGCCCCGAGCTCGGCACCGCGAGCAGCGCGGCCAGCAGCGCCGCCGGGGCGAACAGCTCCGCCAGCCGCTCCACGTTCGTGCCGACCGGCGAGGGCACCAGGTAGGTGAGGACCGTCCCCGCCGCGTACACGACCGCGCCCCAGCGCAGGACCCGCCAGCCGCGCGGGGCCAGCGTCAGCACGACGAGACCGATCAGGACCGGCGGCCAGATCCGGGCGGCGGGCATCAGCTGCTCGCCGGCGAACGGGAAGAGCAGGGTCGTCGCGCCGACCACCACGACCGGCGGTGCGATCAGCGCGGCGGCCCGCGCCCGGTCCCGTACGAGGGCGTAGCCGGCGCCCGCGACGACGAGGAACAGGCCGGCGACCGGGCTGGCCATGGTCGCGAGCGCCGCGTACGCCCACGCCAGCGGCAGGCGCCGCTCCCGGGTCAGCAGGACGCAGGCGGCGAGTCCGAGCGCGACGCCGAGCGCGAACGTCGTACGCCCCGACGCGACGTTGCACCACAGGGCCAGCGACGCGAGCAGCGCGGGGCCCAGGGGGCGGCGGATTCCCGTACGGACGATGAGGGCCGCGGCCAGCCAGGCGGCCAGCAGCCCGGCCGCCACGGTGACCGTGCGCACACCGAAGGCGGCCATCAGATAGGGCGAGATCAGGCTGTAGTTGGCGGTGTGCATCCCGCCGTACCAGAACAGGCTGTACGCCGAGCCGCCGTGCCGGGACGCGAAGTCGGCCCAGGCCTCCTGCGCGGCCAGATCGCCGCCGCCGGTGGCCAGGAACAGCCACCACACCACGTACAGCGGGACGGTCGGCAGGGTGGCGAGGAGCGGCACGCGGTGCCGTGTCCACACCGGCTCCCAAACCGGTCGGAGGCCCCGCTTCCGGGCGGTCCACACGCCCTCCTGTCGGACGGGGGACAGTTCGGCTGGGACCACGGCTCGGCGTTTCCGTTCGAAGTCTTCGAAGGTGTGGGTTGGCTGTGCCACCTGTGAAGACGCTCGGCGGATCGAAATCGTTCACCGAGTCCCGAAATGTTCGCCGATCGGGGGAGGATCCGGTCGGCCCGGCGGGATTCTTCGGCCGGCACGGTTCAGTCGACGCCGACCTGCAGTTCCTTCACGCCGTTGATCCAGGCCGAGCGCAGCCGGCGCGGGTCGCCGACCAGACGGACGCCGGGCATCGCGTCGGCGATCGCGTTGAAGATGAGGTCGATCTCCAGGGTGGCGAGGGATTTGCCGAGGCAGAAGTGCGGGCCGCCGCCCCCGAAGCCGAGGTGCGGGTTCGGGTCGCGGTGGACGTCGAAGACCTCCGGTGTGTCGAAGACCTCCGGGTCGTTGTTGGCGGACGAGTAGAAGAGGCCGACGCGGTCGCCCTTCCTGATCTGCTTGCCGCCCAGTTCGGTGTCCTGGGTCGCGGTGCGCTGGAAGGCGACGATGGGGGTGGCCCAGCGGACGATCTCCTCCGCGGCGGTCGCCGGGCGCTCCCGCTTGTAGAGGTCCCACTGGTCGGGGTGGGTGAGGAAGGCGTGCATGCCGTGCGTGATGGCGTTACGGGTCGTCTCGTTGCCCGCGACGGCCAGCATCAGGACGAAGAAGCCGAACTCGTCGGAGGCGAGGTTGCCCTCGTCCTCGGCGGCCACCAGCGTGGTGACGATGTCCTTGGCGGGGCACTGCTTGCGGTCGGCCGACATGTTCATCGCGTAGGCGAGGATCTCGGTGGCGGCCTCCTGGCCGATCTCCTCGGTGATCGCGTACTCCGGGTCGTCGTACGCGATCATCTTGTTGGACCAGTCGAAGATCTTGGCGCGGTCGTCCTGCGGGATGCCGATGAGTTCCGCGATCGCCTGGAGGGGCAGCTCGCTGGCGACCTCGGTGACGAAGTCGAAGGAGCCGCCGGGGCCGGCGTTCGTGAGTGCGGTCGCGACGATCCGGCTCGCGCGGTCGTGCAGGTTCTGCTCCAGGGCGCGGATGGCGCGCGGGGTGAAGCCGCGCTGGACGATCTGGCGGACCCGGGTGTGCTCGGGCGGGTCCATGTTGAGCAGGATCAGCCGCTGGGCGTCGATCGCGTCCCGCTCCATGTGCGGGCCGAAGCGGATGATCGCGGTGTTGAGGGTGGAGGAGAACAACTCCGGGTGCGTGGAGACGTACTTGACGTCCGCGTGCCGGGTCACGGCCCAGTAGCCCTCGTCCTGGAAGCCGGCGACGTTGGCCGGCTGCGGGATCCAGCGGACCGGTTCGGCCTGGCGCAGCTCGGCGAACTCCGGGAGGGGCACGCGGTGGTGCAGCACATCGGGGTCGGTGAAATCGAACCCGTCGGGCAGCGCTGGACAGGGCATGGGCAACTCCAGGTCGTGAAGTCCAGGTCGTACGACGGTCGGGTTCTGACGGTCCATCAGGCACCGGGAATTGCCGTGAAGGTAGTAACGGGTTCTACAAGAGGCAAGAGGCGCGGCACCCCGAATCTCGATGCGTGCCTCCTTTCCGCCTGGGGTCCACTTCTGTGCAAGCTCCGTGCAGATCGCGACTTCGGGAGCTGCACGACCCTTGCGGTGGCGGACGCCGGGTCAGCAGACTGCACACAGAACTAGAACGCGTACTAGTTCAGCGTGGCGGGTGGGCCGGGACGCCCGCGCCGCGCGGGTGACCCGAGGAGAGGAACTCCCCATGGCCGCGGAACCCGTGATCGTCGAAGCCGTACGCACCCCCATCGGCAAGCGCGGTGGCGCGCTCGCCAATCTGCATCCCGCCTATCTGCTGGGCGAGACCTACCGTGAACTCCTCGGCCGTACCGGCATCCACGCGGACTGCGTCGAGCAGATCGTCGGCGGCACGGTGACGCACGCCGGTGAGCAGTCCATGAACCCCGCCCGCACGGCCTGGCTCACGATGGGACTGCCGTACGAGACGGCGGCGACCACGGTCGACTGCCAGTGCGGTTCCTCGCAGCAGGCCTCGCACATGGTCGCCAACATGGTCGCGGCCGGCGTCATCGACGTCGGGATCTCGTGCGGCGTCGAGGCCATGTCGCGGGTGCCGCTGGGCTCCGGGTCCAAGCACGGGCCGGGCAAGCCGTTCCCCGACGAGTCGAACGTGGACCTGCCGAACCAGTTCGAGGCGGCGGAGCGGATCGCCCGCCACCGCGGGCTGACGCGCGAGAACGTGGACTCGCTCGGGCTCATCTCCCAGGAGCGCGCGGCCGTCGCCTGGTCCGAGGAACGCTTCAAGCGCGAGACGTTCGCCGTGCAGGTACCCACGACCGAGGACGAGCAGCGCGCCGGGCAGGGCATGTGGCGGCTCGTCGACCGCGACGAGGGCCTGCGCGACACGTCCATGGAGGCCCTGGCGAAACTCAAGCCGGTCATGCCCACGGCCGTCCACACGGCCGGCAACTCCTCCCAGATCTCCGACGGCGCCTGCGCGATCATGTGGGCGTCGAAACGGATGGCACGGGCGCTGAAGCTGCGCCCGCGCGCCCGGATCGTGGCCCAGGCGCTGGTCGGCTCCGACCCGCACTTCCACCTCGACGGACCGATCGACGCGACGAAGGCCGTCCTGGGCAAGGCCGGGATGACGCTGAAGGACATCGACATCGTCGAGATCAACGAGGCTTTCGCGTCGGTGGTGTTGAGCTGGACCCAGGTCTTCGGGCAGGACCTGGCGAAGGTGAACGTGAACGGCGGCGCGATCGCGCTCGGGCACCCGGTGGGCGCCACCGGAGCACGCCTCATCACCACGGCACTCCACGAACTGGAGCGCAGGGACAAGGAGTTCGCGCTGATCGTGATGTGCGCGGGCGGGGCGCTGTCGACGGGGACGATCATTCAGCGGCTCTGAGCGCAGGGAGCGTCGGTCGCTGGGACTAGGCCCTGTCGTCAAATTCCCGCCTGCCGGGCGACGCCTGGCACGCTCCCCCAGCCTCCGGCCGGGGGGACCCCCACTCGCCGCACCGGGCGAAAGCCCAAGTACGTCCAGTACGCGGGCTTCCGCCCGGCACACCGAGAGCACGCACCAGACGCCGCCCGGCCCGCCCTCCGGGCGGACGTCGGGAATTTGACGACAGGCCCTAGGACTCGCGCCTCATGCGGGCCGCGGCCCTGCTGGCTAGGTTCGACGACCATGCGGATGATGGGAACGGAGCCTCGGCCCACGCCGGAGCGCAGACGCGACACGCTGGAACGGCTCGACGCGGAGCGGGACGTCTGGGTGTCGACGTCCCATCCGGAGCACGGGCCGCACCAGGTGCCTCTGTGGTTCCGGTGGGACGGACGCGCGCTCTGGATGTGCACCGGCGCGACCTCCGTGACCGTACGGAACGTCCGTGCGGAGCCGCGGGTGCGCCTGGCGCTGCCGGACACCTTCGACGTGGTGCTTCTCCAGGGCGAGGCGGAATGCTTCCCCGACGACCGGGTGCACCCGGACGCGGCGGAGGGGTTCGCCGGCAAGTTCGGCTGGGACCCGCGCGCCGAGGAGGGGTCCTTCGTATATGTGCGCGTGGTGCCGAGGACCGTGCGCGCCTGGCGTGGCGAGCCGGAACTGCGCGGCAGGGTCGTCATGCGCGACGGCACCTGGGTGGGTCACCCCCGCCCGGGCGAGGGTGACCCGCGGACCGGCGACCAGGTCTCGCCCGGCAGGCGGGAATGTGACGACAGGCCCTAGGCGCGTGGCAGTGAGGTGTTGGTGATCGGGAGCGACTCGCTTGCGCCGGACACGTACAGGTCCCGCGGGGCCGTTTGCGGGGTGAACGTGTCGTCGTAGTCGCGGACTCGTGCGAGCAGCATGAAGGTGCCGTCGGCCCTGGTGGTCGTCTTCATGCGGTACTGGCCCTCCGAGTAGGTCTGCAGGAAGACCTCGGTGTCACCGGGCCCGACCCCCTTGGGGAGGGTGACCCTGCCCTGGACGATGAGGATGTCGCCCGCCTTCAGTCTCTTCCTGTTGACGGTGTAGGCGACGGAACTGGACCTGGCGTCGGCGGTCACGGTGGTGTCGGCGAAGTAGCCGTCCTGCGGGGTGTTCAGGTCGCCGTCCTCGTCGTAGAAGGCCGTGATCTGCACCCCCTGCTGGACGTTGAGCAGACTGCTCGTGCCCACGTGGTCGATGGCGACGTCCGGGATCGTGAACCTGCCGTCGGCGTCGCTGACCGGCCTGCCCAGTTCGCGCGGCTCGTAGTACGTGGGGTCGATCGGGTCGCCCCACGGGTTCCAGGTGGTGAAGCGGACGACTTCCTCGACGGTGACGGGGATGTGGGGCGCCGGGGTGCCGTCCGCCTTCGTGACGGTACCGGTGACGTCGACGCGGCGGTTGTCGTGGTCGGTGGTGGCCGGATCGGTGCTCACGGTCAGGACGTAGGCGTCGCCGGGTGCGGCGTCCGCGGAGTTCGCGGAGGCGGCGGGCGCGGACAGGGCTCCGGTGGTGAGCAGGAGCGCGGCGAGGGCGGCGAGCCGCGTCGGCAGGGACTTCCTGGGCACAGGTCAACTCCGGGTTCGGTCGGGACTGCGGGATCGGTCGGGACTCCTGGATCGGGACTGGAGCAGTCGCGCCGGGCGGTACCGGTTCCGCCACGGCGCAGAAGTGCGACGCACCGGGTTCGACCGGCGGGGTGGAGCGCGAGTTGTAGCGGTGCGGGGCCCGTTACGCGGCTGTGGCAGGGGGGTGATTTGTGCCGGTTTCGGGTTCACCTGGATGACGGCCGTAGGACGCCGGGTGTGCCCCGGGTGCGCCCCGGGCGTGCTCGGGGTGCCGGGGACGAAATCCAACAGGCGTGTTCCTGCGAAAGCTCAGAGGCGGCGGCGAGGCATCTGGCTGACATGGGCATGACCCGCTGCCGACGGCCGCGACAGGGGTTACGGCAGGAGCCACGCAACCCACGGAGGAGCGATCATGCGGGATATTTTCGAGATCCTGGAGAGCCAGGTCACGGACAACGCCAAGAACGCCGTCGAGATGTACGCGAAGGAACTCCCCGAATACCACCGTGCGCACAACGACGCGAGACTCTACGACGCGATCATGGAATTCGCGGTCTCCATCCGCCGCCGCACCGTCTTCCTCGCCCGGGAGGGAGTCCCGCTCTCGGGCGAGGACCTGTCCTTCATCGCGTCGATCGGCCAGGACCGCGGGGCGAAGGGATTCTCCGAATCGTCCCAGCAGAACGCCCTCACGCTGCACACCAGCTCCATGCTGCGGGAGATCAGCGAGGCGCCCGCCACGCACGACATGGACGGCCTGCTGCGCATGGTCACCTGGTTCTCCGCACAGGCCGGAACGGCCCGCAGCGCCTACGTGCGCGGCTTCGAGAAGGGGCGCTCCCGTGCGCTGTCGGCGGTGGCGCGGGTCCAGACGTGCGCGAAGATGCTGCTGGCCGACGACCCCGCGGCCCCCGACGTCGTCCGGGACCTGGGCCTGCCTTGCCCCGGCCGCTACGCCGTCACCGTGCTGCGGTTCCCGGCGTCACGCCCCCTTCCGGACGGCGGGAGACGTGCCGCGCTGCTCGAACCGTTCGTCCTGAACCATCGGGTGCCCATGCTCTGGCTGCGGCCGGAGGAATTCGTCGCGCTGGTCCCGGCCGACGACCCGGACCCGGCCGCGGTGGACCGGCGCGTCCTCGCACTCGCCCGGGACTTCTCGGCGGCCGTCGGACTGCCGTGCGCCGTCGGCACGGCCACCGGAGCGGTCGCCGCGCTGGCCGAGACCGCCCGGACGGCCGCACTGGTCAGCAGGGCCGCGCCCGTCACCGGTTCCCCCGACCGCGCCTGCACGGCCGCCGACGTCTTCGTCGAGATGGGGCTCGTGCAACTGCCCCAGCTCGACGACTGGTTACGCGACCTCACCAGACGTCTGGCGGAGGGCCCCGATCTCGTGGCGACGCTGGACGCCTACTATCGCGCCGACATGAACCGGCTGCGGGCCTCCGCCGCGCTGCACGTCCATCCCCGCACCCTGGACTACCGGTTGCGCCGGGTACGGGCCCTGACCGGCGTGGACCCCGGCTCCACCAAGGGGGTCCGCCTTCTCAGTACCGCCGTCACCCGGGTGCGGGCCGGCGCCTGGGGTTGAGTGCCGCCGCGTGGCGCACGCCGCGCATGGCGAAGGCGGCGGCCCGGGGATCGGGGCCGCCGCCTTCGCGTACGGGGGTTTCGCCGGCCCCGCTGGGAGGTCGGTTCTTTGGCTGCGGGTGCGTCGTGGCTGGTCGCGCAGTTCCCCGCGCCCCTTACGGGCCGGGCCCTAGCGGGCCGGCCGCGCCTCTGACGGGCCTCGCCCTAGTGGGTCGGGCTCAGTACCAGCCGTTGGACTGCCAGAAGTTCCAGGCGCCGACCGGGCTGCCGTAGCGGTCGTTCATGTAGTCGAGGCCCCACTTGATCTGGGTCTTCGCGCTGGTCTTCCAGTCGGAGCCCGCGGAGGACATCTTCGACGCGGGCAGGGCCTGGACCAGGCCGTAGGCGCCGGAGGAGGAGTTCGTGGCGTCGACGTCCCAGCCGCTCTCGTGCTCGACGATCTTCGAGAACGCCTTGTACTGGGCGTCGTCGTGGATCATCTTCTGCGCGATCGTCTTGGCCGACGCGGAGGAGGCCACCGTGGGGGTCGCGGCCTGGGCGGGGCCCGCCGCGATGACCATGCCGGCGGTGGCGGCCGCCACGGCGGCGCCGGTGAGGGCCTTCTTCGGGGTGGCGATGAGACGGATGCGGGTGGAGAAGGACACGGAGAACCTTTTCTTCGGGGACGGGACGGTCGCTCGTACGCCCTGACGTCCAGCCCTGGCATGCGGCGGCGCCGAGGCCCTGAGGGGCACGTCGGCGCCTTGCGACTCCACCAATGAACCAGGCCGGAAGCCTGTCCGCAATGACCCCTTTTGCTAGTTGTGGTCGTACCCGTCGCGAAAGGTCCCTCTGTGGCGTGGCTCTCAATCCGCAGGTCAGAGGCGGTTGGGCCGTGGTCATGACAAGGGGTGCGGTCTACGGTCGCGGTTAGTGGAGGACCAAGGTCCTGTGGGCCGCCTCACGAGATGCGCACGGTACGCGTGACCCCACGTAGTTGCGGCTTCTACAGCGTGCGGCCGGGTGGTGTGACCGGCGCCGCACCACCGTGGCCGCCATCGTGGTCACCGTCGGGCTCGCCGTCGGGATCCCCGAACGTGACCGGCGTCTCGAAAGCCGCCCTGCGCGTGGCCCGGCGGAGCGCCTTGAGGACCGTCGCGCCGAGAGTGAGGGTCAGGACGACCGTCACCGTGGCCCGGCCCAGGTCCCAGCCGAGCGAGGTGGCCAGGCAGTACGCGACGAACCGGGCCAGATTCGTGTGCACGGCGTCGTGCGCGTCGAAGGCCACGTTCGACGACAGCGCGTCCATGAAGGGCCAGCCCGCCAGATTCATGAACGTGCCGTACGCGAAAGCCGCCACGAAGCCGTACGCGGCCAGCATCGCCAGCTCGCCCCGGCCCCGCAGCCGGTCCGGGCCCGGCAGCAGCCCCGCGCCCATCGTGAACCAGCCCATGGACAGCATCTGGAACGGCATCCACGGCCCGACCCCGCCCGTGAGCAGCGCGGACGCGAACATCGTGACCGACCCGAGCACGAAGCCGAACCCCGGCCCCAGCACCCGCCCGCTCAGCACCATCAGGAAGAACATCGGCTCGATGCCCGCCGTGCCGGCCCCGATGGGGCGCAGCGCGGCCCCGGTCGCGGCCAGCACCCCGAGCATGGCCACGGCCTTGGGGCCGAGACCCGACTCGGAGATCGTCGCCGCGACGACCCCGACCAGCAGCACGAGCAGCCCCGCGAACAGCCAGGGCGCGTCCTTCGAGTGGGCGCCCACCTGCGAGGTCGGCCCGCTGAAGAAGGGCCAGGTCAGCGCGGCGAGCCCGATGGCACCGACCAGGACGAGGGTGGCGACGGAACGCGGGCCGAGCCGGATGGGGCGGGCCTGGGGCTGAGTCCGTGGCGGGGGGTGGCTGTCCATCACTGCGCGCCCCCTGCCGGTGGCGCGGACGCGCCGAGTGCCTCGCGCACCTGGGAGACCGTGAGCCACTTCTGCGGGGCGAGGACCTTGGTGACCTGCGGGGCGAACGACGGGGAGGCGACGACGACCTCCGCCGTCGGGCCGTCGGCGACGGGTTCGCCGTCCGCGAGGATGACGACCCGGTGCGAGAGTTCGGCGGCCAGCTCCACGTCATGGGTGGCCAGGACGATGGCGTGCCCCTCGGCCGCGAGCGCCCGCAGCAGCGTGACCAGCCGGGACTTGGCCGCGTAGTCGAGGCCGCGGGTCGGCTCGTCGAGGAGGATCAGGGGCGGCCGGGCCGTCAGGACGACCGCCAGGGCCAGCGTGAGCCGCTGCCCCTCCGACAGGTCGCGCGGATGCGTGTCGTCCTCGATGCCCGGCAGCAGTTCGGACACCAGGGCCCGGCAGGTGCCCGCCCCGGCCCCCGCGTCCGAGTCCGCCGCCGCGCACTCCCCGGCGACCGTGTCCGCGTACAGCAGATCGCGGGGCTCCTGCGGTACGAGGCCGACGTGCCGGATGAGGTCACCGGGTGCCGTGCGACGGGGCTGGAGCCCGCCGACGCGGACCGAACCCGCCGAAGGGGGGACGAGGCCGACGAGGGCGGAGAGCAGGGTCGACTTGCCCGCGCCGTTGCGGCCCATCAGCGCGACGGTCTCGCCGGGGGCGACGGACAGGGTGACGTCGTGGAGCACTTCGGTGCGGCCACGGCGGACGGCGAGGCCGGTGACCACCGCCGGGTGGGCGGTGACGGACGGCACCTCGGGCGGGCGCCTGCGGAAGAGCCTGGGACGGCGCGAGGTGGCCGCGGCACCCTCCACCGGGAGTGGGAGAGCGGGTACGGGGCCCTGGGTGCCCGGTCCCTCGTACGGGAGTGTCTGGAGGCGGTTGCGCAGGGGTCCCGCTCTGCGGCGGGCGTCCCGGACCGTGAGGGGCAGGGGGGTCCATCCGTCGAGCCGGCCCAGGGCGACCACCGGTGGGTACACCGGCGACACGGCCATGACCTCGGCCGGTGTGCCCAGCAGCAAGGGGGTGCCGGGGGAGGGGAGGAGGGCGACCCGGTCGGCGTACTGCACGACGCGTTCCAGGCGGTGTTCGGCCATGAGGACCGTCGTCCCGAGGTCGTGGACGAGGCGCTGGAGGACCGCGAGGACCTCTTCCGCGGCGGCGGGGTCGAGGGCCGAGGTCGGTTCGTCGAGGACCAGGACCTCGGGGTGCGGGGTGAGGACCGAGCCGATCGCGACCCGCTGCTGCTGTCCGCCGGAGAGTGTGGAGATGGGCCGGTCGCGCAGGTCGGCGAGGCCCAGCAGGTCGAGGGTCTCCTCGACGCGGCGGCGCATCACGTCCGGCGCGAGGCCCAACGACTCCATTCCGTAGGCGAGTTCGTCCTCGACCGTGTCCGTGACGAAGTGCGAGAGCGGATCCTGGCCCACCGTGCCGACCACGTCGGCGAGTTCGCGGGGTTTGTGCGTGCGCGTGTCACGGCCCGCGACCGTCACGCGTCCGCGCAGGGTGCCGCCGGTGAAGTGCGGAACCAGTCCGCTCACCGCCCCGAGCAGCGTCGACTTGCCCACCCCGGAAGGGCCGACCAGCAGCACCAACTCGCCCTCGGGGACGGTGAGTTCGATGCCACGGACGGTGGGCTCCGGCGCCCCGTCGTACGTCACGGAGACATCCTCGAAGCGGATCATGAGGGCTCCTTGCCGGTGGTACGGCTGTCCGAGGGGGCGGGGACGGGGGCGACGAAGGCGGGGAGGAGGCCGAGGAGGATGGCCGCGGCGGGCCACAGGGGAAGGGCCGGCGCGGTGAGGGGGACGACACCGGGGTGCAGGGCCGCGTAGGCCCACGCGTCGGTCGAGGCGTACAGGACGAGGAGCGCGGCGACGGCGGCGCCGGACGCGGCGACCAGCCATGCGCGTACGCCCCAGGAGTCCGGCCGGTACCGGGTGCGCAGCGAGCGGCGACCGCCCAGCCACAGGCCGCCGAGGGCGGCGGCGAGTCCGGCGAGCAGCACGGGCAGACCGTAGGTGCCGCCCTCCGCGGTGAGCAGACCGTACGTGCCCGCGCAGACCCCGACCAGACCGCCGAGGGTGAGGGCGGCGGTGGTACGGCGTACGCCCGGGGGCACCTCGGCGGAACGGCCGTACCCGCGCGCGTCCATCGCCGCCGCGAGGGCCACCGAACGCTCCAACGCGCCCTCCAGGACCGGCAGTCCGACCTGCAGCAGCCCGCGCAGACCGTGGTCGGGACGGCCGCGCAGCCGCCGGGCCGCGCGCAGCCGCTGGACGTCCGCGATCAGGTTCGGGGCGAAGGTGAGGGCGACCACGACGGCGACTCCCGCCTCGTACAGGGCGCCCGGGAGCGATTTGAGGAGGCGGGCCGGGTTCGCGAGGGCGTTCGCGGCGCCCACGCAGATGAGGAGCGTGGCGAGTTTCAGACCGTCGTAGAGGGCGAAGACCAGGCCTTCTGCGGTGACCCGGCCACCCACGCGGATGCCCTGCGCCCAGTCGGGGAGGGGGAGTTCGGGGAGCGTGACGAGGGTGTGCGTGCCCGGGATGGGCGAGCCGAGGAGGACGGCGAAGGCCAGCCGGATGCCGAGCACGGCGAGCGCGAGCTTCACGAACGCGCCGTAGGACCGGGCCCAGGGGGCCTCCGTCCGGCGCGCCGCCACCACGTAACCGGCGACGCCGACGAGGAGAGCCAGGAGGAGGGGGTTCGTGGTGCGGGACGCGGCCGTCCCCAGGCCCAGGGCCCAGATCCACCAGGCGCCGGGGTGGAGGGCGTTGGTACGGGTTGCCCGGGGGGCGCGGAGGCGGGACCAGGGGGTGGCGGGGCGCGCCGCCGGGGTTTCGGCCCCGCGAGCGCGGGCTGCGGCGGGGCGGTCGTGGGTTTTGGGCCGCCCGGTGTTCCTGGGGTGCTTGTCGGTGCTGGGCATCGGTCGTGTCCCGTCAGCCGCGGCGACGGCGGGACTGCCAGAGCGCGCCCGCGGCCAGGACGGCCACGGCGGCGATGCCGGTCAGCAGGCCCACCGAGGGTCCGCCGTCTCCCTCTCCGCCCCCGTCCCCGTCGGCGGGTTCGCTCGCCGCGCGGGGCGGTGGGGAGGTCTTGGCGTGGCCGCCGGTCGCCGCGTCGTCCGACACGGCCTCGCCGCAGCCCGTACGGGGGTAGCCCGCGATGGCGCACAGCAGGGCGTTCGTGTCGTAGCGCAGGGGCTTGGCGACGGCGGCGAGGGCGTCCGCGGTCGTCGCGTCCTCGTCGACGCGCGCGCAGGCCGTGCGCGGGCTCGGATCCGGCGGTGCCGAACCGGCCGGCGCGTCCTCGGCCGTACCGAAGTCGAGGACCAGCGCGACCCGCTTGGCGCCCTCCCGCGCGGGCGTCTTCGCGCAGATCGCCGCGAAACCGCTCTCACCGCGGGGCTTCGCCGAGTGCTTCGAGTCCTCGCTCACCGAGAACCGGAAGCCCTGGACGTCTCCGTCGGACGGCCGCGCGGTCGACGGGCCCTGGGGCGCGTACACCCACGTACCGCCGGTGGAATCGTGGTCCCAGAAGGACCAGTAGCGGTAGCCGACCGCCTGGGCTTGCCCCGCCGTGCCGAGTACGGCGAGCAGGAGGCCCAGGACCAGCAGGGCGCGCAGGGCCGGGCGGTCGAGGGTCACGGCTGCCGCTGCTTCTTGGTCCGGGTACTGAGGAGGAAGCCGACGCCGATGCCGCCGACCAGGCCGACCCCGACGATCCACCACACGCTGACCCCGCCGTCGTCCTCGCTCTCGTCCTGGGCGGCCTGCTCGTCGTCCTTGCCGTCCTTGTCGTCCTTGGCGGCGGCTTGTGCCGCCGGGCCGGTCGCGCCGAGCTGCTTCACCAGGTCGGCGCCGCCGAAGTCGCGCGGATCCGTACCCGTGGCGTGTGCGGCGAAGATCAGCTGCGCGTACGCGGCCGGGCCGCTCTCCGCCGCCCAGGGGCCGGAGTTCTTCTCCAGCCAGGCCAGCGGCTTGCCGGCGTCGGCCGTCCTGCCCGCCGCAGCGAGCGCGACGACCGTGTCGGCGGTGTTGCCGTGGTCGGGCTGGTCCTCGGCGCCCGCGAGGGCGGACTCCAGGTGCCCGGTCTTGGCGACCGCGCCGACGAGGTACGCGGCGCCGTCGGCCGCCGCCTGCTCCGGGGTGGGGGAGTCGCCGCCCGCGCACTCGGCGGCCGTGCCGGTGCCCGAGGGCGTGGTGGACTGTCCGTCGTCCTCGGGGTCCGTCACCAGACCCTCGCCGAGCGAGCCGAGCACGCCCGCGGCCGTGGCGTCGGCGTTCGCCGCGAGCTTGCCCTTCTTGTCGGGCTGGAAGGCGAAGGCGCCGCCTCCCTTGCCGTCCTTGCCGCAGGGGAGGGCGAGGGCGAGCAGGGCGTCGTACGGTGTCCGGTCGTCCTTGGACCGCAGGTCCTCGGTGTCGGTGTCCGCGGCCTCCAGGGCCCCGATCACGACGGACGTCGAGTTGGTGTCGCTGGCGCCGCCGGGCAGGTACCCCCAGCCGCCGTCCTCGTTCTGCACGGACTTCAGCCACTTCACGGCCGCACCGGTCACGGCGTCGTCGGCGTCGAGCGCGGTCAGGGCCTGGAGTGCGGCGCCGGTGCTGTTCGTGTCGACCTGCGTCTTGGCGTCGCACTTCGTGGCGGGGTCCGCGCGGTAGGCCGCGAAGCCGCCGTCGGCGCACTGCTGTCCGGTGAGCCAGTCGACGGCCTTAGCCGCGGGCCGCACGTCCACGGTGTGCTGGGCGAGCAGCGCCAGCGACTGCCGCCAGACACCGTCGTACGTGGGGTCGGTGCTGCCGTACAGACCCGAGGGGAGCGCGGGGGACGGGGACGCGGAGGGTGACGCGTCGGCGAGGGCGGCCGGCGCGAACGCCGTGCCGATCACGGCGGTGGCGGCCAGTACCGCGGCGCTGCGGCGGACAAACATGATCGGCGGGTGCCTCTCTGTACTCAGCGGTTCGCCGACGGGGGTGCCCCTTCGGCTCTCCCGGTGCGGGAGGAGCCGGGCAGCCCGGAGCCCCGGGCGGCTCGGCCCCGTATGCCTCGACGGTGCCGGTCACCGGCGGTCCGGTGACGCGAGCCGATCACGTTCCGCACGGGGCAATCCGGCTTGCCGCCCGCTGGGAACGGGGCGGCACACGGCTGCGGGTCAGCGCCGGATTTGCACCGGCTTCCCCCCGTACGGCTGTGATGGCGACCTGCTCACTGTACCGGCCCGTAGGAATGCGGGTGCCTGCCGGCGGAGCCCTCCGGGGTGGTTCGGGGGGTGGCTCGGCTGCGGGCCGGAGGGGGCCGGTCGCGCAGTTCCCCGCGCCCCTGGGGGGCGGGGGCGGTGCGAAGGTCCCGTGCCCCGGGGGGTGGGGCGGGGGTCGGATGGATCGGGGCGTAGCCCCGGCTTTCAGGGGCGCGGGGAACTGCGCGGCCAGCCCCCACCGGCCCGTACCCGGGACACGCCCCCTCAGCACCCCAACTGCGCCGGCAAGGCGGACGCGTGGGTGGGTTGGCAGAGGATGAGGGCCAGGTCGTCCTTGGGGGGTTTTGTCGTGTGGGTGAGGAGGCTGGTGTACAGGGTGTTCAGGGCCTCGTCGGGGAGGGGGTCCCTCAGGGCGTGGGTCGCTTCCGTGAGAAAGGGGAAGAGCGTGCCGTCGGGGGCACGTGCCTCCGTCAGGCCGTCGGTGTAGAGGAGGAGACGGTCGCCCGGCTGGAGGCGTACGCGGTACTGGAGGGGGTCGGGGCGCAGCCCCAACGGCAGTGTGGCGACGGCCGGTTCGAGCAGTTCCACCCGCTGGCCGGAGCGCAGCGGCGCGGGATGGCCGCAGTTGACCAGCCGGACCTCGCCCGGTGCGAACTCCGCGAGGAGCGCGGTGACGAAGTCCTCCGGGCCCAGGTCCGGTGCGAGACGCTGGTCCAGGCTGGCGGCGAGGGACGGCAGGTCGGGGACGGTGTGGGCGAGTTCGCGGAAGGCGGCCACCGTCTCGGCGGTCAGCCGGATGGCCTCCAGGCCGTGTCCGCGCACGTCACCGACGAGGACCCGCAGGCCGAAGGACGTCACGGCGACGTCGTACAGGTCTCCGCCGAGCCCCGACTCGCGCACGGCGCAGTGGTAGCGCGTGGAGACGTGCGTGCCGGCGAGGTTCCGGGAGAGCGGCCGCACGATGGCCTCCTGGGTGATCCGCGCGACCTCGCGCACCTCGGCGAGCCGCGCGAGGAGCCGGTCCCGCTGCCGCACGGCGTGCACGGTGAACCCGCAGCCGAGCAGCAGCTGCGTGAGGGTGACGGCGGGCGGGACGTGGTCCAGCAGGAGCGCGGGGGCGGCGATGAGCACGCAGATCGCCGAAGGCGCGAGGAGCCGCCCCTCGGAGAGCTGGCGGAGGTCGCCGGACGTGCCGCACCGGAGAGGCCGGCCGGGGCCGCGTAAGCGTCGCCACCGGCCGCGTCGGGTCTCCTTGCTGTCGCGGGTCATCCGCTCGTTCCGCCCTCTCCCCGCCCCTCTGGGCGGCCTTCGCGACGGCCTTCGCGCGACGGTCTCCGAATATCCCCTTCCGCTCCCGCACCGACAGGGTGTTGATCGGATCTCGACGCAATGTGTCCGCAAGTGACGGCGTGGGACCGAGTTCTTCCGCGCCGCGGGGGAGCGGTTCGAAGTGGCCCGCCGGCCGCGTCACACTGGCCGGGTTGCGCGATCCCGCGGGGCTCGCTCGTATGCCGTGCAGGGAACCGTGCGGGGAGGGGCGTTGCCGTGCCGGAGAACACGACGACCGAGGGGCGGTCGGGGAACCTGCCGCCGGAGACCCGGAGCTTCGTCGGCCGACGACGCGAACTGGCCCGGCTCGACGCGCTGCTGGACCCGGCGCGCGCGGGGCAGGGACGTCTGGTGACGCTCGTCGGGACCGGCGGCGTAGGCAAGACCCGGCTGGCCCTGAACGCCGCCCGCCGCGCCTCGCACCGGTACCCGGACGGCGTCTGGTTCGTGGAACTCTCGCCGCTGCGCGCCCGGGGCCTGGTGGGCTTCGCCGTCGTGGAGGCGCTGCGGCTCGCCGACCAGTCGACGTCCCCGGTGACCGAGGTGCTCGCCGACTGGCTGGCGGACAAGGAGGCGCTGATCGTCCTCGACTCCTGCGAACACGTGCTCCCCGACTGCGCCGACCTGGTCCGCGCCCTGCTGCCCGCCGCGCCCGGTGTGCGGTTCCTGGCCACCAGCCGGGAGCACCTGGGCCATCCGTCCGAACTCCGCGTGGCGACCGACCCGCTGCCGGTGGGGGACGGAGAGGATCCCGGTGGCCGGGGAGGAGGACGGCCCGGTGACGCGCTCGACCTGTTCGCCCAGCGGGCCGCCGAGGCACGCGCCGGTTTCGTGCTCGACGAGGACTCGGCGGGCCCGGCCGCCGCCGTCTGCCGCCGGCTGGACGGCATCCCGCTGGCCATCGAACTGGCCGCCGCCCGCCTCGGTGAGGTCTCCCTCGGTGAACTCGACGAACGGCTCGGCGAGCGGCTGCCGTCCCCGCTCGACCTCCTCGCGGCGGGACTCGACGAGGGGCCGCTGCGGCACCGCACCCTGCGCACGGCCATCGGCTGGAGCCATGAACTGTGCGCGCCTGTCGAGAGGTTGCTGTGGGCGCGGCTCTCCGTGTTCACCGGCGGCTTCGACCTGGCCGCCGCCGAGGACGTCTGCTCCGGCGGCCCCCTGCCCGCCGGACGGATCGCGGCCGTCCTGGAACGGCTCGTCGAGCAGTCGATCGTGCTGCGCCACCGCACGGACGAACGGCGCTTCCAACTCCTCGACAGCGTCCGGGACTTCGGCGGCGACTGGCTGCGCGCCCTCGGCGAGGAACGGACCCTGCGGCTGCGTCACCTCGACCACTACCGCAGCCTCGCACGCGGCGGCTGCACGGAGTGGAACACCGGCCGCCAACCGGCCTGGTGCGAGCGGGTGATCGCCGAACACGACAATCTCCGTGCCGCCATGGACTGCGCGCTGTCCGAGCGCGACGGCCCCACCGCCCTGCGCACGGCGGCCGACATGGGTTTCCTGTGGCGCCACTGCGGCTATCTGCGGGACGCGCAGCACTGTCTCGACCAGGTGCTCACCGCCGATCCGGCGCCCGGCCCCGACCTCGTACGGGCCCTGTGGGCGAGGGCCGCCGTCGCCCTCCTCCAGGGCGACCTGGACAGCGCCGAACGCTGGGCGGCGGTGTGCACGGCGGCGGCCGTGGAACAGGGCGACGCGGTGGCCGTCGTCGGCGCCGCGTACGTCACCGGCGGGCATCTGCTCCTGCGCGGGCGGCTCGGCGAGGCGCTGGTCGTCCTGGCCGCGGCCGAACCGCTCCCGGTCCGCGACGACTGGCTGGGCTCCGCGCAGCTCCAGGTGCGGCTCGCGCTCTCGCTGACCCACCTGCTGCGCGGGGACCTGGCCGGCGCCAGGGCGGTCGCCGACGAGGTCCGCGCGGAGAGCGTGCGGCGCGGCGAGCGCTGGGCGGGCGCCTTCGCCGACTGCTTCCTCGCCCAGATCGACCTGGCCGAGGGCGACCTGCCCGCGGCGACGCGCAACGCCCGTACGGCCGTCGCGGCGCACTCCCTGCTGAACAGCACGCTCGGTGTCGCCCACACCCTCGACATCCTGGCCTCGGCGGTGGTGGCGACCGGTGACGGGTGGCGCGCGGCCCGGCTCCTCGCGATCGGCCAGCGCATCTGGGAACGCCTCGGCAACGCCCAGATGCAGTCACCGGACCTGATCTCCGCGCGCCGCTCCTGCGAGGACCTGGTCCACGAGGAGATCGGCACCGAGGCCTACACGCGGGCGTACGCGGAGGGGCTGGCCATGTCGTACGAGCGGGGCATCGCCTACGCGGTGGAGGACTTCCACGAAACCTGACGAGCCGTCAAACCACTCTGTACGTGACCGGATCGCTGCCCGGTACCGGCTCCGCGCGGCCCAGTTTCACCAGGCGGCGCAGATGGGCCTCCGCCTCCGAGACGGCGATGTTCCGTGAGCCGTACGGGATGTCGGCCCAGGGGCGGTTCCACTCCATCCGTCGGGCGACCTGCCACACGGTGAGCGGGGTGGCGAGAAGGGTGAGGAGGCCGGTGAGGCGTTCCTCGTGGTGGTCCAGCAACTCCCGTACGCGGGACGGGGCGTCGGTGAAGGCGTGCAGATGGGCCGGGAGCACCTCGGCCGGTTCGAGGCCGCCGATCCGCTCCAGGGAGTCGAGGTAGTCGCCGAGCGGATCGGGTTCGCTGTCGTCGTCCGGGTCCTCGTACAGCCCGATGTGCGGGGTGATCCTCGGCAGGAGATGGTCCCCGGAGAACAGCCGCCCGTTGCCCGGCAGTTGGGCGGGATGCCTCTCCTCCAGATGGAGGCAGACATGGCCGGGTGTGTGGCCCGGGGTCCAGACCGCGCGCAGCCGCCGGCCGGCGAGATCAAGGAGTTCGCCGGGGACGATCTCCCGGTCGGGGAGCGCGGGGGAGAGGCCGGGGAGCCGGGAGCGGGCGGTGCGCAGCGGTGCCACATGCTCCTCGGGGGCGCCCGCGGCGGTCAGCTTGTCCGCCATGTACGTGAACCAGCGGCCGGGCCTGGTCTCGCGGGTCCGCCGCACGATGGCGATGTCGGCGGCGTGCATGGCCACCCACGCGCCCGACGCCTCGCGCACCTTGGCCGACAGGCCGTGGTGGTCGGGGTGGTGATGGGTGATCACCACGCCGTGGATCTCCCCGACGGCCGTCCCGCAGGCCGTCAGACCCTCGGTGAGCGCGTCCCAGGAGGCCGGATCGTCCCAGCCCGTGTCGATCAGCACCGGTCCGCGGTCGGTGTCCACGACGTACACGAGCGTGTTCCCGAGCGGGTTGTCCGGGATGGGGACCGCGATGGACCGTACGCCCCCGCCGTGATCGGTCACCTGTGGCATGGGCTCCCCTGTCGCCGACTCCCGGCCACTATAACTAGAACCGGTTCCAATGGGAGTGCTGTGCGCTCCGTGGACTCCTCCAAGTGGAACTGGTATCAGTTTCAGTGTCTGATGCACCGTCAGGAGTTGTCCTCGTTGTCCTCGGAGAGGCAGTCGGTCATGACCGAACTCGTGGAACACGCACAGCTGTTCATCGGCGGCGAGCTGACCGCTCCCAGCGGCCGGGACGTCATCGAGGTGGTCTCCCCGCACACCGAGGAGGTCATCGGCCGGGTGCCGCACGCCGCGCGGGAGGACGTCGACCGGGCGGTCGCCGCGGCACGCACCGCCTTCGACGAGGGGCCCTGGCCGCGGATGACCCTCGACGAGCGCATCGAGGTGGTCACCCGGATCAAGGACGCCAT
Organism: Streptomyces sp. NPDC102514; assembly: GCF_055584525.1. Taxonomy (NCBI): domain Bacteria; kingdom Bacillati; phylum Actinomycetota; class Actinomycetes; order Kitasatosporales; family Streptomycetaceae; genus Streptomyces; species Streptomyces sp. NPDC102514. The sequence continues at coordinate 37,738 of NZ_JBVJLW010000033.1, forward strand.
CGCCGTACGGCACGAGGAGATCGCCCGGGTCATCTCCTCCGAGAACGGCTCCCCGTACTCCTGGAGCGTCCTCGCGCAGGCACTCGGCGCGATGATGGTGTGGGACGCGGCGATCACGGTCGCCCGCGGCTTCACGTACGAGGAGACGCGCGACGGAGTGCTCGGGAAGATCCTCGTACGCCGTGAGCCGGTCGGGGTCGTGGCGGCCGTCGTCCCGTGGAACGTGCCGCAGTTCGTGGCCGCGGCCAAGCTCGCGCCCGCCCTGCTGACCGGCTGCACGGTCGTGCTCAAGCCGTCGCCCGAGTCGCCGCTGGACGCGTACATACTCGGCGAGATCACCAAGGAGGCCGGGCTGCCGGACGGCGTCCTGTCGATCCTGCCGGCGGACCGCGAGGTCAGCGAGTACCTCGTCGGGCACCCCGGGATCGACAAGGTCTCCTTCACCGGGTCGGTCGGGGCGGGCCGGCGCGTCATGGAGGTCGCCTCGCGCAACCTCACCCGCGTGACGCTGGAACTGGGCGGGAAGTCGGCGGCCGTGGTCCTGCCGGACGCGGACATCGGGACCGCGGTGCCGGGCATCGTCTCGGCGGCCTGGATGAACAACGGCCAGGCGTGTGTCGCCCAGACCCGCATCCTGCTGCCGCGCTCGCGCTACGACGAGTTCGCGGAGGCGTTCGCGGCGGCGGCGAACGCGCTGGTGGTCGGCGACCCGCTGGATCCCGCGACCCAGGTCGGCCCGCTGGTCGCGCGGCGGCAGCAGCAGCGCAACCTCGACTACATCCGCATCGGCCAGGAGGAGGGCGCCAAGATCCTCACCGGCGGTGGGCGGCCCGCCGGACTCGACCGCGGCTGGTACGTCGAGCCGACGCTCTTCGGCGACGTCGACAACTCCATGCGGATCGCCCGCGAGGAGATCTTCGGGCCGGTGATCTGCCTGCTCCCGTACGGCGACGAGGCGGAGGCCGTGAAGATCGCCAACGACTCCGACTACGGGCTGAGCGGGAGCGTGTGGACGGGGGATGTCGCGCGGGGCATCGACGTGGCGCGGCAGGTGCGGACCGGGACGTACTCCGTGAACACCTTCAGCCTCGACATGCTCGGTCCGTTCGGCGGCTACAAGAACTCCGGGCTGGGGCGGGAGTTCGGGCCCGAGGGGTACGGGGAGTACCTGGAGCACAAGATGATCCATCTGCCGGCCGGGTGGGAGGCCTGAGGATGGGGGACCGCTGGCGTGTGGAGGTCGACCGGTCGCTGTGCATCGGGTCGGCGCAGTGCACGCATGTCGCCCCTGCGGCCTTTCGTCTCGACTCCGCGATGCAGTCGCATCCCGCGGAGTCCGAGACGGACGCGAACGAGGAGATTCTGGAGGCGGCGGAGGGGTGTCCTGTGGAGGCGATCATGATTGCCCTGCTGGGCAGCGGGGAGACGGTGTTTCCTCCGGAGGAATGAGGGCGCCTGCGGCGGGCGGTGCGTGTGCGGCTGCGCCGGTGGGGGTGGACCCGAAAGATTGCGCAGTTCCCCGCGCCCCTTTGTGGTGCGGTGGTGCGAGGTGCGTCGTCGGGTGCGGGCCGGTGGGAACTGCGCAATCTTTCGGGCCCGCCGGCCCGCACCCGGGAACGCGCCATGGGGGCGGCCCCGCAGCGTCAGTCCCGGGGGGATGTCAGGTCGATGAGGCGGCAGACCGTTTCTATGTCGATCTTCACCTGGGCGATCGACGCGCGGCCGGAGAGCCAGGTGATCAGGGCCGAGTGCCAGGTGTGCTCGATCACGCGGACCGCGGAGAGCTGGGCCGGGGTCGGGTCGTCCAGGCCCATCGCGTCGAGGATGATCACCGTCGTCTGGCGGGAGACCTGGTCGACCTCCGGACTGACGCTGCGGTCCGCGAACGTGAGCGCGCGGACCATCGCGTCCGCGAGATGCGGCTCGCGCTGCAGCGCGCGGAACGCCCGCATCAGCGTCTCCGCCACCCGCTCCGCCGCCGTGTCCCCCGTCGGCGGCTTCTTGCGGAGCGTGCCGTGCATATGAGCCAGCTGGTCCTGCATGGTCGCGACCAGCAGATGCACCTTCGACGGGAAGTAGCGGTACAGCGTGCCCAGGGCCACCTGGGACGACTCCGCGACCTCCCGCATCTGTACCGCGTCGAAGCCGCCCCGGCTCGCCAACTGCGCGCTCGCGTGCAGGATCCGCCGCCGGCGCGCCTCCTGGCGCTCGGTGAGCGGGGGAGTGACCGGCTGCGCGGCCCGTACGGGCGGCTGCGCGGCCTTCGCCGCAGTCTTGGCTTCCGCAGACATGGATCCCGTTCCGTGACGTTCGTACAACAGAGGGCGGTGGGGCGGGCGGGGGCGGGTCGGGTGACAGCAGAGTAGAGGTCCCGCCGTGGCGTGAATCACCCGATCCACCGCTCACAGGAGGGCTACCTGCCGGTAGATTCAGTGCTCCCTGAACGATCAAGTCTGAAACTTGTTCTAGATTACCGTCCCGAAGTAATCTCGCGGGAACGTGCTGGAAGAAGGGGGCCGAGAGTGACCCATGAGGCCATGGAGGCAGGCCTCCACGCGGGCTCGGCCGCCGACGCCGACCGACCGCTGCGCATCGCGCTCCTCACCTATAAAGGGAACCCGTTCTGCGGCGGCCAGGGCGTCTACGTACGTCATCTCTCGCGCGAGCTCGCCCGGCTGGGCCACCACGTCGAGGTGATCGGCTCGCAGCCCTACCCGGTGCTCGACGAGGGCGAGGACCTGGACGGGCTCTCCCTCACCGAGCTGCCCAGTCTCGACCTGTACCGCTCGCCCGACCCCTTTCGTACGCCCGGGCGCGACGAGTTCCGCGACTGGATCGACGCGGTCGAGGTCGGCACGATGTGGACCGGGGGCTTCCCCGAGCCGCTGACGTTCTCGCTGCGCGCCCGCCGCCATCTGCGCGCCCGCCGCGGCGACTTCGACGTCGTGCACGACAACCAGACCCTGGGGTACGGGCTGCTGGGTGACGTGGGCGCGCCGCTGGTCACCACCATCCACCACCCCATCACCGTGGACCGGCAGTTGGAGCTGGACGCCGCCGGCAGCCGCCGCAAGCGGGCGTCCGTCCGCCGTTGGTACGCGTTCACGCGGATGCAGAAGCGTGTCGCGCGCCGCCTGGCGTCCGTGCTCACCGTCTCCGGCACGTCCCGCCAGGAGATCGTCGATCACCTCGGCGTACGCGACGAGCGGATCCACGTCGTGCACATCGGGGCCGACGCCGACCTCTTCTCGCCCGATCCGTCCGTGCCGAAGGTGCCGGGCCGGATCGTCACGACCTCCAGCGCCGACGTCCCCCTCAAGGGGCTCGTCTTCCTCGTCGAGGCGCTCGCCAAGGTCCGTACCGAGCATCCCGCCGCCCACCTCGTGGTCGTCGGCAGGCGCGCCGAGGACGGGCCGGTCGCCCAGCTCATCGAGCGGTACGGGCTCGAAGACGCCGTCGAGTTCGTGAAGGGCATCTCGGACGCGGAACTCGTCGACCTCGTACGGTCCGCCGAGGTCGCCTGCGTGCCTTCCCTGTACGAGGGTTTCTCGCTGCCCGCCGCCGAGGCGATGGCCACCGGTACGCCCCTGGTGGCCACCACCGGCGGAGCCATCCCCGAGGTCGCGGGACCCGACGGCGAGACCTGCCTGGCCGTGCCGCCCGGCGACGCGGGGGCACTGGCCGTCGCGCTGAGCAGGGTGTTGGGCGACCCCGGTCTGCGTGCGCGGCTCGGCTCGGCCGGGCGGGCACGCGTACTGGAGAAGTTCACCTGGGCCCGCGCCGCGGAGGGCACGGTGGCCCGCTACCGCGAGGCGATCGCCGAGGCCCATCGCTCCGCGACGGGGGCACACAGCCGCTCCGCGGCCCGGACCCCCGGCCGCTCCGCGGCCCAGCAGGAGGGGGAGCAGGCCCCCGCCGCCACCCCCGTGGACACCCCTCACCGTGAAAGCAGGACCACGTGCTGACCGTCGACTTCTCCCGGTTTCCGCTTGCCCCGGGGGACCGTGTGCTGGATCTCGGGTGCGGGGCCGGACGCCACGCCTTCGAGTGCTACCGGCGCGGCGCCCAGGTCGTCGCGCTGGACCAGAACGGCGAGGAGATCCGCGAGGTCGCCAAGTGGTTCGCCGCGATGAAGGAGGCGGGCGAGGCACCGGAGGGCGCCACCGCGACCGCGATGGAGGGCGACGCGCTGCGGCTGCCCTTCCCCGACGAGTCGTTCGACGTCGTCATCATCTCCGAGGTGATGGAGCACATCCCGGACGACAAGGGCGTGCTCGCCGAGATGGTCCGCGTGCTCAGGCCCGGCGGGCGCATAGCGATCACCGTGCCGCGCTACGGGCCCGAGAAGGTCTGCTGGTCGCTGTCGGACGCGTACCACGAGGTCGAGGGCGGCCACATCCGCATCTACAAGGCGGACGAACTGCTCGGCAAGATCCGCGAGGCGGGCCTGCGGCCGTACGGCACGCACCACGCCCACGCGCTGCACAGCCCCTACTGGTGGCTCAAGTGCGCGTTCGGCGTCGACAACGACAAGGCGCTGCCGGTACGGGCGTACCACAAGCTCCTCGTCTGGGACATCATGAAGAAGCCCCTCGCGACCCGGGTCGCCGAACAGGCGCTCAACCCGCTGATCGGCAAGAGCTTCGTGGCGTACGCGACCAAGCCCCACCTGCCCGCGGCCACCCTCACGGACGCTTCGTGACGACTCCGCGCACCGAACACCTCGTCCTGACGGGGGTGCTCACCGCGGAAGAGGCCGCGCAGACCGTCCGGGGCATCCTGGCCGTACAGCGCACGGACGGCGCCATCCCGTGGTTCCGCGGCCATCACCTCGACCCGTGGGACCACACCGAGGCCGCCATGGCCCTGGACGCGGCAGGCGAGCACGAGGCCGCCGCCCGCGCCTACGAGTGGCTGGCCCGGCACCAGAACGAGGACGGCTCCTGGTACGCGGCCTACGCCGACGGGGACGCCGCCGAGGTCACCGACCGCGGACGCGAGACCAACTTCTGCGCGTACATCGCCGTCGGCGTGTGGCACCACTACCTGGCGACCGGCGACGACACCTTCCTCGACCGGATGTGGCCCGTGGTGTTCGCCGCGGTCGAGTTCGTGCTGGCGCTCCAGCGGCCCGGCGGGCAGATCGGCTGGAAGCGCGAGGACGACGGCCGGGCCGTCGAGGACGCGCTGCTGACCGGGAGTTCGTCCGTCCACCACGCGCTGCGCTGCGCGCTCGCCATTGCCGAGGAACGCGAAGAGCCGCAGCCCGACTGGGAGTTGGCGGTGGGCGCGCTGCGCCACGCGATCCGCCGGCACCCCGAGCGGTTCCTCGACAAGGACCGCTACTCGATGGACTGGTACTACCCGGTGCTGGGCGGCGCGCTCACCGGCGCCGCGGCGAAGGAGCGCATCGAGCGGGACTGGGACCGGTTCGTGGTCCCGGATCTCGGCGTGCGCTGCGTGGTGCCCAACCCGTGGGTGACGGGCGGCGAATCGGCCGAACTCGCCCTGGCCCTGTGGGTCGTGGGCGAGTCCGACCGCGCGCTGGAGATACTGCAGTCGATCCAGCATCTGCGCGACCCGGCGACGGGCCTGTACTGGACCGGCTACGTCTTCGACTCACGGGCGATCTGGCCGGAGGAGCTCACCTCGTGGACGGCGGGCTCCCTGCTCCTCGCCGTGGCCGCACTGGGCGGTGACGAGGCGACCTGCGCGGTCTTCGGCGGCGACCGCCTGCCGTTCGGACTGGACCCCGACTGCTGCCGGTAGGGGGTCGGTCGCGTACGCGGCCAGGAGGGGATCAGCTGCGTACGCGATTGGCGATCGCGTGACCGATGAAGAGGTAGACGACGGCTGCGAGGCCGTAGCCCGCAACGACCCGTGCCCACTGCTCGTCGAACGTGAACAGGTCGTGCGACCAGCCGGCGAGCCAGCGTGCGGAGTCATGGATGAACTGGACGAACGAATTGCCCTGGTTGGCGTCCAGTAGGTACATGAGGATCCAGAGGCCCAGGATGAAGGCCATGATGTCGGCAACGATGGCTATGACGCGGCCGGCCGAGTGGGAACCGTTGCGATATCGAGAGGACATGTCATGCGGGTAGCCCTTGAATCCCGTATGAAACCTCGGGCTCTCCTCATGATGGTTCGTCAGCCCTTACTCTGGATCTCAACTGCCGTTCGCCGTGAGGTGGTTCGGCGGTAAGCACGGTCACCGACGATCCTGCCCCACAGTAGGGGGAGACGCCGGTGCCCGCGAACAGAGCCGAGAGACCCGCAGGACCCGCCGCACGATCCGCGAGATCCGAGAGACCCGCCCGGTCCGATCCACCCGCCCCGTCCGCACCCTCCGTCCCCTCTGATCCGTCCGATCCGTCCGTTGGGCCGGTGCGACCGGTGGGTCCCGCTGAGGAACCCCGGCTCGCGGTCGGCGGACCCGTCCGCAGCCGGCTGCGCCGCACGCTGACCCTCGCACTGCCCGTCCCCGTCATCGGCCTCGTCCTGCTCCTGGCCTCCGGCCATCTGACGCTGCCGCTCGACCGGATCGTCACCATCGAGGCGAAGATGGCCTCCAAACGGGACTTCTTCGAGAACCCCGAGGTCCGGCGCATCCTCATGAAACACGGCTTCCGGGTGCACATCACCCGCATGGGCTCCCGGGACATCGCCACACAGGACGTCGCCGGGTACGACGTCGTCTTCCCCTCCGGACAGCCCGCCGCGGACCTGATCACCCGCGAACGCGCCGAGGCCGGCCACCCCGCCCTCACCTACCGGCCCTTCGTCAGCCCCATCGTCCTCGCCACGTACCGGGAGTACGCCCGGACGCTGGACGACGCGGACATCGCCAGGCCCCAGCCGGCCGGCACCTCCGGCGGCTCCGCCGAGCCGCTGTACTACACGCTCGACATGGGCAAGTTCCTGCAGCAGACGAAGCAGGGCAGGCGATGGGACGACCTGGACATCGAGAAGCACGGCGTCCACAACGGCAACAAGATCCTCGCCCAGACCTCGGACGTCTGCGACTCCAACTCCGGCGGCACCTACCTCGGCCTCGTCTCCTTCGTATGGCACGGCAACGACGCCCCCGGCAACGGCAAGGACGCCGACAGATACGCCAAGGACATCAAGGAACTGCTCATCGAACAGGGCCTGCCGGGCTCCGAGCGCGCCGAGACCTACCTGTCCGTGGACGGCAAGAGCATTGCCCCCATCTCGGTGATCTACGAGCACCAGTTCCTGGCCCACCAGATCCGGTACGAGGCCGAGCACGGCAGACCGGACAGCGGGCGCGTCCTGCTCTACCCCTCGACCCGGTTCGTCACCGAACCCCAGCTCGTCGCCCTCACCGGGGACGGCGAACGGCTCGGCGAACTGGTCACCGAGGACCCCGAACTCCAGCACAAGGCGATGGAGTTGGGCTTCCGGGTACGGGACGCCACCAGCGACTCGACCAGCGACCAGCTGGCTGCCTTCCTGGCGGACCGCGGTATCCAGGTGCCGGTCACCTCGGCCGACGACACCAAGGCGGTCCTCCCGCGCCTGCCCCTGCTGGAGCGCATGATCCAGACGGTCGGCGAGTGCCCGCCCGCGCAGTCGGCCCGGCGGGACACCAAATGAGGCGCCGCCGGCTGGGCATCCTGACGCTGTGCCTCGCCCTCGCCATGACCGCCGCCTGCTCCGCCGACACCGACGACCCGACCACCCTGCGGGTCCTCGCCGGACCCGATCTCGCCGTACTGGAGCCGCTGCTCGACGAGTTGAGGTCCGACACCGGGGTCGAGCTGCAGATGGACTACCGGGCCGACGCCGACACCGGCGAGGCGCTGGCCGCCACCGGAGCCTCCACCGCGAAGGACGGCGGCGGTCACGAGGTCGCCTGGCTCTCCACCGACCGCTCCTTCCAACTGCGCCACAAGGCCACCGCCCGGGGCCTGCTGCGCACCCCGACCATGCTCTCGCCGGTCGTGGTCGGCCTGCGCCCGGCCGCGGCACGCGCACTCCACGCCAAATCGCCTGACACCGAACTCAGTTGGGCCGACCTCGCCGACGCCGCCGCCACCGGGACCGTACGCTTCGGCATGGCCGACCCGCGGCGGACGGGAACCGGCCTCGCCGCACTCGTCGGCGTCGCCACCGCCGCGGCCGGCACCGGCGGCGCCCTGCGCGAGGCCGACGTCTCCTGCGACCGGCTGCGCGGCTTCCGCTCCGGACAGCGGATCACCGCCGCCTCCACCCGCGACCTGCTCGACGACTTCGTCGACCACCCCGGCACGGCGAACGCGCTCATCACCTACGAGTCCGACCTCCTCGCCCTCAACTCCGGCCGCCGGCTGAAGGAGAAACTGGAGATCGTGCGCCCCAAGGACGGCACGGTCCTCGCCGACTTCCCGCTGCTCCTCCTCGACCCGGGCCGACGGGCCGCCTACGACAAGGTGGTGGAGTGGCTGCGGCAGGACTCCGTACAGCGGAAGATCATGCGGACGGCACTGCGGCGCCCGGTGAACCCGTCGGTCGCCAGGGAGGGAGAGCTGCGGGCGCAGGTCGGCAACGCGCTCTACTTCCCCGACCGGCCGGACGTCCTGGAACGCCTCCTCGACGACTACGGCGATCCCGCCCACCGCATCGCCGACCAGGTCGTCTTCCTCCTCGACTTCTCCGGCTCGATGCGCGGGAAACGCATGACGGAACTGCGCGAGGCGTTCGCCGACCTCAGCGGCGCGGACGCCTCGGCGACGGGCGCCTTCGCCCGCTTCTACCAGGGCGAGCGGCTCACCGTCGTACGGTTCGGCGGGCAGGTCCTGGAGGAGCGGACCGTCACCGTCCGGGGGCGGCAGGACCTCCGCACCCTCGCCGACGTCGTCGCGCACGGCGGCTACGGCGACGCGACCGCCGTCTGGACCGCGCTCGACCACGGCTACCGCACGGCCTCCGCCGCGCTGGCCGACGAACCCGCACGGTCCGTGTCCATCGTGCTGATGACGGACGGCGAGAACAACGCGGGCATCGCGTACGAGGAGTTCGTACGCCGTTACGAGGCGCGGTCCGCCGAGACCCGTGCCGCGGTCCACACCTACCCCGTGCACTTCGGGGAGGCGGACGCCGTGGCCCTCCGGCGCGCCGCCGGGAGGACGGGCGGACGCATGGTGGACGCGGACGCGTGGGGATCGTCCCTTTCCGAGGCGTTCAAGGAGATCCGTGGCTGTCGTTGACGCGCAGTGGTGGGGTGTGTGGTGGCCGTGGATGACGGTGTGGCTCGTCACCGCGGCCGGCCTGGTGGCACTCGGGGCGGTGCTGGTGCGGCACGTGCGGGAACGCGGGCGCGGACGCGGGCGCCTCGGCGGGCGGGGCGTGGGGCAGCGGTCCGCGTACAGCGTCTGCTTCTACCTGGACGAGAAGGCGGTGATGGACCTCTACCGGATCGGCAACTACAGCGCGGCGCTGGAACAGGCCGTCGAGCACCGCACCAACGTCAACACCAGCGTGGGGCTGTGGGGGCGGCTGCTGCCGTGGACGGTCAAGGCGAACCGGGATGTCACACAGGAGAAGTTCAGCAGCTACGTGGCCAAGAGTGAGCCGATCTCCGTGATCGGAATGCTGCTGGACGCGTTCGAACAGGCCGATGTCATCGTCCACGCGGACCTGCGCACCGGGGACGTCACTCCGAACCGCGCCCTCGCCGAGGCGCTCGGGGCCGGGGCCGGTGGTGTCGCGCTCAGCGACGTCGAGGAGTTCGTCTCGCTCCGGGGGCGCTTCCTGGTGGAGCCGCAGTCGGAATCCGGGACGGCGCAGGGGATCGTACTGCGGGCGCCGTACGGGGATCCGGGGCAGCCCGCGCATGTCAGGGTCACCTGTGCGGCGGGGGGACTCCGCAACGAACGGCTCAACGACGGCACGTTCCAGGCGCGTTGCCTCGGCAAGATGACGGGCTGGCGAGAGGACACCCGAGAGGTCACGCTGGAAGCGATAGCGATATTCCGCTGACGCGATCGCAGTGACCTGCGGGAGCGTGGTGACCGACCGCGCACTGAAGCCTGCGGGTCCGCTGTGGCTGGCCGCGCAGTTCCCCGCGCCCCTTGGGGGGCGGGCGTGCACTGTCGTGTGCGGCTGCGTGGTGGCTGGCCGCGCCGTTCCCCGCGCCCCTAAAGGGGCCCGCCAGAGGCCGCCGATCTTTAGGGGCGCGGGGAACTGCGCAGTCTTTTGGCTTTTAGGGGCGCGGGGAACGGCGCGAGCAACCACGACGTACCCGCAGGTGACAGCGTGCCGGGCCCGCGGCTTTTAGGGGCGCGGGGAACTGCGCCGTCTGCCCCCGCTCGGCTGCAGGTGGCGAAGCGGGCCAGCCCGCGGAGCGGCTAGTTCAGGTCCGCCAGGACTCGTAGTGTGTGGGGGTCCGGGGACAGGAGCAGGAGGTCCGTTATCGGGCCCTTGCGCCACAGGTCCAGGCGTTCAGCGATCCGCGCGCGCGGCCCGATCAAAGAGATCTCGTCCGCGAACGCGTCCGGCACGGCCCGCACCGCCTCCTCCCGCCGCCCCGCCAGAAACAACTCCTGCACCCGCCGAGCCTCCTCCTCGAACCCCATCCGCCCCATCAGATCCGCATGGAAGTTCCGGGCCGCATGCCCCATCCCCCCGATGTAGAAGCCGAGCATCGCCTTCACCGGCAGCAACCCCTCGGCGACGTCGTCGCACACCTTCGCGCGGGCCATCGGAGCGACGAGGAACCCCTCGGGCGCCGCGCCCAGCGAGGCCTCGTACACCGCTGTCCGCATCGGCGACCAGTACAGCGGCAGCCAGCCGTCCGCGATCCGCGCCGTCTGGGCGATGTTCTTCGGCCCCTCGGCGCCCAGCAGGACGGGCAGGTCGGATCGGAGCGGGTGCGTGATGGGCTTGAGGGCCTTGCCGAGGCCCGTGCCGTCACCGCCCCGGTACGGGTGGGAGTGGAAGCGGCCGTCCAGTTCGACGGGCCCCTCGCGCCGCAGGACCTGGCGTACGACGTCGACGTACTCCCGGGTCGCTGTCAGCGGTGACTTCGGGAACGGCCGCCCGTACCAGCCCTCGACGACCTGTGGTCCGGACAGCCCGAGGCCGAGCATCATGCGCCCGCCCGACAGGTGGTCGAGCGTGAGCGCGTGCATCGCGGTCGTGGTGGGGGAGCGGGCCGCCATCTGGGCAACCGCCGTACCCAGCTTGATCCTTGAGGTCTGCGCGGCGATCCAGGTGAGCGGGGTGAAGGCGTCCGAGCCCCAGGACTCGGCGGTCCACACCGATTCGTAGCCGAGCCGTTCCGCCTCCAGGGCGAGGGGCACATGGTCGGCCGAGGGGCCGCGGCCCCAGTATCCGAGGGCGAGTCCGAGCCGCATACACACTCCTGACGGTCCGTCAGATGTCATCCGGGCCGGGCCGACTGTACGGGAACGGCCCCCCGCCCGGAAGGGCTCCGAGGAGCACCCTGGGCGGAGGGCCGTGACGGACCGGCGGTGACGGGGTCAGCCGCGCTGGATCCCGGACGTGTCCTGAAGCACACCGCGGCGGCCGTCCTGCGTCTGGGCCACCAGGCTCGGACCGCGCTGCTCGACGGCCAAGTACCACGTACCCGGCGCCAGTTCGGCGATCGGCGTGGGCGAACCGTCCTCCGCGAACAGCGGACGGGCCACCGGCACCGCGAACCAGAACGGGGCGAAGTCCCCGGCGGGCTGCTGCGCCTGCGGGGCCTGCGCCTGGTGGGGCTGCTGCGGCTGGGGCTGACCGGGCTGGGTGCCGAACGGCTGACCCTGCTGCGGCTGGCCGGGCTGGCCGCCGAAGGACGGGCCGGGCTGCTGGGTGCCCGGGTAGCCGTAACCACCCTGCGGCTGACCGCCGTAGGGCTGCGGGGCGGCCGGCTTCGGGGGCGGCAGGAGCGCGCCCTTGAGGGCCGGGACCAGCGGGGTGGCGATCGCGGCACCGGCGAGCACCAGGGTCGCGATGAAGCTGAGGATGAGGCCCGTGCCGCTGCCGATGGCGTCACTGCCACCGTTGTTGTCGAAGCCGCCGGCCGGGTCGAAGATGTTCCCGAGGGCGCTCCAGGCGGCGAACACCGCGAAGGCGACACCGAACGGGCCGAGGTCGAGACCGGCGACCTTCGGCGCCTGCGGCAGACCGCGGGCGACGACGATCAGCGCTGCGCCGATGATGCCGGCCAGGGTGACGCTCAGGAGAACCGGGCCGCTGCCCCAGGCGTTCGGGATGTCGGCGCTGTCGGGGGCCCCATCGATCGAGTAGATGTCGAGGAACGACGCGATCAACAGCAGAACCGCTGCTCCGATCACCACGCCGTCGCCCCTAGTGAGGGAGCGGATATTCACTTCAGGTCCTTCGTCAGTCGTCTCGTCATCGGTAGAGGCGTCGCTCCCACCACGTCGCCGTCAGGTCGTGGTGTGCAGCGCAGGGGTGGCCCCTTATCGTAGGGAGGACACTATCGCCCGCCCTACACGGGTGTCCGCCCGGATGTCCCCTCTGATCGCTACCCGCGCAGGAAACTCACGATTCCCTCAGAGATTCCCTCCGCCGCCTTCTGCCGCCACGCGCCGCTGGTCAGCTGCGCGGAGTCCTTGGTGTCGCGCATGTTGCCGCACTCGATGAACACCTTCGGAACCGTTGACAGATTGAGACCGCCGAGGTCTTTGCGCACATCGAGGCCGGTGCCGTCGCCGATGTAGTTGGAGGGCGGTCCGCCGGTGGTGCGCAGGAAACCGCCGGCGATGCGTTCGCCCAGCGCGCGGGACGAGGCCACGATGGGGCGGGTGTCGGCGGCGCCGGAGTGCACCGAGCCCGGCAGGATCACATGGAAGCCGCGGTTGCCGGCCGCCGAGCCGTCCGCGTGGATCGACACGACGGCGTCCGCCCCGGCCTTGTTGCCGATCTCGGCCCGCTCGTCGACGCACGGGCCCCAGGCGCGGTCGCCGTCCTGGGTGAACTTCACCGTGGCGCCCTCCTTCTTGAGGATCGTGCGCAGCCGGTGCGAGACGTCGAGGGTGAACTCGGCCTCGGTGTAACCGGCGTTGGTCGACGTACCCGTCGTGTCGCACTCCTTCCAGTTCGTCCCGATGTTCACCTTGCGGTTGATGTCGGACGGGTGCCGGAAGTTGCCGGGGTTGTGACCGGGGTCGATGACGACGACCTTGCCCTTGAGGGGGCCGGAGCCGGCGGAGGAGCCGGACTCCTCACCGCCGCCCGACTGGCCGGTGCCGCCGCCGGTCCGGTCCTTGCCGTCCTCGGAGGGGCCCGGCAGCTCGGACGAACGTGCGGATGCGGACGCGCTCGCTGCGGCCGACGTCTGCGCGGACGCAGATCCGTCCCCGTCGTCGGAGCCGCCGACCGCCTGCCACACCAGCCAGCCCACCAGGGCTCCCGGTACGAGCGCGGCGACCGCGACGGTCAGGGGTCCGCGCAGGGGGTGACGCGGGGGGCGTGGGGGTTCGAAGTCCGGGCCTACGTATGACACGGCCAACACCTTACGGGTCCGCCGGGCGGTCGGAGTGGAGGGAGGGGGCCGGGGTGGCGCTTCCTCAGATCCCCTTGCCCGTGCGGCGCAGCACCCGCAGGGAGTCCGTCACCGAGACCTCAGTGAACGCGCCCGACTCCAGCGCCCGCAGATACACGCGGTACGGCGCCTGGCCCGTGAACTCGTCCACCGGGTCCGGGAACACGTCGTGGATGAGCAGCAGCCCGCCCTCGGCGACGTGGGGCGCCCAGCCCTCGTAGTCGCCGCTCGCGTGCTCGTCGGTGTGGCCGCCGTCGATGAAGACGAGACCGAGGGGGGAGTTCCAGAAGGCGGCGATCTGCGGGGAACGGCCGACGACCGCGACCACGTGGTCCTCCAGGCCAGCCCGGTGGAGCGTACGGCGGAAGGTCGGCAGGGTGTCCATGAGGGACAGCTCCGGGTCGACCGTGGAGGGGTCGTGGTACTCCCAGCCGGGCTGCTGTTCCTCGCTGCCGCGGTGGTGGTCCACGGTGATCGCCGTGACACCGGCCTCGCGGGCGGCGTCGGCGAGCAGGATCGTGGACCGGCCGCAGTACGTCCCGACCTCCAACAGAGGCAGCCCGAGCCGCCCCGCCTCGACGCCGGCCCCATACAGAGCGAGCCCTTCCTCCACGGGCATGAACCCCTTGGCCCCCTCGAACGCGGCGAGCACTGAGGGGGTGGGGGCCGGGGGCATGGGGTTCCTCCAGGTCTTGTACGTACGGGGGTGTGCGTGCGTGGCCATGGTGCCCCACGCGACCGCCACCGCCCCGAGAGGGGCGCCCGGGGCGCCCCCTAGGGGCGCGAGGAACGGCGCGACCAGCCACGACGGGCCCGCACTCGAAGGCCACCCCGCCGGGCCCCACCCCCTAGGGGCGCGGGGAACTGCGCGGCCAGCCACGATGGGCCTGCAGCCGGCGATCCGGGCCCCGGGGCTGCTGGGATTCGTCTGCGGGTCCGCTGTGGCTGGCCGCGCAGTTCCCCGCGCCCCTTAGGGCTCGTAAAGAATCAACACGTTGCTTCACGGTCTCTGCGTCGTTGGTGTGGTATGCGCATACCGAGCGAGGTCCGC
>NZ_JBVJLW010000034.1:0-48399 GCF_055584525.1 Streptomyces sp. NPDC102514
CGAAACAACTCCCACAACTCATCCGAGACCAGATGCTCAGCAAGACTCGTCATACCAACACAACGACAACCCCCACCAAAGGAAACGTCGCCTAAAAGACTGCGCAGTTCCCCGCGCCCCTAAAAGCGCGCGGGTGCCCCGGCTTCTTTAGGGGCGCGGGGAACTGCGCAGTCTTTTCGCTTTGAGGGGGGCCGACCGCGCGCCGCGGTGGTCAGACCGTGGCCGGCTCCGTCGCCGGGGTGGACTCCGTCTCGGCCGCCGCTTCCTCCCGGTCACGGCGTTCGCGGCGGGCCAGGATCACGAAGCCCACCGGAACGCCCGCGGCGAAGAGCCACCACTGGACCGCGTACGCCATGTGGGGACCGATGTCGCTGTGGTTGGGCGCCCCGATCAGTTCGGGTACGTCACCCTTCGGCTCGGGCGCGGTCAGTTCGACGTACCCGCCGAGGACCTGCTTGCCGAGCGCCTTCGCCTGCTGCTCGCTGTTGATCAGCATGACCATGCGGTCGGGCAGTCCGCTGACGTCCTTGATGCCGCTGCCGCCGGACGTCTCGTCGGCCATCAGCCGCCCGGTGACCGTGGTCTCGCCCCGCGAGGGCGCGGGAATCCTCGGGAACTCGGTCTGCGCGCCGTCCGCGGGGATCCAGCCGCGGTTCACCATGAGGACCCGGCCGTCGTCCAGGACGAACGGTGTCAGTACGTGGAAGCCGACCTCTTCGTCGGAGTTGGTGCGGCGGCGGACCACGACCTCGTCGGCGGTGTCGAACGTGCCCTTCGCCGTCACCCGCCGGTACAGGTTCTCGTGCTTGAACGCCTGCCCCGGCGCGGTCAGCGACTCGGCGGGGACCGGTTTCGCGGACAGCGAGTCCGAGATCACCCGGTTCAGCGCGACCTTGTGCTCGTGCCGGTGCAGTTGCCAGAAGCCCAGCTCGATCATCGTCGGGATGAGCGCGAGCATGATGAGGGTGAGGATCACCCACTGCCGGGACAACAGGAAGCGGTACACCCCACGACCGTACAACCGGGTCGTGGGGCGCGTTCGGTCGGGTACCGGCTCTTCCGTGTGCCGGGTCACACCCTGTCGATGATCCCCACCTTTCCCTCCGCGCGGGCGCAGTGGGCACCGCAGTACCAGTGGCCCTCGACCTCGACGCCCTGTCCGATGATCTGCACCCGGCAGTGCTCGCACAGGGGTGCCATGCGGTGGATCGCGCAGGAGAAGCAGTCGAAGACGTGCACCGCTCCCTGTGCGTGGACTTCGAAGGTCATTCCGTAGCTGTTGCCGCAAACCTCACATGTCGCCATGCGCCACAGGGTGGGCCGTTCCCGCGGTCCGGGCGAGCGGTCGGTGGGCGAGTCGCCCGGCAATCACCCGTCCGTACGGTCACGTCCGCGCTGCCGGTCCCGCCGCCGGTTCCACGTTCCCGAGGAGCTGGCCGAACGCCGCCTCGTCGACGACCGGGGTGCCGAACTGGCGGGCCTTGACCACCTTGGACGTACCGGACTCCGGGTCGTTCGTGACGAGCAGGCTGGTCAGCCGGGACAGGCTCGTCGCGACATGCAGCCCGGCCTCGACGGCACGGTCCTCCAGGAGGTCGCGCTCGACCGAGGTGTCCCCGGAGAACGCGATCCGCATGCCCTGTTTGAGCTGCTTGCCCGGTTCGTACCGGCCCGGATTGGGATACGGGCACGCGGGCCGCTTGCGTGAGGGACGCCAACTCGCGGGCGGGCCCGACGAGTAACCACCGGACGAGTAGCCACCGGAGCCCGCGGACTGCCGTCCGATGACCGGGGCCGCCCGGTCCGTCCACTCGGTCAGCGGCCGGCACTCCAGGAGCGGCAGCCGTACGCCGTCGCGCGCGGCGGTGTGCAGACTCGGCCGGAACGCCTCGGCGAGCACGCGCGCGTCGTCCAGCGCGTGGTGCGCGCGCTGCTGCACGACGCCGAAGTGCGCGGCCAGCGACTCCAGCTTGTGGTTGGCCAGCGGCAGCCGGAGTTCCTTGGACAGCGCGATGGTGCACAGCCGCTGACGGACCGGCGCCTCGCGCTCGGCGCGCGCGTACTCCCGGGCGATCATCGACCAGTCGAAGACCGCGTTGTGCGCGACGAGCACCCGGCCCTCAAGCCGGGTCGCGAACTCCTCGGCGATCTCCGGGAACAGGGGCGCCCCTTCGAGCACGTCGCTCGTCAGGCCGTGGATCCACACCGGGCCCGGGTCCCGCTCCGGGTTGACCAGCGTGTACCAGTGATCCTCGACCTCGCCGCGCGCGTCCAGCCGGTAGACCGCGGCCGACACTATGCGGTCGTCGCGGGCCAGCCCTGTGGTCTCGACGTCGACGACCGCGTACCCCTGGGGATACGCGGCCGGCCACGGGGTGGCGGACGGTGCGGTCTGACGGTCTTCGAGCATGGTCACTGAGGATAAGGGGCGCGACTGACACTCCTGTCCCCGGAGTCCGAACCCGGGGCGGATTCAGCCCCCTTCGACGACATTCCGGCGTTTTCCCACGGGCTCGTGCCTGCACGGCTATGGACCATTGCCGCGCCCGGTGCGACTGTGCTGCGCGCCTGGACTGAACGGTCGGCCCGCGCGGGCCGACCGCACGGGTGACCCGTACGAGCGGAATGCGCGAGTGACACGCACGAGCGGAACGCATGCGACGCGAAGGGCGGTACGGCATGGCACGCGTACGGTACGGCGCGCGGACCGGGGCGGAGATCGCCGCCGCGCGCACCGCGGGTTCCCGGCTCCCCGACATCTGGTCCACCGGCGTGGTGGCCGTCTGGGAGAGCGACCCGGACGCGGTCGCGGCGGTCCTGCCGCCTCCGCTCAAACCCACCGGACGACCCCTCGTCAGGGTGAACATCAGCAAGGTGGACCTGCCCGGATACCCGCTGGGCGCGGGCTCGTTCGCGGTCGCCGCCGCGCACGACGGGATCGAGGGCTGGTATCCGCTCGTCATGCCGATGACCCACGAACGGGCTCTCGTCGGCGGCCGTGAGGTCTTCGGCGAACCCAAGAAACTGGGCGAGGTGACGGTCGAGCGCGAGGGCCTCGTCGTACGCGCCGCCCTCGCCCGGCACGGGATCGAGTTCGTGGAGGTGCGCGGCGCCGTGAGCGGGCTGCTGCCCCTGCCGGAGCCGGCCCGCAAGACCGACTTCTACTTCAAGTTCCTGCCCGCGGTGGACGGTTCGGGCGACGGTTCCGGTTTCGACGCCGGTCCCGTCCTCGTGCACTGCGTGCGCAACGAGAAGGTGCGGAAGCTGGAGCGGATCTCCGGCGACGTCGTCCTGCGGGAGTCGATGTACGACCCCGTGGCCGACCTCCCGGTCCGTGAACTCGTCGGGATCACCATCGGCGAGAAGACCACGGACCAGAAGGGCACGGTCGTCGAACGCGTCGACGCGCAGGCGCTGTTGCCGTACATCCACCAGCGGTACGACGACCCCCAGCAGATCCTCGACGGACCGCCCCAGGGGAGCGTCTGATGGAACTGGCCGAGGGGCAGGTCGCCGTCGTCACGGGCGCGGCGAGCGGGGTCGGACTGGCCCTGGCGCGGCGGTTCGCGGCGGACGGGCTGAAGGTCGTCCTCGCGGACGTGGAGGAGGGCGCCCTGGAGAAGGCCGCCGCCGCGCTGCGCGAGGACGGGGCCGTGGTGCACGCGCGCGTGGTGGACGTCGGGGAGCGCGAGGAGGTCGTCGCGCTCGCCGAGGAGGCGTACGACAGGTTCGGCGCCGTGCACGTCCTGTGCAACAACGCGGGGGTCGGCTCGGGCGCCGAGGGCCGGATGTGGGAGCACGACCCGAACGACTGGAAATGGGCGTTCGCCGTCAACGTGTGGGGTGTCTTCCACGGCATCCAGGCCTTCGTACCGAGGATGCTGGCCGGCGGCGAACCGGGCCACATCGTCAACACCTCGTCCGGCGACGGCGGTATCGCGCCGCTGCCCACCGCGTCCGTGTACGCCGTCACCAAGTCGGCCGTCGTGACGATGACCGAGTCCCTGTACGCGCACCTGAAGGCGGAGCACGCGCGCGTGGGGGCCTCCGTGCTCTTCCCCGGGCCCCACATGCTCCGTACGGGCCTGTGGGAGTCGCACCGCAACAGGCCCGCCCGGTACGCCAAGCAGCGGCCCCGCAGGACCCCGTACCGCAGCCTCGACCAGTGGGAGGCCGCGATGCGGGAGGCGGGGCAGGAGGTGCGGTTCACGCCGGTCGAGGAGGTCGCCGACTTCGTGGCGGACGGCATCCGCGCGGACCGCTTCTGGCTGCTGCCCGAGAGCGAACACAGCGACGCGCAGATCCGCGCGCGGTCGCGCTCGATGCTCGACCGCGCCGATCCGGCGTACCTGGAGCACTTCATCCTGGACTGACTGGACTGACTGGACTGACTGGACTGACTGGACTGACTGGACCGAGGACCGAACCGAGGAGCCGTTATGGCCTCTGCACCGGAGCCCTATCTGATCATCTCCTCCGACTGCCACGCCGGACTGCCCACCGAGGAGTACCGGCCCTATCTGGAGGCCCGGTTCCACCGGGACTTCGACGAGTTCCTCGCGGGACAGGGCCGCCGCCGCGAGGAGATGACACGCCTGGGCATCCGCAACGAGTCCTTCGCCGACAAGTGGTTCCACGACAACGAGGAGGGCCTGCGCGGCGGCTGGGACTCCGCGCAGCGACTCAAGGAGCTGGACGGCGACGGGGTGGCGGGCGAGGTGGTCTTCCCGGACGCCGACGCCGTGGACAGCCGCACGGCCGCGCCCTTCGGAGTGGGCCTCGGCCTCTCCGGCGACCACGACCCGGACCTCGGCATGGCGGGCGCGCAGGCCCACAACAGGTGGCTCGCCGAGTTCGTCGGCGAGCACCCCGAACGGCACTGCGGAGTCGCCCTGCTGCCCGTCACGGCACCCACCGAACAGGTCGTCGCCGAGATCCACCGCGCCAAGGAGTCGGGACTCGGCGCCCTGATGATCCCCTCCATGTGGGTCGACAAGGAGCCCTACCACGACCGCCGTTACGACCCCGTGTGGGCGGCGGCGGCCGAGTGCGGGATGCCGGTGGTGACCCACTCCGGAGCGGCGCCGCGCCACGAGTACGGCGACCACCTGGGCATCTATGTGAGCGAGGTGACCTGGTGGCCCGCGCGCCCCCTGTGGTTCCTGCTCTGGTCCGGTGTCTTCGAACGCCACCCCGGGCTCAGGTTCGGTGTGGCGGAGTCCGGCTGCTGGTGGCTGCCGAACCTGCTGTGGTTCATGGACCGGCTCTACCTGGGCGCGCACGGCGGCAAGAAACTGTCCCCCTTCGCGGAACTGCGGCGTCCGCCGCACGAGTACCTCGACCGCCAGGTCTTCATCTGCGCGACCAACACCAAACGCCGTGAACTGGCCCAGCGGTACGAGATCGGCGTCGACAACATCCTCTGGGGAAGCGACTTCCCGCACCCGGAGGGCACCTGGCCCGACACGCGCGCGTGGCTGTCGCGGACCTTCCACGACATCCCGGTGACGGAGACCCGCCGCATGCTGGGCCTCGCGGCGGCGGAGGTCTTCGGCTTCGACACCGACAGGCTGGCCCCGCTCGCGCGGCGCATCGGCCCCAGCCCGGCGGACCTCGGCCAGTCCGAGGACCAGCCGGCGGTTGAGGCGTCCTGGGCGCGCTCGCGCGAGGTGGGCCGCCACTGGCTGACGGACCACGACTTCCCGGTCCTGGGGGTGGCCCCGTGAGTACGGAACCTACGAGCGGCCCGGACCGCTACACCGTCATCTCGGCGGACTGCCACGCCGGGGCGGACCTGCTGGACTACCGGCCGTACCTGCCGAAGGCGTACCACGACGAGTTCGACGCCTGGGCGGCCACGTACGTCAATCCGTACGAGGACCTGGTGGCCGACACGGCCGACAAGAACTGGAACTCGGAGCGCAGGCTCGCGGAGCTGGAACAGGACGGCATCGTCGCCGAGGTCGTGTTTCCGAACACCATCCCGCCGTTCTTCCCCTCCGGGTCGCTGATGGCACCGGCGCCGGCGGCGGAGGAGTTCGAGCGGCGCTGGGCGGGCCTGCGCGCCCACAACCGCTGGCTCGCGGACTTCTGTTCGGCCGCCCCCGGCCGCCGGGCGGGCGTCTTCCAGATCCTCCTGAACGACGTGGGGGAGGCGGTGAAGGAGATCAGGTGGGCCGTCGGGGCGGGCCTCAGGGGCGGCCTCCTGCTGCCCGGCACCCCACCGGGCTCGGGACTCCCGGAGCTGTACTCGGCGGCGTACGACCCCATCTGGGCCGTGTGCGAGGAACTGGACGTCCCCGTCAACCACCACGCGGGCTCCGCGTCGCCACCGCTGGGCGAGGAACCCGCGGCCCGCGCGGTCTTCATGGTGGAGACGACCTGGTTCTCGCACCGCGCGCTCTGGCACCTGATCTTCGGCGGCGCCTTCCGCCGCCACCCGGGCCTGAAACTCGTCCTGACCGAGCAGGGTTCGGGCTGGATCCCCGGGGTGCTCGACATGCTGGACTACTACCACGGCCGCCTGGTGGCCGCGGCGACGAGGGCGGCCACCGCCGAGTCCAAGTTCGGCGCGGGACTGGCCGCCTCGATGGGCAAGGGTCCTTCCCAGGTATGGCGCGACAACTGCTTCGTAGGAGCCAGTTTCATGCGCCCCCACGAGGTGCCGCTGCGAGACCGCATCGGCCTCGACAAGATCATGTGGGGCAGCGACTACCCGCACGACGAGGGCACGTACCCCTACAGCAGGGAAGGCCTGCGGATCGCGTACGCGGGCCTGCCGCGCGAGGAGATCACGGCGATGGCGGGCGGGAACGCGGCCCGCGTGTACGGCTTCGACCTGGCCCTCCTCGACCCCCTGGCGGCAAGGATCGGCCCGACGGCGGAGGAGATCGCACAGCCGCTGGACGACCCCCCACCGGAGGCGACGAGCCCGGCGTTCGCACGGGGAGGGTCGGTACGGGTCTGGTGACGGCGTACGCCCGGTGCCCTTGGTGGAGATCACCAAGAAACAAGCGCGTACCGTCGGTAATACTTGTGGGTAACAACGTCTAGCCGCAGTCGGCCGGCCGTCCTACGGTGCAGTAATGCCGAACCTGCCCGATGTCGTGCTGTGGTCGATACCCGCCTTCGTGCTGCTCACCGTGGTGGAGATGGTGAGTGTCCGCATCCATCCGGACGAGGACGACGCCGGATACGAGACGAAGGATGCCGCCACCAGTGTCGGCATGGGCTTGGGAAGCATGGCCTTCGACTTCCTGTGGAAGATCCCGATCCTCGCCGTCTACACCGCCATATATGAGCTGACACCACTGCGCGTGCCCGTCCTGTGGTGGACCGTGCCACTGCTTC
The DNA here is from genome assembly GCF_055584525.1 of Streptomyces sp. NPDC102514. NCBI lineage: Bacteria > Bacillati > Actinomycetota > Actinomycetes > Kitasatosporales > Streptomycetaceae > Streptomyces > Streptomyces sp. NPDC102514. The sequence goes on from NZ_JBVJLW010000034.1 coordinate 7,351, forward strand.
TGCTGGCGCAGGACTTCTTCTACTACTGGTCCCACCGCGGGCACCATGTGATCCGCATCCTGTGGGCCTGTCATGTGGTGCACCACAGCAGTGAGAAGTTCAACCTGACCACCGCGCTGCGGCAGCCGTGGACCACCTGGACGGTGTGGCCGTTCTACGTGCCCCTCATCGCCCTCGGAGTCCACCCGGCCGCGCTCGCGTTCTGCTCGTCCGCGAACCTCGTCTATCAGTTCTGGATCCACACCGAGCGCATCGACAAGCTGCCCCGGGTCTTCGAGTTCGTCTTCAACACGCCCTCGCACCACCGGGTCCACCACGCCTCCCAGGGCGGCTATCTCGACCGGAACTTCGGCGGGATCCTGATCGTCTGGGACCGGCTCTTCGGGTCGTTCGTCCCGGAGACGGACCGGCCGGTGTACGGGCTGACCAAGAACATCCGCACGTACAACCCGATCCGGGTCGCCACGCACGAGTACGCCGCCATCGCCAGGGACCTGCGGGCGGCGGGGAGCTGGCGCGAGCGGGCCGGTCGGGTGTTCGGCGGGCCGGGCTGGCAGCCCCGCCCCTCGGGGCCCGAGGCCGCCTCCGCACCCTCTCCGGTGCGGGCCGCCTCCACGGAGACCCCCGTCCCGGAGTCCGCCGCGTGAATCCGCGCCACGCGCGCGTGCCGCTCGTCGCCCTCGGTGTCTCCTTCGCCCTGGTCGGCGCCGTGGACCTCGTCTCCCTGGCCGTCGGCCTCGACACCGGTCACGCCGTGGCCAAGCCGCTGCTGATGCCCCTGCTCGCCGCCTGCGTGCATCTGTGCGGCGGGCCCCGGCTCCTCGTCGGTGCCCTGCTGTTCGGGTGGGGCGGCGACGTCCTGCTCCTCCTCGACGCCGAACCGGCGTTCCTCGCCGGGATGGCCTCCTTCGCGGCGGGCCATGTCTGCTACCTGCTGCTCTTCGCGAAGCTCGGCCGATCGGCTGCCCCAGGCACGCGATCGGGCCGCCTCACGGCAGCCGCGTACGCCCTCGCCCTCGTCGCGACCGTCACCCTCCTGTGGCCCGGTCTTCCCGCCGGCCTCCGCGTGCCCGTCGCCGGTTACAGCCTGCTGCTGACCGCGATGGCGTACGGGGCCACGCGACTCGGGCCCCTCGCGGCGGCCGGGGGAGCCCTCTTCATGCTGTCGGACACCCTCATCGCGACCGGCGTCGCCGAACGGCCGCAGCCGCCACGGCCCGACCTGTGGATCATGCTGACCTATATCGCGGCGCAGTACCTGCTGGTCAGCGGCGTACTCCGGGCGCCCGGCGCGCGCTCCGATCCGTCTGCGACGTACCGTGGGAACCGGACCGTCACCACCTCCCGACCGTCCGCCTCACGACCGTCCACCTGAAGACGGTCACCACCTGAGCACCGTCACCACCTGAGCCGGAAGCAGGACCCCGCATGCGCGCCACCACCATCCACGCCCCGTTCGACCTGCGCGTGGAGGACGTTCCCGACCCGGTGGTGCGGCAGCCGGGCGACGCCGTCGTACGGGTCCTGCGCTCCTGCGTCTGCGGCAGCGACCTGTGGGCGTACCGGGGCGAGTCCGCGCGCACACCCGGGCAGCGCATCGGGCACGAGTTCCTCGGCATCGTCGAGGAGACCGGCGCCGAGGTGGGCACCGTCCGCCGGGGCGATCTCGTCGTCGCGCCCTTCATGTGGTCCGACGGCGTGTGCGACTACTGCCGCGAAGGGCTCACCACCTCCTGCGACCACGGCGGATTCTGGGGTTCCGTGGGGTCCGACGGCGGACAGGGCGAGGCCGTGCGCGTCCCGTACGCCGACGGCACGCTCGTCGCGCTGCCCGCCGAGGCCGCCTCCGACGACCGTCTGCTGGCCGCCCTGCTCACCCTCTCCGACGTCATGGGGACCGGCCATCACGCCGCCCTCGGCGCGGGCGCCCGCCCCGGCGCCACGGTGGCCGTCGTCGGCGACGGAGCGGTCGGACTGTGCGCGGTGCTCGCCGCCAAGCGCCTCGGCGCCGAGCGGATCATCGCCCTGGGCCGCCATGAGACGCGTACGGACATCGCGCGGCGCTTCGGAGCCACCGACGTCGTCGCCGAACGCGGGGACGCGGCCGTCGAGGCGGTCCGTGATCTCACCCGCGGCCAGGGCGCCCACGCCGTCGTCGAGGCCGTCGGCACCGAGCAGTCGATGAGCACGGCCGTGAACATCACCCGCGACGGCGGCGCCATCGGCTTCGTCGGCGTGCCGCACGGCAGCGGCACCGGCCTCGACCTGAGCGTCATGTTCGACCGGAACATCGCCCTGCGCGGCGGGGTCGCGCCCGTCCGCGCCTACATCCCGGAACTGCTGCCCGACGTGCTGGACGGGACCATCGACCCCTCGCCCGTCTTCGACCTGACGGTCGCTCTGGACGGCGTGCCGGACGGCTACAAGGCGATGGACGAGCGCACCGCGCTCAAGGTCATGGTCACCGGCTGACCGGCCCCCGCGGCCTCGGGAGGGTCACCAGCGGATCGGCACCGGCACCGCCGTGAGCAGGGCCGAGACCGCCACCACAAGACCCAGCACCACGACCTCCGCGCGCGCGGGGGAGTAGGCGGTGAGCGGATCGGCCGCCCGGCGCAGCCGACGCCGGGCCCACAGCGCGAGGACGGCGACGACGGCCACGAGGAGCACCTTCGCGAGCAGCGTGCGCCCGTACGCCGTCGTCGTCAACTGGTCCAGTACCGTGCCGGGCGGCATCCGGCGCAGGGTGCTGCACACGCCCGTCGCGGTGATCGCGGCGAGCAGGACGGCCGCCACGCGCGCGTAGAGGCCCAACAGCGCGGCGCCCTCCCCGGGGGCACTGTTCCGCCACCGGAGCAGCGTGCGCAGTACGTACAGCAGCCCGCCCGCCCACAGGGCCGCACAGGTCACATGAACGAGCGTCAGGCCCGAACCGATCAGCGGGCTCTGTTCGGTCGTCGGATGGGCGCGCAGGGCCTCCGCGACGGCCACCGCGGCCAGCGGCCACACCTGGGTGCCCGGCCGGCGGGACAGGGCGCACAGGCCCAGCACGACGAACGCGTTGACCTCCAGGAGCGCGAGCGCGCCGTCCCTCGACTGGTAGAGCCCGCCGATGTCCATGTCGGAGAGCCGGCGCGGCACCAGGTTCCCGGTGGCCACCACGGAGGCCAGACCGAGCGAGGCGACGAAACCGGCTGCGGCCGACACCGGGGCCCAACTGCGCGGCGCGTCCTCCCGGGGAGCGCCGGGCACCCGACGCGCCAGCCGGGTGACGAACAGCTCGCCGGCCGGCACGCACACCGCCGCGAACAGGACGGTCCGCAGCAACGCGATCCCGCCCACCCCGGGCGCGGCGGCCTCACCCGTGCCGTCCAGCGCGAGGGACGGCCCGAGCAGGGGGATCAGCGCGGCCAGCGCCACCAGGGCGAGGACGGTGACGGAACGCTGGAGGGAGGCCGCGCTCACCCGGGGGGCGCCGGACTCGCCACCCGTGTCGGCAGTCGGTCGTATCGAACTCACCCCAAGATCTTCACCAGTCGTCCCAGACCGGGGCAAGTCCTGGAAAACAACTGGCGGAACGGCATTCCACCCGCCCCACGGGCATTCCGCCCATTCATACGCGCCCGGCCGCTCCCCGACTCAGCCGGGGGCGCAGGGAATCCGCCCCCGTCGACACCGTCCCGTCGACAGCGTGCCTGCGAACACGAAGGGGCCGGGCAGCACACGGCCGCCCGGCCCCTCCTTCACGCAATGCCCTCGGACCGCGCGGGTCCTACTTGGTCACCGCGTCCAGCGCGTCCGCGGTGCCCCAGCCGTAGAAGCTGTTGCGGTTCTTCGAGCCCTCGCAGACCGCGTCGACCTTGCCGTCACCGTCGATGTCGTACGGGTCCGTGCACGGCGTGGCGTCGGCCTCCGCGTACAGCAGGGCCTTGACCAGGGCGGCCGAGGCGTGCGGGTGCGTCGACTTGATCAGGGCCGCGACGCCCGCGACGTGCGGGGACGCCATCGACGTACCGGCCATGTAGCCCCACGAGCCGCCCGGCAGCGGGCCGAGGATCAGGCCGCTGGTGGCGGGCGGGGCGGGGGTCTGGTAGCGCGTCGAGTCGCCGCCGGGGGCCGCGATGTCGATGACGCCCAGGCCGTGGTTGGAGAAGGACGACTTGATGCCCTTCGCGCCGGTCGACGCGACCGTGACGACACCCGGCAGCTGGGTCGGGATGTCGAGGCACTCGGACGGGTCGATGACACGGTCCGAGGGGGTCGAGTCGTTCGGCGAGGTCGGGTCGGTGATCTCGTCGGCGGCGAGGTCGTAGTTCTCGTTGCCGGCCGCCGCGACGTTGACCGTGCCCTTCTTCTCCGCGTACTTCGTCGCCCGGGTGAGGGCCTCGACGAGCGCCTTCTGGTCCGGGTCGTTCTTGCAGTTGAAGTACCACGGGTCGGTGTAATAGCTGTTGTTCGTGACGTCCACGCCGTGCTCGGCCGCCCACATGAAGCCGCAGACGACGGCCTCCGTGTAGAAGAAGCCGGCCGTGGTGGAGACCTTGATGCCGGAGACCTTCACGCCGGGCGCGACACCGGTGACGCCGATGCCGTTCTTCGCGGCGGCGATCTCGCCCGCCACGTGCGTGCCGTGCGGGCTCTCGGCGGCGCTCGGCCGCCAGGCGCCGTCGGTCGTGTCCGGCTTGCCCGACACGCAGTTGACCGACGCCTTGCGGTCGAAGTTCGGCGCGATGTCGGGGTGCGTGTCGTCGACGCCGGTGTCGATCACGGCGACGGTGACCTTCTTGCTGCCGAGCGTCTTCTCGTGCGCCTTGTCCGCCTTGATGGCGGGCAGGTCCCACTGCAGGGGCTCCAGCGGGTCCTGTCCGGCGACCGCGTCGACGTCGGCTATCTCCTCCGCGCTGAGCGCCTTCGGGGTGCCGACGTCGGTCGTGGACTGCGCGGGCAGCGGGGCCGTACGCGTCGAGCCCGCCGACTCGACTCCGCGCACCTTGCGGATGGTCTTGGCGAAGTCGGCGTTCGACGAGTGGACGACGATCACGCCGATCCGGTCGTACGAGGTCACGATCGTCCCGCCGGCCTTGGCGATGGCCTTCTTCACGTGCGACGAAGTGCCGTGCCCGGAGCGGACGTTGACGACGTAGCTCAGCGGGGTGGCCTCCGCCGAGATCTTCCCGGCCACGTCGGCGGCGGTGGTCGCCCCGGCCGCGTCGGCCGGGGAGGCGGACGCGCTGACGTTCGGCAGGAAGGCGAGAGCCGTGGCCATGGCCATGCCCAGCGGGATGGCCATGAAGCGACGTGAGCGCGTAGTAGGCGCGGTCATGCTGTCTCCAGTTCGTTTTCGCGAGTTCGAGCGGGCCGTGCGGGAGGTACCGGCCGTGCGGGCGGTGCGAGGCGTACGGGTGGTGCGGCCGTACGGGGCGTGCGGGCCGTGCGGGAGGTCCCCTGGCGGAAGCCGGAGGGAAGCAGGCCTACTTGACTGCCTTCAGCGCGTTGACGATGCCGAAGCCGTAGAAGCCGTTCACGCGCTTGCCGCCCTCACAGGTGGCGTCCTGCGTGCCGTTGCCGTCCTGGTCGTACGAGTCAGGGCAGCCCGGGTTGTCCGCCTGGGCCTTCAGCAGCGCCTGCAGCTGGGCGGGACTCGCCCACGGGTGCTCGGACTTCAGCAGCGCGGCGACCCCCGCGGCGTGCGGCGACGCCATCGACGTCCCCTGGAGGAAGCCGTACTGGTTGTTCGGCATCGTGGAGAGGATGCGGCCGTTCTTCGACGGGGTGTCCGGGATCTGGTAGAGCCGGTCACCACCGGGAGCGGCGATGTCGATGACACCCTTGCCGTACGTCGAGTAGTACGACTTGAGGTTCTGTACGCCGGTCGCGCTCACCGTGACGACACCCGGGAGCTGGGTCGGCACGTCGAAGCACTCGTGCGGGTCGATCGTGCGGGGGACCGGCGTCGAGTCGTCGGGGCTCGACTCGTCCACGATGGCGTCCGAGGCCAGGTCGTGGTTGGAGTTGCCGGCCGACGCGAGGTGCAGGGTGCCCTTCTTCGTGGCGTACTGCTGGGCCCGGTTGACCGCGTCGACGATCGCCTTCTGGTCCGGGTCGTCCATGCAGTTGTAGAGCCACGGGTCCACGTAGTAGCTGTTGTTCGTGATCTCCACGCCGTGGTCGGCGGCGAACACGAAGGCGCAGACGACGCTCTCCGGGTAGAAGAGGCCGTTGTCCGGGTCGCTGACCTTGATGCCGGAGACCTTCACGCCGGGCGCGACACCGGCGACGCCGATGCCGTTGCGGGCGGCGGCGATCTCACCGGCGACATGTGTGCCGTGGTAGTCGTCGGCGGTGTACGGACGCCAGGCGCCCGCACTCGTGTCGGCGACGCCGCCCACGCAGTTGGCGGACTGCTTGGCGGAGAAATTGGGGGCCAGGTCCGGGTGCGTGTCGTCGACACCCGTGTCGATCACGGCGACCGTGACCTTCCTGCTGCCCGGGTTGATCTTCGCGGCCTTGTCGGCGCCTATCGCGCGCAGGTCCCACTGGTCGGCCTCAAGGGGCTCGCTCTCCGGCGTGGCCGCGGCCTTCACCTTGGCGGCCTCGGCGGCCGACAGATAGTCGGCGGCGCCCTCGTCCGTCGTACCCGCGGCGGTCAGCGGGGTCGTACGCGTGGCACCGGCGGACTGGACGCCGCGCACCGCGCGGATCTGCGATCCGAACCCGGCGTTCGCCGAGTGGGCGACTATGACGCCGATCTTGTCGTACGTGATGACGACCGTGCCGCCGGCCTCGACGATCGCCCTCTTGACCGATGCGAGCGTGCGGTGGTCGGTCTTCGTGTTGACCACGTACGCGAGGTTCGGTCCGTCGGCCGCGGTGGCGGCGGGAGCGGACTGCTGCGGGGCGGCCGAAGCGGCACCCGGCAGGAAACCGAGCGTGGCGGTGAGCGACAGCACGACGGGCACGGCGAGCGCGAGGCGGCGTCTGGAGCGCAGATGAGCCATGGGGTCTCCACATCATCCGGAAAAGGAACCGGCCCGAACACAGGTGGTGCTCGGGCAGGTACATGACTGGGTGGTGCAGGGCGAAGCTATCTCCCGGCATCCCTGGCCAGCAATGACTTACGGGGATGTCTTGTGAAACGCCGGAGCCGAGTTCCGAAAGAAGTGCCGGGTGTTGAACCGCTCCCCGAGCGGCGCCGTGACGTTGAGCAGGGAGCACGAGCACCGTCGAGCTCCCTGTTGGATCACGCCCGGGAGACCTGGCACGGCCACCCGGCCCACGTGATCCACGTCACCGTGAGGTCAGAAATCAGCCATGCCCGAACCCAGTCCGCCCGCCGATCCGGACAGATCCCCGTCCGGTGCCGGACCCGCACCCCAACCCGCCTCAGAACCCGCACCCGCAACGCGAGGAGACTCCGTGGCCACCGACGCACCACCCCCCTCGAAAGCCGAACCTCATCTCCCGTCCACCGCGGAGTTCGTCGAGGTGCAGGAGAGCGCCGAGTTCGGTGAACTGCGCCGCGCCCACCGCTCCTTCGCCTTCCCGCTGACCATCGGCTTCATCAGCTGGTACCTGCTGTACGTCCTGCTGTCGATCTACGCGGACGACTTCATGGGCACCAAGCTGTTCGGCAACTTCAACGTCGCCTTCGTGCTGGGCCTCGCCCAGTTCCTCACCACGTTCCTCATCGCCTGGTGGTACGAGCGTCACTCCTCGACCAAGCTCGACCCCAAGGCCGAGGCGATCAAGTCCCGGATGGAGGGCGGCGCATGAGCCCCGCGATCGGTCAGGTACAGCTCGCACAGGCGCAGCTCGCGGCGGGGGAGGCCAGCGAGCACCGGCCGCTGATCATCTCCCTGTTCGCGGTCTTCGTCGTCGCGACCCTCGTCATCACCGTCTGGGCGGGCCGGCAGACCAAGGACGCCTCCGACTTCTACGCCGGCGGGCGTTCCTTCAGCGCCTTCCAGAACGGGCTCGCCGTCTCCGGCGACTACATGTCCGCGGCCTCGTTCCTCGGCATCGCGGGCGCCATCGCCCTCTTCGGGTACGACGGCTTCCTGTACTCCATCGGCTTCCTGGTCGCCTGGCTGGTGGCGCTGCTCCTGGTCGCCGAACCGCTGCGCAACTCCGGCCGCTACACGATGGGCGACGTCCTCGCCTACCGCATGCGCCAGCGCCCGGTCCGTACCGCCGCGGGCACCTCCACGATCGTCGTCTCCATCTTCTATCTGCTCGCGCAGATGGCGGGCGCGGGCGTCCTGGTCTCGCTGCTGCTCGGCATCACCAGCGACGCGGGCAAGGTCGGCATCGTCGCCCTGGTCGGCGTCCTGATGATCGTGTACGTGACCATCGGCGGCATGAAGGGCACCACCTGGGTCCAGATGGTCAAGGCCGTGCTGCTCATCAGCGGCACCCTGCTCATCACCTTCCTGGTGCTGCTCAAGTTCGACTTCAACGTCTCCGACCTGCTCGGCAAGGCGGCCGAGAACAGCGGCGGGGGTGCGGCCTTCCTGGAGCCCGGTCTGAAGTACGGGCTCACGACCACCTCCAGCATCGACTTCATCTCGCTGGGCATCGCGCTGGTCCTGGGCACCGCCGGTCTGCCGCACATCCTGATCCGCTTCTACACCGTGCCCAACGCCAAGGCCGCGCGTAAGTCCGTGAACTGGGCGATCGGCATCATCGGCGGCTTCTACCTGATGACCATCGCGCTCGGTTTCGGCGCGGCGGCCCTCATCTCCAAGAAGGAGATCGTCGAGTCGAACCCCGCGGGCAACACGGCCGCGCCACTGCTCGCCCTGCACCTGGGAGGCGTCGACTCGGCCTGGGGCGCCATCCTGCTCGCCACGATCTCCGCGGTGGCCTTCGCCACGATCCTCGCGGTGGTCGCCGGTCTGACCCTGGCGTCGTCCTCGTCGTTCGCCCACGACATCTACGCGAACGTCATCAAGAAGGGCAAGGCCACCGAGAAGGAAGAGCTCAGGGCCGCCCGCTACGCCACCATCGGCATCGGCATCGTCTCCATCGGCCTCGGTGCCCTCGCCCGTGACCTCAACGTCGCCGGCCTGGTCGCCCTGGCCTTCGCGGTCGCCGCCTCCGCCAACCTGCCGACGATCCTCTACAGCCTCTTCTGGAAGCGGTTCACCACCCAGGGCGCGCTGTGGTCGATCTACGGAGGCCTCGCCACGGCGGTCGGCCTGGTGCTCTTCTCGCCGGTCGTCTCGGGCAAGGCCACCTCGATGTTCCCGGACGTCGACTTCCACTGGTTCCCGCTGGAGAACCCGGGCATCATCTCGATCCCCGTCGGCTTCCTGCTGGGCTTCCTCGGCACCCTCCTGTCCAAGGAGGAGCCGGACGCCGGCAAGTACGCCGAGCTGGAGGTCCGCTCCCTCACCGGAACCGGAGCGCACTGACCGACGGCCATCGACCGTCGGGTACCGACTGTCACGCACCGAGGCCGCGTCGTAGATCCCTACGACGCGGCCTCGGTGCGTCTCGTGGGATCGGGCCACCCGTGTTGTCGGTTCCGTCACGTAGGCTCGTCGATATCGGATCGACTGATCGTTCGAAGCCCGCAGTACCGAGGGAGGGGGCCCACGTGCTCATCGACACCTACGGCCGGGTGGCCACCGACCTGCGCGTCTCGCTGACCGACCGATGCAACCTCAGATGTACGTACTGCATGCCCGAAGAGGGCCTGCAGTGGCTGGCCAAGCCCGACCTGCTCACGGACGACGAGATCGTCCGCCTCATCGACCTGGCGGTGACCCGGCTCGGCATCACCGAGGTCCGCTTCACCGGCGGCGAGCCCCTGCTGCGCCCCGGCCTGGTCGGGATAGTGGAGCGTGTGGCGGCCCTCGAAGCCCGCCCCCAGATGTCCCTGACGACGAACGGCATCGGCCTCAAGCGCACCGCGACCGCCCTCAAGGCGGCGGGCCTCGACCGGGTCAACGTCTCGCTGGACACCCTGCGCCCGGACGTCTTCAAGACCCTCACCCGCCGCGACCGCCACAAGGACGTCATCGAGGGCCTCGAAGCGGCCCGCGCCGCGGGACTGACCCCGGTCAAGGTCAACTCCGTACTGATGCCCGGACTGAACGAGAACGAGGCGCCCGACCTGCTCGCCTGGGCCGTGGAGAACGACTACGAACTGCGGTTCATCGAGCAGATGCCGCTGGACGCCCAGCACGGCTGGAAGCGCGACGGCATGGTCACCGCCGGCGACATCCTCACCTCGCTGCGCACCCGCTTCGAGCTGACGGACGAGGGGGCCGACGAGCGCGGCTCGGCACCCGCGGAGCGCTGGGTGGTGGACGGCGGCCCGCACCGGGTCGGCGTGATCGCCTCGGTCACCCGCCCGTTCTGCTCGGCCTGCGACCGTACGCGGCTCACCGCGGACGGGCAGGTCCGCACCTGCCTCTTCGCCCAGGAGGAGACCGATCTGCGGGCGGCGCTCCGCTCGGACGCGCCGGACGAGGAGATCGCCCGGATCTGGCGGCTGGCGATGTGGGGCAAGAAGGCCGGGGCAGGTCTGGACGACCCCTCCTTCGTACAGCCGGACCGACCGATGTCGGCGATCGGCGGCTGACCGCCCGGCCCGCCCCTCAATTACCGGGCTGCTGCTCTGCGGACTCCCATTCCGACAGGAGGACCACGTCCTTCAGGAAGCCGCGGACGCCCAGGAACTTCGACAGATGGTCGCGGTGCTCCTCGCACGCGAGCCAGGTCTTGCGGCGCTCCGGCGTGTGCAGTTTCGGGTTGTTCCAGGCGAGCACCCACACGGCGTCGGCCCGGCAGCCCTTGGCGGAGCAGACGGGGGAGGACGGGGACGACGGCTCGGAACCGGGAACGTTCAGGATCACGTCCTCGACACTAGCCGAGTCCCGAGGGGTTCCCACGAGTCCTGAAGGCTCCGGAAAAGGCGACGCCGAGCAGCCACGGGGGGAGCTGCCCGGCGTCGGTCTGTCACTCCGACGGGGGATGCGGAGTGCGTACCAAGTATGTCACGGGTAACCCATCGCCCGGCAACGGAACAACATGATTGATCTGAGCTTTTCTTGAGCTTGGCAGAGGTTTCGGATTCCGCTTTTTCCGGATCCCCGGTGCTCAGGCCCGTTCGTGCGGCTCGTCCCGCAGCCGTGTGCCGGGGTCGGCCGCCAGGTCTTCCGCGACGGGTTCCGCGGCCCCGCCGGCGCCCGGCCCCGCAAGCATCGGACGGGTCGGAGCGGTCACGAAAGTGGATGGCAGCGAGGGCACGTTCTCACGTCCCGCATTCGCGATCACGACGGAGATGTAGGGGAGCAGCACGCCGAGAACCAGCGCAACGACGGCGACATGGCGCTCCACGTTCCAGAGGGTGGCCGCGAGGACGACGGAGACCGTACGGACGGACATCGAGATGATGTAGCGGCGCTGCCTGCCCCGTACGTCGTCGGTGAGCCCCTGCCTGGCCCCGGTGATCCGGAAGACCTCGGTCTCGCTCTGCTTCCGCATCACGTTCCACCACCCCGCCTGCGTCGGACGCTCCCCGGCCCGTACCGGAAACCACGTTACGCCGCGGCTGCGCCGCCTACGAGACCGGGTCGGCTCCGGTCCGGGTGGGGACGACTGCGCCGTACCGCGTATGGCCGTACCCGACATGCGGCGTACGGCACCCGGGCCGACACTGGGCGTAATGCTCGCGTAGAGCCGTATAGGAGGCAGCCATGGGCTGGTTGTGGGCGATCATCGTGGGATTCGTACTGGGCTTGCTGGCCAAGGCGATCATTCCTGGCAAGCAGCACAGTCCGCTCTGGCTCACGACGATCTTCGGAATCATCGGCGCGATCGTGGGCAACGCGATCGCCCGCGGTATCGGCATCGGCGAGACCAGCGGAATCGACTGGGGCCGTCACGCCCTCCAACTGGTGGCCGCGGTCATCATCGTCTTCCTGGGAGACATGCTCTACACGGCAATGAAGGGCAACAAACAAAGAGCCTGAGCGAAGGCAAAAAGATTGCGCAGTTCCCCGCGCCCCTGGAAAGGGGCGCGGGGAACTGCGCAATCTTTTGCTTTCAAGGGGCGCGGGGAACGGCGCGACCAGCCACAACGCACCCGCACCCGAAGACGCACCCCTTACGGCGCGACCTCCACAGCCGCAAGCGACTTCTTCCCCCGCCGAAGCACCAGCCACCGCCCGTGCAACAGATCCTCCGCGGAGACAACCGCGTCCTCGGACGCGACCTTCACATTGTTCACGTACGCGCCCCCCTCCTTCACGGCCCGCCGAGCGGCGGACTTGCTGGGCACGAGCCCGACCTCGGCGAACAGGTCGACCACGGACCCCGGCTCGGCCACCCGCACCCGGGGCAGCTCGGACAGCGCGGCACTCAGCGTCGCCGCGTCGAGCTCACTCAGCTCCCCCTGCCCGAACAGCGCCCGTGAAGCGGCGATCACGGCGGCGGTCTGCCCGGCCCCGTGCACCAGCGTCGTCAGCTCCTCCGCCAGCGCACGCTGCGCCGCGCGGGCCTGCGGACGCTCCTCGGTCAGCTTCTCCAGCTCCTCGAGCTCCGCCCGGGACCTGAAGGACAGGATCCGCATGTACGTCGAGACGTCACGGTCGTCCACGTTCAGCCAGAACTGGTAGAACGCGTACGGCGTCGTCATCTCCGGGTCGAGCCAGATGGCCCCGCCCTCGGTCTTGCCGAACTTGGTGCCGTCCGCCTTGACCATCAGCGGCGTCGCGATGCAGTGCGCCTGCGCGTCCGGCTCCAGGCGGTGGATCAGGTCCAGGCCCGCCGTGAGGTTGCCCCACTGGTCGCTGCCGCCCTGCTGGAGCGTGCAGCCGTACCTCCGGTACAGCTCGAGGAAGTCCATGCCCTGGAGCAGCTGGTAACTGAACTCCGTGTAGCTGATGCCCTCCTGTGACTCCAGACGCCGGGCGACCGAGTCCTTGGTGAGCATCTTGTTGACGCGGAAGTGCTTGCCGATGTCCCGCAGGAACTCGATGGCCGACAGACCGGCCGTCCAGTCCAGGTTGTTCACCATGACCGCGGCGTTCTCACCCTCGAAGGACAGGAACGGCTCGATCTGGGAACGCAGCCGGCCGACCCAGTCGGCGACCGTCTCCGGGTCGTTCAGCGTGCGCTCCGCCGTCGGGCGCGGGTCGCCGATCTGACCGGTCGCCCCGCCCACCAGGGCCAGCGGGCGCAGACCCGCCTGCTGGAGCCGGCGCATGGTGAGGACCTGCACCAGGTGCCCGACGTGCAGGGAGGCCGCGGTGGGGTCGAAGCCGCAATAGAACGTGACGGGACCGTCCGCGAGCGCCTTGCGCAATGCGTTCTCGTCGGTGGACAGGGCGAACAGCCCGCGCCACTTCAGGTCGTCGACGATGTCCGTCACGGTTCTCATGTCTCCTAGCAAGATCTTCGTGCAGTCGGAAGGACAGCCCCGGGGGCAGCCGACTGCGAGGCTACCGAGGTTATACGCCCTGACTGACAGAGCTCATATTGAAATCCGGCACCCGCAGCGCCGGCATCGCGGCTCTGGTGAACCAGTCGCTCCACTCGCGCGGCAGCGTCTTCTCGGTCCGCCCCGCCTCGGTCGCCCGCCCCAGCAGCCCCACCGGCGACTCGTTGAAGCGGAAGTTGTTCACCTCGCCGGTGACCTCGCCGTTCTCCACGAGGTAGACGCCGTCCCGGGTCAGCCCGGTCAGCAGCAGCGTCGCCGGATCGACCTCGCGGATGTACCAGAGGCAGGTCAGCAGCAGCCCGCGCCCGGTCGCGGCGACCATCTCCTCCAGCGAGGTGTCGTCGCCGCCGTCGAGAATGAGGTTCCCGATGCCGGGAGCCACCGGCAGCCCGGTCAGGGCCGCGCTGTGCCGGGTGCTCGTCAGGCGCTTCAGCTCGCCCTCGCGGACCCACTCCGTGGCCTTGAGCGGCAGTCCGTTGTCGAAGACGGAGGCGTCGTCCCCGGAGGAGTGGGTGAGGACGAAGGGGGCGCTTTCGAGCCCGGCCTCGTTCGGGTCGCTGCGCAGGGTCAGCGGCAGCTCGGTGAGCCGGTCGCCGACGCGCGTGCCGCCGCCGGGCTTGCTGAACACCGTCCGGCCCTCGGCCGCGTCCCGGGCCGCCGCCGACCACAGCTGGTAGATCAGCAGGTCGGCCACGGCGGTCGGCGGCAGCAATGTCTCGTACCGCCCGGCGGGCAGGTCGATCCGCCGCTCCGCCCAGCCCAGCCGGACGGCCAGCTCGGCATCGAGCGCCGCCGGATCGACGTCCTTGAAGTCCCGCGTGGAGCGGCCGGCCCACGCCGAGCGCGTACGGTCCGGGGACTTGGCGTTCAGCTCCAGCGTCCCGTTGGGCTGGTCGTGCCGCAGGCGCAGCCCCGTGGACGTCCCCAGGTAGCTGGTGACCAGCTCGTGGTTGGCGAAGCCGTACAGCTCACGGCCGCCCGCACGCGCGCGTGCGAACGATTCGCCGAGCGCCGGGGCGAAGTCGGTGAACACCGCCGACGAGGTCTCGGCGGGCGCGTCCGTGAAGTCGGGGGAGGCGGGCACGCCCTCGACGAGCGGCTGCGCGTCCTCCGCCGGACCGGCGCTCCGTGCCGCGGCCTCGGCGGCCCGTACCAGCGGCTCCAGCTCGTCGGCGGTCACCGCGGAGCGCGAGACGACTCCGGAGGCGGTGCCCTCGCGGCCGTCGACCGTGGCGACGACGGTCAGCGTGCGCCCGCGCGTGACACCGTTGGTGGTCAGCGCGTTGCCCGCCCAGCGCAGGTTCGCGGTCGACCGCTCGTCGGCGATGACGACACATCCGTCCGCCCGGGACAGTGCGAGGGCGCGCTCGACGATCTCGTGCGGCTTGTTCGTACGAGCACTCATCGCCCGGCCTCCTGCGTGGTGTTGAGACTGTGCTTTCCCGGGGAGTAACCCCCGGACCCCCAGCCGATTCCTGTGCTGATGCTCATCGACCGGCCTCCTGCGTGGTGTTGAGGATGTTGACGCCCTTGAAGAGGGCGGAGGGGCAGCCGTGCGAGACCGCCGCGACCTGGCCCGGCTGGGCCTTGCCGCAGTTGAAGGCGCCGCCCAGGACGTAGGTCTGCGGGCCGCCGACGGCCGCCATCGAGCCCCAGAAGTCCGTGGTCGTCGCCTGGTAGGCGACATCACGCAGCTGGCCCGTGATCTGCCCGTTCTCGATCTTGAAGAACCGCTGGCCGGTGAACTGGAAGTTGTAGCGCTGCATGTCGATCGACCAGGACCGGTCGCCGACGACGTAGATCCCCCGGTCGACGCTCCCGATGAGGTCGTCCGTGGACATCCCCGCCGGATCGGGCTGCAGCGACACGTTCGCCATGCGCTGTACGGGCACATGGCCGGGCGAGTCGGCGTACGCGCAGCCGTTGGACCGTTCGAAGCCGGTCAGCTTCGCGATCCTGCGGTCCAGCTGGTAACCGACGAGCGTGCCGTCCTTCACCAGGTCCCAGGACTGCCCGGCCACGCCCTCGTCGTCGTACCCGACGGTCGCGAGCCCGTGCTCGGCGGTGCGGTCGCCCGTCACGTTCATCAGCTCGGAGCCGTACCGCAGCTTGCCCAGCTGGTCGAAGGTGGCGAACGAGGTCCCGGCGTACGCGGCCTCGTACCCGAGCGCGCGGTCCAGCTCGGTGGCGTGCCCGATGGACTCGTGGATGGTCAGCCACAGGTTGGACGGGTCGACGACCAGGTCGTACACCCCGGCCGTGACGCTCGGCGCCCGCATCTTCTCCGCCAGCAGCTCCGGGATCCGCCCCAGCTCCGCCTCCCAGTCCCAGCCGGTGCCGGTGAGGTACTCCCAGCCGCGCCCGACGGGCGGCGCGATCGTGCGCATCGAGTCGAACTCGCCGCTCGACTCGTCGACGGCCACGGCGGTCAGCTGCGGGTGCAGCCTGACCCGCTGCTGGGTGGTCACCGTGCCCGCGGTGTCCGCGTAGAACTTGTTCTCGTGCACGGTCATCAGCGAGGCGTCGACATGGCTGACCCCGGGCGCCCCGAGCAGCCGCGCACTCCACTCGGCCAGCAGCCCGGACTTCTCCTCGTCCGGTACGGAGAAGGGGTCGATCTCGTACGAGGAGACCCACGTCCTGTCCGCGTGCACGGGCTCACCGGCCAGCTCGACGCGCTCGTCGGAGCCCGCCGCCCTGATCACCTTCGCCGACAGCTTGGCCATGGCCACGGCCTGCGACGCCACCTTCGCGGCGGCGTCCATCGTCAGATCGACCCCGGAGGCGAACCCCCAGGTGCCGCCGTGCACGACCCGTACCGCGTACCCGAGGTCGGTCGTGTCCGACGATCCCGCCGGCTTGGCGTCCCGCAGCCGCCAGGACGCGCTGCGCACCCGCTCGAACCGGAAGTCCGCATGGTCGGCGCCCAGCGCCCGCGCCCGCGCGAGCGCCGCGTCGGCCAGGGCCCGTAGCGGCAGTGCCGTGAAGGCTTCGTCGATGGAATGGGGCACGGAGGTCTCCCTTGTTGTCGCCTGTCGGTTCCGATCATGTCGCGCGGGCGGGCCCGACGGCCAGGCTTTTCTGTAGGGACCCGACAGCGAGTCCCCCGAGCCACTGTCGGTGCCCGATTCTCCGCGGGGCCGACCGTACCGATAGGTTTTCGAGGTACCAGACCGGCTATCGAAAGGGTGATCCGTTGAGCCGCTCGGTTCTCGTCACCGGAGGAAACCGGGGCATCGGCCTCGCCATCGCCCGCACGTTCGCCGACGCGGGCGACAACGTCGCGATCACATACCGTTCGGGCGAGCCCCCGGCCGCCCTCACCGAACTGGGCTGCCTCGCGGTCAAGTGCGACATCACCGACACCGAGCAGGTGGAGCAGGCCTACAAGGAGATCGAGGCCGCGCACGGCCCGGTCGAGGTCCTCGTCGCCAACGCCGGTGTCACCAAGGACCAGTTGCTGATGCGGATGTCCGAGGAGGACTTCACGTCCGTCCTGGACACCAACCTGACGGGCACCTTCCGGGTCGTGAAGCGCGCCAACCGCGGCATGCTGCGCGCGAGGAAGGGCCGTGTCGTCCTCATCTCCTCGGTGGTCGGCCTCCTCGGCTCGGCCGGCCAGGCGAACTACGCGGCCTCGAAGGCCGGCCTGGTCGGGTTCGCGCGCTCGCTCGCCCGTGAGCTGGGCTCGCGCAACCTCACCTTCAACGTCGTCGCGCCCGGTTTCGTCGACACCGACATGACGAAGGCGCTCACCGACGAGCAGCGCGAGGCCATCGTGAAGCAGGTGCCGCTCGGCCGGTACGCGCAGCCCGAGGAGATCGCCGCAACGGTGCGGTTCCTCGCCTCGGAAGAGGCCTCGTACATCACTGGAGCCGTCATCCCCGTAGACGGCGGACTGGGAATGGGTCACTGATCACCATGAGTGGAATTCTTGAGGGCAAGCGGGTCCTGATCACCGGTGTGCTGATGGAGTCGTCCATCGCCTTCCACACCGCGAAGCTGGCCCAGGAGCAGGGTGCCGAGATCATCCTGACCGCGTTCCCGCGGCCCACGCTGACCGAGCGCATCGCACGGAAGCTTCCCAAGCCCACCAAGGTCATCGAGCTCGACGTGACCAACGACGAGCACCTCGGGCGGCTCGCCGAGGTCGTGGGCGCGGAGCTGGGCAGCCTCGACGGCGTCGTGCACTCCATCGGCTTCGCCCCGCAGGACGCCCTCGGCGGCAACTTCCTGAACACGCCGTTCGAGTCGGTCGCCACGGCCATGCACGTCTCCGCCTTCTCCCTGAAGTCGCTGACCATGGCCTGCCTGCCGCTGATGCAGAACGGCGGCGGCTCGGTCGTCGGCCTCACCTTCGACGCCCAGTACGCGTGGCCGCAGTACGACTGGATGGGCCCGGCCAAGGCCGCCCTGGAGGCCACCAACCGCTACCTCGCCCGCGACCTGGGCAAGCAGAACGTGCGCTCCAACCTCATCTCGGCCGGTCCGATCGGTTCGATGGCCGCCAAGTCCATCCCGGGCTTCGGCGAGCTGGCCGCCGTCTGGGACGACCGCGCGCCCCTGGAGTGGGACCTCAAGGACCCCGAGCCGGCCGGCCGCGGTGTCGTCGCCCTGCTCAGCGACTGGTTCCCGAAGACCACCGGCGAGATCATCCACGTCGACGGCGGGCTGCACGCGATCGGCGCGTAGTCGCCGCCGCACAGGTGCTTCCACGGTCGGCGCCCCGTTCCCCGCAGTGCGCGGGGAGCGGGGCGTCACCCGTTCGGCCCCACCGGCCGGGCGGCCGTGAGGGGTAACGGCCCACTCTGGAGGAGGAGTTCTCCGAAGCAGGAGTTCTCCTCCCGAGATGCCCTCCAGAGCCCGGCCGAGGAGGTCCCTTTGTGCGCCTGTCCCAGGCCCGATGCACGCATCGGCTCCCCAGGAACGCTTTCGCGGCGGCCCCCGCCGCGCTGTTCGCCGCTCTGACCCTGCTGCTCGCGGCGCCTTCCGACGCCGCCTCGCACTCCGCGCACGGCGCACACACCGCGCACGGCGCGGGAACGACGCCCCACGCGCGCGTGCCCGCCGAGAAACGGCCCTTCGGAGCGGCCTGCCGGACCGTCGTCGACGGTTCACATGTGACGGCGGACTGCCACAACCCCTATCCGGAGTCCGACCACGTCGGTCTGCACATCGAGTGCGACCGGTGGTGGGACATCGACGCCGACGGGGCGAGGGTCGAGGCGGGCCCCGCGCAGAACGTCCGGCTGACCGGCCGCTGCTGGAAGGAAGTCCGCTCGGCGTGGGTCAGCCACGAGAAGTGACGTTCCCCGCCTGTCCCGCAGGGCCCGCGGGCCCGGGCCGCCCCGGGCGGCACAGGAGGAACGGATAGCCGGCCGCCTCCGAGGCCGCCGTCTGCGCGTCGCCCGCGCGGATCGCGTCCACCAGGCGTGTGTGGTCCATGTGCGTCTCGGGCGTCAGCTCCTCACCGACGTCCTCGCGCAGCCAGTCACGCACGACCTCGCCCAGGTCCGCGTACATCGCCGTCATGACGTCGTTGTGGGATGCGGCGACCACGGCCAGGTGGAAGGTCGTGTCGGCGGTCACGAAGGCCTCCGTGTCGCCCGACTCCCAGGCCTCCTCCCTGCGTACGAGCAGCGCGTCCAGCTGTTTGAGATCGCGCTCGGTACGGCGCTCGGCGGCCAGCCTCGCCGCGCTCGACTCCAGCGTGGAGCGCAGCTCGGCGATGTGCCGCGGGTCGGCGTCCGCGAAGCGGCGGTGCATCACACCGGCCAGCTCGCTGGTCGCCAGCACGTACGTGCCCGAGCCCTGCCGGATGTCGAGCAGACCGTTGTGCGCGAGGGCCCGCACGGCCTCCCGGACCGTGTTGCGGGCCACTCCCAGCTGCTCGACCAGCTCGGGCTCGGTGGGGATGCGGGAGCCCACCGGCCACTCTCCCGAGGTGATCTCGTTCCGCAACGCGGCGATGACCTGCTCGGACAGGGCCGAACGACGAGGGTGGCTCAGGGGCATGACGGTCCTTCGCGCCAGGGGGTTGGACAACCAATCATCCCATGATTCTATGATGGGGTTCATGACAGGCGAGGAAACCAGGACGACCGTGTCCCCATCGATACCGACACAGACACCGATACGCAGCTCCGCACAGGACGTGGATGTGCACACGCCCCCCACGCGCGCGTGGATGACGCGTCTGGTGATCGCCGGCATCGTCCTGACGGCCCTCAACCTGCGCCCCGCCATCACCAGCCTGGGCGCCCTCCTGGAAGAGGTGCGCGACGGCCTCGGCATGAGCGGCAGCGTCGCCGGGCTCCTCACCTCCGTACCGCCGCTCTGTTTCGCCGTCTTCGGCGTCATGGCACCGCGCCTCGCCCGTCGCTTCGGACTCGCCGCCGTGGTCTGCGCGGGCATGCTGGCGATCGGTACGGGTCTGGTGCTGCGGCCCTTCGTCGGGGGCACCGCGGGCTTCCTGGTCGCCAGCGCCCTCGCCCTCATGGGCATCGCCGTCAGCAACGTCCTCATGCCGGTGATCGTCAAGCGCTGGTTCCCGGACCGGGTCGGCACCATGACCGGCCTCTACTCCATGGCCCTCGCCCTCGGCACCGCCGCCGCGGCCGCCGTCACCGTGCCCATGACCCGGGCCCTGGGAGGCAACTGGCAGACGGGCCTCGCCGTCTGGGCCTCCCTCGCGGCTGTCGCCGTCCTGCCCTGGATCCCTCTCGTACGGGCCAAGGGCACGCCCCTGTCCGCCGATGCGGCTCCTGGGGGCGCCGCCCCGGTCACGGCCCCGAGCACGGCCTCCGGAGCGCGTCAGGAGGCCGCCCCGCTGCGGATCACCCGCAGCCGTACCGCCTGGGCGCTCGCCGTCTTCTTCGGACTCCAGGCCACCGCCGCGTACATCACGATGGGCTGGATGGCGCAGATCTTCCGGGACGCCGGCGTCCCGGCGGGCACCGCAGGGCTGCTGCTCGCGGTCACGATGGTGATGGGCGTGCCCCTGGCCTTCGTCATCCCGCGGCTGGCCACCCGGCTGCCCCACCAGGGGCCCATCGTCGTCGCCCTCGGCCTCTGCGGGTTCGCCGGCTACGCGGGGCTCTATCTCGCCCCGGCCGCCGGCGCCTGGGCGTGGGCCCTGCTGCTCGGCATCGCCAACTGCGCGTTCCCGCTGGCCCTCACCATGGTCGGCATGCGGGCCAGGACCGGCGCGGGAGTCGTGCAGCTGTCGGCCTTCGCGCAGAGCACCGGCTACCTCATCTCGATCCCCGGCCCGCTGCTGGTGGGCGTTCTCTACCAGCACAGCGGCGGCTGGGGGCTGCCGATCGCGCTCATGGCGGGCCTGATGGTCCCGCAGATCGTGGTGGGCGTCCTGGCGGGCCGCGACCGCACGGTGGAGGACGAGGCCGCGCGGTGACCACCGCTCCCGGACCGCGCGGTGATCGCTCCTTCCGGGCCGTGCGGCGACCGCTCCCTCCGGGCCGCGCGACGAGCGCCGCTTCCGGACCGCAAGGTGATCGCCCGCTCCGGGCCGCGCGACGACCGCCCTCGGACACCGACCCCACCCGTGAGGATCCGGGCGAAGAGTGCGAGACTGGGCCCATGCCCGTGCTCGATCCGAACCCCAAGAACGGCCAGAAGAAGATGCTTCTCGTCTTCGGCGCGTTCCTCCTCATCTTCGTGGTCATCGGCGTCATCGCGTCCATCGCCTCACCCTGACCGCCCCGCCCTGATCGCGCTCCGCCGAGCCCTCCCGGGAGCGAAGGGTGGGGTTATCCCCCCGTCCCCTAGGGGGTGAGTGTCAGGGTCAAGTGGGTGGATCACCGGATGGGTTGAGGGTTCCCGAGTCCGTACCTTCGAGATGTGACCGCGACGACGCGGACCACGGACCACTCGAAGCCCCACGGAGGCGGCATGTCGGCCCCAACGCACACCCCGCCCCACCCGGCGACCGGGCGCGGCGTCGAGACGCGACTGCCCTGGTGGGCGCTGCTGCTCCCCGCCCTCGCCTTCGCGGCGCTCCTGCTGCTGATACTGAACCCGGCGGACGCCCACGCGGCGGGCACGGACCCGGCGGTCGGCAGCCTCTTCGAGCGGATCCAGCAACTGGTGCTGCACCAGGGCTCGTGAGCCGCCCGCACCCCGGCTCGTGAGATCGTGCCGCGCCAGGGGCTCCTGAGCTCCCCGTGCCCCGTGGTGGGGCAGCGCATCAACTCCCTGCGCCCCGTGGCGTGTTTCATGCGAAGCTGGGACCCATGAGCGTCGCAGAACCCCGCAGGATTGTCCTTTTCCGGCATGCGAAGGCCGACTGGCCCGAGGTGCCCGACCACGAGCGTCCGCTGGCCGAGCGGGGCCGCAAGGACGCCGCCGTCGCCGGACGCAAGCTGGCCGACACCGGCATCCCCTTCGATCTGGCCCTCTGCTCCACCGCGACCCGGACCCGCGAGACCTGGAAGCTCGCCGTCCAGGAACTGCCGCACCGGCCGAAAACGGTCTACGAGGAGCGGCTCTACGAAGCCTCCCCGGGCGAGCTGATCGCCGTACTGAACGAGACCCCGGACGACGCGCAGAACGCCCTCCTGATCGGGCACAACCCCGGAGTGCAGGGCCTCGCCGACATCCTGGCGGGCCGGTCCGAGGCCGACGCGCAGGAAGGGGTGAGCCGCGAGTTCCACCCCGCCGCGTTCGCCGTGCTCTCCTTCACCGGGTCGTGGAAGAGCCTGGAGCCCGGCGCGGCCACCCTGCTCGACTACTGGGACCCGTCCGAGTGAACGGACCGTGAGCGCGGACGGGGCCCGGCACCATCGTGGTGCCGGGCCCCGTCCCTGTCGCGGGAGACCCCGGGTGCTCGCGGGAGCGCGCACCCGAGGGCTGTCAGTCGACGTGCATGTCCGCCGCCTCGACCTCTTCGCGCGTCACGCCCAGCAGGTAGAGGACCGTGTCCAGGAAGGGGAAGTTCACCGCGGTGTGCGCGGCCTGGCGCACCACCGGCTTGGCGTTGAAGGCGACTCCGAGACCGGCCGCGTTGAGCATGTCCAGGTCGTTGGCCCCGTCACCGATCGCCACCGTCTGCGAGATCGGAACGCCCGCCTCCGCGGCGAACCGGCGCAGCAGTCGTGCCTTGCCCGCCCGGTCCACGATCTCGCCGATGACCCGGCCCGTCAGCTTCCCGTCGACGATCTCCAGCGTGTTGGCCTGGGCGAAGTCCAGCCCGAGCCGTTCCCGCAGATCGTCCGTCACCTGCGTGAAGCCGCCGGAGACGACACCGACCTGGAAGCCGAGCCGCTTCAGCGTACGGATCAGCGTGCGCGCCCCCGGTGTCAGCCGCACCTCGCTGCGCACCTTGTCCACCACGGAGCCGTCGAGCCCCTTGAGCAGCTGCACGCGCGCGTGCAGGGACTGCTCGAAGTCCAGCTCGCCGCGCATCGCGGCGGCCGTCACCTCGGCGACCTCGGCCTCGCAGCCGGCGTGCGCCGCGAACAGTTCGATGACCTCGTCCTGGATGAGCGTGGAGTCCACGTCCATGACGACCAGGCGCTGGGCCCGCCGGTGCAGCCCGGCCGCGACCACCGCGATGTCGACGCCGAGTGCGGCGGCCTCGGTCACCAGCGCGGTCCGCAGTGCCTCCGGCTCCGTACCGGACACCGCGAACTCGACCGCGGTCACGGGGTACTTGGCCAGCCGGAAGATACGGTCGATGTTGCCGCCGGCCCCGGTGATCCGGGCGGCGATGGCGGCCGTCGACTCCGCGGTGAGCGGATGTCCGAGAACGGTCACCAGCGACCTGCCGTGCCCGCGGGGCCGGTTGTCGCCGTGACCGGAGATGATCTCGGTCTGCAGCCGCATCGAGTCCGCCCAGCTGTGCACGGTGGCGCGCAGATCGCCCTCCAGGCCGGCCGGCGGATGCGTCACGAGCGCGCACAGCACGATCCGGCCACGGGTGACGACCTGCTCGATGTCGACCACGTCGACCGAGTAGGCGGCGAGGGTGTCGAAGAGCCCGGCGGTGATACCGGGGCGGTCCTTGCCGAAGATCTTGACGAGGAGAGTGGGGACATCAGTGGGAACATCAGGGGTCTGTGATGCGCTCATGGTGCTTACACCGTATCCGGCACTCCGTGCCGAATGCCCCCGAGGTCCGCCTGACGGACAGGGAACAGTACATGTCGTCCGGGTGTCCCCGGCCTTCACGGGCCGTGTCGGCCCCGCGCACGCTCTCCGGTCAGCGGCGCCCGCCCGGCCTGCGGGGCGGCGGCGGGGGAGGCAGCTCGTCCGGCGGGGGAGGCGGCCCGTCCTGCGACGAGCGGGGCCGGCGCCGGGCTCCGGGCCGCGGAGACCCCGGTCGGGGCGTCGGCGGGAAGGGGCCGATCATCGTCTGCGCCCCGTACACGTCGTCCGGCACGTCGTCCGGCGGACGCGAGCCCGGTGGCTGCCCGCCGCCGCTCGGAGGCTGTCCGCCGGGCCCTGATTGCCCGCCTGGAGGCCGTGGCCGGCCACCAGGGGGCTGCGGCTGCCCGCCGGGAGGCCGTTGCTGTGTGCCCGGCTCGCGGGGCTGTGCGCCGGGCGGCCGGGAGCCGCCGGGGGACTGGGGGCCGGAGCGCCGTCCGGGCCCTGACTCCCGTAATTCGTCGGGGATCCGCAGATAGGGGTTCGTCTCCGGGTTTGTCGGCCGGAACGGCGTCCCGGGACGGTACGGACCGGCCTCCCCGGCCGGCTGCCCCGCCGCCTGCCCGGCCGCCTCCGCGTACGAGGCGACGGCCTCCGGCGCGGTCGCGTCCGCGTCACCCCGTGCCGGCGGCGCCGCCTGCCGGCCGGCCGCACCCGACGCGCACGCGAGCAGCGCGCCCACCGCTCCCGCGACCGCGCCCCACAGCGCGCCGAGCAGCAGCGCCATGCCGAGCTGCCCGCGCAACTCGATCCCGGAGTCGAACGCGTCTATGCCGAGCACGGACAGCGAGGCGTTCACGGACACCTCCGTCAGCCAGACCAGCAACGGCAGCACCAGCGCGGTCACGATCGCCAGCCGCAGTGCGCAGCGCGCCGCGAAACCGAGGACGCCCCGCTCCCGTACGAACGGGGTGCGCGCCGCGGTCAGGACGCCCGCGAACAGCATCATCAGGGCCGCCGCGATGCCCAGCAGCCAGACCCGGCCGTCCAGTTCGGCCAGCCTGGCCAGGGTCACGGGCTTGTCGGAGAACTTCAGGAGGTCGTCCATGGGATCCGGCAGGAACTGCAGGAACGGCCCCGTGGCTGTCCCGTCCCACGGCACGAAGAGCCCGATCGGGATGCCGAGCCACACGCCGTTGGGCGCCCCGAGCAGGGCGGCGCCGGCGATCCGTTTCGGGTTGTCGTCGCCGATCGCCGCGTACGACGCCGCCGCGAAGCCCGCGAGGACCGCCACCAGCAGGACCGTGACGAGCGCGGACACCGCCGGACGCACCACGCGGTGCACCGCCGTCCAGCCGCCCGGCAGCGGGGTCCTGCGCGAGGCCAGCAGCGCGATCAGCAGGATGCCGAGCACCCAGCCGAGGCCGCCGAGGAGCGTCGGCACGGTGTCGACGGTGAAGCCCACCTTGGCGTTCGCGTCGGCGAGGTCCCCGAGCCGGTCCGGCAGCAGACCGCCGATGTTGCCGAGCCCGGGCACCTCCACGTCGTCGGGGACCCCGCCGCCCGGCAGCTTGTCGAGCCCGAGCGCACCGCCGTCGATCGTGATGATGTCGTGTCCCGCCCAGGCGAGACCCCCCAGCAGTGCCACGAAGAGGGCGGCCACCGTGCCCGCCCGCGCCAGCAGTTCGGCGGGCGCGATCACCGCGCCCGCCCCGCGCAGGGAGCGCAGGAAGAACCAGGACAGCAGCAGCGCCCCCACCAGGCTCACCCCGAGTGGCGTGATCTGGAGGGCGGTGTCGGCCTGGGCACCTTCCAGCCCGAACGCCGACATATCGCCCGAGGGCGTCACCGAACCGCCCGCCCCGAGCGCCACGAGCGCCGCGGTCATCGGCCCGAGCGAGGCCGTCTCGCCGGCGCCGAGCAGATGCAGCCCCAGCGCGGCCACGCCCGCCATGCCGATCAACGCCCAGCTCACGGCGGCGATCGAGGACAGCAGCACATCGCCCACCGGCACGCGCCTGCCCTGTCCCACGGACCCGTCGCTCATCATCAGCCCCCCGACTCCGCACCCGCGACACCTCCGCCGCGGTGTCCCCCTCGCGTGGGATTACCACTCTCCGGTCCGGTTTCAACCCCGTCAACGGAAACGGACAAGACGCCCGTACTCGGTCTTCGAGAGGCCCGACTTTCGGTCAGGGGCCTCCTACTGAAATAGTTCCCCACGATGTTCGACATCCCTAGACTCCCTGTGTTGGGGGTACATCGGGGGACAACACAGTGGGGCATGGAGTGCCGGAACTCGTACTGGAATTGAACGGACGGACCTGGACGCTCGAAGCGTCCAGGCCATACACCCTCGGACGCGATCCGCAGGGGGACATCGTGCTCGAGGACGCCAGGGTGTCCTGGCGTCACGCCACGATCAGTTGGGGCGGCCGCAGTTGGGTCATCGAGGACCACGGCAGCACCAACGGCACATTCGTGCAGGGGCAGCGGATCCATCAGATGGAGATCGGCCCCGGCTCGGCCGTGCACCTCGGCAACGCGACCGACGGGCCACGCCTGAGCCTGACGGGCGCCGCGGCCGCGGCACCGCAGGCACAGCCCCAGCAGCAGCCGTACGCCGCTCAGGGCGCCCCGGCGGCCGGCTGGGCCCAGCAGACGCCGCAGGCGCCCGAGCAGAGCTGGCAGCAGTCGCAGCAGGGCGGGCACATCCCGCAGCAGCAGGGCTCCGGCGGCGCCGCGGGGGCGCCGCCGGTCTACGGTGACCGCAGCCCGACCACGTTCCACCAGATGTCGCTGGGCCGCGTGATGCGAATCGGCCGTGCGCTGGAGAACGAGCTGGTCGTGTCCGACCTGCAGGTCTCGCGGCACCACGCCGAGTTCCACGCGACGCCCGACGGGCGTTACGAGATCCGTGACCTCGGCTCGCACAACGGCACGTTCGTCAACGGTATGCCGATCGCCAAGGGCGGCTCCGCGCTGCTCGGCGCGAACGACATCGTCGGCGTCGGCCACTCGACGTTCCGCCTGGTGGGCGACCGCCTCGAAGAGTTCGTCGACACCGGTGAGGTCTCCTTCTCGGCCCGCCACCTGACCGTCACGGTCGACGGCGGCAAGCAGATCCTCAAGGACGTCTCCTTCGGCGTGCCGGAGAAGTCGCTCATCGCGGTCATCGGACCCTCGGGCTCCGGCAAGTCGACGCTCCTCAAGGCGCTCACGGGCTACCGCCCCGCCAACGAGGGTGACGTCCTCTACGACAACCGAAACCTCTACAAGCAGTTCGCCGAGCTGCGTCAGCGCATCGGTCTGGTCCCGCAGGACGACATCCTGCACAAGGAACTGACCGTCAAGAAGGCCCTCAAGTACGCGGCCAAGCTGCGCTTCCCCGCGGACACCACGACCCAGGAGCGCGACTCCCGGATCGACGAGGTGCTGCGCGAACTCAAGCTCGACATCCACAAGGAGAAGAAGGTCACCTCCCTCTCCGGTGGCCAGCGCAAGCGCGTCTCGGTGGCCCTGGAGCTGCTGACCAAGCCGTCGCTGATCTTCCTGGACGAGCCGACCTCCGGCCTCGACCCGGGCATGGACCGCGATGTCATGCAGCTGCTGCGCGGCCTCGCCGACGACGGCCGCACGGTCCTCGTCGTCACGCACTCCGTGGCGGAACTCGCCATCTGCGACAAACTTCTGGTCATGGCGCCCGGCGGATCGGTGGCCTATTTCGGTCCGCCCGAGGAGGCACTGAACTTCTTCGGCTACGACACCTGGGCCGATGTCTTCTCCGCCTTCGAGAACTACCGCGACTACGACTGGGCGGGCCGCTGGAAGGGCTCGCAGCACTACCAGATGTACGCCGCGGACATCGACGCGGTCGCCCCGCAGTCCGTAGCCATGCCGCCGCCGCAGGCGATGCGCCCGCCGAAGCCCCAGGGCTGGGTCTCCCAGCTCGGCACACTGGTCCGGCGGTACGTCTCGGTCATCGCGTCCGACAAGGGCTTCCTGGCCCTGACGGTGATCCTGCCGGCGGTCCTCGGCGCGGTCAGCCTGCTCATCGAGCCGGACAAGACGCTGCTGGTGAACACGAAGCTGCAGCCCAACGGCCTGCCCATCCCGAACAGCACGGCCGCGACGGTGCTGCTGATCCTCGCGGTGGGTGCCTGTTTCGCGGGCGCCGCGAACTCGGTCCGTGAGCTGATCAAGGAACGGGTCATCTACGAGCGCGAGCGGGCGACCGGCCTGTCGCGCTCCGCGTATCTGATGTCCAAGGTGATCGTCCTCGGTGTCATCACCATGTTCCAGGGCGCTCTGGTCGGCGCGATCGGCTTCATGAGCCGGACGATCCCCGACAAGGGACTGATCCTCGGCGGCGCGGTCGCGCTGGAACTCTCCCTGCCGATCATGGCGCTCGGCTTCACGTCGATGATGTTCGGTCTGGTCATCTCCTCGCTGGTGAAGACCGCCGAGAAGACCATGCCGCTGCTGGTGATGTTCGCGATCATCCAGGTCGTGTTCACGGGCTGCCTGTTCCCGTTGAACGGCGCTGTGGGCGTCAACCAGATCTCGTATCTGATGCCGTCGCGCTGGGCGGTCGGTGCCTCCGGGGCCACGCTCGACTTCAACAAGATCAACCCGCACAACACGGCCGAGACCGATCCCCTGTGGGATCACACGGCGCTGACCTGGATCCTCGACATGACGGCGCTGTTCGCCCTCGCCGCGGTCTGTGCCTTCATGGTGGCCCGCTTCCTGCGCCGCCACGAGCCGGAGGTCATGCGCAAGTAGTACGCCGCGAGCGGCACGCGCGAAGGGCGGCACCCCGGTGGGGGTGCCGCCCTTTCCGGCGTACGGGCAGAGGTCCGCGCAGACCTCAGTACGCGCTGTTGACGTTGTCGATCGAGCCGTACCGGTCCGCCGCGTAGTTGGCGGCGGCGGTGATGTTGGCGACCGGGTTGTACTGGCTGTGGACGGTGCCGGCGACGTGGTACGCGTCGAAGGTCGGCTTGATGACCTGCAGCAGACCGATGGAGGGGACGCCGTTGATGGCGTTGATGTCCCAGCCGTTGATCGCGTTCGGGTTGCCCGAGGACTCCCGGATGATGTTGCGGTGCAGACCGTCGTACGTACCCGGGATGCCGTGCTTCTTCATGATGTCCAGCGACTGGCGTATCCAGCCGTCCAGGTTGTTCGCGTAGGTCTTCGCGGCGACCGGCTTGACCGCGGCACGCTGGGCGGACCGGCTTGCGGCCTCCTTGGCCTTGCGGGCGTCGGCGGCCTTCTTCGCCGCGGCGGCCTCTGCGGCCTTCTTCGCGGCGGCGGCGTCGGCCGTCTTCTTCTTCGCGGCGGCGGCCTGGGCGTCGGCCAGCTGGCCGCTGAGGCCGACGGTCTTGACCTTCAGCTCCTGCGACGAGAACGCGGCGGGAGCGGCGGAGACCGAGTCGGCGCTCGCCTTCGTGTCGGCGGGAGCAAGGGAGAACGCGAGGGCGGCGGCGCCGAGCGTGGCGACCCCGGCGAACGAGAGCTTGTGGACCTTGGTCATGGCGGGGATGCGACCAGGAATGCTGTGCTGCTTGGGCATGGCTGGAGGACCTCTTCGAATAGCGCGGAGGCCGCTCTCGATCCGATGGGGACAAAGAGTGTTTCCGGATCTGACGCCGTGGGTGAGCACCTCCGGCATCGAGCGACGGGAGCCATTGTTAGCGGCCCGAATTTTCGATGGCAAAGGTGTGACGTACGACCTCGGGTAGTGGACCCCCGAAGGGCAAATCGGGACAGACCAATACGTCTGCCCCGCTCACCAGGAGTCCGGTTGTCTCCTATGCCCCTTCGTACGTGATGTGCGCCCTATGTGCGGGCTCACACCGGACGCCGCTCGGACTCACTGGCAGTTGCTGTGGCAATCCTCTGTGTGAGGGTTCTCCGTCGAGAGGGTGTCCGGGAGGTCCGCCGGGAGGATGAGGTGCACGTCGCCGAACTCGTGCCACAGGTAGCGCCCGCGCAGCGCCTCCTGGTACCCGCGGTCGACGGCCTCCCTGCCCGCGACCGCCTCCAGCATCAGCAGATGCGAGGCCTGCGGCTCGTGCAGCCCGGTGAGCAGCCCGTCGACGACCCGCACCCCGCGCTCCGGGGTCACCACCAGGCCGGTCCAGCCCCGCGCGGCACGCACCACCCCGTCGGGTCCTGCCGCCGACTCCACGGCGCGCACGGCCGTGGTGCCGACCCCGATCACCCTGCCGTCACCGGCCTTCGCCACGTTGATCAGCCGCGCCGAGGTCTCCGGCACCGTGAAGCGCTCCGGGTACGGCGGCTCGTGCGCCTCGGCCGAGGCGACCCCCGTGTGCAGGGTGACGGGCGCGAACTGCACACCCCGGCTCACCAGCTCCGCCACCAGCCGCGCGGTGAAGGGCCGTGCCGCGCTCGGCATCTCCGCGCTCCCCGTCCCGTCGGCGGACGGCAGCGCGAACACGGTCTGGTACGCGGACAGCGGCTGGTCCCGGTCCGTGTAGGAGTAGCGGATGGGCCTCCCGTGCCGCCGCAGCAGCCCCGGCACGTCGGCGTCGGAGACCCGCCCCCACCACAGCCGTGCACTCCGGTCGGCAAGCGGCTCCTCCAGGACCAGCCGTACGTTCCCCGGCAGCCGCACCTCCGTCCCCGCGGGCCCGCCCCCGCGTGCGCGCGTGGTGCCCCTTCCGTCGGGCTCGCGCAGCTCCACCGCCCAGCGCCCGTCGTCGCCCCGGGTGGAGAAATGCACCACCACGCGCGCGTGCCCCACTCTCCCGTCCACCGCCGCCGCCAGTGTCACGGACGTGTTGACGACGAGCAGGTCCCCGGCCCGCAGCCGGCCCGGCAGCTCCACGAACGCGTGGTGCGACACCCGGGTCCCGTGCGAGACGAGCAGACGGACGGCGTCGCGGTCGAGCCCGGCACCCCGCTGTTCGGCCGGCACCCGGGCCGACAGCTCCTCCGGGAGCGTCCACCTCCCCGCCCGGCCGCCGTCGAGCGGAGGCACCCCCATGGCGGTCGTCATCGCTGCTCCAGCAGGGCGGGTGCCCCGTAGCGCCCGCTCCCCGGACGTTCGTCGAGCAGCCTCAGGACGGCCGGCACGACACTCGCCGGGTCGGGCCGCGGATCGTCGTCGTCCGGAACGGCCGCCGCGTACAGGTCCGTGCCCATGTCACCCGGGTCGACCGCCCAGACCCGCAGACCGGGCTCCTCCTTCCCGAGCACCGCGGAGAGCTGGTCGAGCGCCGCCTTCGAGGCTCCGTAACCGCCCCAGGTCCCGTACGCCTCCGCCGCCGCGTCCGAGCTGACGTCGATCACCGCGCCCGTCGGTGACTCCCGCAGCAGCGGCAGCGCCTCCTGGACCAGCCCGAGCGCCGCGACCACATTGACCTCCAGCGCCCGCCGGAGCCCGTCCAGGGCCAGCGATTCGAGCCGTACGAGCGGTTCGGCGCCCAGCGCGCTCGCGTTGTTCACCAGGAGATCGACACCGCCGAGCTCCCGGGCCGCCGTCACCAGATGGGTGCGGTGCGCGCTGTCCGTGACGTCCCCGGGCAGTGCCCGTACCTGTGCTCCGTACTTACTGAGGACGGCCACGGCCGTCTCCTGGAGGGGCCGTGCCGTTCTGGCGTCGAGCACCAGATCCCAGCCGCGCTCCGCCAGCGCCTCGGCGAGCGCGCGCCCCAGCCCCTTGGAAGCCCCCGTGATGATCGCTACCGGCATGATCCGTCCCCTCGTCCTAGACCGCCGCTCCGGGCGGCTGCCCTCAACGTAGGAACCCGAGGACCCTCGCCGCCTCATGCGCGGGCCGCAGTGCGCGGGGGCCCTTCGCCCTAGGTCCAGCGGACCGGGGCGGGGCCGCCACAGGGCGGATACGCGCTGTCACACCCCGCCGGTACCGTGAGGTCATGAGTCATGGACCCCGGTCGGGCCTGCTCGCGGTGAGCACCGCGCTGCTGGCCATGAGCAGGCACCTGGAGGTGCGCGACGTCCTCAAGACGATCGTCGCCTCCGCCCGCGAACTGCTCGACGCGCAGTACGCGGCCCTCGGGGTGCCCGACGACCACGGGGGCTTCGCCCAGTTCGTCGTCGACGGGGTCAGCGACGACCGGTGGAAGGCCATCGGCCCGCTCCCGCGCCAGCACGGCATCCTCGCCGCGATGCTGCACGAGGCCCGCCCGGAGCGCCTCGCCGACGTCCGCAAGGACCCGCGCTTCGAGGGCTGGCCCGCCGCCCACCCCGACATGTCCGACTTCCTGGGCCTGCCCATCCGTGACGGCGACGAGGTCATCGGCGCCCTCTTCCTCGCCAACAAGCTGCGTCCTGTGGAGGGAAAACCCCCACACCCCCCGAGCCCCGAGCCGGAAGGCGGCTGCGGCTTCACCGAGGAAGACGAGGAACTGCTCGGGATCCTCGCCCAGCACGCGGCGATCGCCCTCACGAACGCCCGCCTGTACGAGCGCAGCCGCGAGCTGACCATCGCCGAGGAGCGCTCCCGGCTCGCCCACGAACTGCACGACGCCGTCAGCCAGAAGCTGTTCTCCCTGCGCCTGACCGCCCAGGCCGCCGCCGCCCTGGTGGACCGCGACCCGGACCGCGCCAAGGGCGAACTCCAGCAGGTGGCCGCCCTCGCCGCCGAGGCCGCCGACGAACTGCGCGCCGCCGTCGTCGAGTTGCGCCCCGCCGCACTCGACGAGGACGGCCTGGTCGCCACGTTGCGTACCCAGATCCAGGTCCTCGACCGGGCCCACTCCGCGCGCGTGACCTTCGACAGCTGCGGCGTCCGCGCGCTGCCCGCGGCCCAGGAGGAGGCCATGCTCCGGGTCGCCCAGGAGGCGCTGCACAACGCGCTGCGGCACTCGGGCGCGGCCCGCGTCGACGTCACCGTGGAGAAGCGCGGCCCGGGCGCCGTCCTGCGCGTCACGGACGACGGCAGCGGCTTCGAACCCAGGGCGACCCGCCGCGCGGGCCGCCACCTCGGCCTGGTCTCCATGCGCGACCGGACCAACGGCGTCGGCGGCGAACTCACCGTCGAATCGGCGCCCGGCAAGGGCACCACGATCGAGATGGAGGTCCCTGGTGGCTGACGCAATCAAGGTGCTGCTCGTCGACGACCACCAGGTCGTCCGCCGGGGACTGCGCACCTTCCTGGAGGTGCAGGACGACATCGAGGTCGTGGGGGAGGCCTCCGACGGCGCTGAAGGAGTGGCCCGCGCCGAGGAGTTGAAGCCCGACGTCGTCCTCATGGACCTCAAGATGCCGGGCATGGACGGTGTGGAGGCCCTGCGCAGACTCCGCGAACTGGACAACCCCGCGCGCGTGCTCATCGTCACCAGCTTCACCGAGCAGCGCACGGTCATCCCGGCCCTGCGCGCGGGCGCCGCCGGCTACGTCTACAAGGACGTGGACCCGGACGCGCTCGCCGGAGCCATCCGCTCGGTCCACGCCGGACACATCCTGCTCCAGCCCGAGGTGGCCGGCGCACTGCTGTCCCAGGAGGGCACCAACTACGGCCAGGGCAGAGGCGGTTCGCTCACGGAGCGGGAGCGCGAGGTGCTCGGCCTGATCGCCGACGGCCGCTCCAACCGCGAGATAGCCCGCGCCCTCGTCCTCTCCGAGAAGACCGTCAAGACGCACGTCTCGAACATCCTGATGAAACTCGACCTCTCCGACCGTACCCAGGCCGCGCTGTGGGCCGTACGTCACGGTGTGACGGGCTGATGACCTGCTGATCCGTGCAACGGCCCGCCTCCGGGACGGCAATACGGAGGGTCTCCCTCCGGACTGAGATTCATACCGTCGTGGGAATGTCCCCCGGATGGCGCATCCTTCTGCGATCTCCGCCGTTCTTCAGTGCGTGCTGCGGCGATCTGCCGCAGTGGTTCACAAGGAAGAGGGCTCAGAAGTGAAGAACCTGAAGAAGGCCGCCGCCGTCACGATGGTGGCCGGTGGCCTCGTTGCCGCCGGTGCCGGTCTCGCCTCCGCCACCGACGGTGCGCACGCGGCCGGCCAGGCCGTGGGCTCGCCGGGTGTCGCCTCGGGCAACCTCGTCCAGGTCCCCGTCGCCATCCCCGTGAACGCGGTCGGCAACACCGTGAACGTCATCGGCATCCTGAACCCGGCGTTCGGCAACGACGGCTTCAACGGCTGACGTACGCCCCCGGTCGAACGACCACCGGCCCCCCAGGTCCGCCTGGGGGGCCGGTCCGTTTTTCGGCTCGTCGGACCACTGGCCCGAACGGGCTGAACGCGCTCCTCCGCCGTGCCGTCCGGGCCCCTCGGGCGTTGCTCAGGCTACGGCCCTCGGCAGGGCCGGATACGCAATCGCAGGAGGAACGCTTTTCATGAACATCGCCAAGAAGGCCGCCCTGGCCGTCACCGTCGTCGGTATCGCAGCGGGTGCCTCGGCCGGTGCCGCTGTCGCCGACTCGGATGCCGACGGCGCTGCCGTGAAGTCCCCGGGCGTCGCCTCGGGCAACGCCGTCCAGGCCCCGATCCACGTCCCCGTCAACGTCGTCGGTGACAGCATCAACGTGATCGGGCTCCTGAACCCGACCTTCGGCAACGAGGCCGTCAACGACTGACGTCCTGCCCGGACGAGGGCCCCGCGGACCACACGGTCCGCGGGGCCCTCGTCTTTGCCCCGGGGCCCTCGGCGACCGCCGCGCCGGCAGCGGCCCCGGGTGACTGCCGCGGTCCTCAGCGCACCCCGCGCTCCCGCTCCTCCACGAACGCGTTGTACGCCGCCACCTGAGCCCGCCTGGCCGTCCGCTCGACCGGGCGCAGCGCGTCGGAGCGCGCGGCCATCTCCGACGCGCTCACGGCCCCGCCGGGCCCGTTGCCGTACGCCACCGAGACCAGCAGCCCGACACGCCGGGACAGCGCCAACACCCGCACCGCCCTGGACGGATAGCCGGGAGCGAGCACCTCGCCGTCCCGCTCGGCCCGCGCCCGGTACGCGTCGATCGCCGCCTCGGCCACCGGACCCGAGCCCGCCACATCGAGCCGCGACAGCACCTCCGTCGCGTCACGCAACGCCTCCGCGAGCTCCCGCTCCGCCTCCCCGAGGGACGGCACATCGGCGGGCGGCGCCTCGCGCACCGGCAGACAGTGCCAGACGACCTCCACATGCACATCGCCGTCGGGCCCGGCCTCGTACACCTCGGGTACGAGGCCGAGAGCGACCCCGTGGCAGACGACGGCCTCCTCGGCCTCCAGGGCGCGCGCGTTGAAATCCGGCGGGCCGCTCAGCCCGAGCGGATGCCCGGGCGCGGGCAGCGCGACCCGCAGACCCGTCGCCCCGAGCGTGCGCAGCCGTCCCAGCGCGAGCGAGAGCCCGACGGGCCCCGTCTCGCCCGGCAGCCCCGCGACCCGGTGCACGGCGTCCTCCCCGACGATGGCGACGACCGCGTCATCCGGTGAGACAAATCCGGCCAACAGTGCGTTTCCCCATGCTGCCAACCGTCCTGAACGTGGTTCCGAAAGCATGCCTCCCACTTTAAGGAACCGCTTAAGGACCGGCCGATGGATTGGACGGGTCGACCGGTGGCGTAGGTTTTCCCTGGGGGCTGCGTCCACAGACGTCAGCGACGGCCGAGACTGCAATGGGAGACAGCGCGCTCATGAGCGATGTTCTGGAGCTTGAGGACGTATCCGTGGTCCGAGAGGGCCGGGCTCTGGTGGACCAGGTCTCCTGGTCGGTCAAGGAAGGCGAGCGCTGGGTCATCCTCGGACCCAACGGCGCCGGGAAGACGACCCTCCTCAACCTCGCCTCCAGCTACCTCTTCCCCAGCCAGGGCACCGCCACCATCCTCGGTGAGACCCTCGGCAAGGTCGACGTCTTCGAGCTGCGCCCGCGCATCGGCGTGGCCGGCATCGCCATGGCCGAGAAGCTTCCCAAGCGCCAGACCGTCCTGCAGACGGTGCTGACCGCCGCGTACGGCATGACGGCCGGCTGGCACGAGGACTACGAGGACATCGACGAGCAGCGCGCCCGCGCCTTCCTCGACCGCCTCGGCATGACCGAGTTCGTGGACCGCAGGTTCGGCACCCTCTCCGAGGGCGAGCGCAAGCGCACCCTCATCGCCCGCGCGCTGATGACCGACCCGGAGCTGCTGCTCCTCGACGAGCCCGCCGCCGGTCTCGACCTCGGCGGCCGCGAGGACCTCGTACGCCGTCTCGGCCGCCTGGCCCGCGACCCGATCGCCCCCTCCATGATCATGGTCACGCACCATGTGGAGGAGATCGCCCCGGGCTTCACCCACGTCCTGATGATCCGCCAGGGCAAGGTGCTCGCGGCCGGACCCCTGGAACTGGAACTCACCTCCCGCAACCTCTCGTTGTGCTTCGGCCTCCCGCTCGTCGTCAGCCAGGCCGGCGACCGCTGGACCGCCCACGGCCTCCCGCTGTCCTGACCGACCGGTTCGGACCCACCCGTCCCGGCCAACCTGTCCTGACGACCCGGAACACCTGCCCCAACCGGAAGTGCGCCCTGTCGGGGACGGGACCTGCGGACCTACCATGACCATGTGAACGACATCGACGCATGGGTGTGGTGGCTGATCGGCGCGGCCGGGCTCGGAATCCCGTTGGTCGTGACCGCCATGCCGGAATTCGGAATGCTCGCCGTCGGCGCCGTCGCGGGCGCCGTGACCGCGGGGCTCGGAGGCGGTGTCGTCCTCCAGGTCGTCGTCTTCGCGGCCGTCTCGGTCGCGCTCATCGCGGTGGTACGGCCCGTGGCGGCCCGGCATCGCTCCCAACGGCCCCAACTGGCCACGGGAATCGACGCGTTGAAGGGCAAACAGGCCGTCGTCCTGGAGAGGGTGGACGGTTCGGGAGGCCGCATCAAGCTCGCGGGCGAGATCTGGTCCGCACGCTCACTCGACGCCTCACTCATCTACGAGGTGGGCCGAGAGGTGGATGTGGTGGAGATCGAGGGAGCCACGGCGATCGTCGTGTGACCTCCCAGGGCGTCCAGTGAACGGAACGTCGCACGTGGCGAGTTGTGGTCTGACACACTCGTCCAGCAAGATCTTCGACAGTTACGAGATCTTCGGCAGTCACGCGTTTCACGGCAGTCACGAGATTTTCCGGAAGCACCGAGGCGGAGAAGGGTACGGGGAGCCACGATGGAACCGATCATCATCGTCCTGATCATTCTGGTGGTGTTGGTCTTCATCGCGTTGATCAAGACCATCCAAGTCATTCCCCAGGCCAGCGCGGCCATCGTCGAGCGCTTCGGCCGCTACACGCGGACTCTGAACGCGGGCCTCAACATCGTCGTCCCGTTCATCGACTCGATCCGCAACCGCATCGACCTCCGCGAGCAGGTCGTGCCGTTCCCGCCCCAGCCGGTGATCACCCAGGACAACCTGGTCGTGAACATCGACACCGTCATCTACTACCAGGTGACCGACGCCCGCGCCGCGACCTACGAGGTCGCCAGTTACATCCAGGCGATCGAGCAGCTCACCGTCACCACGCTCCGCAACATCATCGGCGGCATGGACCTGGAGCGGACCCTGACCTCCCGCGAGGAGATCAACGCGGCCCTGCGCGGAGTCCTCGACGAGGCCACCGGCAAGTGGGGCATCCGCGTCAACCGCGTCGAGCTCAAGGCGATCGAGCCGCCCACCTCCATCCAGGACTCGATGGAGAAGCAGATGCGCGCCGACCGTGACAAGCGCGCGGCGATCCTCACCGCGGAAGGTATCCGCCAGTCGCAGATCCTCACCGCCGAGGGTGAGAAGCAGTCGGCGATCCTCCGCGCCGAGGGTGAGGCCCGCGCCGCCGCGCTGCGCGCCGAGGGTGAGGCGCAGGCGATCCGTACGGTCTTCGAGTCCATCCACGCCGGTGACGCGGACCAGAAGCTGCTGGCCTACCAGTACCTCCAGATGCTGCCGAAGATCGCCGAGGGCGACGCGAACAAGCTCTGGATCGTTCCCAGCGAGATCGGTGACGCCCTCAAGGGGCTCAGCGGCGCGATGGGCAACTTCGGGCCCATGGGCGGCGGGAACCAGGGTGGTGGCGGCACGGAACGCCGGGAAAAGCCGTCAGTGGACTGACCTCACCTTGGGCAGGGGCGGCGGGGGCGGAGTTCTCGCCCCCGCCGCCCCTACCCGTTCCCGTCCGTGTCTCAGGGGCTCCGCCCCCGAACCCCCGCTCCTCAAACGCCGGAGAGGCTGAGATCCCCAGGGGCGCGGGGAACTGCGCGGCCGGCCACGACGCGCCCGCACCCGTCAATGCCCCGCAAGCCCCCGCATCACGCCGGCTGCGCAAGCCACTCCGGCAGAGCTTCGAGATCATCCCGCCCCAGCGCCAGCAACATCGCATCAGCCGGCGTCGGCTCGAACGGCCGCCGCAACAACGGCATCCCCGCCTGATCAGGCGTCCGAGCAGCCTTGCGGTGGTTGTCCTCGGCGCAGGACGCCACCGTGTTCAGCCACGAGTCCTGGCCCCCCTGAGCCCGCGGCACCACGTGATCCACCGTGGTCGCCCGCCGCCCGCAGTACGCGCACTTGTGCCGGTCACGCACCAGCACACCCCGCCGCGACCACGGTGCTTGTCTTCGGAACGGCACCCGTACATAACGGCAGAGCCTGATCACCCGGGGCGCGGGTATGTCCAGCGCGGCTCCGCGCATACGCAGTTCGGGGTGGGCCTGCTCGACGACTGCCTTGTCCTGCAGCACCAGAACGACGGCTCGGT
This sequence comes from Streptomyces sp. NPDC102514, assembly GCF_055584525.1. Classification (NCBI taxonomy): domain Bacteria; kingdom Bacillati; phylum Actinomycetota; class Actinomycetes; order Kitasatosporales; family Streptomycetaceae; genus Streptomyces; species Streptomyces sp. NPDC102514. The sequence continues at coordinate 45,611 of NZ_JBVJLW010000034.1, forward strand.
TCAACGTCACCGTCGACAGCGGCTCGAAGCTCGCGTTCAGCACCAGCGTGTCCCGCATCCAGCCCACCTCCCATGTGCACCGGCCCACCACCTGGCGGGCGTGGATCAACTCTGGCCGGGCACGCCGAGATGGACAACGCAATAAAAATGCCCGCCCCTGATCAATTCCAAGACCAGGGGCGGGCAAACACTCAGTGAAAGGTCAGCTCTCCGCGGGAGCCGCGTACTCGGCGACGAGCTGCGCCCTCGCCAGCGTGTGGAACCGGAGATTGAAGCCCACCACGGCTGGCGAGACGTCAGAGTCCGGACCGAGTTTCTCCTGGTCCACCGCGTACACGGTGAACACGTACCGATGCGCCGGATCACCCGCCGGAGGCGCGGCACCCCCGAAGTCCTTCGACCCGTAGTCGTTGCGCACCTGGACCGACCCCTCGGGCAGTCCCTCGAACTTCCCCGTGCCCGCGCCCGCCGGCAATTCCGTCACCGAGACCGGAATGTCGAACACGACCCAGTGCCAGAAACCGCTCCCGGTGGGGGCGTCCGGGTCGAAACACGTCACGGCGAAACTCTTGGTCCCCGCCGGGAAGCCCTCCCAGCGAACCTGCGGCGAGGTGTTGCCGGCCGCGTGGACCTGAGCGTCCTTCAACGTCCCACCCGCCTCGACGTCCTCACTCGTGACAGTGAAGGACGGCACGACGGGATGGAAGTCGTGGGGAAGCGGCGGCCTCGTGGACTCCGTCACCTCGGCACCTCCTGATCGGTTCCTGCTCCGGAAAAAGTCTGGCCCCGAGCTTAGGACCGGCCAGGTCCGGAAGTCCTAGAACCAGTTGCGGCGGCTGCCCACCTCGGACAGCCACTGGTTGAGGTACGCGGCCCAGTCCGTGCCCTGGAAGTCGTTGAGTCCGACCTGGAAGGAACGGAAGGAGTCGCTGCCCTCGCTGAACAGACCCGGCTTCTTGTCCATCTCCAGGACGACGTCCATCTCGCGGTCGTCCGCGACGAAGGTCAGCTCGACCTGGTTCAGCCCGCGGTACTGCTGCGGCGGGAAGAACTCGATCTCCTGGTAGAACGGCAGCTTCTGGCGCGTACCCCGGATGTGCCCCTTCTCCAGGTCCGCGCTCTTGAAGCGGAAGCCCAGCTGGATGAAGGCGTCCAGCAGCGCCTGCTGCGCCGGCAGCGGGTGCACGTTGATCGGGTCCAGGTCACCGGAGTCCACCGCGCGCGCGATGGCCAGTTCCGTGGTCACACCGATGTTCATCCCGCGCAGCGACTGACCGGCGATGTTCGTGATCGGTGTCTCCCACGGGATCTCCAGACCGAACGGCACCGCGTGCACGCCGTTGGCCTGGAGCTCGAAGGCACCGCCGAGCGAGAGCTTCGTGAACTCGATGTTCTGCTTGTACTCCTGGTCGTCGTGGCCCTCGACCTCGACCTTGGCCTGCAGCCCGACCGACAGACCCTCGATCGCCTGGTTCACGGATCCGCCCTGGATCCGCACCTCACCCTGGACGACACCACCGGGAACGACGTTGACCTCGGTGAGCTCCGTCTCGACCGAAGCCCCACCGGCACCCAGGCTCGCAAGCAGCCGCTTGAACCCCATCGTCTTCTCCTCTTTCGGGCAACGCCCCGTAGTTGTTCGGTCCGGATCGGATCCTTGATCCATACATACGCGATCCAGCCGGGTCCGGTTCCGCGCCTTCACCCTGGCAAGACGGGCGCTCCCTGACCACCCCGCACGCACTCGGACGTGTGAAGTACGCTCGTAAGCCATGATCGCGGCCCCTGACCGTACGCCCCTCGCCCGGGAGTTCTTCGACCGACCTGTACTTGAGGTCGCCCCCGACCTCCTGGGGCGCGTACTCGTACGTACGGACCCGGACGGTTCGGCCGACCCGATCGAGCTGCGCATCACGGAGGTCGAGGCCTACGACGGCCCGAACGACCCCGGCTCCCACGCCTTCCGCGGCCCCACGGCCCGCAACGCGGTGATGTTCGGTCCGCCCGGGTACGTGTACGTCTACTTCACGTACGGCATGTGGCACTGCATGAACCTGGTCTGTGGCCCGGAGGGCAGGGCGAGCGCGGTCCTGCTCCGCGCGGGAGAGGTCACCGAAGGCGTTGAACTGGCGCGCAAACGTCGACTTTCGGCCCGACACGACCGAGAACTGGCCAAAGGGCCGGCCCGTCTGGCCACGGCCCTGGGGGTCGACCGGTCCCTCGACGGTACGGACGCATGCGCCTCGCAGAGTTCACCGCTGAGCCTCCTGCACGGCACCCCGGTGACCTCCGACCAGGTACTCAACGGTCCGCGCACCGGAGTGTCCGGCGACGGAGGCGTCCACCCGTGGCGCTACTGGATCACCAACGACCCGACGGTGAGCCCCTATCGGGCCCACACCCCTCGCCGCCGCCGAACTTGACTCGCCCTTGGGTGATACGTAACGTAGCCCGAGCCGCTTGACCCGGGTACTGCGTTCAGCCAGCAGCCGGAAGTGGCCAACCCACTACCTACGACTTCCTCTCAGCGAGGGTCCGTTCAGCATGTCCGCATGCCTGAATTCGAACTCGCGGAACTCGATTATGAGTTGCCGAGGGGATCGGCTAACGTAGTGAATGTCGAAAGGCCGCAAGGCCAAAAGGCAAATCCCACCGACTGGGAATCGGGCCTGAAAGGGTCTGGTAGAGTCGGACTCGCCGGAAAGGGAAACGCGAAAGCGAAAACCTGGAAAGCACCGAGGAAATCGGAACCGGAAACGGTCTGATAGAGTCGGAAACGCAAGACAGCG
>NZ_JBVJLW010000035.1:0-48054 GCF_055584525.1 Streptomyces sp. NPDC102514
GGCCGGACGAACTCCCACTCAACATCGGACAGTTCATGGCGACGTATCACGACACCATGATCCATCACGGTGATCATTTGAAGACACTGCCTAGGGCCTTGCCGCGGGATCGGTCGCGGTGACGGCGTCCGGCTGCCGGCCGTCGTCCTGTCTCTGCGCCTCCTCGGGGAGACCTTCCCCGGGGGCCGGTGGTTCCTCCGGTGCTGTCGGTGCTCCCTGCAGGAGGACTGTCAGCAGCCGGACGGCTCCCCGCTTGTGCAGCGGCTCGTTGCCGTTGCCGCACTTGGGCGACTGGATGCAGGACGGACAGCCGGCGTCGCACTCGCAGGAGGCGATGGCCTGGCGGGTGGCGGTGAGCCATTCGCGGGCGGTGTGGAAGGCGCGCTCCGCGAAGCCCGCGCCGCCCGGATGGCCGTCGTACACGAAGACCGTGGGCAGGAGGGTGTCCGGGTGCAGTGGGACGGAGACGCCGCCGATGTCCCAGCGGTCGCAGGTGGCGAAGAGCGGCAGCATGCCGATCGAGGCGTGCTCGGCGGCGTGCAGGGCGCCGCCCAGGATCTCGGGGTTCACCCGGGCGGCGTCGAGCTGGTCCTCGGTGACCGTCCACCACACGGCACGCGTACGGAGTGTGCGGGGAGGCAGATCGAGTTTCGTCTCGCCGAGCACCTCGCCGGTCATGAGACGACGACGCAGGAAGGAGACGACCTGATTGGTGACCTCGACGGAGCCGTAGCACAACCGGCCGTCACCCCAGGGGATCTCGACGTCCGTCTCCAGGACGGAGATGGCCGTGGTGTCACGGGCGACCGTCGAATACGGCGGGTTGGCCTCCGTGACCAGCGCGACCGAGTCGTCCAGGTGCAGCTCGTCGACCAGGTACGTACGGCCCTGGTGGAGGTGGACCGCGCCTTCGTGGACGGTGGTGTGCGCGGCCCCGGCGTCGACCGTGCCCAGCAGCCGTCCGGAGCCGGACTCCACGATCTGCACCGGGTTGCCGCCTCCGCCGCGGATGTCGGTCAGGTCGGCGGCCCGTTCCCGGCGGGTCCAGTGCCATGCCTTCGTGCGGCGGCGGAGCAGCTTCGCGGCCTCCAGCTGCGGCATCAGTTCGGCGGTGGCCGGACCGAAGAGGTCGAAGTCCTCCTCGGTGAGGGGGAGTTCGGACGCCGCGGCGCACAGGTGGGGCGCGAGGACGTACGGGTTGTCCGGGTCGAGGACGGTGGACTCCACCGGCTGGTCGAACAGGGCTTCCGGGTGATGGACGAGGAAGGTGTCCAGCGGATCGTCACGGGCGACCAGGACCGCGAGCGCCCCCTGTCCGGAGCGGCCCGCACGGCCCGCCTGCTGCCACAGGGACGCACGGGTGCCCGGGTAGCCGGCGATGACGACGGCGTCCAGGCCGGAGACGTCGATGCCCAGTTCGAGAGCGGTGGTGGCGGCGAGGCCGAGGAGTTCGCCGGAGTGGAGGGCGTGTTCGAGGGCGCGGCGTTCCTCGGGGAGGTAGCCGCCGCGGTAGGCGGCGACGCGACGGGCCAGGGAGCGATCGACCTCGGAGAGCCGCTCCTTGGCGATCACCGAGATCAACTCGGCCCCGCGGCGGGACCGTACGAAAGCGACCGAGCGGACCCCCTGCACGGTCAGGTCGGTGAGGAGGTCCGCGGTCTCGGCGGTGGCGGAGCGGCGCACCGGGGCGCCCTTCTCGCCGTGCAGGTCGGTGAGGGGCGGTTCCCAGAGGGCGAAGACCAGTTCCCCGCGGGGCGAGGCGTCGTCGGCGACCTCCACCACGGGCAGGCCGGTGAGGCGGGAGGCGGCGACGGACGGCTCGGCGGCGGTCGCGGAGGCCATGAGGAAGACGGGTGAGGAGCCGTAACGGGCGCACAGGCGGCGCAGCCTGCGCAGCACTTGGGCGACGTGCGACCCGAAGACGCCCCGGTAGGTGTGGCACTCGTCGATGACGACATAGCGCAGGGCGCGCAGGAAGGAGGCCCACCGGGGGTGGGAGGGGAGTATCCCGCGGTGCAGCATGTCGGGGTTGGTGAGGACGTAGTTGGCGTACTGGCGCACCCACTCGCGTTCCTCGACGGGGGTGTCCCCGTCGTAGACCGCGGAACGGACGGCGTGGCCCAGCGGATGTGAGAGTTTTTTCACGGACCGGCGCTGGTCCGCGGCGAGAGCCTTGGTCGGGGCGAGGTAGAGGGCGGTCGCGCCGCGGCCGTTCGGCGCCTCGGAACCGTCGAGGAGTGTCGACAGAACCGGGACGAGATACGCCAGGGACTTGCCGGAGGCCGTACCCGTGGAGACGATCACCGATTCGCCGTCCAGGGCGTGCTCGGCCGCGAGTGCCTGGTGGGCCCAGGGGTGTTCGATACCGGCGGACTGCACCGCCGCGACGACCTCCGAACGGATCCGGTCGGGCCACACGGCATGGCGACCCTCACGTGGGGGCAAGTGCTCCGTATGAGTGATGCGCGAAGCCCGGCTCGGCCCAGAGGCCAGCCGGTCCAGGATCTCGCCCGGCGAGGGGCGGGAGGCGGTGTCCGTCGAGGTTCGATCGGGTCGGAGATTATTGGCCATCGGCATCGAGTGTGTCACCGGCATGACGGACAATGGGCCCAAGGCGTCGTGCACGCCTGCCGGTAAGTGATTGAATGCCATCGCGGCTGGCGAACCGTCCCGGGGGCTCCGCCGAGGTGTCCCTTGGGATGACCGCTCGATAGCAAGGTGCTGGAGGATCCGTGGACCTGTCCCTGTCGACCCGTACCGTCGGCGATCGTACGGTCGTCGAGGTCGGTGGCGAAATCGATGTATATACCGCGCCCAAGTTGCGCGAACAGCTGGTCGAGCTGGTGAACGACGGCAGTTTCCACCTTGTCGTCGACATGGAGGGCGTGGACTTCCTCGACTCGACCGGTCTCGGCGTGCTGGTGGGCGGCCTGAAGCGGGTGCGTGCCCATGAGGGTTCGCTCCGTCTGGTCTGCAACCAGGAGCGCATTCTGAAGATCTTCCGCATCACCGGTCTCACCAAGGTGTTCCCGATCCACACCTCGGTCGAAGAAGCGGTGGCGGCCACCGACTGAGCGGCCACGGTCCGGCCCGTCCCTGCTGACTGGCCGGTCAGCCGTCACAGCCGAATCCCGGGCACGGCCCGGGAGGCAGAAGTCAATGGAGGGGGGTCGGGTCTCGGCGACCCGACCCCCCGACCGCACGCCCGTAGTTCCGAGGGGGATGCATGGCCACCGTTGAACTCCGCTTCAGCGCGCTGCCCGAGCACGTCAGGACCGCCCGACTGGTGGCGGCAGCGGTGGCGCGCAGGGCCGGAGTGGACGAGGCCGTCCTCGACGAGGTCAGGCTCGCCGTGGGCGAAGCCTGCACACGGGCCGTCGGCCTGCACCAAAGCGCCGGAATCTCGGCGCCGGTGCGGGTCTCGCTGATCGAGGAGGAGAAGCTGTTCTCCATCGAGGTCGGTGATGAGGCGCCGCACACGGTTCCCGGTGACAAGTCGCCGGGTGCCCATGGCGGAGCCGACGGCGCGGACGTCGAGACCGAAGAGGACGAGATGGGCCTCGCGGTCATCAGCGGCCTCGTCGACGACGTGGAAGTGACCGCCGGTGAGAACGGCGGACTGATCAGGATGAGCTGGCCCACCACGCCGCCGGCCACGCTCGTTCCCTGATCCACCCCTCTTGGTACTGCCTGAACCTTTGCGAAAGGGCCCTGCTCACCAGGGCCCTTTGGCATGTCCGGCCGCTGTCCGGCGAGGTGGCCGCAGCGTCGCCGGACAACGGCCGCGCCTGTTGCCCGGCCCCGCTGCTGCCCAGCGGAGACCGACCAGCCACGGCAGCCCGGCCTGCTGCCGCCTCGCTGCGCCGGCTGAGCAGTCGGCAAAGCGGTTCTGTCGGCCGACGGCACTGCCTTGCCGGCCGCACCGCCTCGCTGACCGCGCAGCCCGGCCCTGGTGGCCGTCTGGTCTCGCTGGACGTGTCGGCTCGCTGGTTGACCCGGGACCCGCCTCGCGCGGTCCGCGCCGTCGCTCAGGCGTCCTCTCCGGCACGTCTGTCCCCGGGCGGGGGCTTTCCCGTGGCTCCGCGTCGGACGCCCCCTCAGGTGTCGACAGCCGCCGTCTAGGGCCGTCTCCCGGAGGGGCGAGGGCACCCACCGCAGCTCGGTCGGCCCGTCGGCCGTGTCCCTGGTTTGGTCCAGTCGCCGCTGACGGCCCCGCAGGGCGCCGTCCAGAGTCCTCCGGGCCGCTGCCCCAACACCCCTCGGGTCGCCGCCCCGACAGCCATACCGGCCGTCGATCGACCGCCCCAGGCTTTGCCCTGCCAGCCACCCGAAAATCGCCTCAGGTTGCCCTGGCGGCCACTCGGTGATCGCCTCAGGGGTGGCCGCCGGTCACCCGCCGAGGCGTCCTCGCGCCACCCGGCCAGCCCATCGGCAGTGGCCCGTGAGTCGCCCGAAAGCCGACCCGGGTCCCTCGTCGGCTGCCCGTCGGGCCACTCAGCAGGCGCCCCCCAGGGCTGACCAGCTGGCCGATTACGACCCGATCGCCGCCCATGCGCCGCCCGATCCCTGGCCGGGCGCCAGCCGATCGCCGCCCCCACGCGACCTGATCACCGCCCGATCACCACCCGATCATCGCCCGATCACCGGTCATCCGCCGCCGCTCATCCGACGGTCGTCCGCCGCAGGGGCGCCACCGCTCGGCGCATGCGCGGCGCCCACCGGCCAGCCCCCCCCCGGCGCCCCCCGCGCCCTCCGGATCAAGCCACCCCCATTTCGTGAATGAATTCACGATCTGGATTTCGATCAACAATAAGATCAGCTTTACGCGGCGCCGCACGGTAATGGACCTGGCGTCAATGCGTTTGAGGCATTACCACTTTCGAGTCCCCCGGCGATCCCCGGATCATTTGCTGAAGAGCATGTGAGGGCCAATTCCGCTTACCGCGCACTGTTTTGATCAGGTTCCGGTACCTACAATCCGTCCACATCTTGAGCTCGGTCCAAGCGTCAAGGAGGACGAATGGCGGGGCTTTCTACCCCTCATCAGTTTGACCAGCCCACTACCCTCGCAGCCGCGGTACTGACGGACGACAACCGCCTCATCGTCGTGGTGATCGCGGTCGTCGCCGTTGCGGCGCTTGCCGTCGCCGGGGTCCTGGTCCGCCAGGTGCTCGCGGCGGGCGAGGGCACCGACAGCATGAAGGAGATCGCGGTCGCGATCCAGGAGGGCGCAAATGCCTACCTGGGGCGGCAGATGCGTACCCTCGGGGTATTCGCCGTCGTGGTGTTCTTCCTGCTCATGCTGCTGCCCGCGGACGACTGGAATCAGCGTGCCGGCCGATCGGTCTTCTTCTTGATCGGCGCGGCGTTCTCGGCGACCACCGGATATATCGGCATGTGGCTCGCCGTACGCAGCAATGTCCGCGTGGCCGCCGCGGCACGGGAAGCGACCCCGGCGGAGGGTGAGCCCGAAAAGGATCTCACCGCCGTCTCGCACAAAGCCATGAAGATCGCTTTCCGCACGGGCGGCGTCGTCGGCATGTTCACGGTGGGGCTCGGTCTGCTGGGCGCCTCCTGTGTGGTGCTGGTGTACGCGGCCGACGCGCCGAAGGTCCTGGAGGGTTTCGGTCTCGGCGCCGCGCTGATCGCCATGTTCATGCGTGTCGGCGGCGGCATCTTCACCAAGGCCGCCGACGTCGGCGCCGACCTGGTCGGCAAGGTCGAGCAGGGCATCCCGGAGGACGATCCGCGCAACGCCGCGACCATCGCGGACAACGTGGGCGACAACGTCGGCGACTGCGCCGGTATGGCCGCCGACCTCTTCGAGTCGTACGCCGTCACGCTCGTCGCCGCGCTGATCCTCGGCAAGGCGGCCTTCGGTGACTCCGGGCTCGCCTTCCCGCTGATCGTGCCCGCGATCGGCGTACTCACCGCGATGATCGGCATCTTCGCGGTCGCTCCGCGCCGTGCGGACCGCAGCGGGATGAGCGCCATCAACCGTGGCTTCTTCATCTCCGCGGTGATCTCGCTGGCGCTGGTGGCCGTGGCCGTCTTCGTCTATCTGCCGTCCTCGTACGCCGACCTGGACGGTGTCACCGACGAGGCCATCCTCGGCAAGTCCGGCGACCCGCGGATCCTCGCGCTCCTCGCGGTCGCCATCGGCATCGTGCTGGCCGCGCTGATCCAGCAGCTGACCGGCTACTTCACCGAGACGACCCGTCGCCCGGTGAGGGACATCGGCAAGACCTCGCTCACCGGCCCGGCCACCGTCGTCCTCGCCGGTATCTCGATCGGTCTCGAATCGGCCGTCTACACCGCGCTGCTGATCGGTCTCGGCGTCTACGGGGCTTTCCTCCTCGGCGGTACGTCGATCATGCTGGCGCTGTTCGCGGTGGCCCTCGCCGGAACGGGACTGCTCACCACGGTCGGCGTCATCGTCGCCATGGACACCTTCGGGCCGGTCTCCGACAACGCGCAGGGCATCGCCGAGATGTCGGGCGACGTCGAGGGCGCGGGCGCACAGGTGCTCACCGACCTGGACGCCGTCGGCAACACCACCAAGGCCATCACGAAGGGCATCGCCATCGCCACTGCGGTCCTGGCGGCGTCGGCGCTCTTCGGCTCGTACCGGGACGCCATCCTCACGGCCGCGAACGACGTGGGGGAGAAGGTCTCGGGCCCGAGTGCCCCGATGAACCTGATGATGGACATCTCGCAGCCCAACAACCTGGTCGGGCTCATCGCGGGCGCCGCGGTCGTCTTCCTCTTCTCGGGGCTGGCGATCAACGCGGTGTCACGGTCGGCCGGGGCCGTGGTCTACGAGGTGCGGCGGCAGTTCCGCGAGCGCCCCGGGATCATGGACTACAGCGAGAAGCCCGAGTACGGGCGCGTCGTCGACATCTGTACGAAGGACGCGCTTCGCGAGCTGACCACGCCCGGTCTGCTCGCCGTACTGACGCCGATCGCGATCGGGTTCACGCTCGGGGTGGGCGCGCTCGGCGCCTTCCTCGCGGGCGCCATCGGCACCGGCACGCTGATGGCGGTCTTCCTCGCCAACTCCGGAGGCGCGTGGGACAACGCCAAGAAGCTCGTCGAGGACGGCCACCACGGCGGCAAGGGCAGCGAGGCCCATGCCGCGACGGTGATCGGCGACACGATCGGTGACCCCTTCAAGGACACCGCGGGACCCGCGATCAACCCCCTCCTGAAGGTGATGAACCTGGTGGCGCTGCTCATCGCGCCGGCAGTGGTCAAATTCAGCTACGGCGACGACAAGAGCGTGGGCATGCGGGTCCTCATCGCGGTGCTCTCGCTCGCCGTCATCATCGGCGCGGTGTACGTGTCCAAGCGGCGCGGCATCGCGGTGGGCGACGAGGGCAACTCCGAGCGGGTGGCCAAACCGGTCGATCCGGCGGTGGTCTCGTAGACCCCGGGCCCGGCTGAGCGGATTGCGCTCAACGGGCGGGCGGACGGCGCGTACTGACGTGCCGTCCGCCCGCCCGTCTGTGCGTACGCCTGTGTGTACGCCCTGTTTCGTGAGCCTTATCTCGCCCCTTCCCTGCCTGGTGCAAATGGCTTCAATAGCGGTCCAAACGGATGTTCGTCACGGTGGTGTCGCCCGATTGGCGTGTATGTTCCGGGGCCGAGAGCCATGGAAGGGACCAACCCGGTGAACAAGAAGCTCGCGGCCGCGCTGTCCGGCGGTGCGGTACTGGTACTGGCGCTGTCGGGATGCAGCAGCAGTGACGACAACAGCGACAAGCTGAACTCCTGGGCCAAGCAGGTCTGCGACGCGGTGAAGCCGCAGGCCAAGAAGATCGCGGCCGCCAACACCGCCATCCAGCAGCAGACCTCGGACAACAGCACCCCGGCGGACGTCCAGAAGACCGACGCCCAGGCCTTCCAGGACATGTCCGACGCCTACAAGGCGATCGGCGGCGCCGTGAGCAAGGCCGGGGCGCCGGACGTGGAGGGCGGCGAGAAGAAGAAGACGGACGCCGTCAAGGAGCTCGACACGATCTCCGCGTCGTACGGCGACCTCAAGAAGCAGGTCGACGACCTCGACACGAAGGACCAGGCGAAGTTCGCCGACGGTCTGAAGGGGATCGCCACCCAGCTCGACAAGCTGAGCCAGAGCGGCAACGACGCCCTCGCGAAGCTGGAGGAGGGCGACGTGGGCAAGGCGATGGCCAAGCAGGAGAGCTGCAAGAGCGCGTCCCCGTCCGCCTCGGCGACGAAGAGCTGAACCCCGGCGCAGCCGCTGCCCGGCGCCGGGGTGCCGCTCAGGCCCTCCGGCGCGGGGTTGCGCCCCGGCGGGCGCCGTGACGCGTATCGCCGGTCAGGTGGGCGACGCGGGAGGCTGGCCGCCCGCGTGGCGCCGGGCGCGCGTCACAATGGGCGGGTGAGTAACACCAGCCTGGCACCGCTGCCCTCGTCCGACCGCACCGACGTCACCGCACGGCTGCGGGACGCCCTCCTGGGCGCCTCCTTCAGTGCCGACGGGCTGCTCGACCTGCTCGGCGCCCCCGCGTACGCGGCGCTGGCCCGCAGTGAGACCGTGCCCGCGCTCCGGGCCACCCGGGGCGACTCCCCGCTGGAAGCCCTCGTACGGCTGTTCCTGCTGCAGCAGCCCGTGCCGCACGCGCGCGTGGCGCACGTTCTGCCGGTGGAGGACTGCCTGGAGAGCGGCTGGCTGACCCGCGTCGGCGGGGACGAGGTCGCGGCGGTCGTCGACGTACGGCCGTACGGCGGACCGGGCGGCGAGGACTGGTTCATCGTCTCGGACCTCGGCTGCGCGGTCGGCGGGGCCGGCGGCATCGGCAGCCATGACGAAGGCGTCGTACTCGGCGTGGGCGGCGCGTCCACCACGCTCGCGGGCATCACCGTGCGCGGCCCCTTCGCCTCCGCGCTCGACCTCGGCACCGGTTCCGGGATCCAGGCGCTGCACGCCGCACAGCACGCCACGCGCGTGAGCGCGACCGACCTCAACCCCCGCGCGCTGCACATCACCGCGCTCACGCTCGCCCTGTCCGGGGCTCCGGCGGCCGACCTGCGCGAGGGCTCCCTCTTCGAACCGGTGGGCGACGAGACGTTCGACCTCATCGTCTCGAACCCGCCCTTCGTGATCTCTCCAGGCGCCCGGCTCACCTACCGCGACGGCGGGATGGGCGGGGACGATCTGTGCCGCACGCTCGTTCAGGAGGCGGGTGACCGTCTGAACGAAGGGGGATACGCCCAGTTCCTGGCCAACTGGCAGCACGTGGAGGGCGAGGACTGGCAGGACCGGCTGCGCTCCTGGGTGCCGCGCGGCTGCGACGCGTGGATCGTGCAGCGCGAGGTCCAGGACGTCACGCAGTACGCCGAGCTGTGGCTGCGCGACGCGGGCGACCACTACGCCGATCCCGTGGAGTACCAGGCGCGGTACGACGCCTGGCTGGACGAGTTCGAGGCGCGCAAGGTGAAGGCCGTCGGCTTCGGCTGGATCACGCTGCGCAGGTCGGACGCGGAGCTGCCCTCGGTCGTCCTGGAGGAGTGGCCGCACTCCGTCGAGCAGCCGCTCGGCGACGCCGTGCGCGCCCATTTCGAGCGGGTCGACTATCTGCGTGAACACGACGACGCGGCCCTGCTGGCGGCGCACTTCAGGCTGGTCGGCGAGGTCGTGCAGGAGCAGGTCGGGTTGCCCGGTGCCGAGGACCCGGAGCACGTCGTGCTGCGCCAGCACCGCGGGATGCGGCGAGCCACGAAGGTGGACACGGTCGGCGCCGGTTTCGCGGGCGTCTGCGACGGCACGCTGAGCGCGGGACGCATCCTGGACGCCATCGCCCAACTGGTCGGAGAGGATCCTGTGTTGCTCCGCGACCGGACGCCCGCCCAGATCCGGGTGCTGGTCGAGCAGGGATTCATCGAGCCCGCGGCGCACTGACGTCGCGGTGACGTCGCACTGACGCCGTGGGGCACCAGAAGGCACCGGGAAGCGGGCGGGAGCTGCCGGCGGGGGCGGTGCCCCGGGCCCGTCGGACGACGTGAACTCGTCGTCGTCGGCGGCCGGTCGGCAGCGGCACGACTGAGCCGGGAGCGGGACGACTGATACGTATCCGCGCCGATGAGCCCGATGTGTCGGTTCTGGCGCGATTGGTACGCAAAAGGGCTCCTGTCAGTGGTACGTGCGAAGCTACCTTCGAGAGACAGAACGCACGCGTCCTCGGGGGAGGCGCGCTGTCTCGGGGGAGGCTGCATGTCGGGGGACACGCCGGGTCGGGGTGAAGGCAGGCTGATCAGCGGGCGGTACCGGCTGCTGCGCACGCTGAGCGCGGGCGGCATGGGTCGCGTCTGGCTCGCGTACGACGAGGAGTTGGCCTGCGAGGTCTCCATGAAGGAGATCAACCTGCCCGATGTGCCGAGGGAATCGGGCGAGTCCGCGGGCGAGGGCGAGGGTTCTCCCGGACCGGCGGAGCCGGGGGTCCAGGAGCGCATCGCACGGGCCCGCAGCGAGGCACGGAACGCGGCGCGGCTGCGCGGCCACCCGCATGTGGCCACCGTGCACGACGTGTTGATGCACGAGGGGCTGCCCTGGATCGTCATGGAGTTCGTGCCGGACGCGGTCGATCTCCAGACGGTCGTCCGTCGGGCGGGCCCGCTGACACCCGTGCAGACGGCCCGGATCGGGCTCGGTGTGCTCGACGCGCTCACCGCCGGGCACCGGATCGGCATCCTCCACCGCGATGTGAAACCCGCCAACATCCTGCTGGCCCCGGACGCCTCGGGCGATCCCTACGCGCGCGTGCTGCTCACCGACTACGGCATCGCGCTGCAGCCCGAGTCCCGCGAGCCCCGGCTCACCGCCACGGCCGGCATCCTCGGTACGCCCGGGTACCTCTCGCCGGAGCGGGCCCGCGGTGAGCCGCCCACACCGGCCGCCGACATGTTCTCGCTCGGCGCGACCCTGTACGCGACGGTCGAGGGACGCGGTCCGTTCGACCGGCACGGGGAGTACGCGACCCTGACGGCCCTGCTGAGCGAGGAACCCACACCGCCGGAGCGGGCCGGTGAACTGGCGCCGGTGCTGCACGGCCTGCTGGTGAAGGACCCGGTGCGCAGGTTCTCGCCGGAGGCGGTGTCGCGCGGGCTGGAGCGGGTGCTGCAGAGCCCGGCGGGCGGGGTGTTCGGGCCGCCGCCCGGGGCGGTTCCCGGGGCCGCGGCTGCCGGGGCGGTGGCCTCCGGTGGCGGGCCCGACTGGTCGGCACCGACCCCCGGGTCCGCGCCCGCCGCGGGGCAGGGTGATCCATGGGGCGGGGCCCGGACTCCCGCCTCCACACCGGGTTCCGGGCCGCCCGGCCCGCTCCCCGAGGCCCCCGGCGGGGTGTCCCCGGCCGGGAACTCGCCGCAGTTCCCGCCCTCGCACACCCCTCAGGGCCGCAGCACTCCGCAGACACCGCACACACCGGGCGGTCCCTCTCCGCAGGGCCCGCCGGGCGGCGGGCAGGACCCCTGGCAGGGGCCCGGCGCGCAGGGGCCGTACAGGCCCTGGAATCCGTACGCGGGCGCGTCCTCCCCGCCGTACGGGAGCAGCGGATCTCCGCAGGCTCCGCAGCCCTACGGGGGCGCCGGCCCGGTCCCGCCCCACGCCGGCGGTGGGGCCCCGCCCTACGGGAGCGGTCCGACGGCGGTCACCGATGTCGGCGGTGGCCGGGACGACACGCGACGCATCCTGTCCACCGCCGCGGTCCTCACGGTCGTCTCGGCGTTGGTGCTGGTGGTCGGCGGCGTCGCACTGGCGGCCCTCACGTTCAGCGGCGACGACAAGAAGGAGGCGAAGACCGGCGGCACGACATCGCCCGCGTCGGGCGACACGGGGCCTGCCCTCCCGTACGGCGAGAAGGTGGGGCTCAAAAAGCCGTTGAAGACCGGGGACTGTGTGCGGACCGTCTGGTCCGCGACGCCGTTCAAGTCGGTGCCGAACCTCGGCGTCGTGGACTGCGCGAAGGACTGGCCGGACGGCCAGGTGGTGGCCGTGGACACGGCGGCCGACTACGCCGACGCCCACGCCGAGGGGGCGAGGCGCTGCGAGCGGCAGGGCGGGAAGATCGCCGAGGCGCTGCCCGACGCGGACGTCTACACCGTGACGCCGACGAAGCGTGGCTTCGAGGCGGCCGAGGCCCGTACGGCATGTCTCGTACTCGGACGGCATGCCGCCATCGGTGGCGCGGTGGGCCGTTTCCGGGAGGACGGGGCGCAGATGTCGGTCGGTCAGATGGGCATCGGTGACTGCTGGATCGCAGAGTTGGAGGAGGACATCTACAGGGCCTCGTTGGCCGACTGCGCCGAGCTCCACAGCGACCAGTTCATAGGCGTCGTCCCGGCCCCGGCGAACATGAACTACAAGAAGGGCATCGACAACGTGAACAAGCTCTGCAGCAACAAGTTCGAGTCGACCTGGGCGCCCGACACCGAGCATGTCGTCTACGGCTGGATAGCCGACGAGTACTCCTGGAAGCAGGGATTCACCAAGGCGGTGTGCACGGTGGGCCGTGCCGACCGCACGCAGACGAGCGGAAAGATGTCCGAGCCCGGCGCGGTGTGACGGACTCCACCCGAAGGCGTGGTCGGCTCCGTGTGCGTGCGACGGCTGGCCCCTTCCGGCCGGTGCGTACGTGGCGTGGCAGCGGAGCGGCTCGCGGTGTGGGCCGCCCCGCGTCGGGACGCCGGGACGCACGGTATCGGCCGCCTCCCGTTCACCCCGGGTTGGGATTCCGGCTTCCCGGAGGTGCCAGCGTCCCGACCGGAGCACGCGAGAGCGGGACGCAGGTCCCGCGAGGGCGGGACCCGGCGACACACGAGGGCGAGGGGACGAGCCATGGAGAGCGGACCGGCGATCTTCACGGGAGCGGTGTTCGCCCTGTTCGGGGGCGGACTGCTGCTGTGGACAGCGGTCCGGCTGCGGCAGCGCGCCCCCGTCGCCCTCGGAGCGAGCCCCGTCGCATCGGTGGCGGTCGCGGGCTTCGCCGGGACGGCCGCCGTGCTCCTCGCGGTGTGGTGTTTCACTCGCGTCTGAGTTCCGGCCGCCGGTGACGCGCCGGTCCGACCCGCTCCCCGGGGAACGCCTTCCGCCGTCCGCTCGATGCGGCCCGCCGCCCGCGCAACACCGCCCCGCTGTCCGGGAAACGCCGTCTCCGCTGTCCTGGAATCGCCGTACGGCGGCGGGCGCGGGCAAGATCGACGCCGGTCGGACTTCGCCTCTCCGGTAATTGAGAGGTCACGCTCCGGATGTCCCGGAAAGGGCAGGTCGGCACTCCGGGCGGCAGGAATGGCGGGAGTCGGGTTACCGTTCGAGTGGCCGTTGCGGGCTTTTCCCGTTTGACACGGGGGCGGGATGTACCGTCACACTCCGCAGCGTCAGCATGACCCGACCCCCGGGTTCAAGGCCTGGGGCGAGACCCCCTGCGTCGACCGGAGAGAAGAGCGAAGTTGTCCCCGACCAGCGAGACCGCACACGGCGGCCGCCGACTCGTCATCGTCGAGTCGCCTGCCAAGGCGAAGACGATCAAGGGCTATCTCGGCCCCGGATACGTCGTCGAAGCGAGTGTCGGGCACATCCGCGACCTCCCCAACGGCGCCGCGGAGGTGCCCGAGAAGTACACCGGCGAGGTGCGTCGGCTCGGCGTGGACGTCGAGAACGACTTCCAGCCGATCTACGTGGTCAACGCTGACAAAAGGGCGCAGGTCAAGAAGCTCAAGGACCTGCTGAAGGATTCCGACGAGCTCTTCCTCGCAACCGATGAGGACCGCGAGGGCGAGGCCATCGCGTGGCACCTTCTTGAGGTTCTGAAGCCCAAGGTCCCCGTCCACCGGATGGTCTTCCACGAGATCACCAAGGACGCGATCCGCAGCGCCGTGGCCAACCCGCGCGAGCTCAACCAGCGCATGGTCGACGCCCAGGAGACCCGTCGTATCCTCGACCGCCTCTACGGCTACGAGGTCTCGCCGGTCCTGTGGAAGAAGGTCATGCCGCGGCTGTCGGCAGGCCGCGTCCAGTCGGTGGCGACCCGTCTCGTCGTCGAGCGGGAGCGCGAGCGCATCGCCTTCCGCTCCGCCGAGTACTGGGACCTGACCGGCACCTTCGGCACCGGCCGCGCCGGCGACCGCAGCGACCCGTCGAACCTGGTCGCCCGGCTGACCGCGGTCGACGGCAAGCGCGTCGCCCAGGGCCGCGACTTCGACTCGCTCGGCCAGATCAAGGGCGCGAACACCCTCCATCTGGACGAGGCCAACGCCCGCGCGCTGGCCGCCGCCCTGGAGAACACGGACTTCGCCGTACGGTCCGTCGAGTCGAAGCCGTACCGGCGCTCGCCGTACGCACCTTTCCGTACGACCACGCTCCAGCAGGAGGCGAGCCGCAAGCTCGGCTTCGGCGCGAAGTCCACGATGCAGGTGGCGCAGAAGCTGTACGAGAACGGCTTCATCACCTATATGCGTACGGACTCCACGACCCTCTCGGACACCGCGATCACCGCGGCCCGCGCTCAGGTCACGCAGCTCTACGGCGCGAGCTACCTGCCGGACAAGCCGCGTACGTACGCCGGGAAGGTGAAGAACGCGCAGGAGGCGCACGAGGCGATCCGTCCCTCGGGCGACCGTTTCCGCACCCCGGCCGAGACGGGTCTGACCGGTGACCAGTTCCGGCTGTACGAGCTGATCTGGAAGCGGACCGTCGCTTCCCAGATGAAGGACGCGGTCGGCAACTCCGTCACCGTCAAGATCGCGGGCAGGGCCTCCGACGGCCGGGACGCCGAGTTCAGCGCGTCCGGCAAGACGATCACCTTCCACGGCTTCCTGAAGGCGTACGTCGAGGGCGCGGACGACCCGAACGCCGAGCTGGACGACCGTGAGCGCCGCCTCCCCCAGGTGGAGGAGGGCGACCCGCTGTCCGCCGAGGAGATCTCGGTCGACGGTCACGCGACCAAGCCCCCGGCCCGTTACACCGAGGCCAGCCTGGTCAAGGAGCTCGAAGAGCGGGAGATCGGCCGCCCGTCGACGTACGCGTCGATCATCGGCACGATCCTCGACCGCGGCTACGTGTTCAAGAAGGGGACGGCCCTCGTGCCCTCTTTCCTGTCCTTCGCCGTGGTCAACCTCCTGGAGAAGCACTTCGGGCGGCTCGTCGACTACGACTTCACGGCCAAGATGGAGGACGACCTCGACCGCATCGCGCGGGGCGAGGCCCAGTCCGTCCCGTGGCTCAGGCGCTTCTACTTCGGCGAGGGCGAGGCGACCGGCGCCGCGGAGGCCGGCAACGGCGACGGCGACCACCTCGGCGGCCTCAAGGAGCTCGTCACCGACCTCGGTGCCATCGACGCCCGCGAGGTGTCGTCGTTCCCCGTGATGGGCGGCGACATCATGCTGCGCGTCGGCCGCTACGGCCCGTACGTGGAGCGCGGCGAGAAGGACTCCGAGAACCACCAGCGCGCCGACGTCCCCGAGGACCTGGCACCCGACGAGCTGACCGTCGAACTCGCCGAGGAACTGCTCGCCAAGCCGAGCGGCGACTTCGAGCTGGGTGCCGACCCCGAGTCGGGCCACCAGATCATCGCCCGTGACGGCCGCTACGGCCCGTACGTCACCGAGGTGCTGCCCGAGGGCACCCCGAAGACCGGCAAGAACGCCGTGAAGCCGCGTACGGCCTCGCTCTTCAAGTCGATGTCCCTGGACACCGTGACCCTCGCGGACGCGCTCAAGCTGATGTCGCTGCCGCGCGTCGTCGGCACGGACGCCGAGGGCGTGGAGATCACCGCACAGAACGGCCGCTACGGCCCGTACCTGAAGAAGGGCACCGACTCCCGCTCCCTCACGAGCGAGGACCAGCTCTTCACGATCACGCTCGACGAGGCCCTCGCGATCTACGCGCAGCCCAAGCAGCGGGGCCGCGCCGCCGCCAAGCCGCCGCTGAAGGAACTGGGCGCCGACCCGGTCAGCGGACAGCCCGTCGTCGTCAAGGACGGCCGCTTCGGCGCGTACGTCACCGACGGCGAGACCAACGCGACCCTGCGGTCCGACGACAGTGTCGAGGCGATCACTCCGGAGCGGGGCTTCGAGCTGCTCGCGGAGAAGCGGGCCAAGGGGCCGGCGAAGAAGACGGCCAAGAAGGCGGCGAAGAAGGCCCCCGCCAAGAAGGCGCCCGCGAAGAAAACGGCAGCAAAGAAGACAGCTGCTACGAAAACGGCGGCAAAGAAGACCACCACCGCGAAGAAGACGGCCGCCAAGAAGACGACCGCGAAGGCCACGGCCGCCAAGGCGACGGCCGAGGACTGAGCGGTTCTTCACAGAGGCCGCACAAAGAGCTGAGCCGCTCTCCGTCCTCGGTCGAGGACCGGTCCGCGGACGGTCGGGAGGCCGACCGGAGGCGGACCGGATCTTTCACCTTCGGTTCCCAGAACGAACGCCCCGACACCACTTGGTGTCGAGGGCGTTCGCATGTTCGGGGCCCTATTCGGGGACCGGGTGCGTCCGGATAGGCTGGCAGGATGACGCGAGCCGAGCAGCCAACGGCCCACACTTCGGCCCCCGACGACTCCCTGGTCGCAGACTCACGGGAGCGAGCCGTCCGGGCGCTGCTGCGTGTACCGCAACTGAGGCGGCTGTGGAGCGCCCAGCTGGTGAGCGGCGTCGGTGACGCCCTCGCCCTGCTGGTGCTGGTCCTGCTCGCCCTGCAGGCGGCGGTGTCCGACGGCTCCTTCGGAGGCGGCTACCGCGGAGTGGCCCTCGCCGTGTCGGCGGTCTTCGGGGCACGCATCCTCGCGACGCTCCTCTTCGGAGCGGTGCTTCTGGGCCCGCTCACCTCACTCACCGCCCAGGACGGCCCGCTCGACCGCCGCTGGACCATGGTCGGCGCGGACGGCGTACGGGCCGTCCTGCTGATCATCGCGCCCCTGTGGATCGACTGGACCCCTGAGAACGCGCTGGCCGTGATCCTCGTGACGGCGTTCGTCATCGGGGTCGCCGAGCGTTTCTGGACGGTGTGCCGCGAGAGCGCGGCGCCCGCGCTGCTGCCCGCGCCCCCGCTGGAGGGCGCGACGGTACGGCCGCTGCCCGACCACATGGACGCCCTACGGCGCCTCGCTCTGCGTACGGGATTCGTCACGGCGCCCCTCGCGGCGGCGGTGCTCGTCGTCGCCGGGCTCCTCAACAACCTGCTGGGCGCCGGACTCGCGTGGTTCGACCAGCACCAGGCGGCGCTCGCCTCGTACGTCTCCGCGGGCCTGTTCGCCGCGTCCCTGTCGGTGCTCACCTTCCTCGAACTGCCCGACGTGCGCACCCCGCGCGCGCGGTCGCCGCTGGAGGGGCTGCGCCGCCCCAGGACGGGTTCGGGCATCGACAAGGGCCGTACGGGGGCCATCCCGCTCCTGGTGCTCGCCTGCGCGGCCGTCGCCGGAGCCGTCGCGGCGGCCGTCGCCGTGGCCGTGCTGCACGCCAAGGACCTGGGCGGCGGCCCGGTGACGTTCGGGCTGCTGGTGCTCGCGGTGACCGGCGGGGTCGTGGTCGGCATCCGTACGGCGCCCAAGCTGCTGCCGTCGCTGTCGCGCCGGCGGCTGCTCGCCCTGGCGATCGCCTTCACCGGGATCGCGCTGCTCGCCGCCGGACTCGTCCCCGACGTCACGACCGTGCTCCTGATCGTCGGCCTGGCGGGCACCGGCGCGGGCGTCGCCGCCAACACCGGCCACGCCCTGCTCGACCAGGAGGCCGAGGACTACCGCCGCACGCGTACGACGGAACACCTGCACGCGGTCGTACGGGTCTTCGTGGCCGTGGGCGTCCTGGTGGCGCCGCTCGTGGCGGCGGCCATCGGTCCGCACCGCCTGGAGAACGGCAAGTTCGTGTTCGCGCACGGCGGCGCCGCCTTCACCCTGATGCTGGTCGGCGCGCTGCTCCTGCCGGTCGCCGCACTGGTCCTCGCCAAGGCCGACGACCGCTCCGGAGTACCCCTGCGGCACGACCTGAGGGACGCGCTGCGCGGCGGGGACGACCCGGTGCAGGCGCCCACCGACGCAGGGTTCTTCATCGCCCTGGAGGGCGGCGACGGCGCCGGCAAGTCCACCCAGGCCGAGGCCCTCGCGGAGTGGATCCGCGCCAAGGGACACGAGGTCGTCGTGACGCGCGAGCCCGGCGCCACCCCCGTCGGCAAGCGGCTGCGGTCGATTCTGCTCGACGTGTCGTCGGCCGGCCTCTCGCACCGCGCGGAGGCGCTGCTGTACGCCGCCGACCGCGCGGAGCACGTGGACACCGTGGTGCGGCCCGCGCTGGAACGGGGCGCGGTCGTGGTCTCGGACCGGTACATCGACTCCTCGGTGGCCTACCAGGGGGCGGGGCGCGATCTGTCCCCCACCGAGGTCTCCCGCATCAACCGCTGGGCCACGGACGGGCTCGTACCCCATCTGACGGTCCTGCTGGACGTGGCGCCGGAGACCGCGCGCGAGCGGTTCACCGAGGCGCCTGACCGACTGGAGTCGGAGCCCGCCGAGTTCCACGCGCGCGTGCGGTCCGGTTTCCTGACGCTGGCCGCCGCCGACCCCGGCCGCTACCTCGTCGTCGACGCCGGGCAGGAGCCCGAGTCCGTCACGACCGTGATCCGGCACCGGCTCGACGTGGTGCTGCCGCTCTCCGAGGCCGAGATCAAGGCCAAGGAGGAGGCACGCAAGGCCGCCGAGGAAGAAGCGCGCCGCAAGGCCGAGGAAGAGGCCGCACGCAAGGCCGAGGAGGAGCGGCTGGAGCGCGAGCGCCAGGAGCAGCTCGCCCGGCTGCGCGCGGAGGAGGAAGAGCGCAAGCGGCTCGAACTGGAGGAGGCGCAGCGGCGCGAGGCCGAGCGGCAGGCCGAGGAGGCCCGCCAGCGCGCCGAGGCCGCACGCGTGCGTGCCGAGCAGGAGAAGGCACGGCAGCTCGCGGAGGAGAAGGCCCGCGCGGCCGAGGAGGAGCGCCGGCGCAAGCAGGCCGAGGAGGAGGCGCGACTGCGGGCGGAGGCCGAGGAGCGGCGCCTGGAGAAGCAGCGGAAGGCCGAGGAGGCGCTGGTACGGGCCGAGGAGGCGCGACGCGCGGCTGAGGCGGCGGCTGCCGTGGCGGCGGCCAATACCGCTTCCGCGGCTGCGGCGGCTTCGGCGCGAGCTGCTGCCGCATCGTCCGCGGCTGTGACCCCCGCGCCTTCTGGAGGGGCTGGGTCCGGTCGGACGGCGGCTGGTTCGGGCAACGAGAGCCCGAGCACCGGGAACGCGAGCACCGGGCACGCGGGTACTGGGCACGCGGGTACTGGGCACGCGGGCAACGCGAGCCCGGACAGCGAGAGCCTGGACAACGCGAGTCCTGACAACGAGAGCACTGTGCAGACGCCCATGGTGACGCCCACGAACGCGTCCGGTGGTCCGGTCGACGAGACGGCCGTGCTGCCTCCGGTGCCGCCGCGGGACGCCCGGCCGACCGCCGGTCCGGCCGGTGGGCCGACCGCCGGTCCGGCCGGTGACGAGACGGCTGTGCTGCCGCAGGTGCCGCAGCCTCCGCAGGGCGCCGCCGACGAGACCGCGGTGCTGCCGCCGGTCCGGCCGGAGCCCGCCGCGGACGAGACGGCGGTCCTTCCCCCGGTACGGGACGAGCGCGGCCGTGGTCGTGGCCGCGAGCCCGAGGACCGGGTGCCTCCCGGGTACGGGGACGGGTACGGCACCGGAACGGGTGCCTCCGACGGTGGCACTCGTGAGCTGCCCCAGGTCGACGCCGAGGGCAGGCCGCGGCGACGCCCCCGTTCGGACTGGGCGGAGGAGACCCCGCTGGACGATCTGCCGACGCTGGCCGACGAGTTGCTGGGCCCGCGGGACGACGACGAGCGGGACGAGGGGAACGGGCGCCGGCGGCGCTGACGGCATCGCGGGCGGGGCGTCAGGCACGTCCAGCAGGGGCGTCGGCAGAGGCGGCAGCGGCGTCGGCGGGGCGCCGGCAGCGGGGCCGTGCCGGCGTCCGGGCCTCGTTGTCAGTGCCCTCCCGCACAATGGGACGCAGCAGGCACACGTGCGACAAAAGGCGCGGTTGTGGCTGCGGCTGCGGCCGTGGCGATGACAGCGGCTGCGCCGCCGATGGTGACGGCGACGGTGACGGTGACGGCAGGTTCGACGAAAGGGCGGCGCCCCATGACCGTATGGGACGACCTGGTGGGCCAGGAGAAGGTGAGCGGGCAGCTTGAGGCCGCCGCGCGGGACGCCGACGCCCTGGTGACCGCGGTCGCCGCCGACACCCCGCTGCCCGAGGCCTCGAAGATGACGCACGCGTGGCTCTTCACGGGGCCGCCGGGTTCGGGCCGTTCCACCACGGCGCGCGCCTTCGCGGCGGCCCTGCAGTGCACCAGCCCCGACCGCGCCCTCGGCGGGATCCCCGGCTGCGGATTCTGCGACGGCTGCCACACGAGCCTGATCGGTACGCACGCGGACGTGCAGATCATCCGCACCGACCTCCTCTCCATCGGTGTGAAGGAGACGCGCGACCTGGTCCGCCGTGCCCAGCTGTCCCCGGCGGTCGGTCGTTGGCAGGTCATCGTCATGGAGGACGCCGACCGCCTCACCGAGGGCGCGGGCAACGTGCTCCTGAAGGCCGTCGAGGAGCCCGCCCCCCGTACGGTCTGGCTCCTGTGCGCGCCCTCCCTGGAAGACGTGCTGCCCACGATCCGCTCCCGGTGCCGCCACCTCACGCTCCGGACGCCCTCGGTGGCCGCGGTCGCCGACGTCCTCGTACGCCGCGACGGCATCGAGCCGGACGTCGCCGCCGCCGTGGCCCGAGCCACCCAGGGCCACATCGGGCGCGCCCGGCGCCTCGCCACGGACGAGCGGGCCCGTGCGCGCCGGGCCGCCGTCCTGAAGCTGCCGCTGCGGGTCGACGACGTGGGTGCCTGCCTCAAGGCGGCCCAGGAGCTGGTCGACGCGGCCTCCGAGGACGCCAAGCAGGTCGCCGAGGAGACCGACGTCAAGGAGACCGAGGACATGAAGGCGGCCCTCGGCGCGGGACAGGGCGGCCGAATGCCGCGTGGCACCGCGGGCGTGATGAAGGAGCTGGAGGACAAGCAGAAGCGCCGCAAGACGCGTACGCAGCGCGACAGCCTGGACCTGGCCCTGATCGACCTCACGGCCTTCTACCGCGATGTGCTCGCCCTGCAGTTCGGCACGGATCTCGCCCTGGCCAACACGGAGATGCAGGACGCGCTGGACCGGCTGGCCCGGGGCTCGTCGCCCGAGGCCACCCTGCGCAGGATCGAGGCGATCGCCGCGTGCCGGGTGGCCCTGGACCGGAACGTGGCGCCGCTGCTCGCGGTGGAGGCCATGACGATGGCGCTGCGGGCGGGGTGAGGCTGAGGGGGCCCGCGCGGTGGGCTGACGCTCTGTGCACCGACACGGCGGGCCGGCACGGTAGGCCGGCCCGGCGGACGGGCGCGGGTCGGACGGGGAGTTGACGGCGTCACTCGTACGAGGCACGCGTGCAACTCTGAGCGATCAAAACGTCGCACAGGGTTACGCTCGGTCGATGTACATCAGGCGCCGGCCCAGGTCATCCCGGGCCCACCGTTCCCTCCGCGCGTACGGCACCCTGTTCGCCGTCGCCGGACTCCTCGTCTCCGCCTGCTCCGCGGGGAGTTCGACGACCGCCGCGAGCCCGGCCGGGTCGGTGGCACTGCACGCGCTGCCCGAGGCCACCCCGTCCGCGCTGGCCCCGTACTACGCGCAGCGGCCGAACTGGCGGGCCTGCGGTGTCGCCGGCTTCGAGTGCAGCACGCTGAAGGCCCCGCTCGACTACGCCGAGCCGGCCAAGGGCGACATCCGGCTGGCCGTGGCCCGCAAGAAGGCCACGGGACCGGGCAAACGGATCGGCTCGCTGCTGGTCAACCCGGGAGGGCCGGGCGGATCGGCGGTCGACTACCTCCAGTCGTACGCGGGGATCGGTTACCCGGCGAAGGTGCGCGCCCGCTACGACATGGTGGCAGTGGACCCGCGGGGCGTCGCCCGCAGCGCGCCCGTCGAATGCCTCACGGGCAAGCGGATGGACGCGTACACGCAGACGGACACGACCCCCGACAACGCGCGCGAGACCGCCGAACTGGTCGACGCGTACAAGGAGTTCGCGGCGGCCTGCGGAAAGCGCTCGGCGAACCTGCTGCGCCATGTGTCCACGGTCGAGGCGGCCCGTGACATGGATCTCGTACGGGCCGCGCTGGGCGACGGGAAACTGACGTACGTGGGTGCGTCGTACGGCACGTTCCTCGGGGCGACCTACGCGGGCCTGTATCCGGAGCGCGTCGGCCGGCTGGTGCTGGACGGCGCGATGGACCCGTCCCTGCCCGCGCGGCAGCTGAACCGTGACCAGACGGCCGGCTTCGAGACGGCGTTCCGGTCCTTCGCGAAGGACTGCGTGGGGGAGTCCGACTGCCCGCTGGGCGGGAAGGGCACGTCGCCGGAGCAGGTCGGCAAGAACCTGAAGGCCTTCTTCCAGAAACTGGACTCCGCGCCCATCGACGCGGGTGACGCGGACGGCCGCAAGGTGGGCGAGGCGCTCGCCACGACCGGTGTCATCGCCGCGATGTACGACGAGGGGGCCTGGCCGCAACTGCGCGAGGCCCTCACCACGGCCATGAAGGACAAGGACGGCGCGGGCCTGCTGGTCCTGTCGGACAGCTACTACGAGCGGGAGGCGGACGGCACGTACGCCAACCTGATGTCCGCCAACGCGGCGGTCAACTGCCTGGACCTGCCCGCCGCCTTCGCCTCCCCCGAGGAGGTCGAGAAGGGCGTCCCCGACTTCGAGAAGGCCTCCCCGGTCTTCGGCGAGGGCCTCGCCTGGGCCTCGCTGAACTGCGCCTACTGGCCGGTGAAGCCGACCGGTGAGCCGCATCGCATCGAGGCGAAGGGCGCGGCGCCCATCGTCGTCGTCGGCACGGTCCGGGACCCCGCGACGCCCTACCCCTGGGCGCAGTCCCTCGCCACCCAGCTCTCCTCCGGGTCGCTCCTGACCTACGACGGCGACGGCCACACGGCGTACGGCCGAGGCAGCGCCTGCATCGACTCCGCGATCAACCAGTACCTGCTCGAAGGCACCCCGCCGCAGAAGGGAAAGCGCTGCTCGGCGACCTGATCGCCGAGCAGCCGGGGGTGCCTCCGGGGCCGGTACGGAGCACCCCCGGAAACTGTGTAGACTTGCTGACGTTGCCGATCGCACCATAGTGCTGGCAGCGCGCCGCCTTAGCTCAGATGGCCAGAGCAACGCACTCGTAATGCGTAGGTCTCGGGTTCGAATCCCGAAGGCGGCTCTGTGGAAGCCCCAGGACTCACTCGCCGTGACCTGGGGCTTTTGCTTTTGTCCGAGCCCGTGGCCTGTGAGCCCGTGAGCTTCACCAGTTGTTCCCGCGGGCGGCGGCCTTTTCCGTAACTGCCCGCAGGCCCTACGGCGCCAGAGTCGCCAGCGCCGGGCCGAACGCGATCAGCAGTGGGACCAGTGGGGCCAGTGCCGCGGCCGTCGTGGTGCCTCGGCGGTGGGAGCGGGTGAGGCGGGGTGGGGGGTCCAGGAGGCGTTCCACACGTTGGTGGAGCAGGGGCCTCGGGGTGGCGCAGGACAGCACGCCTCGGTGCTGGTTCAGCTCGATCAGGGCCAGCGCGGTCGTGAGGTGGCCGCAGCGGCGCGACGCCGTGTCGTCGGCGGAGAGTTCGACGAGGCGGTGCGTCTGGTCGCGGAAGTCACGGAAGACGGGGATGCCCGGGAAGCCGCCGGCCAGCGCCTGGGAGAGATGCAGGAGCCAGTCGTGGCGGGCCCGCGCGTGGCCGAGTTCGTGGGCCTGGATGGCGTCCAGCTGGTGATCGGTGAGGCGGTGCAGGGCGCCCGTCGTGACGACGAGCTGGGACGGGCTGCCCGGCATCCACCAGGCGTCCGGGTACTCGTCCTCCAGCACGAGGAGCGGGCCGCGCGAGGTCGGCAGGCCTGCCGGCAGCTCGGGCGCGCGTTCGCGCAGGTGCTCGCGGCGCAGGCGGCTGCGCCTGCGGGCCTCCGTCACCTCGCGGGCGAGCATCGCCGTGGTCCAGGCGGCGCCGCCCGCCAGCAGCAGCGTCAGCGCGGTGGTCCAGGGCGGGGCGGCGGCCAGGTCGTACGCCGCCGTCACGGAGGCCGGCGCGGGCGCGAAGACATGGGCGCGGACCGTGTGGAAGACGGCGGAGGCGCTCAGCACGAGCGACGACAGACAGCACAGCAGGACCGTGGCGACCAGGCACTGCCACACCCACAGTGCGAGTACGGGCTCCCGCTCGGGCCAGGAGGCGCCGGTCAGGACGCGGGGCGCCACGACCGCGGCGGTCAGGGCGACGGCCGCCATCAGCATGAGGGAGATGGTCACGGTCATGTCCTGAGCCCCTTCTTGCCCTCGGTCCGGTGAGTCCCGCGGGTCCGGCTGGTCCCGTCGAATCCGCCGGTCGGCCGCCCGTGATCCTGCGGGTCATGGACACGCTACCGGTCGGCGGGGCCCCTGAGGCACCCCAGCGGAGTGACAGCCCGGGGTGACGGCCTGGAGGGATGTCTCATGCGACCGCCCGGCGTGATGCAGCGCCGCGCGGTCGTGAGACGGCCGTAACTCACCTCCGTACAGGACGGGGAACACTGTCCGGACGCGCGCCGCGACAACCTCGCGACACCCTTAAGAAGTCGCGTACTTGAGGAGTCCACAGCGTGAACGGCTAGCATCGTTCTCTGATTGTCCGACGAGGTCGAGATCGGGGTGGGCGTCGTGTCGAGGGAACCTCGAATCGCGGTGGCCGTGGTGACGATGGGGACGCGGCCCGACGAGGTCGACGCGCTGCTCGCGGCGGTGGCCAAGCAGGACGTCGCGCCCGCGCGGATCGTGATCGTCGGGAACGGCTGTCCGCTGCCGGAGTTCGCCGAGCGGCTGGGCCTGCCCGGTGAGGTCACCGCCATCGAGGTCGACGAGAACCTCGGCTGCCCGGGCGGCCGCAATGTCGCTCTGCGGCGGCTGCGGGAGTTCGGGGACGTGGACGTCGTCGTCGAACTGGACGACGACGGGCTGCTCATCGACCCCGATGTCCTGCGGACGGTACGGGACCTGTACGCCGTCGAGCCGCGCCTGGGCATCGTCGGTTTCCGCATCGCCGACGAGAACGGCGAGACCCAGCGGCGCCACGTACCCAGGCTCGGTGCCAAGGACCCCCTGCGGGGCGGCGAGGTGACCTGCTTCCTCGGCGGTGGCCACGCCCTGTCCATGGAGATGCTCGCGCAGACGGGGGACTGGCCCGCCGAGTTCTTCTTCGCGCACGAGGAGACCGACCTGGCGTGGCGGGCCGCCGACGCCGGCTGGACCATCCGGTACGAGCCGCAGCTGCTGCTCCAGCACCCGAAGACGTCACCCGCCCGGCACGCCATCTACTACCGCGTCACCGCCCGCAACCGCGTCTGGCTGGTCAGGCGCCGGCTGCCCCTTCCGCTCATCCCCGTCCACCTGGGGGTCTGGATCGCGCTGACCCTCGTACGGACGCGGTCCGTCGGTGGGCTGCGGGCGTGGTTCGGCGGATTCGTGGAGGGGCTGAGGGTGTCCGCCGGGGAGCGCCGGCCGATGCGTTGGAAGACCGTGTGGCGGCTTACGCGGCTGGGGCGCCCGCCCGTCATCTGAGACGGAGAGGGAGGGGCGGGGCCAGTTGTTGGGGCTTCGCCCGGTACGCGGGGGACTCACGCGTGTTCCACGGGTGCCTCACGTGTCTTCCACGGGGCTCTCGGACCCGGTCGCGACGGCGACACTCCCCCGAGTCGCGGCGACCTACGACGCCTACCGCGTACCGGAACGACCGGATCCGATGCGGTGATCAAATCAGGCCACGCCAACCGATCGCTAACATGGGCGAACGGTGTGGCGGGGCACGGAGTTTCGCCCGAGGGCCGGCGGAGCGTCGGATTCCGGCCGCCCGACGCCGCGACGGGAGGGCGGACAGGTGGGCGGCGGGACGCGGTCGGAACGAGAGGCCGGACTGCTCGGCCCGCCCGGCACGTCCACGCCCACGCCCACGCCCACGCCCACGTCCGAGTCGCTGGTTCCCTTGCCCGGTACGCCCACGTCCGCAGCGGCGGCCCCTTTTGCCGGTGCCCTGCTCGGAGCTTCCGCCGCAGGTCCGAGCCGGTTGCGCTTCGGGCTGCTCGGGCCCACGGTCGTGTACGGGGCCGACGGCGTGGCCCGGCCGGTCAGCAGCGCCAAGGGGCGCGTCCTGCTCACCGCTCTGCTCCTGGAACCGGGGCGGGTCGTCTCCGTGCACGCGCTCAAGGACGCGTTGTGGGGCGGGTTCCCGCCCGCGTCCGCGCACGCCTCGCTGCAGAATCATGTGACCCGGCTGCGGCGGCTCCTGGATGACCCGGACCGGCTGCGGTCGGTGGCCACCGGCTATCAACTGCGCATATCGGCAGGCGAGTTGGATGTCGGGGTTTTCGAGGCCCGGATCGTGGCCGCCCGCGCTGCGTATGCGCGGCGCGACTGGGAGAGGGCTTCGGCCGAGGCCGTCGCGGCGCTCGCGCTGTGGCGCGGCACCCCGTTGGACGGCTGGTGCCCGGAGGCCGGTGGGATCTCCCTCGTCCAACGGCTGGAGGAGGCACGGCTGTTCGCCCTGGAGTGCCGGTACGACGCCGAACTGGAGCTCGGCCGGGAAGCGGCCGAACAGGGCGTACGGCTCTCCGGGCTCGCTCCCGAACTGGCCGCTCTGGTAGCCGAGTTCCCCCTGCGTGAGGCCTTCCACCGGCAGCTGATGCTGGTCCTGTACCGGACGGGCCGCCAGGCGGAGGCGCTGGCCGTCCACCGTGATCTGCGCGGCAGGCTCGTCCGCGAACTCGGTGTGGAGCCGGGGAACGCGGTACGGGAGGCCCATCTGGAGATCCTGCGGGAGCCGGTGGGTGCGCCCCCGGGAGCCGCGGGTGCGGTGACCGCCGTCCACGGCCGGGCGCGACCTGTTGAACGGGCTGCCACTGAAAGGGCTGACACCGAACGAGCTGTCACTGAACGGGCTGTCACTGAACGAGCCGCCGTCGCGTCCAGCTCCGGTTCCAGCTCCGACTCCCGTTCCGGTTCCGGCTCTCGTGGGGCCGCCCGGACCATGAGGCCTGCCACCACCACGATCCTGGCGGAAACGTTCGCTGCGAGTCCGGTTCCGTTTCTGGTTCCGGTTACGGGTCCGGGTCCGGTTCGGGTTCCGGCTATTCCGGCGCAGACCTCCCGGGCCTCTCGGACCTCCCGGCCCCCCTCCACCATCACCACCGCTGCCGTTCCGAGGCCCGCCCAACTCCCGCCCGTACCACTCCACTTCACCGGCCGCGAGGCAAGCATCCGGGCACTGCGCACCGCGCTCCTCCCGGACGGCCCCGTCGACCCGGACGGTCCGGGAGATCCCGTCGGGGACGGCCGCCCCCGGGTCGCCGTCGTCAGCGGTATGGCGGGGGTCGGGAAGAGCGCGCTGGGCGTCCAGGTGGCGCACGGGCTGCGGACGGAGTTCCCCGACGGGCAGCTGTACGTGCGGCTGCACGGGGCGACGCCGGGCGTGCCGCCGCTCACCGCCGGGCAGGCCCTCGCCGCACTGCTCCGCGACCTCGGTGTGGAACCGTGCGGCGTGCCCGAACACCCGGACGCGGCAAGCGCGTTGCTGCGGTCCCTGCTGGCCCCCACCCGCACCCTGCTCGTGCTGGACGATGTCGCGAACGCCGCGCAGGTCCGCCACCTGCTGCCCGCCGGGCCCGGGTGCGCGGTGATCGTCACCAGCCGTTCGCCCCTCACCGCGCTGGACGGCGCGACGCGTTTTCCGCTCGCGCCGCTCTCCGCCGAGGAGAGCGCCGAGCTGCTGCGCGCCGTCTCCGGGCGGGACGGCCTCGACGGTACGCACCCGCTCGTCGGCCTCACCGGACGGCTGCCTCTCGCCCTGCGGATCGTCGCCGCGCGTCTGGCCGCCCGGCACGTTCTCACCCCGGACGCGCTGGCCGGTCAACTGGCCGCCAGCGACCAACGGTTGCACCATCTGGAGTACGACGACCTGAGCGTGCGCCGCTCGCTCGCGGTCGCCCTCGACGCGCTGCGCGCCTCGGACCGCGAGGCCGACCGGGACGCCGCGCTCGCCCTGCGCCGGATCGGCGCGCTCGACCTGCCGACGTACGGGATTCCGCTGCTCGCACGGCTGCTGGCCACTGGCGAGCGGCGCGCGGAGGCCGCCCTCGACCGCCTCGTCGACGTCGCTCTCCTCGACGAGAGCACGTACGGCCGCTACGCCCCCCACGACCTCGTACGGGATTTCGCCCGCGAGGTCGCCCGAGACGGTGCCCACGCGGATGCACGTGAGGATGCCCATGAGGGGAGCACGCGCCCTGATCCTTCGGGCTTGCATTCCTTGGGTTCGGATTCCTCCGGCTCGCATCCCCCGGGTTCGGATCCCTCGGGTTCGGATTCCGATTCCACGGACATCGCCCTCCGCTGGTACATCGCCTCCGCCCGCCAGTGCGTGCTGGCCCTGACGCCCTCCGGTGTCGACCGGGACAACCGGCTCGGTGTGACCGTCGCGGAGAAGGAGTGCGTGGCCGCCGATGCGGACGGGGATCCGCCCCCGCCGTTCGGCTCGGCCGCCGAGGCCGTCGCCTGGGGTGACCGGGAGGTGGCGAACGTCGTCGCGCTCGTCGAGGGACGGGCCGCCGTCTCCCCGCTCGTGCCCGTCCTCGTCCGCGCCCTCTTCCCGTATCTGCAGCGCCGCGGCCGGCTCCGCGAACTGGCGACTCTGGGGCGGCGGGCACTGGACGTGGCGCGGCGTCTCGGTGACGACGCCGCCGAGGCGATCGCGCTCTCCGACCTGGCGGGGCTGCACTTCATGCAGGGCAGGGCGGGCGAGGCGCTCGTCCTGACCGACCAGGCGCTCGTGCGCTGGCGCGGTCTCGGCGTCCTGCCGCGCGTCCAGCGCTGTCTGAACAACCGGGGGCTGCTGCTCGAAAGCCTGGGCCGGTACACCGAGTCCGAGACCGCCCTGCGGGAAAGCCTCGAACTGGCGCGGCAGGCGGGCGAGACGGACGGCGAGGCCGTCGTCTACAGCAACCTCGGCAACCTGTACGAGCACAGCGACCCGCGTGCCGCCATCGCGTGGCACGAGCGGAGCCTCGCGCTCGGGGAGGTCATGGGCGACTCACGGGTACGGGAGTCCGGGCACTGCAACATCGGGTACGCCCACCTCGCGCTCGGCGAGCCGGCCGGTGCGCTGGAGCACTTCGACCGTGCCCTGAGCATCTCGGACGGGGCCGACTGGCAGAGCGGTTCGCAGACCCGGCTCGGTCTGGTGCGTGCCCTGCGCGACCTCGACCGCGCGGAGCGGGCCGCCCGGGAGTGCGCCCTGCTGCTGGAGCGGGCCGAGCAGCGCGCCGACCGCTACACCGCGGGTCTCGCCCGGCACCAGCAAGGGCTGCTCCACCGGTCGGCGGGCCGCACCGAGGAGGCGTACGAGCAGTGGGAACTGGCCCTCGACGACCTCGACGGCACCGACAGCCCGGTGGTCGAGGAGCTGCGGGACCTGCTCCTGAGCCGCATCGGTTGACCACCATGGATCAGGTGGTGTGTGGCGCGCAGTGCGCTCACTTCGCGTCCGCGTAGCACTTCACCACCGCCGTGGTGAACGGGAACCGCACCGGCGTCTCCCCGAACGTCAGCCGTCCCGCCTCCTCGGCGGCCTCCCGGATCGCCTGGACCACCGCGTCGGCCTCCTCCTCCGGGCAGTGCACCATCACCTCGTCGTGCTGGAAGAAGACCAGCTCGGCCGCCATGTCCCGGCAGGTGCGCCGGAGCCCGGCGAGCACGAGAAGGGTCCAGTCGGCGGCGCTGCCCTGCACCACGAAGTTACGGGCGAAGCGGCCCCGGGCCCGGGAGTTGCTGGACGCGTACCCGGGCACCCAGTCCTGGGCGCCCCCCGGCTCGGCCCCCTCGCCCGGACCGCCGGCCAGTTCGCCGGTCTCCTCGCTGTCCGGGATCCCCGCCTCCTCGCCCGAGGAGTCCGACCCCGCCGCCGGTGGGCAGGTGCGGCCCAGCCAGGTCCGTACGAGCCGGCCCTCCTCGCCCGCGCGGGCCGCGTCGTCCACGTACGCCACCGCCCTGGGGAAGCGGCGGCGCAGCAGCGCGAGGTTCTTGAGGCCGTCGCCGGACGTCTGGCCGTAGACCGCGCCGAGGACGGCGAGCTTCGCCTGGGCGCGGTCGCCGGAGAAGGCCCGGTCGGAGACGGACTGGTAGAGGTCGCTCTCGCGGCCCGCCACCTCCATCAGCCCGGGGTCGCGGGAGATCGCGGCCAGGACGCGCGGCTCCATCTGGTCGGCGTCCGCCACGACGAGCCGCCAGCCGGGGTCGGCGACCGCGGCCCTGCGTATGACCTTGGGGATCTGCAGGGCGCCGCCGCCGTTGGTCACCCAGCGGCCGGTGACGGTGCCGCCCGCCTGGTACTCCGGTCTGAACCGGCCGTCCCGCACCCAGTCCTGGAGCCACGACCAGCCGTGGGCGACCCAGATCCGGTACAGCTTCTTGTACTCGACCAGGGGCTTCACCGCCGGGTGGTCGATGGACTCGATCTCCCAGCGCCGGGTGGACCTCACCTTGATCCCGGCCTGCGCGAACGCCTTGACGACATCCGCGGGCAGGTCGGGGCGGACCCGGCGGCCGAACGCGGCCGACACCTCTTCCGTCAGTTCGGCCAGCCGCCGTGGCTCACCGCCGCCCGCATACCGCTCGCCCAGCAGTTCGTGCAGGACCTCCCGGTGCACGTCGGCGCTCCACGGCAGCCCGGTCTCGTTCATCTCCGTCGCCACCAGCGTGCCCGCCGACTCGGAGGCCGTGAGCAGCCGCATCCGCTCGGGCCGCGCGGTCGCGTCGTGCCTTCGCTGCTGCTCCCCGTACACCTCGATGAGCTGCGCCAGCGGTACGTGGACGGGGCGCGGCTCGAAGAGGGACGACTGCGAGCCGGGCTCCGCGGAACGCTGCGGGGGATCGGGCGGTACGGGGCCGCCGTGCAGCCTGGCGAGGGCGGCGGCGGCCGAACGGGGTTCGCCGAGCCGTCCCTCGTGGCCGAGCAGGAGGGTCTCGGCGGCCTCCAGGTCGTAACACCGCTCCACCCGGACGCCCTCGGCGCGCAGCCGTGGGTAGACCTCCGGCGTCGCCCGCCACACCCAGCGGGTGACGTCCGGCCGGGAACGTACGGACTCGGCGAGGTCCGGTTCCCGCAGGAGCGGTCCGGCGGGCAGTCCGTCGGGGCCGAGGGGGGCGAGCTCCGCGCCGCCGTCCTCGGCCGGCGCGAGCGCCCACCGTCCGGTCATGACGCGAGTCTCGCAGGAGGGTCTGACAATCCGGCCCCAGCGCGGCCCGCCCGCCGTTCGCCGCCGGGGCCCGCCTGCCGTGCTCACCGCCGGGGCCACCGGCCTTGTCGGTCGGGTGCGGGTGCGGGTCCGGTGGGGGTGGGCCGCGCAGTTCCCCGCGCCCCTGAAGGGGCGGTGGCTGGGCCCGTCGGCCTTGTCGGGCGCGCAGTTCCCCGCGCCCCTGAGGGGGCGGTGGCCGGATTCATTGGGGAGGCGGGGTCTACTGGAGGGGCTTCTTCAGTTCTTCCAGTGACTTCGTGATGTCCGCCTCGGTCGCCGTCTTGGTGACGCCGAGTCCGCTCAGCAGGCCCGTCCCCGCCTCGTGCTCCAGGAGGGCGAGCAGGATGTGCTCCGTACCGATGTAGTTGTGGCCCAGGCGCAGGGCCTCGCGGAAGGTGAGTTCGAGGACCTTCTTCGCGCCGGCGTCGAAGGGTACGAGTGCGGGCATGGTCTCCGCGCGCGGCGGGAGGCCGGCGCTCGCTGCCTCGCGTACGGCGTCCAGTGTGACGCCCTGCGCGGTGATCGCCTTCGCCCCGAGACCCTCCGGCTCGGCGATCAGGCCGAGGACCAGGTGCTCGGTGCGGATCTGGTCGTTGTCGGCGTTCCTGGCCTCCTCCTGCGAGGTCACCACCACGTTCCTGGCGCGTGGCGTGTAGCGGCTGAAGCCCTGGCTCGGGTCGAGGTCCGACTCGGCCTTCGGTACGAACCGCTTCTGGGCCGCCTGCCGGGTCACCCCCATGCTCCTGCCGATGTCCGTCCAGGAGGCGCCCGAACGCCGGGCCTGGTCCACGAAGTGGCCGATCAGATGGTCGGCCACGTCGCCGAGGTGGTCCGCGGCGATCACCGCGTCCTGGAGCTGGTCGAGGGCGTCTTCGTGGACCTTCTTGATGGCCTCGATGAGGTCGTCGAGGCGTACGGAGGTGGTGCCGCGTGGATTCGTGGTCATGTGTCAACCGTAGGTTGACGGTGTGGGGGTGTCAACCTCGCGTTGACAGTGTATTCCAGGATGACTGATAGGGGTCGTCCCGGTCCGCTCCGGTCCGTTCGGCTACTTCGGGGATGCCACGAGCAGGCGTACGGCCAGTCCCGTGAAGACCGTGCCGCTGAAGATGTTGAGCCCCCGGGCGACCCGGCTGCTGCGCCGCAGCAGGTCGGAGAGGCGGCCGGAAAGCAGTCCTACGGAGGCGTCGAAAACGAAGCCCATGACCACGATGGTGACGCCCAGGACGAAGAACTGGCCCATCACATGGCCGAGTCCGGGGTTCACGAACTGCGGCAGGAACGCCACGTTGAAGAGGATCACCTTGGGGTTGAGGAGGTTCGTGACCGCCCCCTGCCAGAAGGCCCGCCGCCGCCCCGGACCGACGGCGGCGCCCTCCTCGACCGGCACCGAGCGGTCCCGGAACGCCTTGACCGCGAGGTACAGCAGGTAGGCCGCGCCGGCCCAGCGCAGTACGTGGTACAGCGTCGGCAGCGCTGTGAACAGGGCGGAGAGGCCCAGCATCGCGGCGACCGAGTGCACGAGCATCGCCGTGGCGACGCCCGCCGCGGCCATCACCCCCGTGACCGGTCCGCCCCTGCCTCCCATCGCCACGATGAACATCATGTCGGGGCCGGGGCTCACCACGAGCGCGAGCGCGGCGACCAGGAACGCTGCGTACAGAGAGGCGTCGACCATGGGGGCATGCTCGGGCCCGCCGGGCGACGGGTCGAGCGATTTTCACCCGCTGAGACGGCCGCCGCCCGCAGCCGGGGCCGGAGCGGGTCCGCCGCCCGGTCACCCGTTCCGCCCATGACACGATCGGCGCATGAGTAGTACGTCCTCCATGGTGGAGCGCGCCTTCGCGGCCGCGCTCTACGCCGACTCCGACACGGCCCTCGACACCGGTGCCTCCCTGCTCGCCGCCGACCCCGCCTCCGACGCCGAACTCGCCCGTCGTGGCGAGGAGTTCGTCGCCGCGGCCTGGCGGCGGGGCTGGCAGCCCGCGGACGTCGTACGGATCGTGCGGCGCGAGCTGGACGACGTGCACGAACGCCTCGCGGCGGAGCTGGTGCTCGCCGAGGCCGCCCGGGACCGTACGCCCCGGGCTCCGCGCTGGACGGCACAGCTGGACGAGCTGGACCGCTCCGACCGCCCGGACCGCCTGGTCCGCCCCGACCGTTTCCAGTACGCGACCGCCGCCCTGGAGCTGTACCGGCTGCTGCTGCGGCTGCCCACCCTGGAGCCGCTGGAGTCGCTGGACGCCCAGGTGGCCCGTGCGCCCGGGAGCGGCTCGGTCCCGCGGGACACCCGCATGCTCACCCGTATCCGCGCGCTCCTCGCCAAGGCGGAGGCGACCGGGTTCCCGGAGGAGGCGGAGGCGCTGAGCGCCAAGGCGCAGGAGCTGATGGCGCGGCACAGCATCGACGAGGCGCTGCTCGCGGCGCGTACGCACGCCAAGGACGCGCCCGGCGCCTGCCGGATCGGCGTCGACCCGCCGTACGAGACCGCCAAGGCGGTCCTCCTCGACGCGGTGGCGGGCGCGAACCGCTGCCGCGCGGTGTGGAACGAGGCCCTCGGCTTCTCCACCGTCGTCGGCTTCGAACCCGACCTGGAGGCGGTCGAACTCCTCTACACCTCGCTCCTCGTGCAGGCCACGGCCGCCATGACCAAGGCGGAGGCTGCCCAGCGGGCGGGCGGCAGGAAGCGTACGAAGTCCTTCCGGCAGTCGTTCCTCGCGGCGTACGCGCACCGCATCGGCGACCGGTTGGCCGACGCGGCCGAGGGGCAGGTGAGCGCCACGGCGGGGGAGTTGCTGCCGGTGCTCGCGGCGCGGGACGTCGCGGTGACGGACGAGACGGAACGCATGTTCCCGGACACCGTCACGACCCGGATGCGCGGGATCAACGACGCGGCCGGCTGGCAAGAGGGAGCCGCAGCAGCGGACCGGGCCCAGGTCAACCCCCACCCACGCCTCCCCACCTCCTGACCCCGCCCGACGGTCAGGGACGCGAGGAACGGCGCACCCAGCCCCCACCGGCCCGCGGACGCACCGCGACGCTCAGCCCCCCGTCCCGCTGCAGCGCAGGGTCCGGCCCGGCCGGGAGGGGGCGCGGGGAACGGCGCGGCCAGCCCCCACCGGCCCGCGGACGCACCGCGACGCTCAGGCCCCCGTCCCGCTGCAGCACAGGGTCCGGCCCGGCCGGGAGGGGGCGGAGGGAACGGCGCGGCCAACCCCACCGGCCGCCGGACGCGCCGCGACGCTCAGTCCCCCGTGCGCTGCAGCGGAGTGACGGACGCGTCCGGTTCGCCGCCGGTGCCCCGAAGCGCCACCTCGCCGTACTTCCACGCGAACGACAGCTCGCCGTCGGCCCCCGGCAGAGTGAACTTCGCGGTCGTCACCGCGGCGGCCTTCTCGGCGTCACCGGCGGGCCCCCGTACGTACGTGATCGTGAAACCGACCGTCTCGTCCTTCTTCACCGTCAGCTTCTCCGGCTCCGCGGCCTTCTCCGCAGCGACGGACAGCGCGGTGCCGCCGGCGTCCAGGCCGACGGTCGGGAAGCCCTTCAGCGTGCAGTCGGCTCCGGAGCCGTTCGTGAGGCTGACGGACACGGTCCCGGTGTCACCCGCGGCCGGCGCCTCGCTGGCGACGACCTCCTGGCCGAGCTTGTCGGCCGCGCAGGCGGACGAGGAGGCGTCCTTGGGCCCGCTGCTCTTGTTGTCACCGCCGCCACCGTCGTCGCCGCCGCAGGCGGTCAGGGTCAGGGTGAGCGTCGCCGCGAGGGCGGTGACGGCGATCGGCAGAGTGCGCATGGATTTCCTCAAGCCTCAGGGTCGTACTGCTGCAAGTTCGTACAGCTGCTGATGGTGACGCAGGTGGTGACGCAGATGGTGACGCAGATGGTGACGCAGATGGTGATGCGGATGATGACGGTATCCGTAGATCATCATGGATCCTCCGCCCCTCCGGCCCCTCCCGTACGCTGGCGCAGTGAGCTGGCGACGAGCGCTTAAGGACACCGCGCGCTCGGGGCTCGCCGTGGAGAAGACACGGCTCGAACCTCTCGTCGCGGTGCGCGGAGCGGTGGGCCTCGCGATCGTGATCGCGGCGAGTCTGTGGGCCTTCGGCCCGGCCGTCGCCGCGAGTTCGGCGTTCGGCGCGTTCCAGGCGGCGATCGCCACGTTCCAGCGCAGCTGGCGCCCCCGCCCCGAACTGGCCCTCGCCTCCGGTACGAGCCTCGCCGTCTCCACCTTCCTCGGCTATCTGACGATCTCCCGGGAACCGCTCTTCCTCGCCCTGCTGGTGGTGTGGACGTTCGCCGCGGGGATGAGCTGGGCCGCGGGCCCGACCATCGGCCTGATCGCGTCCTCGAACGTGGCGATCATGCTCGTGACGGTCACCCTGCCGACCTCCGTCGCCCAGGCCGCGGGCCACGCCGCCATGATGATCGTGGGCGGTGTCGTCCAGGCCGCGCTGATCGTGCTGTTCCCCGTACGCCGCTGGGGCGCCCACCGTGACGCGCTCGCCGACGCCCTGGCCGCCGAGGCGGACTACGCGCGGCGGCTGCGCCACAATCCCGTTGCGTCCTTCGACCCGCTGCCCCTGATGGAGGCCCGCAACGCCGCCGCCGTCACACCCCGCCAGGCCCGCCGCCGCCCCGCCGAACTGCACGGCGCCCGTGGCATCGCCGAACGCATCCGCCCCGTACTGGCCTCTCTGGCCGACCCGGCGATGGGCGTACCGGCGGAGGGGCACGCCCGCGACCGCGTCCGCGAACTGCTCGCCGCCGCGGGCGCCATCCTCGACGTGGCGGCCCACTCGATCCGCCGGGGCGAGCCCGTGACCGTCCCGGGCGCGGCCCTGGCCACCTTCCGCACCCCGGACACCGGGAGCATCCTCACCGGCCGCCCCTACCGCGCGGCGTCCCGCCTCAACACCCTCCTCCAGGACGTGCTGGAGACGGCGGGCGGCAGCACACCGAAGGGCACCGACCGGACCCCGGTCGTCGGCGTCGCCCCGGCCGCCCCGCCCCACCGCCCCGGCAGCCGCAGCCGCCCCACCCTGCTCGCCCTGATCCCCACCGCGCTCAGGGCCATGCGCAAGGAACTCCGCGGGGGCTCCCCGATCACCCGGCACGCCACGCGGGTGTCCGCGGTCGCCGCCGCCGGATACGTACTCGGCACCGCGCTGCCCCTCGGCCACGGTTACTGGGCCCCGCTGACCTCGGTCATGGTCATGCGCCCGGACTTCTCCCAGACGTACAGCCGGGCCGTCGCCCGGCTCGGCGGCACCGTCGTCGGCGTGGCCGTGGCCACGGCGGTGGTGCGGCTCGCCGACCCGGGCACGTACCTCTCCGGGGCCCTCGCCGTGGTGAGCGCCGCGCTCATGTACCTACTGATGCGGACGGGCCAGTTCGCTGCCCAGGGGTGCATCGCCGCGTACGTCGTCTTCCTGCTCGGCATGGGCGGCGAACAGTGGACGCAGACCGTGCCCGAACGCGTCGTGCTCACCCTGCTCGGCGGACTGCTGGCGATGATCGCGTACGCCGTCTACCCGGCCTGGGAGACCCCGCGGCTGCGCACCCGCCTCGCGGACTGGCTGGCCACGCAGGGCCGTTACGCGGCCATGGTCTTCGACGCCTACGCCGATCCGGCCCTCCGCAGCGCCCCGGACGTCCGTGAGGCCCTGCTTACCGCGCGCACCGCCCGGGCGGCCTGGCACACGGCCGTGGCCCGTGCCACCGCCGAACCGGTCCGCCACCGCGGCCTCTCGCGGACCGCCGCCGACGACGCCGAGGACGCGCTCGCCCAGCTGGGCCGTGTCGCCATGCTGCTGGAGGCCCATCTCCCGGAACGCGGCGCGACCCCGGTCCCGGCCGCCGCCGGACTCGCCGAGGCCCTGCGCGAGTCCACCCAGCAGGGGGCGAAGAGCATCCGGGAGCGCCGGGTGCCGGGGTGGGACGCGGTACGGGCCGCCGTGGAGGCCTGGGAGACGGAGCCGGCGGGCGGGGAGGAAGCCCTGCTCGTACCGGCGCGGCTCGTCCTCGACGCGCTGACCGAGCTGTCCGAGGCGCTCGACACCGCGGTACCGCCCATGACGCTCGACGGGACGTCGGCGGTCGCTGAGCCGGGCACGAAGACGGGCACGGAGCCGGGCACGAAGTCGGGCGGTGTCAGGAACCCAGGCTCGCCGTAGGCAGGCCGGGCGGCAGGCCCTCGCCCTCGGACCTGGTGTACGTCTCCGCGCCGAAGCCGTCCCAGGTGACCTTCAGGGTGGTGGAGTCGACGGAGTCCACCATGCCCTCGGAACGGTCCTTGTTCCCGTCGGTGCACTTCAGCGTGATCATGCGCATGTCGGAGGTCTTGCCTGCCGTGCCGCTGCAGATGGATCCGCTCGTCGAGAACAGGCCCGCCTGCTTGCCGGTGATCACCAGAGCGACGGCCTTGCCGCCCTTGGTGGTGAGCCAGTTGCCGTCGAGCTCGTCGGCCTCGGCGGACTGGGTGGGCTCGGCGCTCGTGGTGGACGAGGGGTCCTTGTCGCCGCCACCGTTGTCGTTGCTGTCACTGTCGCCGTCGCTGGTGCAGCCCGTCGTCAGGGCGAGCACGACCGCCAGCCCCGCGGCTGCGGCTGCGGTGCGCGCGTGCTTGCGCGGGAAGGTCGCCGAAGTCACTGAAGCCTCCAGGGGTGTGGCCGTCCGGGTCCAACCGCTGCAAGTTACCAGCAGTAGGCGTGGGCGTCCGTCGGGTCCACTTCGGCTGCGGGCCGGTGGGGGTCGCCCGCGCCGTTCCCCGCGCCCCTGAGGGGGTGGGGCTGTGCGGGGTTCGCTTCGAGTGCGGGCCGGTGGGGGCTGATCGCGCAGTTCCCCGCGCCCCTGAGGGGTGGGGCCATTCGGAGGCCGCTTCGGCTGCGGGCCGGTGGGGGTGGGTCGCGCGGTTCCTCGCGCCCCTGAAGGGGCCCGCGGGCGCGGCGACGCGAGTTCGTCCGTGCGGGTCGGTGGGGGCTGATCGCGCAGTTCCCCGCGCCCCTGAGGGGTGGGGCCATCCGGAGGCCGCTTCGGCTGCGGGCCGGTGGGGGTGGGCCGCGCAGTTCCCCGCGCCCCTGAGGGGGCCCGCAGGGGTGGGCCCACCCTCACCCCCACCGGCCCCGCTTTTTAGGGGCGCGGGGAACTGCGCGAACGGCCCCCACCGGGCCGCAGTCGGAAGCCGGCCTCAGCCACCCCACCCCCGCCGGCCCGCAGTCGGAAGTAAGCCTCAGCCACCCCGCTCCCCCAACACCCCCTACCAGGAAGACTTCCGCACCCCCGGTAGGTAACCCCCGTGCCCCAGCACCCGCAGGTTCACCCGGGATACCCCGAACGCCCGGAAATAGCCCCGTGGACGCCCGTCCACCGCGTCCCGGTTGCGTACCCGTCCCGCCGCGGCGTCCCGTGGCTGGCGTCGCAACTCCCGCCCGGCGGCGAGCCGTTCGGGCTCCGTGGAGGACGGCCGGCGCACGATCTCCTTCAGTTCGGCCCGCCGCTCGGCGTACCGCGCGACCACCACCCGCCGCGCCTCGTTCTTCGCGATCTTGCTCTTCTTCGCCATCAGACCTTCACCCCGCGGGCCCGGATCCGCGCCACGGCGGCCTCGACGCCGATGACGTCGACGGTCTTGATGCCCTTGGTGCTCAGCTTCAGCCGGACGAACCGCCCTTCACCCGGCAACCAGTACCGCTTGCTCTGGATGTTCGGGTCGAAGCGGCGCGACGTGCGCCGGTGCGAGTGGGAGATGGAGTTGCCGAAGCCCGGCCGGGTCCCGGTCAGCATGCAGTGTGCGGACATGGTGAGTGACGTACCTCTCTCGATCTCTTCCGTTCCCGTTATTGGTAATGGGATTCGTTTTCATATACTAGCTGCATGGCACGCAACGAACTCCGACCGGTCGTCAAACTCCGGTCCACGGCCGGGACCGGCTACACGTACGTCACCCGCAAGAACCGTCGCAACGACCCCGACCGGCTGACCCTGCGCAAGTACGACCCCCGCGTGGGCCGGCACGTCGACTTCCGAGAGGAGCGCTGAGCGTCATGCGCGAGGGAATCCATCCGGCGTACGGGCCCGTCGTCTTCCGGGACCGGGCCGCCAACCACGCCTTCCTGTCCGGCTCGACCATGACGAGCGGGAAGACGATCGACTGGGAGGACGGCAATACGTACCCGGTCGTCGACGTCGAGATCTCGAACGTGAGCCACCCCTTCTACACGGGCACGGCCCGCGTACTGGACACGGCCGGCCGCGTCGAGCGCTTCGAACGCCGCTTCGGCACGAACCACGGCACGAGCGGGGAGCGCTGATGCTGTCCGTCGCCGTCGTCGGCGGGCTGCACGCCGACGCGCGCAGGCAGGCCGTGGAGCGGCTGCTCGCCGACGTGCCGGGTGCCGTGGCGCTGCACCACGACCTCGCGACGTCCGCGAAGGGGACGGTGGTACGGACCGTCCGCGACCGCACCGGCATCGTCTCGGCCGGTGAGGCGCCGCTGGTCAACGACTGCGCGTGCTGCGCCCTGCGCGAGGACCTGGTCCCGGAGCTGGAGCGGCTCGCGGCGGACGGCGTGACCCGGCTCGCGATCGTCGAGCTCTGGGACTCGGTCGAGCCGAAGGCGATGGCCGAGGTGGTCGCGAGCGCCGGACTCCGCCTCACCGGCGTCATCACCGCGGTCGCCCCCGCGCTGGTGCTCCCGTACCTCGGCAAGGGCGACGACCTCGCCGATGCGGGACTCGCCGCCGCCACGACCGACCAGCGCACCGTCGCCGACACCTTCGCGCGTCAGCTGGAGTACGCCCCGGTCCTGGCCCTCGCCGACTCGGCGGAGGCCGACGACGAGGACCGCGCCCTGCTGGCCCAGCTCCACCCGACCGCCCGCAGGATCCCGATCGATCCCGCGGTGTCCGACCCCTCTCCGGGCGTCCCCTCACCCCTCGCCGCCGCCGCACTCGCCGGCTTCGACGTGGAGTCGGCCGCCGCCGCGCAGCATCCGGCCTGCGCGCTGCTGCCCGTGGAGGCGGACGAGTGCGGGGTCGCCACACTCGTGTGGCACCGGAGCCGGCCGTTCCACCCGGAGCGGCTCTACGCGGCGCTGGAGGACCTGGCCTGCGCCGCCGCGCGCAGCCGGGGCCGGTTCTGGCTCGCGGACCGGCCCGACACCCTGCTGCACTGGGACGCGGCCGGCGGCGCCCTGTGTGTGGAGAGCGCGGGGCCGTGGATGGCGTCCCTGCCCGACGCGGCCTGGGACATGCTGCCGCCGGTGCGCCGGGCCGCCGCCGCGCTCGACTGGCATCCGGAGCACGGCGACTGCTGCCAGCACCTCGTCTTCACCTCGCCGGGCCTGGACCGCGACAGGCTCGAACTGCTCCTGGAGTCCTGCCTGCTGACCGACAGGGAGTACGCCGCCGGCCGCACCGCCTGGAAGCGGCTCCCGCCCGCCTTCGACATCCTCCTGGAGGTCTGACCCCATGGCCCGTGACGCCGGTGCCGGTGGCGCCCGTAACGCCCGCAATCCCGGACGCAAGCCGTCCGCGCCGCGCCCCAACCCGTTGGATGCGGCGAAGATCACGTACATCGACTACAAGGACACGGACCTTCTGCGGAGGTTTCTCTCCGACCGCGGAAAGATTCGCAGTCGCAGGGTCACCCGGGTCTCGGCCCGGCAGCAGCGACGGCTGGCCCGCGCGATCAAGAACGCCCGTGAGATGGCTCTGCTGCGCTACGCGTCCCGCTAGTCCCGGCCGCCGCGCGGGCGCCGGCCCGTTTCGGGAGGCGCCCGCAGCCCCTCTGTTCCCCAGGTCCCCCAAGGTCCCCGTGGTCTCCGGGCCTCGACCGCCCCGGCCTGCCCGCCGGTCCCGCCCCGCCCGTTCATTCTCCGGGCGGGGCGGGCCCGTATCGGAACAGGAACGGCCCGGTGTGCGTCTCTTCCATTGACGGGGCGCGGAGTTGGAACGATTCGGGCTTCGCGACCGTCAAACCTGTAACCAGGAGAACACCCCCCGTGCACGTGCATCTGCCCATGCATCTGCATGTGAAGACAGCTATGATCCGGGGCAGTTGACCACTGCATCTATGGCAACAGACGCCAATGCACCACCGGGGAGCGACCTGTGGACCACGACGTGTACAACGGCATGGCTGCCACGGAGCTGCACGGGGCGGCCTGGCAGAAGAGCCGGCACAGCAACTCGCAGGGTTCCTGCGTGGAGTTCGCCCGGCTGCCCGGCGGCGAGGTGGCCGTGCGCAACTCGCGCTTCCCCGACGGCCCGGCCCTCGTCTACACCCGCGCGGAGATCGAGGCCATGCTCCTGGGCATCAAGGACGGCGAGTTCGACCACCTGACAGCGGGCTGACGCCGGCGGCCGTCAGGGGCGCGTGCGGACGCGGCGGATGCACAAGGGTGTATACGGCCTTTCCGCCCCGCGCCCCGCGGCAGGCCACAGCGGCCCGCAGCCCCGGGAGCCCGTAACGCGCGTAGAACCGCGGCGCGAAAAAAGCGCCGCGGTTCGTCACGCCGAGGGCCCCAGGCGGAACAGGGCCCACACGACCTTGCCGTTGAGGGTGTTGGCCAGCGGGTGCCATCCCCAGCCGTCGGCGAAGGACTCGACCAGGAACAGGCCGCGTCCCGACTCCGCCGAGAAGTCGTCGGAGTCGCCCGCGACCGG
The DNA here is from genome assembly GCF_055584525.1 of Streptomyces sp. NPDC102514. Classification (NCBI taxonomy): domain Bacteria; kingdom Bacillati; phylum Actinomycetota; class Actinomycetes; order Kitasatosporales; family Streptomycetaceae; genus Streptomyces; species Streptomyces sp. NPDC102514. The sequence goes on from NZ_JBVJLW010000035.1 coordinate 42,066, forward strand.
GCTGTCGTGGCTGGGGTCGCGCACCGCGCACACCAGTCTCTCGGTCCACCGCATCAGGTGGAGCCGCACGGGCGGTTCCTGGTCGGCGGAGCGGGGGGTGTCCGCGGGCAGCGCGTGCCGCAGCGCGTTGGTGACGAGTTCCGAGACCACCAGACAGACGTCGTCGAAGCGGTTGCCCACGTCCCACTGGTCGAGCGTGCGGCGGGTGAACTGCCGTGCGTCGCGCACCGCTTCGTAACGGGGCGGGAGGGCGCAGGAGGCGGCGTTGGAGACGGCCGCCGGGTCCAGTGGCGGAAGCCCCTGCCTTAACGGCTCCAGCATGGTCGATCCATTCGTCCCCATGCGAGGCACTCCCGGGGTTCGCGGTCGTTGCGATGCAGCGGTGGCGCTAGACCATCGTTCCGTCTGCGTTCGGCAGATGCAAGGGCAGATGCACGTGCACGCGCCCGAATTGGACCTTCCCATACCGCTTCTTGGTGCTTTTTTCCGCCATCTCTCCGCCACATTTCTCGGTCTGGCTTGTCTTCTCCTTGTCGTTTCCTGTGTAACTCCCCTGAAAGCTTGCCGTTTCTGTAACCGAACGAGTACTGCTTGAAGTGTTTTAGTGGCAGACTGCGGCCCTTGAGGACGGGTTGGGGAGGCTGGCGAACGTGAGCGCGCAGGAGTCGGGATCGGTGGTACGGCGCATGCTGCTCGGCTCACATCTGAGGCGGCTGCGCGAATCGCGTGGGATCACCCGGGAGAAGGCCGGTTACTCGATCCGAGCCTCCGAATCGAAGATCAGCCGTATGGAGTTGGGCCGGGTGAGCTTCAAGACGAGAGACGTCGAGGATCTGCTGACGCTCTACGGGATCGCCGACGAGGCGGAGCGCAAGTCACTGCTGTCGCTCGCCAAGGAGGCCAACGTCGCGGGCTGGTGGCACAGTTACTCGGACGTCCTGCCCAGCTGGTTCCCGACCTATGTCGGCCTGGAGGGCGCCGCGGCCCACATCCGTTCGTACGAGGTGCAGTTCGTGCACGGGCTGCTGCAGACCGAGGCGTACGCGCACGCGGTCGTCACCCGGGGCATGAGAGGCGAGAGCGGGGCCGACATCGACCGGCGGGTGGCGCTGCGCCTGGAGCGCCAGAAGTACCTCGTGTCGGAGAGCGCGCCCGAGTTCCACGTGGTGCTGGACGAGGCGGCGCTGCGGCGGCCGTACGGCGACCGGGACGTGATGCGCGGTCAGCTCCAGCACCTCATCGACATCTCCCAGCGCCCGAACGTACGGCTCCAGATCATGCCGTTCAGCTTCGGCGGGCACGCGGGCGAGAGCGGCGCCTTCACGGTGCTCAGCTTCCCCGAGTCCGACCTGTCGGACGTGGTCTACCTGGAACAGCTCACCAGCGCGCTGTACCTGGACAAGCGCGAGGACGTCGCCCAGTACGAGAAGGCGATGAAGGAGCTCCAGCAGGACAGTCCGGGCCCCGACGAGAGCCGCGATTTGCTCAGAGGACTGCTCCAACTCAGTTGAAACACCCGTACGATGACATGTGATCAGACCGTGAAGATGCATGGGCTGTTGCCTCGGGCAGCAAGGGATTGAGGGATCACATGTCGTCGTCCTACTTCACCGACCTGGCTCAGCAGTACATCGACGGCCGATGGCGTCCGGGCACCGGGTCCTGGGACATCATCGACTTCAATCCGTACGACGGTGAGAAGCTTGCCTCGATCACGATAGCCACGGTCGACGAGGTGGACGAGGCCTACCGGGCCGCCGCCCGCGCCCAGAAGGAATGGGCGGCGACGAACCCGTACGCGCGGCGGGCCGTGTTCGAGAAGGCGCTGCGGATCGTCGAGGAGCGCGAGCAGGAGATCGCCGAGGTGATCGTCGCGGAACTGGGCGGCACCCGGCTGAAGGCCGGCTTCGAACTGCACCTCGCCAAGGAGTTCCTGCGCGAGTCGGTCAACCTGGCGCTGCGGCCCGAGGGCAAGATCATCCCCTCGCCCGGCGACACCAAGGAGAACCGCCTCTACCTCGTCCCGGTCGGCGTAGTCGGTGTGATCAGCCCCTTCAACTTCCCGTTCCTGCTGTCCCTGAAGTCCGTGGCGCCCGCCCTGGCCCTCGGCAACGGCGTGGTCCTCAAGCCGCACCAGAACACCCCCATCGTGGGCGGCTCCCTGGTCGCGAAGATCTTCGAGGACGCGGGCCTGCCCGCCGGTCTGCTCAACGTGGTGATCACCGACATCGCGGAGATCGGCGACGCCTTCCTGGAGCACCCGGTCCCCAAGGTCATCTCCTTCACCGGCTCCGACAAGGTCGGCCGCCATGTGGCGACCGTCTGCGCTGCGCAGTTCAAGCGCTCGATCCTCGAACTGGGCGGCAACAGCGCCCTGGTGGTCCTGGACGACGCGGACGTCGACTACGCCGTGGACGCCGCGGTCTTCAGCCGGTTCGTGCACCAGGGCCAGGTCTGCATGGCCGCGAACCGCATCCTCGTGGACCGCTCGGTCGAGGCGGAGTTCACCGAGAAGTTCGTGGCCAAGGTGAAGTCCCTCAAGGTCGGCGACCCGAGCGACCCGGAGACCGTCATCGGCCCGGTCATCAACTCCTCGCAGGCGGACGCCCTTTCGTCCGTCGTGAGCCAGGCGCTCGCCGAGGGCGCGACCGCGCTCGTGCGGGGCACCACCACCGACAACCTCGTCGAGCCGACCGTCCTGACCGGTCTGCCCGCCGCGTCCGACCTCCTCCGGCAGGAGATCTTCGGCCCCGTCGCGCTCCTCGTGCCGTTCGACGGCGAGGAGGAGGCGGTACGGATCGTCAACGACACCCCGTACGGGCTCAGCGGCGCGGTGCACACCGCCGACGTCGAGCGCGGTGTCTCCTTCGCCAAGCGGATCGACACGGGCATGTTCCACGTGAACGACGGCACCGTGCACGACGAGCCGCTGGTCGCCTTCGGCGGCGAGAAGTCCTCGGGCGTGGGCCGGCTGAACGGCGAGGCCACGGTCGAGGCGTTCACCACCCAGAAGTGGATCTCGGTCCAGCACGGCCGCAGCTTCTTCCCGTTCTGAGGGGTACCGGGCGGTTCCGAGTGGTATCGAGCGGTTCCTGAGCCGACAGGTCCGCGCCGGGTCCCGGTGGGCCCGGCGCATGGGGCGGCCCTAGGGCCTGTCTGGCAATTCCCGTCTGCCGGGCGACGCCATGCACGCTCCCCCAGCCTCCGGCCGGGGGGACCCCCAGAGCACGCACCTGACGCCGCCCGGCCGCCCTCCGGGCGACGACGGGAATTGTCAGACAGCCCCTAGGCTTGACCGCATGTCAGCGATCCGCCTTCTCGTCCTCGGCGCCGTACGTCAGCACGGCCGGGCCCACGGCTACCAGGTGCGCAACGACCTGGAGTACTGGGGCGCGCACGAGTGGTCCAACGCCAAGCCGGGTTCGATCTACCACGCGCTCAAGCAGATGGCGAAGCAGGGAATGCTGATCGCCCACGAGATCGCGCCCTCCACGGTCGGCGGTCCGCCGCGCACGGAGTACGAGATCACGGAGAAGGGCACGGCGGAGTACCTGTCCCTGCTGCGCGAGTCCCTGACCTCGTACGACCAGAAGCCGGACGTGCTCTCCGCGGCGCTCGGCTTCGTGGTGGACCTCGGCCGTGACGAGGCGCTCGAACTCCTGGAGGAGCGGGTGCGGGGCATCGAGGAGTGGCGTACGGCCGTCACCGAGCACTATGTGCCGGACGACGGGCCCGGCCAGCTCGGTCACATCGGCGAGATCATGAACTTCTGGGTCCACTCCGCCGACAGCGGTGCCGAGTGGACCCGCGGTCTGATCCAGCGGATCAAGGCCGGCGCGTACACCTTCGCGGGTGAGGGCGAGCCGTTCGTCGGGGTGCTCTCGGAGGGCGACGAGAACCCGTACAGCACGGGGCGGACGCATCCGGAAGACGTCGGTTAATCAAGTTTGACTAAAGCCTTGCGCGGGCATACCCTCCGTCGATGAATCGGTAGTCAAGTTTGAGTAACCCGAGATTCCCTGTGGGGGATCGGCTGTACACGGAGGGAGCCCGATGACCGACGTGATCGTCGTCGAGGGCGTTCGGAAGCGGTACGGGAACAAGTACGCGCTGGACGGGCTCGATCTGCGGGTCGCGCGCGGCACGGTGCACGCGCTGCTCGGCCCCAACGGCGCGGGCAAGACGACCCTGGTCAGGGTCCTGTCCACGCTGCTGCGGCCCGGCGGGGGCCGGGTGGAGGTGGCCGGACACGACGTGGTGACCGGGGCACGGGAGGTGCGTCGCCGGATCGGTCTGCTCGGCCAGCACGCGGCACTCGACGAGGAACTGGGCGGACACCAGGACCTGGAGATGTTCGGACGCCTCCATCACCTGGGTGCCCGCCACGCGCGCGTGCGGGCCGACGAGCTCCTGGAGCGCTTCGGCCTCGCGGACACGGGCCGCAAGCCGGTGAAGCGGTACAGCGGCGGTATGCGGCGGCGCCTGGATCTGGCCGCCTCGCTCATCACCGAACCGGAGGTGCTCTTCCTCGACGAGCCGACCACGGGCCTCGACCCGCGGGGCAGGACCGAGGTGTGGGAGGCGGTGCGCTCCCTGGTCGGCGGCGGTACGACCGTACTGCTCACCACGCAGTACCTGGAGGAGGCGGACCAGCTCGCCGACGGGATCTCGCTCCTCGACCGGGGACGGATCGTCGCGGGCGGCACGGCTGACGAACTGAAGGCGCGGGCGGGCGGCGACCGTATCGACGTGGTGCTGCGGGACGGCGGCCGGCTGGGAGCCGCGGTCGCCCTGCTGCCGCTCACCAGGGCGGAGATCTCGGTGGACGTGGACCGGCGGCTGCTGAGCGCCCCGGTCGTGGACCGCATGAAGGCGCTCGCCGGGGTCGTACGGGCCCTGGAGGAGGCCGGGATCGAGGCGGAGGACGTGGCGCTGCGGCGGCCGACGCTGGACGAGGTGTTCCTGCGGCTGACCGCGGACGGCGACCTCGGCTCCGACCCCGCGAAGGAGGCGGTGTGAGTACGTACGCGCTGAGCGATTCCTGGGTCATGACCCGCCGCGAACTCGCCCACTGGGTGCGGCAGCCGGCCCAGGTCCTGGTCGGGCTGGTCTTCCCGGTGATGCTGCTGCTGATGTTCAGCTATCTGATCGGCGGCGGCCGGGGCGTCGAGGGCGACTACGTCGACTTCCTGGTGCCCGGCATGTTCGCGCTGACCATGGCCTTCGGCCTGGAGGGCACGATGCTGGCCGTCACCCAGGACCTCAACAAGGGAGTGATCGACCGCTTCCGCTCGATGCCCATGGCCGACGGGGCGGTCCTGGTCGGCCGTTCGGCCGCCGACATGCTCCAGTCGGCGCTCGGCCTGCTCGTGCTGATGGGCGTCGGGTACGCGCTCGGCTGGCGCGCGCACGGCACGCTCGGCGCCTTCCTGGGCGCCGTGGGCCTGCTTCTGCTGCTGCGGTTCGCGATGCTGTGGATCGGCATCCTGCTGGCGATGGTGGCGGGCAGACCGGAGATGGTGCAGGCCGTGCAGATCCTGGTCTGGCCCGTCGGCTTCCTCTCCAACGCCATCGCGACCCCCGAGTCTATGCCCGACTGGCTGGCCACGGTCGTCGACTGGAACCCGCTCTCCCAGACGGCGACGGCGGTACGCGACCTGTTCGGCTCGCCGGGCGCCGAGTCGGGTCACATCTGGGCGGCGGTCGCCTGGCCGCTGGCCCTGCTGGCGGTGTTCTTCCCGCTGGCGGTGCGGAGGTTCGGCACGCTCGGCAAGTAGCCGTGCAAGTGGCCCTGCAAGTAGCCCGTGCAAATAGCCGTGCACGTGTCTGGGCAGGCGCAGCGGGGGGGGGGGGGGGGGGGGGGGGGGGGGGCCCCCCCCCCCCCCCCCCCCCCCCCCCCCCCCCCCCCGCCCCCCCCCCCCCCCCCCCCCCCCCCCCCCCCCCCCCCCCCCCCCCCCAAAACCGACCTGAGGGCCTTTAGGGGCGCGGG
>NZ_JBVJLW010000036.1:0-47228 GCF_055584525.1 Streptomyces sp. NPDC102514
CCCTCACCGGCCTCCACGTCTACGCAACCGCGCACGGCATCGCTCTCACGACAGAGACAAAACCACCGTGTTGATTCTTTACGAGCCCTTAGGGGGTGGGTTGCTGGGGATGCGTCTTTGGCCGCCGGTGCGTTGTGGCTCGGCGCGCCGTTCCTCGCGGCCCTTGCGGGGCCGCTGCCTGGGCGTGATCCCTATGGGGCGTCGTCTATTGCTCTCAGGGCTTTGATGCTCTGTTCGTCCAGTTCTGACAGGGCCAGTAGTTGTTCTGGGGTGATGTCGGCCGGGATCGGGGTCGGGGCCGGGGTGCGCAGAGGGGGTTGCCAGCCTTCGGCCGGGGTCCAGCGGCGGACCACCCGGGCCGGTGCGCCCGCCACCACCGCGTGGTCGGGGACCACGCCGCGTACCACCGCGCCCGCCGCCACCACGACGTTCCGGCCGATCCGCGCCCCGGGCAGGATCACCGCGCCCGTGCCGATCCAGCAGCCGGGGCCGATCTCCACCGGCTCCATCCGCGGCCACTGCTTGCCGATGGGCATCTGCGGATCGTCGTACGAGTGGTTCGTGGACGTCACGTACACGTAGGGCCCGAAGTAGCAATCGCTGCCGATCGTGACCGTCGTGTCGGCGATGACATGGCTGCCCCGGCCGAGGACGACACCGTTGCCCAGCCGCAGTATCGGCTCCGCGCCGAGGTCGAGGTCGGGCATCAACCCGGCCGTCAGCGTGACCTGTTCACCGATGATGCAGTGGTCGCCGAGGTGGATCCACGGCTCGCCGAACACCGTGCCCTGCGGGAACGCCAGCCGGGTGCCCGTCCCCATCGCGCCGAACCGCAGCCGCCCCGGCCGCTCGGCCGTCACCGCGCCGGTCCGCTGCACCCAGGCCCAGCCCGCGTGGACGGCCCGCTGGACGAGGCGGCTCCGCCGGGACGAGAACGTGTTCTTGCTCTTGGGCACCCGCTCACCGTACTCAGCGTCACGTCAACCCAAGAGCTCGGCCGCCTGTGATCTTCGCCCCACCGCCACCGACCTGCGGTTCACCCGCAACGGATGATGCGCCCGCGCCCCGTCGGGGGTGCGCTGGCGCAATGACCTGGTACCGCGCTGTTCATCCTTTCCATACGGCCGGACGCCTGGCGCGGTTCGCGCTGGGGGCCGCCGCCGACGTCACCGACACGGCGATCCGCCGGCTGACGGCCGCGGTCGTCGACCGGATGGACCTGGACGAGCTCGTGTCCCGCGTCGATGTGAACCGGGTCGCCGAGCGCGTCGACATCGACCGGATCGCGGCCCGGCTGAATCTCGACGCCGTGCTCGACCGCATCGATCTGGCCGTGCTCACCAAGGACGTGCTGGAGGAGATCGACCTCGGCCGTATCGTCCGCGACACCGGCGGCGGAATGGCCGGCGAGACCGTCCACGGGCTCCGGGCCCGGAGCGTGCGGGCCGACCGGATGGTGGACCGCATCGCCGACCGTCTGCTGCGCAGACCCGACACGGAGCAGGGGGACCAGCAGGACGCGGACCAGGGTTCCGTGGTGTCCGTGTCCGGTCCTGGACCGTCCCGCGAGCCGACGCTCTGACGGGGGGCACCGTGACGGGGGCGGAGCGGGCCGGAAGCCCGCGGGGGGAAGCCGCGGGGCTCGTGTCGCGGGCCCTGGCGGGCCTGGTCGACGCGTTCGTGGTCGCCGGGCTCGGGCTCGCCGTGCAGTTCGGGGCCGGCGCCGTGCGGCTGCTCGTCAGCGGGCCGCCGTTCCGGTTGCCCGACCCGCCGGTCTGGCTCTCCGGGCTGTGCGGCTGGACCATCGCCCTGCTCTACCTCGCCGGCAGCTGGGTCGTGACCGGCAGCACCGTGGGCGGCAGGCTGCTCGGCCTGCGCGTCACCGTACGCTCGGGCGGGCTGCCGGGTGTCCTCCGCGCCCTCGCGCGGGCCGCGTTGTGCGTGGTGTTCCCCTTGGGCCTGCTGTGGATTCCGGTGAGCAGGCGGCGTGCGTCGGTCCAGGATCTCGTCCTGGCCACCGCCGTCCGCCACGACCGGATGTGACGGACCGTCACGTGTGTCTACGCGCCGGGCTGCCGCCCGGGCAGCATGGCCGCGGCGGTGAGTCCGCCCAGGCCGACGAAGGCCAGCACGCCCAGGGCCACCGCGTACGGTCCCGCGGCGGGGTCGGCGACCAGGATCGTGCCCGCGATGGCCGTGCCGAGCGACGAGCCGAGGTTCGACACACTGCGGGACAGCCCAGAGATCTCGCCCTGCCGCTCCTCGCCGAAGCTCGACTGGACGACGTTGACCGACGGGGTGAGCATCACGCCGAGTCCCAGGCCGATGAGGAGCAGTCCGGGGGTGAAGGCCCAGACGCTCGGCGAGCCGGAGGCCATCACGATGAGCAGAGCGATCCCGCAGATCGTGACGCCGAAGCCGACGATGATGAGCGTCCGCTGCGCCCACCGCTGCACCAGGCGCTCGGCGGCGAGCGAGGCGGCGAGGATGCCGAGGGTGGCCGCGGTGAAGATCGCGCCGGTCTCTATCGCGTCGTACCCGCGCACGACCTGGAGATACGCGGCCACCACGAACGACACCCCCATCAGCATCAGCCATTGGGCGTGCTGGGTGACGAGTCCGAGGTTGGACGTGCGGTCGTGGAACAGGCTCGTCGAGAACAGCGGCTCCCTGCCGGACCGTTCCTTGGTACGCACCCAGCGGAAGAGCCACACCAGGACGAGCGCGCCGAGCACCAGCAGGCCCGCCATGAGCCAGCCGTTGTCGTCGGCGGCAAGGATGCCCATGACGACGAGGACGAGGCCGACCGCGGACAGGACGGCTCCGCCGATGTCGAAGTGCCGGTCCGGCTCGGGCGGCAGGGGGTCCCGGACGTGGCGGCTCAGCACGATGATCAGCGCGACCACCGCGGCCTGGAAGACGAAGGCGGCCCGCCAGCCGATCGCCGAGGTGATGAGCCCGCCGATCAGCGGCCCCGCGGCGGCGCCGATCCCGCCCAGCGCCATGACCGTCCCGAACGCGCGGGCCCGGGAGGTCACGTCGGGGAACAGGAGCGTGGTGAGGATGTAGACGGGCGGGATGAGCAGGGCCGTGCCGATTCCCTGGAGGATCGAGTAGCCGAGGCCGAGGACCCCCAGGCCCGGAGCGAGCGCGCTGAGCACGGCTCCCACCCCGTAGACGACGAGGCCGGCGAGGAAGCAGCGTTTGCGGCCGTAGCGGTCGGTCAGCTTCCCGCCCGGGATCATCAGCGCCGCCATCGTCAGCAGGAAGACCGTGATGACGGTCTGCACGCCCTGGACGGAGGTGTCCAGGTCCTCGCTGATGTCATTGATCATGACGTTCATGTTGGAGCCGGCGTAACTGCAGATGAACTGGGCGAGCGCGAGCGGGGCCAGGACGCGTCGCGCGGGGCGCGCTGTCTGTCCCGGGGCCCTCGTTTCAGGGGGGTTCGGTGGCATGGCCATGTCGGCTCCCGGACGTTCGGATGCGAACATCGTCCGTGGCCGCTGATCGCCCGTCATCACCCTTGCGAGGTGACGACGGGTTCGTGCGCCAGGGGCTAAATGTCGATGGGCGAGGGACCGGGCGGAGGGCCGCGATGCCAGGTGACAGGAAGAGCGCTTCGAGCGTCGCGCCGGGCCTGCGTACGCTCCTGGCCTACCGCCGGGAGTGGCTCGTCAAGGACGTCGTCGCGGGTGTCGTCCTCACCACGCTGCTCGTGCCGCAGGGCATGGCGTACGCGGAACTGGCGGGACTGCCCGCGATCACCGGTCTGTACACGTCCGTCCTCTGTCTGCTCGCCTACGCCGTCTTCGGCCCGTCACGCATCCTGGTGCTCGGCCCGGACTCCTCGCTGGGCCCGATGATCGCCGCCACGGTCCTGCCGCTGATCGTCGCGGGAGGCGACAGCACGCGTGCCGTGGCACTCGCCTCGATGCTCGCGCTCATGGTCGGGGCGATCACGATCCTGGCGGGGGTGGCCAAGCTCGGCTTCATCGCCGACCTCATCTCCAAGCCCACGATGATCGGCTACATGAACGGCCTGGCGCTCACCATCCTGATCGGGCAGCTGCCGAAGCTGTTCGGCTTCAAGACGGACGCCGACGGGCTGCTCGCCGAGGTCGGGGACTTCTTCCAGGGGCTGGCCGACGGGAAGGCGGTGCCCGCCGCCGTGGCGGTGGGGGTCACGGGGATCGTCCTGATCCTGGTCCTGCAGCGGTGGCTGCCGAAGGTGCCTGCCGTCCTCGTCATGGTGCTGCTGGCAATCACGGCGACCTCCCTCCTCGACCTGGGCCGGCACGGCGTCGGCCTGGTCGGTGAACTCCCCCGCGGTTTCCCGCCGCTGACCTGGCCGGACATCCGCTGGGACGATCTCGGCCCGCTCTTCGTCGGCGCGCTGGGCATCGCGCTCGTCTCGCTCGCCGACACCATCTCCAACGCCACGGCGTTCGCCACCCGCTCGGGCCAGGAGGTCCGCGGCAACGAGGAGATGGTCGCGATCGGCGCGGCGAACGTCGCTGCAGGACTCTTCCAGGGCTTCCCCGTCAGCACGAGCGGGTCACGCACGGCCGTGGCCGAACGGGCGGGCGCGCGGAGTCAGATCACCGGGGTCGTCGGAGCCGGCCTGATCGTCCTCATGCTGGTGCTGCTCCCCGGGCTGTTCCGCAATCTGCCCCAGCCCGCGCTGGCCGCGGTGGTGATCACGGCGTCGCTGTCCCTGGCCGACCTCCCGGGGACGGTACGGCTGTGGCGTCAGCGCAGGACGGAGTTCCTGCTGGCGATCGCGGCCTTCCTGGGTGTGGCCCTGCTCGGCGTGCTGCCCGGGATCGCCGTCGCCGTGGGCCTGTCGATCCTCAATGTCTTCCGGCGGGCCTGGTGGCCGTACAACACCGTCCTGGGGCGGGTGCCGGGGCTTGAGGGCTACCACGACATCCGCTCGTACCCGGAGGCCGAGCATCTGCCCGGACTGGTGATCCACCGCTTCGACGGTCCGCTGTTCTTCGCCAACGCCAAGGCGTTCCGCAACGAGGTGACGCGGCTGGCCCTCGGCGAACCGCAGCCCGTCTGGGTGCTGATCGCGGCCGAGCCGGTGACCGACGTGGACACCACGGCCGCCGACGAGCTGGAGGAGCTGGACGAGGCGCTGAACGAACGCGGCGTCAGCCTGGTGTTCGCCGAGCTGAAGGACCCGGTGCGGCGCAAGATCGAGCGGTACGGACTGACCCGGACCATCGAGCCGGGACACTTCTTCCCCACCATCGAGGCCGCCGTCGCCGCCTACCGGGAGAAGACGGGCGCCCGGTGGGCGGCGACGGACCGGCCGCCGCCGTCCCAGGACTGACCGGACCGGCGACCGGCCGGCCTAGGGCCTGTCGTCAAATTCCCGCCTGCCGGGCGACGCCTGGCACGCTCCCCCAGCCTCCGGCCGGGGGGACCCCCACTCGCTGCACCGGGCGAAAGCCCAAGTACGTCCAGTACGAGGACTTCCGCCCGGCACACCGAGAGCACGCACCAGACGCCGCCCGGCCCGCCCTCCGGGCGGACGCCGGGAATTTGACGACAGGCCCTAGCCGACGGAGAGGACGTGCGTGCCCCAGGCGTCGAGGTCGACGAAGAGTCCCGGGCCGGTCAGTTCGGCGCCTGAGCGCGTGTACCGGGCGGCGTCGAGCAGACTGGTCAACGTCCGCTCATCGGCGCCGATTTCGGGCCACGGCAGGCGGACCTTCGCCTGGGCCCGCTGTCCGGAGAGGTTGACCACGGTCAGGAAGCGCCCCGCCCCGCCCGACCAGCCCCAGGCCAGCAGATCGCGGTGGGAGGAGTTGTCGGGCCAGCCCTCGCAGTCGAGCAGCCGCCACTGTCCGGTGCGCATCCCGCTCCGGTGGACGGCGCCGAGCAGCCTCTCGTGGAAGGCGCGCAGCGCGGTGTCCGGCGTTTCGTCGGGCCGCCGGTCCAGGAAGACCGGCAGCTGGGTGCGGCGCCCGGTGAACTGCCCCTCGTGCCACAGGGTCGCCCCGGGCAGGGTGGCGATCATGACGGCCGCGGCCCGTTCCTTCGCCGGGTCCATCGTGTACGCGGCGCGTGGCTCGTCGTGGTTCTCCAGGAACCGTACGAGCTTGCGCTGGTAGGCCTCGTCCGCCGTGAGGTGTCCGCGGACGGACTCGGGGCTCTCGTGCAGCAGCCGGTCGTAGAGCCGTTTGTCGTAGCAGAAGTCGAAGCCCTGCTGCTGCAGGTCGAACTCGCGGTCCCAGTAGGCCTCGGCGGCGAAGATCATGCCGGGATGTCCTCGGCGTACACCGGAGATGACGGTGGGCCAGAAGTCCTCCGCCGGCCGCTCGCCCGCACGCTCGCCCCAGGTCCGGGCGAAGATGTCGTTCATCATGAGCATCGCCATGTCGCAGCGGACCCCGTCGCACAGGTCGCCGATCCGCAGGAGGACGTCCGTGGTCGCCGCGCGCAGGGCGGGTTCGAAGGCGTTGAGCTGCACGACGTCCGGCCAGGGCGGGAAGAAGGGGTCGCGGCCGCGGGCGAGGACCTGGCCCCCGACGGAGAGGTAGGCCGCCGGATCGCAGCGCAGTTCGTCCTCGCTCCCCCGGACGAAGTACTCCGGGTGCGCGGCCGTCCAGGGGCTGTCCGGCGCCACGTGGTTGGGCACGTGGTCGAGGAGCAGTCCGATGCCCCTGCCCGCCAGTTCGGCGCGCGCGGCGGCGAGTCCCGCGGTCCCGCCGAGGTCCGCGTCGACCTCGTAGCGGCGGATGCAGTACGGCGATCCGGCGATCTCCTCCTCCTGGAGGTCGGGGACGGCCCGGGTGAAGGCGGCGCGCAGGGACGGGTCCCGCAGTGCGATGTCCCGGCCCTGCGGGCTGCGCTCCCACACTCCCATGAGCCATACGGCGTCGATGCCGTGCGGGGTGACCTCGTCCCAGGCGTCCTTGGGGACGTCGCCCAGTCCCCCGTGGCGGCCGGTCCGCCGCTGGATCTCACGGAGCCAGACGCGGGTGTCGACCTCGTGGACGACGGGCTGTGCGGGGATCGTGCTCATGGTGTCCCCTTCTTGGCGCGGTCGGTCAGGAAGTCGTTCGGGGTGAGCGTGCCGAAGACCGTCATCAGTGTGGCGACCAGTCCCGTCCAGCCGGTCTGGTGGGCCGCGCCCATCCCGGCGCCGTTGTCGCCGTGGAAGTACTCGTAGAACGAGATCAGGTCCCGCCAGTGCGGGTCGTCCTGGAGGATCCGCTGGCCTCCGTAAACGGGCCTGCGTCCGTCCTCGCCGCGCAGGAAGAGCCGGGTGAGCCGCTCGGAGATCTCTTGCGCGACCTCGAAGAGGGTCATCCTGACGCCGGACCCCGTCGGGCACTCCACGGTGAGGTCGTCGCCGTAGAAGCCGTACAGGTTGAGCAGGGCCCGGACGACGAGGGCGTTCATGGGGAACCACACGGGTCCGCGCCAGTTGGAGTTGCCGCCGAACATCCCCGTGTCCGACTCGGCGGGCAGATAGCCGACCCGGTACTCCTCGCCGCGCACCCAGAAGCGGTAGGGGTGTTCGGCGTGGTGGCGGGAGAGGGACCGGATGCCGTACGGGCTGAGGAACTCCTCCTCGGACAGCAGGTAGGAGAGCACCCTGAGCAGTTTCTTCTCGTCGACCACGGACAGCAGCCGGGGGCCGCCCGTCGTACCCGCCTGTACGGAGGTGAGCGTGACGGAGAGCGAGGGGTGGCGGTCCGCGAAGCGGCGCAGCCTCTCCCCGAGGCCCGACACCCGGGTCAGCTGGGCCGGCCGCAGGACGGTGGCCGCGCACAGCGGGAGCAGACCGACCATCGAGCGGACCTTGAGCCGTACGGCCTGGCCGTCGGGCAGCCGCAGGACGTCGTAGTAGAACCCGTCCTCCTCGTCCCAGAGTTCGTCGCCGAGGTCGCCGACCCGGTCCATGGAGGCGGCGATCCACAGGTAGTGCTCGAAGAACTTCAGGACCAGTTCCTCGTACGCCTGGTTGTGTTCGACGAGTTCCACGGCGATCTGCAGCATCGCCTGGCAGTAGAGGGCCATCCACGCGGTGCCGTCGGCCTGTTCGAGCCGGCCGCCGGTGGGCAGGGGCGCGCTGCGGTCGAAGACGCCGATGTTGTCGAGGCCGAGGAAGCCGCCCTCGAAGACGTTGCGGTCGTCCGGGTCCTTGCGGTTGACCCACCAGGTGAAGTTCGTCAGGAGTTTCTGGAAGGCGCGCTCCAGGAACTCGCGGTCGGCGCGGCCGGTGGTGCGTTCCTCCATCAGGTAGACGAAGTACGCGGCCCAGGCGTGCACCGGCGGGTTGACGTCGGCGAAGTTCCACTCGTAGGCCGGGATCTGGCCGTTGGGGTGCAGAAAGGTGTCCTTGAGCAGCAGTTCGAGCTGTTCCTTGGCGAAGCGGACGTCCACGGTCGCGAAGGCCACGGTGTGGAACGCCAGGTCCCAGGCGGCGAACCAGGGGTACTCCCACTTGTCCGGCATGGACACGATGTCGTCGCTGACCATGTGGAACCACTCGCGGTTGCGCACGCCGGGCCGCGGCATGCTCCAGGGGTCCAGGCCGTGCTCGGCCAGCCAGGTCTCCAGGTCGAACAGGTAGTACTGCTTCGACCAGAGCATCCCGGCGAGCGCCTGCCGCTGCACCCGGGCCCGGTCCTCGTCGGCGCCCTCGGGGGTCAGTTCGCGGTAGAAGGCGTCGGCCTCGGCGATCCGCTCCTCGAACACGGCCTCGTAACCACGGGAGTCGAAGCCGTGGTCGCCGGCCGGCTGCGCGTCCGTGGGCGCGATCCTCAGCCGCAGTGTCGCCGAACCGCCCGCGGGGACGGTGAGCGTGTGGTGCGCCGCCGCCTTGGTGCCCTCCCGCGCCGGGTTGACGGCCTCCCGCTCGCCGTCGACCACGTACCTGCCGATGCCGTCCTTGACGTACGGGGAGGAGTTGGGCGAGCCGAAGAGCCGCTCGGCGTTCGTCTCGTTCTCCGTGAACAGCAGCGGTACCTCCTCCCCGAACCGGCAGTCGTAGCTGCCGAGTTGCGGGTGCTCGGCACGGATCGTCGCCGTGCCGTCCGGCCCGCCGGCCGCGCTCATCCGCGGTTTCGGGGTGTCGCCGCCGTCCTGCCACGACCAGGTGTTGCGGAACCAGAGGGTCGGCAGGACGTGCAGGGTCGCCTCGTCGGGGCCGCGGTTGTCGACGGTGACGCGGGCCAGTACGTCGTCGGACGACGCCTTGGCGTACTCCACCGTCACGTCGAAGTAGCGGCTCTCGTCGAAGACACCGGTGTCGAGGAGTTCGTACTCGTACTCCTGCCTGCTCCGTTCGCGGTTGACGGCCACCAGGTCGTTGTACGGGAACTCGGCCTGCGGGTACTTGTAGAGGTACTTCATGTAGGAGTGGCTGGGCGTGCTGTCCAGATAGAAGTAGTACTCCTTGACGTCCTCGCCGTGGTTGCCCTCGCCGTTGGTGAGGCCGAAGGCGCGCTCCTTGAGGATCGGGTCGCGGCCGTTCCACAGGGCGAGCGCCAGGCACAGCCGCTGCTTCTCGTCGCAGATCCCGCCCAGTCCGTCCTCGCCCCACCGGTAGGCCCGGGAGCGCGCGTGGTCGTGCGGGAAGTAGGACCACGCGTCACCGCCGTCGCTGTAGTCCTCCCGGACCGTGCCCCACTGACGCTCACTCAGATAGGGGCCCCACAGACGCCATCGGCCTCCGTCGTCGCCGGTCGGACCGATCCGCTCGCCGCTCGTCCGCGCGTTCATCCTGGCTCCCTGTCACAGGCCTACCGGGGCTGCGTCAGTCTGTCCGGCCCCTTCCGGCGGTGCCTCACCTGCCGCGGGTGAGGACCCGGGCGGCCCCTCCCCTCACCTGTGGCGGGTGACGCGCACCGGGCACGAAGGCGGCTGGATGGAGGCGGACCACATCGAAGGGAGCGGTCATGGTCAGGATCGGACCTGTGCAACTGCTGACGGTCGAGTTCGGACCCGACGCGAAGTTCGAGGGAAGGATCATCGACGAGCTCGTGGCGCTCGACCGCAGCGGCCAAGTCCGCTTGCTGGACCTGCTCTTCGTACAGAAGGAGGCCGACGGAAGTCTCGTCACGCTCGACTACCAGGCGGAGGGCATGGGCCAGACCGTCGCCGCGCTGCTGGGCATCTCGCGCGAGGTGCTGGAGGGCGCGGAGTCGGAGTTCCCGTCGCTGACCGAGGGGAACGCCTTCGGCCTCGCCCCGGACGACATCCTGGGCCTCGCGGGGGAACTGACCCCGGGGACCGCCGCCGGCTTCGTCCTGCTGGAACACACCTGGGCCAGGGAACTGAGGGCGGCGATCCGCGACGCGGGCGGCGTGCCCGTCGCGGAGGGCTTCCTCACCGAGGAGTCCCTCGGCCTGGTGGTCATGGAAATCACCGACGCCGTCGCGCGACTGGACGAGGCGGCCTCGGAACAGACCCGCAAGGGCCGGACATCCGGCCGGAACACCAGGAGGTCCTGATGACCGATCTCGTCGTGCTCGGCTTCTCCGACAAGGAGAAGGCCGAATCCGTGCTGCGCCTCTCGAAGGACCTGTCCAAGCAGGAACTTCTCGACCTGGACGACGCGGCGCTCGCCTGGCGGACCCCGGACGGCAAGATCCACGTCCGCCAGTCCTTCAGCCCCACCGCGCACGGAGCCGCCGGGGGCGCCCTGTGGGGCACGCTCTTCGGCCTGCTCTTCCTGATGCCGGTGTTCGGTGCCGCGGTCGGCGCGGGCACGGGCGCGCTCGCCGGGAAGCTCACGGACGTGGGCATCAACGACGCGTTCATCAAGGAGATCGCGGGCACGCTCGAACCGGGCAGGGCCGCCGTCTTCGCGCTCGTGCGGCGTTCGACGCCCGACCGGGTGCGTGAGGCGCTGCGCCCGTTCGGTCCCACCGTGCTGCGCACGTCGCTCACCAAGGAGCGCGAGGAAGAGCTGATCGCCGCCCTGCGGTAGTGACGACCGCCGAACCGCCCGGCCGAACTTCACCCGGGTGAGATGTGGCCCGCACCGGTCCGCGGCTTCCCGGTGCGGGCCACACTCTCGTCTGGCGGACGTCCACTGCGCTGGGAGCGAGGTACCGTCGATGGACGAGCGGACGGAACGACGGCGCCCGCCGGACACGGCTCTCACGCCCCCGCCGGCCCGCGTCGGACCCTCTGTGAGACGGCAGGCCCGGGCGCCCCGGATGTCACCTCCCGGAGTACCGCCGCTGCCGACGTGGCTGGTCCCCCGCCCCCGGCTGACGGGCCGTCTCTCGCAGGGCGTGCTGGGGCCGCTGACCGTGGTCGTGGGGCCGGTCGGAGCGGGCAAGTCGGCGCTCGCGGTGGAGTGGGCGCACACCCGGCGTGCGCCGGGCCCGGTGGCCTGGGTGACCTGCGACGGGGCGGAGGAACAACCCGACGTCTTCTGGCCACGGGTCCTGACGGCACTGCGCGAGGCGTCCGTCGAACTCCCGTCGCTCACGCCCCCGCCCCCCACGACCTTCACAGTCCCGGACACCCAGGCCCAGGACACCACCGGTCATTACGGCTCCGATCAGGGCGCCGGTGAGAACGGCCGCGAGCAGGATGCGCCGCAGGCGCCCCGTGAGGGGCGCGGGGAACTGCGCGACCAGCCCCCACCGACCGGCACCCGACGAACGACCGCCAACGGCACGACACGGGGCACGGGTCTCCGCGACACGGCCCGGTCCGGCCCGTCCGGGGACACCGGGCCACACGGTGCCCCCTTCGACGGCCCGCCCCTCACCGACGGAGTCGCCCCGCACGACTTCCCGGCCGCGCCGGTACCACCCGCCCCGGCGGCCGGAGAGCCACTCCTCGTGGCCGCCCTCGCCGCGGGGCTCGCCGCGCGCGAGGAGCCCGTCGTCCTCGTACTGGACGACTTCCAGCCGGAGAGCGGCTCACCGGTCGCCGAGGGCATGATCCGGCTGCTCCGGCACGCGACCCCCGCGCTGCGGCTGGTCGTGGTCTCGCGCCGGGACCCGCCGCTGCACCTCCACCGGTACCGGCTGGCCGGCGACCTCACCGAACTGCGTACCGGGGACCTCGCCTTCGACGACCGGGAGACGGCGGCGCTGCTGGCCCAGCACGGGGTCGAGGTGCCCCGGCCGGTGGTGAAGACCCTGCGCGAGCGGGCGGACGGCTGGGCGGCGGGCCTGCGTCTTGCCGCGATGTCCATGCAGGGGCATCCCCACCCGGAGCGGTTCGTGGCACGGTTCGCGGGCGAGGACGAGGCGATCGTCAGCTACCTCGTCGAGGAGGTCCTGGACGGCCAGCCCCCGGCGATGCGCCGGCTCCTGCTGACGACCAGCGTGCTGGACCATCTGAACGCCGAACTGGCCACCCAGGTCGCGGGCCAGGAGGCCGGCCGGCACTTCGCGACGCTCGTCGCGCAGAGCTCCTTCCTGCAGCACATCGGTCACGGGTGGTACCGGTGCCACCGGATGTTCGCCGACGTGCTGCGGGTGCGGCTGCGCCACGAGGCACCGGACCTCGTGCCCGATCTGCACGGGCGGGCGGCCGAGTGGCTGGGCGAGCACGGGCTCCTCGCCGAGGCCGTACGCCATGCCCTCGCCGCGGACGACCGCCGCTACGCCGACCGTCTCGTCGTGCATCAGCTGGCGATCGGGCAGGTTCTCGCCCTGACGAGCACCCGGCTGCCCGGCGAACTGCTGACCCGGACACCACCCTCCGGTCCCGCGGCGGCCTCCCCGGAGGCCCTCGGACCGGAGTCCGCGCTCGTCACCTCGGCGAGCGCGCTCGCCCGCGGCGACGGGCCGGCCTGCACGGACAGCCTGGCCCTCGCCGACCGGCTGATCGAGGAGCTGCCCAGGGGCGGCACCGACCGGATCGCCCGGTGCCGGCTGGCCCACTCCGTGATCCGGACGGCGCGGGACCGCCCCCGGCACCTGACGGCGGCGAGGTCCGCCGCGGCGGACACCGAGCGGCTCTTCTCGCGGCTGCCGCGCGGCCTGCTGGAGGACCGGCCCGAACTGGTGGCGCTGACCCTGTCGGTCCGTGGCCGCGCCGAGCTGCGGGAGGGCGACCTCAAGACGGCCGAGGCGTCCCTGACCACGGCCCTCAAGGCCTCCTCCGCCGCTGAGAACGGCGTCCTGCGCCGGGACTGCCTCTCCGAACTGGCCCTGCTGGAGGCGCTGCGCGGCCGGTTCCGGGCCGCGGAGCAGTTCGCCGGGCACGCCCGGCACCCCGTACCGCAGGCGTCTGCGGAGCCGGACCCCTCCCTGGCCGCGCTGCACGTCGTACGGGCCTGGATCGCCCTGACCCGCCTCGACGCGCCGCGGGCACGGAGCGAACTCTCCCGGGCCCGCGCCACCCTGCGCCAGGTGCCCGACCCCTTCGTCACCGGCGTCGGCTCCCTGGTCACCAAACTCATGACCGCGGTGGAGACCGGCACGGCGCGTCCCGAGACCCTGGACGCCATCCCCGACATCACGGCGGACGGCTGGCTCGCCGAAGGGCTGCGGCAGTCGGTGCGGCACGCGTGCGCCGCCTCGCTCGACGAGGCACGCGCCCGCCGGCTCCCCGCACGGCCGGTGCCCGGCGCCCGTAGCACGCCGGATGCCCGGCCGCAGGACGACCGGGCACCGGTCGAGTCGCTCAGCGCGCGCGAACACGACGTCCTGCGTCATCTGGCGCAGATGATGACGACGGAGGAGATCGCCGACGAGTTGTACGTGTCGGTCAACACGGTGAAGACGCACCTCAAGAGCGTCTACCGCAAGCTCGCCGTGACCCGGCGTTCCGCCGCGGTACGGCGGGCCCGCGAACTCGAACTGCTGTGACGCGAACGGCCGCCGAGGGCCGCGCAGGGCCGTGGACGGCCGCGACGGACCGCGAACGGCGTGTCAGACAAGGCCCAGTTGCCTCGCGCGGGCGACGGCACCCGTGCGCGACGAGACCCTGAGTTTGCGGTAGACGGCCCGCACATGGCTTTTCACCGTGTTGTGCGAGACGAAGAGTTCCGAGGCGATCTGCCGGAGCGGCACGTCCTCCTGGAGCCGGACGAGCACCGCGTGCTCGCGTTCCGTCAGGAGGCCGGCCGGCGACGCGAGGTCCGGGCGTCCGGCGTCGCCGGAGGGCACGGCGGCCAGTGCGGCCGACGCCTCGTCCAGCAACAGGTGCGTACTGCGCGGGTCTCCCGACTCGGCAGCGATGTCCATGAGGGCGTCGGCGACCCACACCAGACAGGCCGCCACCACGGTGTCCGCGTCCTCGGCGGCCCGGTCCAGAGCCCGTAACTGACCCCGCAGTACGGAGATCCGCTCGAAATCCGGCCCATCGGAGTGCCCTTGCCTTCCTCCCCGTTCGGCCTTCAGGACGGTAGGCATGCGACTCACCTCCTCGACAGAGAGCGGGGGGCGGTACACAGCAACCGTGCGGGCTGGATCTTGGGACGGGAAGGGGACTTAGGGCCATTTAACCCAGATGCCGGATGGTGTCTACGACGTGTTGGGGGAGGCGGGATCCGTACCGGGACCTCGCCCCTCGGGCAATCGGCGCACTTCGACCAGCTCCAGTCCGAGGGCCTGGATGCGGTCCAGGATCCCGTACAGCGCCGCCTGGTCGAGCCGGGCGCCGTGCAGGACGGTCTCCGGCGGACTGACCGTGACCGTCAGCTCGGCGAAGGCGGAGCGGAAGGCCTGGGAGACCCTGCCCTTGATCCGGATCTCGAAATCCCCGCCCACGGGCCGCGCCTCGCCCCGCTCGGGTCCAGGGCGTTCCTCCGCCGTTCCCATGCCGCGTCACCTCCGCTGCCCGGGGCCGGGTCACGTCACCATTCTCACAGGCCGTGCGCAGGACACATCACACAGCGGGGGTGACGGCGACGGGCGACCCGGTCCGGTCCGGTCCGTACGCGGCCCCGACACTCATCCACAGCGGGTGAAGCTCTGCCCCCGGAAGCAGCGGGATGCTCCTGCTTCCGACAAGGAGGTACCCGACATGGCTGAGCAGACTTCGGCAGGGCAGACCCGGCAGGGCCAGCCACCGCAGGAGCCCCGGATCAAGCCACTGATGGTCGGCGGGGTCGTCTTCGCCGTCTGCATGATGGCCATCGTGGGCGCGTACCAGGTGTTCGTCGGCATGGGCGCGTTGATGGAGGACAACTTCTACACCCGGGCGAACGACTACCCGTACGACCTCAACATCAATGTGTGGGGCTGGATCCATCTGATCTCCGGGATCGTCATCCTGGCCGCCGCCTTCAGCGTGTTCAAGGGCAAGACCTGGGCGCGCGTCGTGGGCATCACGGTCGCCGCGCTGAGCGCGCTGGAGAACTTCTTCTTCACCCCGTACTACCCGCTCTGGTCGATCCTGATCATCGCGCTCGACGTGCTGGTCATCTGGTCCCTGGCCAGCTACGGCCACGCGCAGGCCCACAAGATCTACGGGGCGCCGATGTAACCCGGACCCATCCGGTCTCCCCGGCTCGTCCGGCTCACCCGCCGGGCTCCGCCGGCCGCGCCGCCGTCGGGCGGGCGGCGCCGCGGGCCGACGGCAGGGCGAGCCGGGCGATCCGGGCCCAGTCGAGGCGCGGCAGCGGTGAGCGCATCCCCGGACGCTCGCGCGGCACCAGCACGCGCAGCGCACCCGGCCGGGCCTCGCAGCGCACGGGGACGCTCAGGTTCAGTGCCTCGCCGTCGACGCCGACCGGTATCCGCTCCCGGTCGGCGTCGACGACCACCTCCCGCGCGGTGGCCCGGGTCAGACCGGTGGCACGGCGTCCGCGCAGCAGTCCGGCGGCCTGGGCGGCGCTCGCCACGTCGACCCCGACGACCCCCAACTCGCCGCCGTCCAACCGCGGTCGGCGGCCGAGACCGGCGATGTCGCCGGTGCCGTACGGGTTGTTGCTCACCAGCAGTGCCTGCGGTGCCTCGAAGTCCGCCTCGCCCGCCCGGGCGGCCAGACGCGCGCCGCGATGGCCCACGAGCAGGTCGGGGAGGAGTTCCAGGGTCGTACGGGTCTTGCCGTCGCGGTAGGCCGGGCTCTGCACCACCTCGGCGTACGCCCCGAACGACACGTTGTTGACGAAGGGATGGCCGGCCGCGCGGCCCAGGTCGACGCGGAGCAGCACCCCGTCGGCCAGGGCGTCGAGCGCCTTCGCCGGATCCTCGCGGTCGAGCCCCAGATCGAGGGCGAAGTGGTTGCGGGTACCGGCCGGCACCACGAGGAAGGGGAGGTCGAGCGAGGCGGCGACATCGGCCACCAGTGCCTGGGTGCCGTCCCCGCCCGCGACACCGAGCAGATCGGCGCCCTCGCTCGCGGCCTTGCGCGCCAGTTCGGCCACGTCGGTCTCGCCCGGCCCCTCCAGGAGGAGCACCTGCGCGCCCAGTGCCTCGGCCTTCTCCCGCAGCCCGAACCGCTCCACCTTCCCGCCGCCCGAGCGCGGATTCATGATCAGGACGGGATGCCGCACGCGCGGGGCGGGGTGCTCCGGCGTCCGGGCCGTCCCGCCGTCACCGACGAGGGCTCTGCGGCCCGCGCCGGCCGCGACCATCAGCAGCGCCCCCGCCACGACGACGACCCACGCCAGATGGGCCCGGGTGTACGCGACGACGACCCACACCGGTGCGGCGACGGCCAGCACGGCGGCGAGCAGCCGCCCTACGCTCCGTCGCGTGAGCACCCACCAGAGTGCCGCCGCCATGACCGCCAGACCGGCCAGTCCCACACCCAGCAGGGCGATGGTCCGCAGTCCCGCGAACACGCCCAGCACCAGTACCGCCGCCGCGGCCGCCGCCAGCGCTCCGCGCGCCGACCACCGCTGCCCCCGTGTAGTGGGTTCCATGGCGTGATGATCGTTCGTGCTCCGCGCGGGTGCATCACCCCCGGCAGGGGATCCGCCCGGAGTTCCGCCCTTTCCTCGTTCGGTCAGGCCCAGCCAGGGGCTGAGGAGGGCGTCGTGGGCGAGTACGTACCCGATCGCGATCCCGCCGGCGACGATCGCGAAGAAGAAGATGAGCCACGAAAGGACGGTGAAGACGGAGCCGAGCGGCCCGTACCGTTCGACGCTCAGCTCCAGTGAACGCGGCAGCCAGAGCCCGGACACGGCGGAGTACAGGACCACTCCGATCCCGGTGAGCAGGGCGCCCGGCAGCAGCGGCAGCCACGCCATCCGCCCGGCGAGCAGCAGATGCTGCGTCCACCACCACATGAGGACCGCGGCGATCAGCTGCAGGGGGAACCCCAGGGCGGTCCCGGCGCCGAACCCGTCGCGCAGCGTTCCCTGGGACACCAGCACGGTGACCCAGACCAGGAGCCACACGCCCCAGCGCCACACCACGGTCCGCAGCCCTGCGCGCGGCAGGTGCCAGGCGCGCTCGCACAGCCGTTGCAGTGCCCGGCTGAAGGCGGTCGCGGACAGGAGTGCCACCAGGACCCCGATCGCGCCCCAGGTCTCCAGCGAATCGGCGGCGCCCCGGTAGACCTCGTCCACCTGGGTCAGGACCGGCCCCTCGGTGCCCAGTTGGGTACGCAGGGTCCCCACCAGTTCGCGGCGGATCGCGGGCGGGGTGAAGGACGCGATGGCGAAGAGCATCGGCAGCGCGGCGAGAAAGGCCTGCGCGGCGAGACGCGTCGCCATGTCCAGGATGCTCACGCTGACAAGCTGTCGGCCGACAGGGCCCACTATGCGGCCCGTCACCGTCCCGGCGAGCCTCGTGAACACCATGACCGTGCCCTCCCGGCCCCCGGAAACCTGTCGGCACGTCACCCTCTTCCCCGCCGGGCGTCCGCGCCTCGCCCGGGGCGGGTGACACGGACCCGGAGGGCCGGTCCTGCGGCCCATCGCCTACCGTGCCGGTGTACCGACGACGAGGAGACGGTGATGACGCACGAGGCGCTGGTCATGGGGATCGGCGGCAAGGATCCGCGGCTGGACCCGGAGGCGTTCGTGGCGCCCACGTCCGTGGTCATCGGGGACGTGACCCTGCTTCCGGGCGCGAGCGTCTGGTACGGCGCGGTGCTGCGCGCGGACTGCGGTCCGATCGTGATCGGGGCCGACAGCAACGTCCAGGACAACTGCACGCTCCATGTCGACCCGGGGTTCCCGATCAGCATCGGGGAGCGGGTGTCCATCGGGCACAACGCCGTGGTGCACGGGGCGGTCGTCGAGGACGACTGTCTGGTGGGGATGGGGGCGACGATCCTGAACGGGGCGGTGATCGGGGCGGGGTCGCTCGTCGCGGCCCAGGCGTTGGTACCGCAGGGCATGCGGGTGCCGCCCGGGTCCCTGGTCGCCGGTGTCCCCGCCAAGGTGAAGCGGGAGCTGAGCGCGGAGGAGCGGGAGGGGGTCTCCCTGAACGGGGTGTTCTACGTAGAACTGGCGAAGGCCCACCGGGGCGCCCACGCGGGGTAGCCCCTTCAGGGGCGCGGGGAACGGCGCGGCCCACCCCCACCGGCCCGCAGATGACCGCGCAGCCCTGGGCCGCAGGGGCCGTACGTCAGGTGCGGGTTCGCTGTGGCTGGGCGCGCAGTTCCCCGCGCCCCTTAAACCACGCCCGCCGAGGGTGCCCCTTTAGGGGCGCGGGGAACTGCGCGGCCCACCCCCACCGGCCCGCAGACAACAGCCAAAGCCCTGGGGCCGTACGCCAAGTGCAGGTCCGTTGTGGCTGGGCGCGCAGTTCCCCGCGCCCCTACAAGGCCCCTTGCGGGGCTAGTCGGTTGCTGGGATCGGGTCCGACGGGGTCGTTTCGGACTCCGCCGTCATCTTCTTTGCCTTGCGCTTCATGATCAGCATGGACGTGATGCCGATGAGGACGGCCAGGACCAGGCCCAGCCAGGAGAAGCGCTTGAGCCAGGATTCGGCCACCACGCCCACGTAGTAGATAACCGCCGTGGTGCCGCCCGCCCAGATGATGCCGCCGAGGACGTTGGCGATGAGGAACTTCCAGTACGGCATGCGCAGTACGCCCGCGAGCGGCCCCGCGAAGATGCGCAGCAGGGCGATGAAGCGGCCGAAGAAGACGGCCCACATGCCCCACTTCTCGAAGGACCGCTCGGCGGTGGCGATATGGCCCTCGCCGAAGTGCTTGGGGAACTTCGCGCCGAGCCAGGCCAGCAGCGGGCGCCCGCCCTTGCGGCCGATGGCGTAGCCGATGGAGTCACCGATGATCGCGCCGGCCGTCGCGCAGGCGCCGAGGATGAAGGGGTTGATGTCACCGTGCTGGGAGGCGAGCAGCGCCGAGGAGACGAGGATGATCTCGCCCGGCAGCGGGATGCCCAGGCTCTCCAGGCCGATGACCAGGCCCACCAGCGCGTAGATGCTGACCGCAGGCACGGTCTCTAGCCATTCCTGGACGTGCAACGCCGGTTCCTCCCCATCACCGCGGTCCGGGCCGGGCCCGGCGTGCGCTCGGTCGCGCGCACGCCGGGAAGCCTACCGGTTCACGCCCCCTGTCCGACGGCCCGCCGGGCTCTCACACGGCCACCGTCGTACGGAGCCGCAGGTCACGCGAGGAGGCCCCGATCCATACGGTCCGCCGTCCGGTGCCGAGCACCCAGCCGGACCGCCGCGGGTCCCACGAGGACAGGGTGCGTTCGTCGACGCGCACGGTGATCCTGCGTGACTCCCCCGCCGTCAGCCGGAGCCGCCGGTAGCCGCTCAGCACGCGTACGGCGCGCTCGACGCGCAGGTCGGGCGAGGGCCCCAGATAGACCTGTGGGATGTCGACGCCGTCCCGCCGCCCGGTGTTGCGCACGGTGAAGGCGACGTCCAGCCCGTCCCCGGTGCGTTCGACCGCCAGGTCCTCGTAGGCGAAGGAGGTGTACGAGAGTCCGTGCCCGAACGGGAACAGCGGCCGTACGCCCTTGGCGTCGTACCAGCGGTAGCCGGCGTGGATGCCCTCGGAGTACTCCTCGACGCCGCTCACGCCCGGGTAGCGGCGCGGTTCGCCGGCGACCGGGTGGCTCTCGTCGTCGGCGGGGAAGGACTGGGTGAGCCGTCCGCCGGGGTCGCAGTCGCCGAACAGGACGGCCGCGGTGGCCGCCGCGCCCTCCTGGCCGGGGTAGTACATCTGCAGCACGGCGGCGGTGCGCTCCAGCCAGGGCATCGCGGTCGAGGAGGAGGTGTTGAGGACGACGGTGGTGCGCGGGTTGGCCGCGGTCACCGCCTCGATCAGGCCCGGCTGGTGGCCGGGGAGCGCGAGGGTCGTGCGGTCCTGGTTCTCGGTGGCGTCCTCGTAGGCGAAGAGGATGACGCTGTGCGCGGCGGACGCGGCCCGTACGGCCTCGGCCACGTCCTGGCCGCGGGTCGCGCCGGTGACGCGCCGCAGCCTGAACGTCTGCCCCGCGTCCCCGCCCTTCGCGGTGATCTCGATCCGGTGCCGGCCAGGAGTGAGGTCGAGGGTCTTGCGCCGTACCGCCAGGCCGTCGGGGGCGGTAGACACGAGGCCGCCGGCGAACTGCTCGGCGAGCCCGGCCACGACGGGGAAGAGTTCCGTTCCGTCCAGGAGCACCTTGGGCCGCGTACCGGAGTAGTGGATGACGAAGGTCCACTCGTCGGCGTCCTCGACGGTGAGTGTTCCGTCGTACGTCCAGGTCTTCCCGGCGTCGACGTACTGGGCTTCGGAGGTGATGCCCGCCGAGAGGGAGTTCTTCGGCAGGGGTCTGCCGAAGAGGTCCTCGCCGAGCGCGTACGAGACCCGGGCACCTTTGCCCGCGCGGGACTTGATGGCTTCCAGCGGGCTGTCGGCCCGGTCGGGGACCACGTGGGCGCTGCCGCCGCCGCTGACGAACGGGAGGGAGCCGGTGGGGCCGACGACGGCGATGCTGCGGGCGGCCTCGCCGGTGAGGGGCAGCGCCGAGTTCTTGTTGTGCAGGAGGGTGGCGCCCGCCTTGGCGACCTCCAGGGCGACGGCCGCGCCCGCCGCGGGGTCGCGGCGCGGGCGGGGCGGGGCGCTGCCGTCGAGGAGGCCGAAGTCGTCCATCGCGGTGAGGATGCGGCGTACGGACCGGTCGACGTACTCCTCGGAGACGCTGCCGTCCTGGACCGCGGTCTTCAGGGCGGCCCCGAAGTACCTGCTGTTCGGCATCTCCATGTCGAGGCCCGCGGTGAGCGAGGCGACGGTGCTGTGGGCGGCGTACCAGTCGGTCATCACCCAGCCCTCGAAGCCCCAGCGGTCGCGCAGGATCCCGGTGAGGAGTTCCTTGTTCTCGCAGGCGTAGACGCCGTTGACCTTGTTGTAGGCGCCCATGGCGGCGCGGGCGCCGGCGCCGACGGCGGCCTCGAAGCCGCGCAGTTCGACCTCGTTGAGGGTCTGCTCGTCGACCCGGACGTCGACGGTCTCGCGGTCCTTCTCCTGGTTGTTCATCGCGTAGTGCTTGACGGTCGCGATGAGCCCTTCGCCCTGGATGCCCTTGATCTCCTCGGCGACGAGGTCGGCGGAGAGCAGCGGGTCCTCGCTGAAGGTCTCGAAGTTGCGGCCCGCGTACGGGGTGCGGACGAGGTTGACCATCGGGGAGAGCAGTACGTCCTGGCCCAGTGCGCGGCCTTCGTGGCCGATGACCTGGCCGTAGCGGCGGGCGAGATCGGGGTCGAAGGCGGAGGCGAGCAGGACGGGCGCGGGCAGGGCGGTGGCGCGCTGCCTGACGCGGACTCCGGCGGGGCCGTCGGCGAGGCGCAGGGGCGGAATGCCGAGGCGTGCCACGCCGGGTACGTAGCCGGCCTGGCCGAGGGCCTTCGGGTCGGTGGCGCCGTGCAGCAGGGAGATCTTCTCGTCCAGGGTGAGCCGGGCGAGCAGGCCCTCGACGCGGGGGCCCGCGGCCGGTTCCCGTACGGCCGTCCGGGCGGACGCGGGGCTGCCGGTGGTCGCGGCGAGGGCCACGGCGGTCGCGCCGCCCAGCAGGCGCAGGACGGACCTCCGGGACACGGGCCGCCGGGAGACAGGGTCGGACATGAGGCGTCACTCCTCGTTGGGTGCGGGCACGAGGAGGTGAACCGCGGGGCGCGCGGGCGGCCGTGCTGGTTCGCCCTCCGGACGCACTATGCGACAAAAGCGACTTGTCGCAGTGGGAGGCACCACCGTCACAGCAGAAAATATGACCGCACCGGTCGGTCAGAACGTGGGACCGGCCAGGGACTGCTCCGTCCAGATGATCTTGCCGTCCTGGGTGTAGCGGGTCCCCCAGCGCTGGGTGCACCGGGAGACCAGGAAGAGACCCCGGCCGCCCTCGTCGGTCGTCTTCGGATGGCGCAGGTGCGGGGCGGTGGGGCTGGCGTCCCACACCTCGCAGAACAGGGTCCTCGACATGATCAGCCGCAGCCTGATGGGGCCGTCCGCGTGCCGGATCGCGTTGGTGAACAGCTCGCTGACGACGAGTTCGGTCGTGAAGGTCAGCTCGTCGAGACCCCATTCGCACAGCTGCCGCGAGGTGCGCTTGCGGACCTCGGCGACCGAGGCCGGGTCACCGGGCAGCTCCCAGGACACCGTCCGGTCCGCCGGCAGACGGCGGGCGCGGGCCATCAACAGCACCACGTCGTCCGGCGGGCGGACCGGGACCAGGGCGTTCACCACGGCCAGACAGCGTTCGTCGAGGTCGGGAGCGGGCTGTCCGAGCACGCGGCGCAGCCGTTCCCGGTCGGCGGCGGCGTCCCGCCGGTCCGCGGGCCCCTCGGCGGCGAGCAGGCCGTCGGTGCCCAGGGTGAGCACGCTGCCTTCCGCGAGCCGCAGCTCGACGGACTCGAAGGGCGGGCCGCCGACGCCCAGTTCGGGCCCCTGCGGCAGTTCGGGGAAGTCCACCGTGCCGTCCGGGGCGACGACGGCGGGCAGGCCGTGGCCCGCGGCGGCCATCGACAGCCGGCCGCCGACCGGGTCGTACACGGCGTAGAGGCAGCTGGCACCTTTCGCGCGGACGCCGTCGGCGCGGGGTGCCGTCCCGGGGTCGTCCTCCTGTCCGGCCCGGCCGACCAGGTCGTCGAGGTGGGCCAGCACCTCCTCGGGCGGCAGGTCCAGGTCGGCGAGGGTCTGGACGGCGGCGCGCAGCCGGCCCATGGCGGCGGCGGCCTCGATGCCGTGCCCGACGACGTCACCCACCACGAGCGCGACCCGGGCGCCCGACAGCGGGATGACGTCGAACCAGTCCCCGCCGAGGCCCGTCAGCTCGTCGGCCGGCCGGTAGCAGGCGGCGACCTCCATCGCGTCCTGTTCGGGCAGCCGGTGCGGCAGCAGATGGCGTTGCAGGACCAGTGCCGCGTCGCGTTCGCGGGTGTAGCGGCGGGCGTTGTCGAGGCACAGGGCGGCGCGGGCCACGAACTCCTCGGCGAGGCCCAGGTCGTCGGGGTCGAAGGGCTCCTTGCGGCGGTCGCGGAAGAACGTGGTGATGCCGAGCGTGGTGCCGCGGGCCCGGACGGGCACGATCATCGCGGTGTGCGGTCCGGGGCCGGTGAAGGCGGCGGCCCCGCCGCGGGGCGGGTCGGCGGTCCACGTCCCGGCCAGGGGGTCGAGGCGCTCCTCGATCCAGGACCTGCCGCCGGTCAGGGCGGCGATCGGGGGTGAGTCGGCGCGGTACCGGGCCACCTCGCCGATCCCGGCGCCGGCCTCCGGGCCGTCTTCGTCGACCGACCGGTGGCCGGCCCGGCGCAGGGGGACCGCGTCCGGCCCGTCCAGGGGCCCGCCCGTCGGTCCGGTCGCCGGTTCACCGCCTTCGAGGACGGTCTCCAGCAGGTCGACGGTGACGAGGTCGGCGAGTCCCGGTACCGCGAGGTCGGCGAGTTCCTGGGCGGTGCGGGTGACGTCGAGGGTGCGGCCGATGCTCTTGCCCGCCCGGTCGAGGAGGGTGAGGCGTTCGCGGGCCCGGTAGCGCTCGGTGACGTCCACGACGGTGTAGTACACGCCGAGCGGGGTGCCCTGGTCGTCGTCGAGCCGGGTGAAGGACATGGCGTGGGCGGTCTGCCGGTGCGGTGCCGAGCGGACCGTGCCGACGTGTTCGTAGCCCGCGACGGTCTCGCCGCTCTCCAGGACCTGGCGCATCACGCCTTCCAGGGCGGCGGCGTCGAGGCCGGGCTGTATGTCGGCGAGCCGTTTGCCGATGCGCTCGTGCCCGGGTCCGCCGCCGAACTGCTCCAGAGCGGTGTTCGACCAGACGAACCGCAGGTCGGTGTCGACGATGGCGATGCCGATCGGCGAGTGGGCGGCCATCCGCTCCAGCACCCCGCGGCTCATGCCCCAGCCCGGGGTGCCCGCGGTGTCGGCGGCCAGGGCCACCCAGCGGGGCGGGCCGTCCGCGGCCTCCACTGCGGGCAGCACCCGTACGGTGGCGACGACCGGCCGGCCGTCGCGGTGGCGCACCGCGAGGAGCCCGGTCCAGCGGCCGTCCCGCACACAGCGGCGGGCCAGGGCGGGCAGGCGCGCGGCGTCCTCGGGCATCAGCAGGTCCGCGACGGGACGGCCCACGGCCTCGGCGCTGCGGTGGCCGAACAGCCGCTCGGCGTCCGCGGTCCAGCCGGACACCGTCATGCGGGCGTCCAGCAGCACCACCGCGGCGTCCGCCACGTCGAACCGACGCGCCGCCACGCCGCTCTCCTCGCTCGTCGACACCCTGACCCTCTCCGTCGCTGGGAGTGGTCTTCCCGTGCGCCGCGCCCGGTGCACGCGCGCCGCACGGGCCCAACGTACCGCCGCGGAGGGCCGGTGAGCCCGGCGAACGCACCCGATCAGGGGCGCACGAGCAACTGGAAGTCGAAGGTGTAGCGGGCCGCCCGGTAGACGTGGGTCCCGTACTCCACGGCCCGCCCGGTGTCGTCGTAGGCCGTGCGGCGCATGGTGAGCAGGGCGGCTCCCGCGGGTTCGTGGAGCAGCGCGCCCTCCTCCGCGGTGGCGCTCCGGGCGCCCACGGTCTGGTGGGCGCTGTGCAGGGTGATGCCGGCGGACTTCATCAGCCGGTAGAGGCCGGTCGCCTCAAGTCTCCCGGTGTCGAGGTCGAGGAGGGTGGCGGGCAGATGGTTGCGGAGGTGGGCCACGGGTTCGCCGTGGGTGGTGCGCAGCCGCTCCAGCACGATGACGTCCCGGCCCTCGGGGATGCCGAGGGCCGCGGCGACCTCCGCCGAGGCCGACTCGATCTCGTTGCGCAGCACCCGGGTGCCGGGGCTCTGTCCGGCGGCGGCCAGGTCGTCGTACAGGCTGCTCAGTTCCAGTGAGCGTCTGACCTGGCTGTGCACCACCTGGGTGCCGATGCCCCGGCGGCGTACCAGCAGGCCCTTCTCCACGAGGGACTGGATCGCCTGGCGGACGGTGGGCCGGGACAGGCCGAGCCGGGCGGCGATGTCCACCTCGTTGCCCAGCAGGTCGCCCGGAGCGAGCGCCCCGTGCTCGATCGCCGACTCCAGGTGCTGGGCGAGCTGGTAGTAGAGCGGGATCGGGCTGCCCCGGTCCAGGGCGACCTCCAGCCGGTCGAAGGCCCCGGCGGTGGCCGGACGTGTGGTTCCGGTCTCTGCCACTCGTGCCCCTTCCTTCGGATGTACGTGCGCGGGTGGCTCCGTCTGAGCGTCAGGAATGGCTCGGGAAGCCGAGGTTGATGCCGCCGCTGTCGGCCGGGTCGGGCCAGCGGGTGGTGATGACCTTGCCCTGGGTGTAGAAGGCGACGCCGTCGTTGCCGTAGATGTGGTGGCCGCCGAAGAGGGAGTCCTTCCAACCGCCGAAGGAGTGGTAGCCGACGGGGACGGGGATCGGCACGTTGACGCCGACCATGCCGGCCTGGACCTCCAGCTGGAAGCGGCGGGCGGCGCCGCCGTCCCGCGTGAAGATCGCGGTGCCGTTGCCCCAGCGGGAGGCGTTGATCAGCGCGATGCCCTCGTCGTAGGTCTCGGCGCGGACCACGCACAACACCGGGCCGAAGATCTCGTCCCGGTAGGCGTCCGCGGTGACCGGGACCCGGTCGAGGAGCGAGACGCCGAGGAAGAAGCCGTCCTCGTGGCCGGGCACGGTGAAACCGGTGCCGTCCACGACGACCTCGGCGCCCTGGGCGGCGGCGCCCGCGACGTACGAGGCGACCTTGTCGCGGTGCTCGCGGGTGATGAGCGGGCCCATCTCGGAGGCCGGGTCGCTGCCGGGGCCGATCTTCAGGCCCTTGGCCCGCTCGGCGATCTTCTCGACCAGTTCGTCCCCGGTGCCGCCGACGGCGACGACGACCGAGACGGCCATGCAGCGCTCGCCGGCCGAGCCGTACGCGGCGCTGATGGCCTGGTCGGCGGCGAAGTCCAGGTCGGCGTCGGGCAGGACCAGCATGTGGTTCTTGGCGCCGCCGAGGGCCTGCACGCGCTTGCCGTGCTCGATGCCCTTGATCTGGATGTACTTGGCGATGGGCGTGGAGCCGACGAAGGAGACGGCGGTGATGTCCGGGTGCTCCAGGAGCCGGTCGACGGCCGCCTTGTCACCGTGCACGACGTTGAGCACGCCGTCCGGCAGTCCCGCCTCGCTGGCCAGTTCGGCCAGCCGGTAGGAGGCGGACGGGTCCTTCTCGCTCGGCTTGAGCACGAAGGTGTTGCCGCACGCGATGGCGAGCGGGAACATCCACATCGGCACCATGGCGGGGAAGTTGAACGGTGTGATGCCAGCGACGACGCCGAGGGGCTGGCGGATCGCGGCCACGTCGACCCGGGTGGAGACCTGGGTGGACAGCTCACCCTTGAGCAACTGCGGTACGGAACAGGCGAGTTCGACGATCTCCATGCCCCGGGCGACCTCGCCGAGCGCGTCGGAGTGCACCTTGCCGTGCTCGGCGGTGATCAGCTCGGCGATCTCGTCGCGGTGCGCGTCGAGCAGTTCGCGGTACTTGAAGAGGACCGAGGTGCGCCTGGCGAGCGAGGCGGTGCCCCAGCTCTCGAAGGCGGCCTTCGCGGAGGCGACGGCGGTGTCCACCTCGTCCACGGAGGCGAAGGGCACCTGCTTCTCCTGGGCGCCCGTGGCCGGGTTGTAGACGGGTCCGAAGCGGTCGGAGGCACCCGCGACGGGCTTCCCGCCGATCCAGTGGTCGATGTTCTTCATGCGGTGCCGGTCCTTAATCGTGAGCTGAGCGGGGCGAGCCGGGGGAACGGTCGGGGTCAGAGGTGGCGGCGGCGGTCGGCGACCTGCCGCTCGTACGTCGTACGGGCGCTGGTCGCGGCCTCGCGGGAGGCGACCTCGGCGACGGGTACGTCCCACCAGGCCTCGGCGCCGGGCGAGGTGGGCGTCGGGTCGGTCTCGACGTACACGCAGGTGGGCCGGTCGGACGCGCGGGCGGTGGCCAGCGCCTCCCGCAGTTCGCCGACGGTCTTGGCGCGCAGGACGTCCATGCCGAGGCTGGCGGCGTTGGCGGCCAGGTCGACCGGCAGCGGGTCACCGGTGAAGGTGCCGTCCGGGGAGCGGTAGCGGTAGGCGGTGCCGAAGCGCTCGGCGCCCACCGCCTCGGAGAGGCCGCCGATGGACGCGTACCCGTGGTTCTGGATGAGCACCAGGTTGACGGGCAGCCCCTCCTGGACGGCCGTGACGATCTCGGTCGGCATCATGAGGTACGTGCCGTCGCCGACCAGTGACCAGACGGGGGTGCCGGGGGCGGCCTGCTGGACTCCGATGCCGGCCGGG
Source organism: Streptomyces sp. NPDC102514 (assembly GCF_055584525.1). NCBI lineage: Bacteria > Bacillati > Actinomycetota > Actinomycetes > Kitasatosporales > Streptomycetaceae > Streptomyces > Streptomyces sp. NPDC102514. The sequence continues at coordinate 27,582 of NZ_JBVJLW010000036.1, forward strand.
ATCTCGTAGCCCATGCAGGAGTAGCCGTACTCCAGGTGGTACTGGCGCGGGCTGCGGGCGCGCCAGAGCTTGTGCAGGTCGCCGGGGAGCGAGCCGGCCGCGTTGATCACCACGTCGTCGTCGCCGACCACGGCGTCCAGGGCGCCGAGGACCTGCGTCTGGGTGGGGACGGCGTGCTCGTCGTCGGCCCGGTAGACGGAGTCGACGACCTGCTCCCAGCGCTCCTTGCCCGCGCGGTACTCGGCCTCGTACGCCTCGTCCACGCGGTGCCCGGCGAGCGCCTCGGTGAGGGCTTCCAGACCGGCGCGGGCGTCGGCGACCAGGGTCCGCGCGCTCAGTTTGTGCGCGTCGAAGGCGGCCACGTTGAGGTTGACGAACCGGACGTCCGGCTCCTGGAAGAGGGTGGCGGAGGCGGTGGTGAAGTCCGAGTAGCGGGTGCCGACGCCGATCACGAGGTCGGCGGTGCGGGCCAGGTCGTCGGCGACGGCGGTGCCGGTGTGGCCGATGCCGCCGACGTCCGCCGGGTGGTCGTACCGCAGCGAGCCCTTGCCGGCCTGGGTGGACGCGACCGGGATGCCGGTGGCCTCGACGAACGCCTTGAGGGCCTGCTCGGCCTCGCTGTGGTGGACGCCGCCGCCCGCGACGACCAGAGGGCGCCGGGAGCCGCGTACGGCCTCCACGGCGGCGGCCAGTTCGGCCGGTTCGGGCGCCGGGCGGCGGACGTGCCAGACCCGGTCGGCGAAGAACTCCTCGGGCCAGTCGAACGCCTCGGCCTGCACGTCCTGCGGCAGGGCGAGGGTGACGGCGCCGGTGTCGACGGGGTCGGCGAGCACCCGCATCGCGTGGAGGGCGGAGGGGATCAGCGCCTCGGGGCGGTGGATGCGGTCGAAGTAGCGGGAGACCGGGCGCAGGGTGTCGTTGACGGACAGGTCGGCCTCGACCGGGTGTTCCAGCTGCTGGAGCAGCGGATCGGCGGCGCGGGTCGCGAAGTAGTCGCCGGGCAGGAGCAGCACGGGCAGACGGTTGATCGTGGCGAGGGCCGCGCCGGTGACGAGGTTGGTGGCGCCGGGGCCGATGGAGGTGGTGACGGCCTGGGCGGAGAGCCGGTCGAGCTGGCGGGCGTAGCCGACGGCGGCGTGCACCATGGCCTGTTCGTTGCGGCCCTGGTGGAAGGGCATGGTCTCCTCGCCGGCCTCCAGGAGCGCCTGGCCGAGGCCTGCCACGTTGCCGTGGCCGAAGATCCCCCAGGTGCCGGCGATCAGCCGGTGCCGTTCGCCGTCGCGTTCGGTGTACTGCGCGGCCAGGAAACGCACCAGTGCCTGGGCGACGGTCAGACGGAGGGTGGAGCGGCTCATCGGGTCCTCACTGGTTCGCGGAGGGGGTGGAGAGGGTCAGGGGGTCAGCCGGGGGTCGACCGGCTGATCCGGCCAGGTGTCGCGGATCCAGGCGTGGTCGGGGTGGTCGCAGATCAGCCAGGCCCGGTCGGCGCCGGGGCCCGCCATGACGTTGAGGTAGTACATGTCGTGGCCGGGCGAGGCGATCGAGGGACCGTGCCAGCCGTCCGGGATGAGGACGACGTCTCCCCCGCGCACCTCGGCGAGCACGTCCGTGCCGCCGCCGTTGCCGGAGGGCGTCACGCGCTGGTAGCCGAGGCCGGGGGTGCCCTCGTGGTCGGCGATCTCGAAGTAGTAGATCTCCTCCAGCTCGGACTCCTCGCCCGGCCGGTTCTCGTCGTGCTTGTGCGGCGGGTACGAGGACCAGTTGCCGCCCGGCGTGATCACCTCGACCGCGATGAGCTTGTCGCACTCGAAGACGCCGGCCGCGCCGAAGTTGTGCACCCTGCGGGAGCAGTTGCCGCTGCCGCGCAGCTCGACGGGCACGGACTCGGCGGGCCCGTAGCGGGCCGGCAGGCGGCGCTCGCAGCGGGCCCCGGTGAGCGCGAACCGGCCGCCCTCGTCGGAGGTGAGGGCGGCGGTCGCGTCCCTGGGCACGTAGACGAAGTCGCTGACGCCGCTGAACACGTCCGCGCGGCCCCGCACGTCGAACTCGTCCTGCCCGAAGTCGTCGGTGACGGCGACCGTGCAGCCGCCGGCCAGCGAGGTGACGATCCACTCACTGTCCCCCGCGGTGAACAAGTGCGTTCCGCCGGGCGGCAGTTCGAGGACCCGGAGACTGGAGTGGTCCCAGCCCGCGCTCTCCGGGGTGACGTCCACGGCGTACGGCCCGCTCGCGGCCCTGCCCGCGGGCAGGTGGTGTGCGCTGGTCATGAGGTGTGGTCCTTCCGGTGTCCGGTCACGACGGGCTGATCCCCGGTCAGAGCAGGCCGACCGCGGTGTCCACCGCGGTCTCCACGTCGCCCTCGGCGGGATAGAGCAGGGAGCGGCCGACGACCAGACCCTGGACGGTGGGCAGCCGCAGGCACTTGCGCCACTTCTCGTACGCGCCCTCCTGGTCCCCGCCGACCTCGCCGCCGAGCAGGACCGCGGGCAGGGTGGAGGTCTCCAGGGCCCCGGCCATGTCGTCCGGGTCGCTGGTGACGGGCAGTTTCAGCCAGGTGTAGGCGGAGGTGCCGCCGAGTCCGGAGGCGATGGCGATGGAGCGGGTGACGGCCTCCGCGGAGAGGTCGTTGCGGACCTTTCCGTCGACGCGGCGGGAGATGAACGGCTCGACGAACACGGGCAGTCGGCGCGCGGCCATGTCGTCGATCGCGCGGGCGGTGGACTCCAGCGTGGTCAGCGAGCCGGGGTCGTCGTAGTCGACGCGCAGCAGCAGTTTGCCCGCGTCGAAGTTCAGCCGCTCGATGTCCTCGGCGCGGTGGCCGGTGAAGCGGTCGTCCATCTCGAAGGCGGATCCGGCCAGGCCGCCGCGGTTCATGGAGCCCATGACGACCTTGTCCTCCAGCGCACCAAGCAGCAGGAGGTCGTCCAGGATGTCGGCGGTGGCGAGCACCCCGTCCACGCCCGGCCGGGACAGCGCGGCGCACAGGCGCTCCAGCAGGTCGGCGCGGTTGGCCATGGCCAGCCTGCGGTCGCCGACGCCGAGCGCACCGCGGGCCGGGTGGTCGGCGGCCACGATCATGAGGCGGCCGCTGTCGCCGACGAGGGGTCGCCGGCTGCGGCGGGCGGCCGCTTCGGCCACGGCCTCGGGGTGCTGGACACGCACCCTGACGAGGTCGGGGATGGTGATGCTCAAGGTCTGGCTCCGTTCGGGGTGGTGCGGGGTCGGCCGCGGTCTTCTCAGCCGCGGGCTGTGACGAGTTCCTCGACCTCGGCGGCGGTCGGCATCGCGGAGGAGCAGGCGAGGCGGGAGGCGACCAGGGCGCCGGCGGCGTTGGCGTACCGCATCGTCCTCTCCAGTTCCCAGCCGGCCAGCAGGCCGTGGCAGAGCGAGCCGCCGAACGCGTCGCCCGCGCCGAGGCCGTTGACCACCTCGACGGGTACGGGCGGCACTTCGGCGGTGGTGCCGTCGCGGTGGACGGCGAGGACGCCCTTGGGGCCCTGCTTGACGACGGCCAGCTCCACACCGGCTTCGAGGAGGGCTTCGGCGCAGGCCCGCGGTTCGCGGACACCGGTGGCGATCTCGCACTCGTCGAGGTTGCCGACGGCGACCGTGGCGTGCCGCAGGGCCTCGGTGTAGTACGGGCGGGCCTCGTCCGGGTCGTTCCAGAACATCGGGCGCCAGTCGAGGTCGAAGACGGTGGTGCCGGCCTTGTCGCGGGCCTTCAGGGCGGCGAGGGTGGCCGAGCGGCTGGGCTCCTCGCTCAGTCCGGTGCCGGTGATCCAGAAGATCTTCGCCGCCCGCAGCGCGAAGAAATCGAGTTCGTCGGTGTGGATCACCAGGTCCGGTGCCTTGGGCTGCCGGTAGAAGTACAGCGGGAAGTCGTCGGGCGGGAAGATCTCACAGAACGTGACCGGTGTCGGGTACTCCTCGACGGGGGTGACCCAGCGGTCGTCGACCCCGAATTCCTTGAGAGCCTGGTGGAGATAGGCTCCGAAGGGATCATCGCCGGTACGGCTGACGATCGCTGTGGCGCGCCCCAAACGTGCTGCGGCGACCGCCACGTTGGCCGCCGAACCGCCGAGGAACTTGCCGAAGGTCTCGACGCGGGCGAGCGGTACGCCGGTCTGCAGAGGGTAGAGGTCGACCCCGATGCGACCCATGGTGATCAGGTCGAAGGACTCGCTCATACGCGTCGCTCCTCGTGTGGATGCGGTCTTGTGGGGGTGCGGGATGCGGGGGACCGGTGTGTCCTAGGTGTAAGACCGAGGGCCGAGCCATGTCAAGACTTTGTACTTACATTCTCACGTCACCGTGAAATGATGTCTTAACAAAGTATTGACAGCGGGGCATATGAGGGACTTACATCCCCTCCCAACAGAACTGCCGAGTTTTAGCTCCCTCTCCCCTGTCGCACAGTGAGGTGCCGGAAAGATGGACCGCACGTCTCGCCCCCGTTCCCGCAGAATCGCCCTCGTCGCCGCGGCCGCCGCGGCGGCCCTGATGGTCACCGGTTGCTCCAGCGACTCCGGTGGCAAGAAGGCCGAGGAGGACTCGGGCAACGCGTCGGCCGGCAAGGCCGACACCCCCCGTATGAAGATCGCGATGATCACGCACGCAGCCGCGGGTGACACCTTCTGGGACCTCGTCCGCAAGGGAGCGGAGACCGCCGCCGCCAAGGACAACGTCGAACTGGTCTACTCGAACAACCCGGACTCGGCCAAGCAGGCCAACCTGGTCCAGAACGCGATCGACCAGAAGGTCGACGGCATCGCGGTCACCCTCTCCAAGCCCGACGCCATGAAGGACGTCGTGGCCAAGGCCGAGAAGGCCGGCATCCCCGTCGTCGGCCTCAACGGAGGCATCGACGACTGGAAGGAGCAGGGACTCCTGTCCTACTTCGGCCAGGACGAGTTCGTCGCCGGTGAGGCCTTCGGCGAGAAGCTCAACGCGCTCGGCTCCAAGAACAACATCTGCGTCATCCACGAGCAGGGCAGCGTCTCCCTGGAGGCCCGCTGCGCCGGTGTGAAGAAGACGTTCAAGGGCAAGACCACGACCCTCAACGTGAACGGCACGAACATGCCGTCCGTGAAGTCGACGATCAACGCCAAGCTCAAGCAGGACACGTCGATCGACTACGTGGTCACGCTCGGCGCCCCGTTCGCCCTGACCGCCGTGCAGTCCGTGGACGACGCGGGCAGCAAGGCGAAGGTGGCGACCTTCGACCTCAACAAGGAGATGGTCGACGCCGTCAAGGGCGGCGACATCGAGTTCGCGGTCGACCAGCAGCCGTACCTCCAGGGCTACCTGTCGGTGGACTCCCTGTGGCTCTACAAGACCAACGGCAACTTCAGCGGAGGCGGCCAGGAGCCCGTGCTCACCGGCCCGGCGTTCGTCGACAAGGACAACGTGGACGACATAGCCAAGTTCGCCTCGAAGGGTACTCGGTGACACCCATGACCCAGGCAACGGCACCGGCGGCGAGTTCCTCGCCGCCGGCTTCGCCGGCCGCCCCCAAGGACGGCCGGACCTCGGAACGGTCCCTGGCCCGCCGGCTGGCGGCCCGCCCGGAGATCGGCGCCCTCATCGCGGCGATCGTCGTCTACGTCTTCTTCTTCACGGTCGCCTCGCCCTTCCGTGAGGCGAGCTCGCTGGCCAACGTGCTCTACGAGGCCTCCGTGATGGGCATCATGGCCCTGCCGGTGGCCCTGCTGATGATCGGCGGCGAGTTCGACCTCTCCGCCGGTGTGGCCGTGACCACCTCCGCGCTCACCGCGAGCATGTGGAGCTTCCAGCTGTCCATGAACGTGTGGACCGGCGTCATCGTCGCCCTGGTGGTGGCGCTGGCGATCGGCGCGTTCAACGGCTATCTGCTGGTACGCACCGGACTGCCGTCGTTCCTCATCACGCTGGGCTCGTTCCTGATCCTCCAGGGCGCCAACCTCGCCATCACGAAGCTCTTCACCGGCAACGTCGCCACCGACTCCATCAGCGACATGGACGGCTTCGACCAGGCCAAGAGCGTCTTCGCCTCCGAGATAGGCATCGGCGGGGTCGACGTCAAGATCACCGTCTTCTACTGGCTGATCCTCGCCGCCCTCGCGACCTGGCTGCTGCTGCGCACCAAGTTCGGCAACTGGATCTTCGCCACCGGCGGCAGCCAGGAGAGCGCCCGCGCGGTCGGCGTACCGGTCACCTTCACGAAGATCGCCCTGTTCATGGGCGTCGGCGCCGGCGCCTGGTTCGTGGGCATGCACATCCTGTTCTCGTTCAACACCGTCCAGTCCGGCGAGGGCGTGGGCAACGAGTTCCTGTACATCATCGCCGCGGTCATCGGCGGCTGCCTGCTCACCGGCGGCTACGGCTCCGCGATCGGCGCCGTCATCGGCGCGTTCATCTTCGGCATGGTCTCCCAGGGCATCGTGTACGCCAACTGGAACCCCGACTGGTTCAAGGCCTTCCTCGGCGTCATGCTCCTGCTCGCCGCCCTCGTCAATCTGTGGGTCCGCCGCCAGGCAACCCGGAGGTAACCCATGACCCACAACACCACCTCCAGCGACGACGCCACCCCCGTCCAGGACACGCCCAAGGACACCCCCGGGGACGCGCCCGCGGACACCCGGCCGATCGTGCAACTGCGCGGGGCCGGCAAGGCGTACGGCAACGTCCGCGCCCTGCACGGCGTGGACCTGTCCGTCCACCCCGGCCAGGTCACCTGTGTCCTCGGTGACAACGGCGCCGGCAAGTCGACGCTCATCAAAATCATCTCCGGCCTGCACCAGCACACCGAGGGCGAGTTCCTCATCGACGGCGGGGCGGTGCAGCTGAGCACCCCGCGCGAGGCCCTCGACAAGGGCATCGCCACCGTCTACCAGGACCTGGCCACCGTGCCGCTGATGCCGGTGTGGCGGAACTTCTTCCTCGGCTCCGAGCTGACCAAGGGCCCCTGGCCGATCCGCCGCCTGGACATCGCGGCGATGAAGCAGACCGCGGACACCGAACTGCGGGCCATGGGAATCGTCCTGGACGACCTCGACCAGCCGATCGGCACCCTGTCCGGCGGCCAGCGCCAGTCCGTGGCCATCGCCCGCGCCGTCTACTTCGGCGCCCGCGTGCTCATCCTGGACGAGCCCACCGCCGCCCTGGGCGTCAAGCAGTCCGGCGTGGTGCTCAAGTACATCGCCGCCGCCCGCGACCGCGGTCTGGGCGTCATCTTCATCACCCACAACCCGCACCACGCCTACATGGTCGGCGACCACTTCAGCGTCCTGCGGCTGGGCACGATGGAACTCTCCGCGGCCCGCGCGGACGTCACCCTCGAAGAGCTCACCAACCACATGGCGGGCGGCGCCGAACTGGCCGCGCTGAAACACGAGCTGGCCCAGGTACGCGGCGTGGACGTGGCAGGGCTCCCCGAGGAGCAGGACCTTCAGGCCTCCCTCGCGGCATCGAAGGGGAAGTCCTGATGGCGGGCACGCTCGGAGTGGCCGTCATCGGCACCGGCCGGATGGGGGCCGACCATGTGCGCCGGCTCCACGAGGTGACCAGCGGGGCCCGCGTGGCCGCCGTCGTCGACGTCGACGCGGAACGGGTCAAGCGGATCGCCGACGGCATCGAGGGCTGCTCCGCGCACACCGACCCGGCCGCCGCGATGGCCGCCGACGGCGTCGACGCCGTGCTGATCGCCTCCCCCGGTCCCGCCCACGAGGCGGCCCTGCTCGCCGCGTTCGAGCACGACCTGCCGGTCCTGTGCGAGAAGCCCCTCACCCCGGGCTCCGCCTCGGCGCTGCGCGTCCTGGAGGCCGAACAGCGGCTCGGGCACCGCAGGGTGCAGGTGGGCTTCATGCGCCGGTACGACGCCGAGTACGTGAAGCTCAAGTCGCTGCTGGACACCGGCCAGTTGGGCCGTCCGCTGATGCTGCACAACCGGCACCGCAATGTGGCGACCCCGCCCGGCTTCAGCACCGAGATGCTCATCAACGACTCCGTCGTCCACGAGATGGACATCACCCGCTGGCTGCTCGGCCACGAGATCACCGCGGTCACCGTGCTGAAGCCGACACCGTCGGGCAACGCGCCCGAGGGGCTGCAGGACCCGCAGCTGGTCCTCTTCGAGACGGCCGGCGGCGCGATCGTGGACGTCGAGATCAACGTCAACGCCGGCTTCGGCTACCAGGTGCAGGCCGAGGTGGTCTGCGAGCGCGGTACGGCCCGGATCGGTGACGGGCACTCCCTGGTCACCAACATGGCGGGCCGCTGGGGCGGCACCATCGCCCAGGACTTCACGGAGCGCTTCGAGGACGCGTACGACCGCCAGATGCAGGCCTGGGTGGACGCCACCCGCCGCGGCGAGGTCACCGGGCCCACGGCCTGGGACGGCTACGCCACGGCGGCGGTCTGTGAGGCGGGGGTTCGCGCCCAGAGGGAGGGCGGCCGGGTAGAGGTGGAACTCGCGGAACGCCCCGCGTTCTACGCCTGACGCCCCTCGGGCAGAGATCCCCGCGCGGGCCGGTGGGTGCGAACCCAAAAGATTGCGCAGTTCCCCGCGCCCCTGAAGACGACGTTGCTCGCGCCGTTCCCCGCGCCCCTGAAGTCGACGTTCGTCTGCGGGCCGGTGGGGGCTGGCCGCGCAGTTCCCCGCGCCCCTCGGGGAGGGGCTGCGCCCCGTCCCACCCAGGGGCGCGGGGAACGGCGCAGTCTTTTGTCTTTCGCCTTTAGGGGCGCGGGGAACGGCGCAGTCTTTGGCTTTGGCTTCTAGGGGCGCGGGGAACTGCGCAGTCTTTTGGCTTTGAGCCGCAGCCGGGACGCGGCGCCCGGCCCCGCTCCTTCAGGGGCGCGGGGAACTGCGCGATCTTTTGGGTCCGCACCCGAAGGGCCTCGCCCAGACGCCCCACCCCCTCAGCTGGCGCGGCGCGCCACCGCCTCACGCAGAGCCTCCCGCAACCGACCCGCCTCCCACCCTTCACTCAACGCGAGACGGACAAGGTCCGCCTGGGACGCCGGTGCCAGCCCGCCGACCGGGGGGTCGGAGTCCAGGTTGGTCGGAAAGGCATAGCCCTCCGCACTGGACGCCACCACCGCGTCCAGCCACTCCCGCCCGGCCCCCGCCGCGGCCCGAGCGAGCAGCACCGGATACACCGCGTTCGACACGGCCTCCCGGTCGACGCTCTCCATCGCCCGCCCGAACGCGGAGGACACCTGCAGCAGATTGGCCATCCGCCGGATGTCCGCGGACGTGTTGTGTCCGGCGGCATGGAACAGCGCGGGGTTGAAGAACACCGCATCCCCCGCGGCGAGCGGCAGTTGCACGTGGTGCGCCTCGAAGTACGCGTGGAACTCCGGCAGCCGCCAGGCCAGATAGCCGGCCTCGTACTTCTGCGAGTGCGGCAGGTACATGGTCGGGCCGGACTCGACGGGCATGTCGCAGTGGGCGACCGCCCCCTGGAGTGTCAGCACCGGCGAGAGGCGGTGCACGTGCGCCGGGTACCGGGCGGCGACCTCGTTGCTCAGGAAGCCCAGGTGGTAGTCGCGGTGCACGGTCTGCGCGGCCCCGCCCGGGTTCACGACGTTGACCTGTGAGGTGACCTGGTAGGCGGGGCCGAGCCAGGCCAGGGAGACCAGGCCGAGGATGTCGTTGGCGTAGTAGTCGACGAACGCCTCCGGATCCAGCAGGGCCGCCTTCTCCAGCGCGTTCCAGACCCGGTCGTTCGCGCCCGGCTTCGCGAAGTGGTCGCCCGCGACGGCCCCGGAGGCGCGCTGCTCGGCGATCAGGGCGTCGAAGACCCCGGTCGCCCGGTCGAGGATCCCGCGGTCGGGAAAGGCGCCCTTGAACACGGCGATGCCGGGCCCCTCGGCGAGCGCCCGGACCAGCTCCGCCTGGACGTTCCGGCGGCCTTCGGGCGTCCGTACCTCGGCGCGCAGGCTCTCGCTGTCGTACAGCAGGACGTTCCGCTCGACGGCGGCGGCGTACGGATAGTCGGCCGGGTCGGTGTCCCGCTCGACCAGTTCACGGAATCCGTCGAGGTCGCAGTCGTCCACGGACAGCCAGGCGCGGGGTCCTGAAAGGGTGCTGGACATCGTCGTCCTTTCGGGGTGGTCCTTGCGGAGGTCGCGGCGAACCGTTGGGTGTCGCGGCGACGCTTTGCAGTCATTCTCACGACGCCGCACCCCTCAAGCAATTGTCACCGAACCATCAAAAACCCCTCAGGGAAACGCCCTCAGCCGTTGGGGCGCAGCGTCCAGACGACGGTCATCTCGCCGGTGACGGCGCCGTCCTCGCGCCGGATGGCGACGGCGACCGGGAACTCCGGGCGCAGGCCGGCGTCGAGTTCGGCGACGACGTCGGCGGCGGGCCGCCCCAGGGTGGCGGTCGCGGTGACCGGGCCCCTGGCCAGCTTCTTGAACGCGATCTCGGCGGTCACGGGCAGCGGCACGGCCCGCGCGAGCTGGTCCCCGAACGCGGCCAGTACGACCGCGCCGCTCGCCGACTCCCCCAGGGTGAACATCGCTCCGGCATGGGGCCCGCCCACGTGGTTGTGGTACTCGCTCTGGTCGGGCAGCGCGAGCACGGCCCTGTCCGGAGTGGTTTCGAGGTACTCCAGTTTCAGGGTCCGGACCATCGGCACGGTGGCGGCGAGCATCTCGCCGATAGACATCTGATCTGCGCTCATGGCCGCACGTTACCCACGAGTAGCGAATCTTGAACAGTCTCCTGGACGGGATCTCGAACACACGGCGCCCACCCTCGGGGGTGATCCGGTACGTGCCTGATGAGGGCCAGTGACCCAACTGTGTCCCGTGCGGCATTAGGGTTACTGGCCATGTGGCCAGGAAATCAGCCGCCCGGGGGCGAGCAGAACCCGCAGGACCAGAACCAGAACCCGTACCAGCAGCCGGGGTACCAGCAGCCGAATCCGTATCAGCAGCCCGGATATCAGCAGCCCGGGTACCAGACCGGACCCCAGCCGCAGAACCCGTACACGCAGCCGGGGCAGCCCGGCTGGACCGCGCCCGGTGCGCCGCAGCCCCCCGAGGGCGGCGGCAGGAACAGGACGAAGATCGTCGCGATCGTGGCCGCCGCGGCCGTCGTCGTCGCGGCCGGTGTCACGGGCGTGCTGGTCCTGGGCGGCGACAAGGACGACGAGGCGGGCGACACGGACGGCAAGGCGAAGCAGCCGTCGCCGAGCGCGCCGAAGGACCCGAGCGGGTCCGCGTCCGCCGAGGAGGACAACCCGCGCGGCACGGATGCCGAGAAGCCGACGGTGGCGGGCTGGAAGGTCGTCATCAACCCGCGCTTCGGCACGATGTTCGACGTGCCCGCCGAGTGGGAGATCGAGAGCACCGACACGAGCGTCGGCTTCGAGTGGGAGGAGAAGGGCAAGACCGACCGCACCACGGTCACCGCCCCCGCCTACCTCAAGTCCAAGTGGTGCACCAGTGACAGCGACAAGGACGGCCGCGAGGAGAACACGGCGCTGGTCACCGCCGGAACGCGTGGCGAGAACGGCGCGAAGGACGCGGCCGAGGCGGCCGAGACCCGCGTCCCGTGGTGGATCTTCGGTGGCTACACGCAGCCCGACAAGAAGAGCGTGAAGTGGGACAAGGCGAAGGACTACACGACGAAGTCGGGTCTCAAGGGCAGCGTCGCCAACGCGCACTCCAGCAACACACCCCAGAACGGGAAGTGTGACAGCGAGGGCAAGGCCATCACCTTCGCGTTCAAGAACAGCGCGGGCGACTACGTCACCTGGAACCTGTTCGGCGCCCAGGGTGTCGACGACGAGATCCCCGACGCGACCGTCCAGAAGATCCTGAGCACCGTGCGTCTCACCAAGGACGCCCCGACCGACGGCTGAGCCGCGGCGGGTCGGCCGGAACCGCAGCAGGAACCATTCGCCCCGTCTGCCCAGGTGCACGACGGGGCGAAGCGGAACCGAGCGGGAGGCGGCACGGAACAGGCCGACAATCAGTTTGGCAAGTCGGCCCGCCGGCGGAGATAGTCGCCAGGTGAAGCCCGCCGCCGACTCCTCCACCGGACTGCGCCGCCCCTCCTGGGCGGGCCGCAACTACACCCTGCTGACCGCCGCCGCGGTCGTGACGAACCTGGGCAGCCAGGGTGCGTTGATCGCGGCGGCGTTCGCCGTCCTGGACGAGGGCGGCGACGGCGGCGACGTGGGCCTGGTGGCGGCGGCCCGCACGCTGCCCCTCGTCCTCTTCCTGCTGATCGGTGGCGCGGTCGCGGACCGTCTGCCCCGGCACCGCGTGATGGTCGCGGCGAACACCCTCAACTGCCTCTCCCAGGCGGCCTTCGCGGCCCTCGTGCTCGCCGGTGAGCCGCAGCTGTGGCAGATGATGCTGCTCACCGCGCTCGGCGGCACCGGCCAGGCGTTCTTCGCCCCGGCCGCCGAGGGCATGCTGCTCTCCTCCGTCAGCGGCGCGCAGGCCAACCGCGCCTTCGCCGTGTTCCGCCTCGCGATGCACGGGGCCGGTCTCGGCGGCGCCGCGCTCGGCGGTGTCATGGTCGCGCTGGTCGGGCCGGGCTGGGTGCTCGCCGTGGACGCGCTGGCCTTCGCGGTCGCGGGCGCCCTGCGCGCCTTCCTCGACGTCGGCCACATACCGCCCCGGGTGCCGGGCACCGGTCTGCTCACCGATCTGCGCGACGGCTGGCGGGAGGTCGTGGGACGGCCATGGCTGTGGGCGATCGTCGCGCAGTTCTCGGTCGTGGTCGCCGTCGTGGGCGCCGCCGAGGCGGTGTACGGCCCGCTGGTCGCCCGGGACAGTCTCGGCGGCGCCGGTCCGTGGGGCCTGGCCCTCGCCGCGTTCGGCGCGGGCACGGTCGGGGGCGCGCTGCTGATGATGCGCTGGAAACCCCGCAGGCTCCTCCTCGCGGGCACGCTCTGCGTGTTCCCGCTCGCCCTGCCGTCCGCCGCGCTCGCCGTGCCGTTCCCGGTCGGCGCCCTGTGCGCGGTGATGTTCGTGACAGGCGTCGCCATCGAGGTGTTCGGCGTCTCCTGGATGACCGCGCTGCACCAGGAGATCCCGGAGGACAAGCTCTCCCGCGTCTCGGCGTACGACTGGTTCGGCTCGATCGCCATGGTCCCGCTCGCCACCGCCCTCGCGGGCCCGGCCGAGTCCGTCCTCGGACGTCCGACGGCCCTGTGGGGCTGCGCGGTCCTGGTCGTCGTGGTGACGGCGGCGGTCCTGTTCGTGCCCGACGTACGCAATCTGACGCGGCGTACGAAGGAAGTGACGCAGGGGACCCCGGCGAAGAGCGAGCGGACGAGCCCGGCGCACTCCGAGAACTGAGCCCCGTCCGCCGCTCGACCGGTCGCGTCGGTCAGCCGATGCTGAACGCCCCGGACGGCGGCTCAGGCGACGGCACCGCGTCCTCGTCCCGTACGGGCTTCGCGTCCCCGATGAAGACCCGCAGCGTGTCCCCGTGTTCGACGCGCGCCGGAAAGGCGTCGGAGGCCGTGCGGCGCATGAGGGTGGCGGTGTCGAGCGGCCGGTGCGAGGCGACGAGCACCGCGTTCCCGAAGCGGCGCCCGCGCAGCACCCCCGGCTCGGCGATCAGCGCCAGCTCCTCGAACACGGTGGAGAACGTGGCGAGCTGGGAGCGCAGGAAGGCGAAGGGCGAGGCGTCGGCGAGGTTGGCCAGGTACACGCCGTCGCCCCGCAGCACACGTGCCGTCTCCCGCGCGTACGCCACCGAGGTCAGGTGCGCCGGTACCCGGGAACCGCCGAAGACGTCGGCGACCAGGACGTCGGCCGAGGCGGCGGGGGCGCTTTCGAGCCAGGCGCGGGCGTCGGCGCCGTGCAGCGCGATGCCCGCGTCCCCGGGGACGGGCAGCTGCTCGACGACGAGGTCAAGGAGCTTCCTGTCGGCCTCCACCACGTCCTGCCGGGACCCCGGCCGGGTCGCGGCGAGATAGCGGGGCAGGGTGAGCGCGCCGCCGCCGAGGTGCAGCGCGTCCAGCGGGAGCCCCGGCTCCGCGACGGTGTCGAGGACGTGCCCGAGGCGTCGCGCGTACTCGAACTCCAGGTAGGTCGGCTCGTCGAGGTCGACGTACGACTGGGGTGCCCCGTCGACCGTCAGCAGCCAGGCCCGCTCGCGGTCGATGTCCGGCATCAGCTTGGCGGTCCCGTGATCCACGGTCCTGGTCACGGGTATCGGCTCGTCCACGCACCCATTGTGCCGGTGCCGCGCGGGTGCCCGCCCGCCTTCCGCACGGAAGGGTCCGTACGGAAGGCGGGCGCCTGCCCGGCGGGCGCCGACGGCTCAGCCGACGGCGGTCACCGTGCCGGCGCCGACCGTGCGGCCTCCCTCACGGATCGCGAAGCCCAGGCCCGGCTCCAGCGGCACGTCACGCCCCAGCTCGACCGTCATGGTGACGGTGTCGCCGGGCCGCGCGACCGCGCTCCCCCCGAGGTCGACGTCGCCGACGACGTCCGCGGTGCGGATGTAGAACTGCGGCCGGTAGCCGGTGGCCACCGGCGTCGTCCGCCCGCCCTCGCCCGCCGACAGGACGTAGACCTGCGCGGAGAAGCGCCGGCTGGGGACGACGCTGCCGGGCGCCGCGACGATGTGTCCGCGGCGCACGGCGTCGCGGGGGACGCCGCGCAGCAGCAGCGCCACGCTGTCGCCGGCCTGCGCCTCCTCCATGGGCTTGCCGAACGTCTCCAGACCGGTGACCACCGTGTCCACGGCGGCACCGAGGACTTCGACGCGGTCGCCCACCCGGATCGTGCCGCGCTCGACGGCCCCCGTGACGACCGTGCCGCGGCCGGTGATGGTGAGCACGTTCTCCACCGGCAACAGGAACGGCGCGTCCACATACCGCTCGGGCAGGGGGACGTACGTGTCCACGGCGTCCAGCAGCGCGCCGATCGCCTCGGTCCACCGGGGGTCGCCCTCCAGCGCCCGGAGTCCGGAGACCCGTACGACCGGTACGGAGTCGCCCCCGTAGCCGTGCGAGGTCAGCAGCTCGCGGACCTCCAGCTCCACGAGGTCGGTCAGCACGGTGTCCTCGCCGTCGTCGACGGCGTCGGCCTTGTTGAGGGCGACGACGATGTGGTCGACGCCCACCTGCCGGGCGAGCAGCACGTGTTCGGCGGTCTGGGGCATGATCCCGTCGAGCGCGGAGACCACGAGGATCGCCCCGTCGAGCTGGGCGGCGCCCGTGACCATGTTCTTGACGTAGTCGGCGTGACCCGGCATGTCCACGTGCGCGTAGTGGCGGGTGTCGGTCTCGTACTCGACGTGCGCGATGTTGATGGTGATGCCGCGCGCGGCCTCCTCCGGCGCCCGGTCGATCCGGTCGAACGGTACGTAGGTGCCGGAGCCGCGCTCGGCGAGGACCTTGGTGATGGCGGCGGTCAGGGTGGTCTTGCCGTGGTCGACATGACCCATGGTGCCGATGTTCAGATGCGGTTTGGTGCGCACGTAAGCCGTCTTGCGCATGGCGGAACCTCGAAGCCTCTTCGATGTCAGCAGAGCTGAGCGATGGCCCCGGCGTAGAACGGCCGGGACGGGGACCCCCAGGTCCTGCCGACCCTCCCCCTGCGGGGTCCGCCGGACGATCCGGGAAGGGTCAGCTTCGGGTGCCTGCTGCTGTGGCCACGGTGTTCGGGACGGCAGCCTTCGGAGCATCCGCGACCGCGGATGCTGCGTGAGGGAAGGCGTACCGGAACATGAGGCGATCATCGCCGACGGGGCGGATCGCGTCGAATGGTTTTTCGTGCCCTCGGGCCCGCCGTCCGCCACCCGCGGCCGGTCTCAGGGGCCGATGTTCCTGAGCGCCTCGCGCACGGACAGCGGCGAGAGCCGGTCCCGCTCACGGGCCACGAAGTCCCGTACGGCGTCCGGATCCGTCCTGGCGTACTCGCGCAGGCTCCAGCCGATCGCCTTGCGGACGAAGAAGTCGGGATGCCCGGAGCGGCGGACGCAGTACGCGAAGAGGCGTTCACTGTCGGTGGCGTCCTTGTGGCGGAGCTGGTGGAGGAGAGCGGTGCGGGCGACCCACAGGTCGTCGTCCTCGATCCACTCGTCCATGTCCGCCCGCAGTTTCGGGTCGGCCGCGACGAGGCCGCCCACCACATGGGCGGCGAGCAGGTCGACGGTGTCCCACCAAGGGACCGTGGAGACGAGATGACGGGCCACGGGCAGGAATCCGGACGAGAGACGCCTCACATACCGGCGCAGATAGTCGACGGCGAAATACTGGTACTCGCGCTCCGGCAGCCGCCAGCAGCGCAACGCCACCGCCGCGCAGTCGGCCTCGTCCGGCACAGGCGTCCCCCGCAGCACCGTCCGGGAGAGCGCGCGGCGATCAGGCGTGGTCAGACCGAGGAAAGGGGCGATGTCCTTCATGTACGCGCGTGCCGTCACGGCCCGTTCCGGATCGGCCGCGGCGGGGTAGGAGACGGTCAGCCGCGCCAGCAAGGTGTCCGCGAGAACGCTGTGCGACGGCGCCGAACGGCCGTCCGACGTTCCGGAAGCTGTGACGCCCATGAGACGAACCATACGGCGAACACACACATGGGTCGGTTAGTGTCACCGGATGCTCGATGCCACCACCCGCTCTGGGGGCACCGCCACGGTCAGTCCCCCGCTTCCCGCAACAGAACTCGTCCCCGTCGAGTTCACCGCCGCGCCGACAGGCCTGGCCGCCCGCGTCACGAGAGCCCTGTTCTCGCCGTGGGCCCGGCTCTCCCTGCTGGTCGCGCTGCTGCTTTCGGCCGCCGGGACGGTGCTGCTGTTCGAGCCACAGAGACTGCTCGCCGACGGCTGGCCGCCCCAGCTGACCGGCGCCGCGGCGGCCCTGGTCTTCGCGGTCGCGTACGGCCTGTGCACGGTGGCGTTCGTGCCCCGGCCGATCCTCAACCTCGGAGCGGGTGCCCTCTTCGGCTCGCAGCTGGGGCTGGGGGCCGCGCTCGCCGGTACGGTCCTGGGGGCCGGGATCGCCTTCGGGCTCGGCCGGATGCTCGGGCAGGACGCGCTGCGGCCCCTGCTGCGCGGTCGCTGGCTGAAAGCGGCGGACGGGCAGCTCAGCCGGCACGGCTTCCGCTCGATGATGGCCGCGCGGCTGTTCCCCGGGGTGCCGTTCTGGGCCGCGAACTACTGCGCGTCCGTGTCGCGGATGGGCTGGTTCCCCTTCCTGCTCGCGACGGCGCTCGGTTCGATCCCGAACACCGCGGCGTACGCGGTCGCGGGGGCCCGTGCCTCTGCTCCGACCTCGCCCGCGTTCCTGATCGCGATGGCCTTCATCGCGCTTCCGGCACTGGCGGGCGCGATGGTGGCTTGGCGCAAGCGCCACCATTTGCGGGCCCGCTGAGGCGACGTCTTCGGGTGCGGGCCGGTCGCGCAGTTCCCCGCGCCCCTGTAAAGCGGGGCTGCGCCCCTGCTTTTCGTCTTTCAGGGGCGCGGGGAACTGCGCGCTCAGCCACAGACGGCCCGCACCCGGCCCATCACCGCAACCCCTCCAAGACCATCGCGTTGGCGAGCCCACCCGCCTCGCACATGGTCTGGAGCGCGAACCGAGCCCCACGCTCACGCATCGCGTGCACGAGCGTGGTGGTTAGCCGCGTCCCGCTCGCCCCGAGCGGATGCCCGAGCGCGATCGCCCCGCCGTGGACGTTGACCTTGGAAAGGTCGGCCCCCGTCTCCTGCCGCCAGGCGAGGACGACACTGGCGAAGGCCTCGTTGACCTCGAAGAGGTCGATGTCGTCCAGGGTCAGCGAGGCCCTGCGCAGCACCTTCTCGGTGGCGGGCACGACCCCCGTGAGCATCAGCAGCGGATCGGACCCCGTGACGGCGAAGCTGTGCAGCCGGGCCAGCGGCCGGAGCCCGAGACGGGCCGCGGTCTCGCTGGACGTGATGAGCACGGCCGAGGCCCCGTCGTTGACCGGGCTGGCATTGCCCGCGGTGACGTTCCAGTCGATCTGCGGGAACCGCTCCCCGAATGTCGGGTCGTAGTAGGCCGGCTTGAGCCCGGCCAGCACCTCCACCGAACTGCCGGGCCGCACGCACTCGTCGCGCGTCACCCCGTCCAGGGGCGCGATCTCGGCGTCGAACAGCCCGCCCTCCCACGCCGCCGCGGCCCTGCGGTGGGACTCCACCGCGAAGGCGTCCATCTGCTCGCGGGAGAGCGACCACTTGGCCGCGATCAGCTCGGCGCTGATGCCCTGCGGGACGAGGCCCTCGGGATACCGCTGGGCGACCCCGGGCCCCAAGGGGTCCTTGCCCTCCGGCACGTTCGACCACATCGGCACCCGGCTCATGGACTCCACCCCACAGGCCACGACCAGGTCGTACGCCCCCGAGATGACGCCCTGCGCCGCGAAGTGCACGGCCTGCTGGGAGGACCCGCACTGGCGGTCCACCGTCGTCGCGGGCACCGACTCGGGGAAGCCGGCGGACAGGAGGGCGTACCGGGTGGTGTTCATGGCCTGCTCACCGACCTGGTCGACGGTCCCGCCGATCACGTCGTCGATGAGCGCGGGGTCGACACCGGACCGTTCGACGAGCGTACGGAGGGTGTGGGCGAGGAGTTCCACGGGATGGACGTGGGCGAGCGACCCGTTCGGCTTTCCCTTGCCGATCGGGGTGCGTACGGCTTCGACGACAACTGCGTCACGCATGGTCTGGCCTCCTGGGAGAAGACGACTCCGAAGAAGGTGGGTTTGAATTCCCAACCCACTAAGTGACTCCACAGTAACCTAGTGAGTAGGAAGAACCAACCCACCCGTAGACTGGACCGCATGAAGGACGCCCGCCCCTGCTCGATCGCCGGCACGCTCGCCCTGGTCGGCGAGAAGTACTCCCTGCTCGTGCTGCGCGAGGTGTCTCTGGGCGCCACCCGGTTCGACCAGCTGGCCCGCAACATCGGCGCTCCGCGCGACGTACTGACGACCCGGCTGAAGCGGCTCGTGGACGCGGGGCTGCTGGAGAAGGTCGCCTACAGCGAGAAGCCGCCGCGCTTCGAGTACCGGCCCACCCGGGCCGGTCTGGAGCTGGAGCCGGTGCTGCTCACGCTCATGGCGTGGGGCGACCGCCATCTCAACGACGGCGATCGCCCCATGGTGCTGGAACACTTCGGCGGCGACACCGGCGGTCGCACGAGCGGACACGCCGTCGGCCACGAACTGGTCCCGGTCGTCACCTGCGCGGAGTGCGGCGAGGAGGTCCGCCACGACGACCTGACGGCCCACCCGCAGGCCCCGGGCTGGACGGTCACGGGGCCCGCGGTGGTCTGAGCACGCGGTGAACCGGGGCGCCTACTCCCCCGGGTACACGTCCAGCCGCCCGCACATGCCGAACTTCCCCCGCGCCGACGGCTGCTCGGCCCGTACGGCCGCGCCGTCGAGGTGGGACACGTCCCCGCGCTCCAGCCGGCCGAGCTGGTCGCCCGTCGCCGCGGCAGCCGCCTCGGCACCGCGCCGCCACCACTCGCGCCACTCGGCGAGCCGCGGCCGTACGAGGGCCGCGGCGGCCCGGTGGAAGGCGGCGAGGGGCTCGGGCCCGTCCGCCTCGCGCAGCGCCCGGTAGCCCTTGAGGGCTAGGGCCTGTCTGACAATTCCCGTCGTCGCCCGCAGGGCGGCCGGGCGGCGTCAGGTGCGTGCTCTCGCCGTGCCGGGCACAGAGCCTCGTAC
>NZ_JBVJLW010000037.1:0-42198 GCF_055584525.1 Streptomyces sp. NPDC102514
GCCGAAACAACTCCCACAACTCATCCGAGACCAGATGCTCAGCAAGACTCGTCATACCAACACAACGACAACCCCCACCAAAGGAAACGTCGCCTTAGGGGCGCGGGGCTGCGTGATGTGCGGCTCCGCCGCGTGGGCGCAACCAGTCGCATCCGGCGCGTACCGGATATTCGACCTGAAGTACCCCACCGCACACAACGGAGCGTTTCGGTGGTTGTCAGACCAAGGACCTAGTCTGTGCACCGTGACTTCGCCTGCATCGACGGACAGCGTTCCGCCCCAGCTCAGCGCGGGGCCGCGCCCCGCGCCGGGCCCGGCCGCCGACGAAGGCCTGGCGCGCCGTCTGCGCGCGCTCGCCTGCACCGCGCCCCTGCACGACCTCGATGTGCGCAAGGCGAACCTCGCGGGTGAGTACTCGGTGTACGGCATGGCGGAGGTCGCCCTCGCCTCCATCGACCTCATCACGCTGAACATGGACTTCGACACGGGCGCCGACCACGACCAGATAGTGGCCAGGCTCATCCCGCGCATCGCCGCCCAGGCCCCGCGCCGGCCCGTCAGCGAGCACGAGCGGGTGGCCCGCTGGGTCCTGGAGAACCTGATCAACGTCGGCAGCGTCGACCGCGGCTTCCGCGCCGTCTACGGCACGTTCGCGCCCGACGGCTCGTACGTGCGCCGCGACTACGACTTCAAGCTGATCGAGGAGGTCGCGGGCTACGGAGGGAGCGTGTACCTCCGTACGACGGACGAGGCGGTCAACGTCCTCGTGGGCGCCCTCGACACCGACGTCACCAGCGCGCAGATCGCCGCCGAGGTCAAGCTGGAGGTGCTGATCAGCCGGGGCCGTCTCGCGGACGCCCAGCTCGCCGCCGAGCAGGCCCGCTACCGCACCGTGCAGTACTCGGAGACGCTCCGCAGGGCCCTGGACGCGACCCGGCGCAACGTCCGGGCGGTGGACTGGCTGCAGGCCGTGCCCGACATGATCGCCGAGGCCCTCGACCACGTGGCCGACCGCTACCGCCACGAGAACGCGATCCTCACCAACATCCGCAGGGCACGCGACGAGTCGGAGGACCCCGAGCAGAAGCGCCGGGCCGCCGAGCTCGTCGACATCGTGAAGGACTGCATCCGGCGCCACACGCAGTTGCAGTCCCGGCTCCTGGAGGCCGGGCCGCTGTTCCGCGCCGAGCAGGACCGGCAGGCCTTCGCGACCCCGATGACGACCTCCGGGATAGACCTCTACGGCCATCTCGTCGCCCCCGTGCTGCCGCTGCCCCTGGAGCAGGCACTGCGGGTGACCGACGCCTTCTTCGCGCGCGGGACGGGGCTGCGCACCCCGGCGTCCGTCCGGGTCGGGGACCTCGTCGACCTGCTGCTGACGCCGCCGGTGGAGCGGGAGCACCTGGGCGCCGAGATGCCCGAACCGGATCTGATCGCGACGCCGGACGACAGCCGGTTCAGCGAGGAACAGCTCGGCGCCGCGATGGAGTTGCTCGACCTGCCGGCCGACGCGCCGCGCCGGCTGTCCGGGCTGCTCGCCGACGCGCGGCGGCAGGATCCTGAACTGCCGTATCTCGTCGCCCTGCTGGCGGTGCACGCGGCCAGTCCGCCGGTCGGCACCGCGTATCGGCAGGGTGAGGAGCGGCTGCTGTTCGCCGTGGACGACGGGGTCGAGCTGGACGATCCGGAGTTCGGCGGGGCGGATCTGATCGTGGGGATGGCTCTGCTGGACGTGGTCGGGATGACCGCGGGTCGGTCGGAGGTCGCGTAATGCCCCACCGGCCGTCGTTCCACTGCGGGCCGTCCGTGGCCGGTCGCGCAGTTCCCCGCGCCCCCGAGGGCGCCCCTGGCCCCGCCGATGAGATGAAGGAGTTGCAGCAGTCGTGAGTGAGCAGGTCGAGTGGAGTGAGCCGGAGGCGGTCGCCGCGGCGGTGAGCGCCCCCGTCACCCCTGCCGACACCGCGGACGCGGCCCGGCTCGTGGCCTTCGGGCTGCAGCCCAAGACACAGCCCGCCCGGGACCAGGAGTACGCCGAACTGCTGCGGCGGTACCGCGAGGATCCCCCCTTCGCGCGGCTCGCCGACGCCGTGGCCACCGGGCTCGGACTCGTCGTCCTTGAGGTGTCCCCGCGGGCCGGCATGGCGGTGACCGCCGCCGAGGACTCGGTGTTCGCCGTGCGCATGGGCGACTACGCGCGACGGGCGTCCGCCGACTCCGGCGACCGGTTCCTGCACGGCCTCGCCCACCTCTCCGTCGCCGCCCTGGCCTTCCCGCGGCCCGAGGACCTCGCGGACGACGGATACATCGGGCGCGTCTCCGTCAACGGCGTCGACGCGTTCGTACGGCAGGCCTGCCGGCGTCTGGAGGAGCGGGCCGAGGAGCAGGGGGAGAACACCGACCCGGCCACGGACGCGCCGGGTCTTGAGGCCGCCTGGCGGATCTGGGCGCGGCGCAGCTCCGCCGGGGCCACCAAGGACGCCCGACGACTGGCCGGTTCCACCACCGGCATCGTCGGCAAGGCGGCAGCGTTCCTCACCGACTCCGGGTTCCTTCAGCGCACCGGGGACGACGCCGGGGGCACGTACCGCACGACCGCCCGCTATCAGCTCCAGGTGCGGGACATGGCGGGCAGCGCCGCCCTGGCCGAGCTGCTGGAGCTGGGGGTCGTGCCGGTGACCGACGGCACCGCGAGCCTGATGCCCGCCGACGACACCGACGATCTGGAGCTGGCCGCCGACGCCGGGCTGCCGTTCCACTCGTAACCGACCCGACCCGACCCGACCCGACCCGACCGACTCCGGCTCGGATCCTCGACCCCCTCGACCCCCGTCCCCTCACATCCCCCACACCGCTTACGACTACGAGAGTCCGCCATGTACGAGCTGTCCCGGGTCCGCCTCTACTCCATCGGGCCGGCCGGTGCGCGCTACGCCGACACCGTGCTGGACCTGCGCGGAGTCGGCGGGCTCGTGCCCGACCCCGCGCCCACGCAGGCGGAGTTCTTCCAGGAGGAGCCCGTCGGGCCGCCGCGCCGCCCCGCACCCGCCGGTGTGCTCTTCCTGGAGAACGGCGGCGGCAAGTCCGTACTGCTCAAGCTGATCTTCTCGGTGATGCTGCCCGGCCACCGCAACACCCTGGGCGGCGCCAGCTCCGGTGTGCTGCGCAAGTTCCTGCTCGCGGACGACTGCGGGCATGTGGCGCTGGAGTGGCAGCACACGATCACCGGCGAATGCGTGGTGGTCGGCAAGGTCAGTGAGTGGCGCGGGCGGCAGGTCTCCAACGACCCGCGGAAGTTCGCCGAGGCCTGGTACTCCTTCCGGCCCGGCCCCGGGCTGAGCCTGGACAACCTGCCGGTCGCCGAGGGCACCGCCGTCCGGCCGCCCGTCGAGGGCGCCTCGGGCGCGCAGGGCCGGCGGCGCACCATGAAGGGCTTCCGGGACGCGCTCACCGAGGCCGGCAAGGCGTACCCGCACCTCGAAGTGCACTGGGAGGAGATCCACGACCGCTGGATCGAACACCTCGGCGACCTGGGCCTCGACCCCGAACTCTTCCGCTACCAGCGCGAGATGAACGCCGACGAGGGCGAGGCCGCCGGTCTCTTCGCCGTCAAGAAGGACTCCGACTTCACCGACCTGCTGCTGCGCGCGGTCACCGACACCCGCGACACCGACGGCCTCGCCGACCTGGTCGGCGGATTCGGCAACAAGCTGGGACGACGGGCCGAGCTGATCGCCGAGCGCGAGTTCACCGCCGGGTCCGCGGACCTGCTCGGGCGGATCGTCGAGGCGGCCGGCGCGCGCTCCCACGCGCGCGACATCCACACGGCCGCCGAGCGGCGTACGCGCACGCTGGCCAGGCGGCTCTCCGCCCGCGCCGTGCGGGAGCGGGGCCGCACCGGCGACCTCGCCCAGCAGGTCACCACCGCCGCCCACCGCGTCACCGAGGCGGAGGGGTCCCGGGAGCGCAGTGCGCTGATCGCGGCCGAACTGGCCTACCGGCACGCCTCGTTGGCGCTCGCCGCCGCAGAGAAGGGCGCCGCCGCGCAGAAGAAGGAACTCGCCGACGCGCGCACCCTGCACTCCGCGTGGCAGGCGGCGGAAGCCGTGCTGCGCCACCGTGCGGCGGCCGACCGCTCCACCCGCGTGGCCGCCGCGATCCTGGAGGCCGAGCGGGACGCCGCTCCCGCCCTCGCCGCCCGGGCCAGGGCCGCCGTCGACCTCGTACGCGCCCTGCACGCCGCCGCCGAAGGGGCCGAGTCGGTAGCCAACGAGCAGGAGGAGCGGTCCAGTTCGCTGCAGGAGGTCGGGGAGGCCGCCCACCGGGACGCGACGTCCGCCGCCACCGAGGCGCAGCGCGCCCGCAGCGAGGTCGGCCATCTGCGCCAGCGCCTCGGCGAGGTCGAGCAGGAGACTGCCGAGGCGGTGCGCGCCGGCTGGCTCGACGACACCGCCCCCGACGCCGACCCCGCCCGCGCCGCGCTCGCCGCGAGCGACGCCGAGAAGACGGCCGTCGCCGCCTGGGACACCGCGCGCGAGGCGTCCGGCCGCACCGCGGACCACGCCCGTGAGGCCGCGTCCACCGAGTCCCGGGCCGAGCTGACGGCGGCCCGCGCGGCCGACGCGGCGACGGCGGCCGAGCACGCGTACGACGCGGAACGGCGGATCGCCCAGGCCCTGGCGGCGGAGGAGCGGCTCGCCGAACTGCTCGGCCTGCCGGGAGCCTCCGGCGGTCCGGGAAGCCCCGGGCGCCCGTCGCTGCCGGGGCCCAGGCACTCGACCCCCACGGACACGAGCGCCGACAGCAGGGCGATCACCACCACCACGGCAGGTGACGGCGAGGGTGACGGCCCCCTCACCCCCCGGGAGCTGGACCACTACGCCGACGAGCTCCGGCAGCTCCTCGACGACACCGTCACCTCCGCCGAACGACAGCTCTTCGAACTGCGGACCGCCGCGGCCGACGACTCCCGCATCCTCGGCGCGCTCGGCGACGGCGGGCTGCTGCCGCCCGGCCCCGACGTGCTCGCCACCGTGGAGTACCTGGGCGAGCACGGCATCCCCGCGCTGCCCGGCTGGCGCTACCTCGCGCAGGCCGTCGACCCCGTCGACCACGCACGCGTGCTGGCCGCCCGGCCCGAACTGGTCGACGGCGTGATCATCACGGACCCGGACACCCACGCCAGGGCCCGCGACGCCCTCACCGACGCCGCGCTGCTCCCGCGCTCCACGGTGGCCGTCGGCACGGCCGCCGCGCTGCTCGCCCCGACCCCGGCCCCCGGCGCGGGCGGGGACGACGTCTTCCTCGTACCGCCGAACCCGGCCATGCACGACGAGCACGCCGCCGACGAGGAGCGGCAGGCGCTGCGCAGGCGCGCGGCCGAGCGGGACGACGAGATCCGCGAGTCGGCGGCCCGGCTCGCCAAGGACCGGGAGCTGGCCGCACGGCTCGCCTCCTGGCGCACGGGCTGCCCGGCGGGGCGGCTCACCGAACTCGCCACCGCGGCCGGTGACGCGCGCACCTTCGCCGAGGAGGCCGAGGCCGAGCTGGCCGAGGCCCGTGCCGTGCGGACCGAGGCCGACGAGGAGGCGGCCGAGGCGGCCCTCGTCCGGGACGAACGGCAGGAAGCCGCCCAGCGGGCCCGGCGCGCGGCCGACGCGCTCGCCGGACTCGCCTTCCGGCTGCGCGAGCGCGCCGGCTGGCAGGTCAAGGTACGTGAACTCGCCGACGACGCGGCCGAGTCGGAGGCCCGCGCCCAGTCCTGTCTGGAGCGGGCCCGCGCCGCCGACGAGGACCGGCGCGGCACCCAGCGCGCCGCCGACGACGCCCGGCGCACGGCCCGTGCGCTGCGCGCCGAGCGCGCGGAGATCGCGGGCGCCCCCGACGATCTCCCGGAGGAGGAGTCGGGAGCCGCGAAGTCGTCGCTGCCGGCCCTCCGCGAGGCCTACCGGGCCGCCTCCCAGCTGTACGAGAAGGTCGGGGTCGGCGCCGACCTGCGTGCCGAGCAGTCCCGGGCCGAGAGCGACGAGAGCACCGCGCTCACCGAGCTGAACCGGCTGACCAACAAGGTGCGCACCCGGGCCGCCCAGCTTCTGGAGTCCACCGACGGCTCCGACGGACCGTCCCGGCAGGCGGCCGTGGCCCGCGCCGAGGAACTGGTCCAGCTCCTCGAAGGCCGGGTGTCGACCGCGAGCGAACAGCTCGGCCGACTGCGCGGCGAGGCCGAGCGGCACGCGCCCGAGGAAGCCGACGCGCACACCGAGCTGCCCGACGACCTCGTGCCGCGCGACGCCGAGCACGCGCAGAGCCTGCTGCGCACCGCCACCGGCGAACTCGCCTCCCGCACCGACGCGTTGAGCCAGGCGCGCGCCGCGCACACCGAACTGCTCGACGCCCACCACGCCGCCGAGGACGCGGCCGGCGGCTTCGACGAGACGGCCGCCCTGCTCCGGGACCTCCTGCGGGAGCACACGGACGAGGAACAGGAGGAGACCGAGCCCTACCCCGGCACGCTCGAAGAGGCCAGGCAGTCCGCCGCCGAGGCCCGCCGCTCCCTGCGCGGCTGCGCGGCCGACCTCTCCGCCGCCGAGGCGGCCGTGCGCGAGGCGAGCGACATCCTCGTACGGCACGCCAACTCCACGCGGTACGAGCAGGTGCGCACGCCCGCGCGTCAGCAGATCCGGGAGCTGCCCGCGTCCGCGCTGCCCGAGCACGCGCAGAAGTGGGCGGACGCCTTCGCGCCCCGACTGCGGGTCCTCACCGACGAGTTGGCGCAGCTGGAGCGCAACCGCGACTCGATCGTGGACCGGCTGCGCGGCCTGGTCGAGTCCGCGCTCGCCACCCTGCGGTCGGCCCAGCGGCTGTCCCGGCTCCCCGAAGGGCTGGGGGAGTGGTCGGGACAGGAGTTCCTGCGGATCCGCTTCGAGGAGCCCGATCAGGCCACGCTCGCCGAACGCCTCGGCGAGGTCGTCGACGAGGCGACCAGGGCGGCCGTCAAGAAGAACTCCGACCTGCGCCGCGACGGGATGTCCCTGCTGCTCAGAGGGGTGGCCGCGGCGCTCCAGCCCAAGGGTGTCGCCGTCGAGATCCTCAAGCCCGACGCCGTGCTGCGCGCCGAGCGCGTCCCCGTCGGGCAGATGGGCGACGTGTTCTCCGGCGGCCAGCTGCTCACCGCGGCGATCGCGCTGTACTGCACGATGGCGGCCCTGCGGTCGAACGACCGCGGCCGGGACAAGCACCGTCACGCCGGCACGCTGTTCCTGGACAACCCCATCGGGCGCGCCAACGCGACGTATCTGCTGGAGCTGCAGCGGGCCGTGTCCGACGCGCTCGGTGTGCAACTCCTGTACACCACGGGCCTGTTCGACACGACCGCGCTCGCGGAGTTCCCGCTGGTCATCCGCCTGCGCAACGACGCGGATCTGCGGGCGGGGCTCAAGTACATCAGCGTGGAGGAACATCTCCGGCCGGGCCTGCCCCGGGAGGTTCCCGCGGGGGAGGCCGCCCACACGGAGATCACGGCGACCCGCATGTACAAGCGGCCCGCGCCGGCGGCCCCGTAGGGGCGCGGGGAACTGCGCGACCGGCCCCCACCGGCCGTCAGTTTCCCCACCATCGCGCGGTTGCGGGTCACTGCGGGTCCGTTGTGGCTGGTCGCGCAGTTCCCCGCGCCCCTGACGGGGCCCCTGAAGGGGCCTACAGGGCGTCCTCTTTCAGGAGGTCGGCGCATTTTTCGCCGATCATCATCGTTGTGATGCACGGATTCACGCTGACAAGATCCGGCATCACCGACCCGTCCGCGACCCGCAGCCGCTCCACCCCCTTGACCCGCAACCGCGGGTCCAGCGGGGCGGAAGCGTCCCCTTCCGCACCCATCTTCACCGTGCACGACGGGTGGTAGACGGTGTTGTGGGTCTTGTGGATGTAGTCGAGCAGCTCGTCGTCCGTCCGGACGTCGGGCCCCGGGGCCAGCTCGGCCCCCGCCCACCCGCTCAGCGCGGGCTGCGAGGCGATCCGCCGGGCCAGCTTCAGCCCGTACGTCATCACGCGCGCGTCGTGCTCGTGCGTGAAGTACCGCGGATCGACCCTCGGCTTGTCCCGGTAGTCGCGGGTCCGCAGCCGCACCGTGCCCCGCGACTTCGCACGGGTGACGTTCGGCGTGAGACAGAACGCGTTCTCGGAGGTCGGATAGCCCCACCGCGCGGTGTTCATGTCGAACGGCACCGACCCGTAGTGGAACATCAGGTCGGGCCGGTCGAGGCCCGGTTCGGTGTCGTAGAAGATGCCCGCCTCCCACCACTGGCTCGAGGTGGTCGTCATGGGCTGCTTGGCGTCCCACATGATGACGCCCTCGGGATGGTCCTGAAGGTTCTCGCCGACGCCTGCCGCGTCCACCACGACGTCGACGCCGACCTCCCGCAGATGTCCGGCGGGCCCGATGCCCGACAGCATCAGCAGTTTCGCGCTGTCGATCGAGCCGCAGGACACGATCACCTCGCGCCTGGCCCGTACCGTCCGGGTGTGGATCAGGTCGGGGTCCAGGTACTCGGCGCCCACGCAGCGCCGCCCGTCCAGCACCAGCTTCTTGGCGCGCACCCCGGTCCGTACATCGAGGTTCGGGCGCTTGCCGAGGATCGGGTGCAGATACGCGACCGACGAGGACTGCCGGATGTTGTTCTCGTCGGAGTTGATCTGGAACCAGCTCGCGCCCCGGACGACGGTCCTGCCCGAGTTGAAGGGCGTCGTCGGGATGCCCTCCTGGGCGCAGGCCTCCAGCAGGGCCGTCCCGCACGGGTCGTCGCTCTTGAGCGTACGGAGCTTCACCGGGCCGGTGCGGCCGTGGTGCTCGCCGGGGGCGTCGTTGTTCTCCAGCCGCCGGTAGAGCGGGAAGAGCTCCGCCGAACTCCAGCCCGTACAGCCCGCGGCGGCCCAGTCGTCCAGGTCCTCCGCCGGTGCCCAGAAGGCGATACAGGAGTTGTGCGAGGAGCAGCCGCCGAGCACCCTGGCGCGGGCGTGCCGCATGAAGCTGTTGCCGCTGGGCTGCGGCTCGACCGGGTAGTCCCAGTCGTAGCCGGACTCCAGCAGCCCCATCCAGCGCTCCAGCTTCATGACGGCGTCGTCGCCGACGTCACTGGGTCCGGCCTCCAGGACGCAGACCGTGACGGCCGGGTCCTCGGAGAGCCGGGCCGCGACCACATTGCCCGCGGTGCCCCCGCCCACCACGACATAGTCGAACTCGTCTTCCTGCATGGTGAGTTGACCTCCTTGGAGTCCTGGAGCCCTAGCACTTCTTGAGGAGTTGCGATCGTCGGTGGTCGGTGGTCGGTGGTCGGGTGTGGGTCGTTGTCAGTCGGCCGTGGGTGTGGCCGCCGGAGAGGCGGGCGGAAGCGGTGTGCCGGCGGCCTTGTACTGGTGCTCCGCGAGCACTCCGGTGCGGTGCCGCTGCACGAACCAGTAGTAGGCGAAGCCGCCACCCATCACGATGCCGACGAACAGGACGGCACCCCACCGCAGATACCAGTGGTACGGGGCGGCGGCGTTGTAGACCGCGGCGCGCGGCCAGATCAGGTTGATCATCATGGCCGTGCCCCACACCACGGCGACGATGTTGACGGGCAGTCCCCAGCGGCCGAGCGAGAACCGGCCCTCGCCCGCGGGCTGCCACTTGCCGCGCAGCCTGGCCACCAGCATGGGCCCGGTGACCAGCAGATACGCGAGATAGATCAGGATGATGCCGATACTCGTGACCACGGTGAAGATCTGCGGCTGGCGGATGTTGACCACCAGGATCGCCAGCGCCAGGATGCCGATGATCACCGCGGGCAGGATCGGGGTCTGGAAGCGCGGATGGACCTTGGCCAGCTTGGAGGAGGCGGGCAGGTTGTTGTCCCGCGCCATCGCGAAGGCCAGCCGGATCGCCGCCGTGTGCACGGCCAGGGCGCACACGGTGACCGCGATGAACACGCACCACAGCATGGCCTTGCCCGCGTCCTCACCGAGCACGTTGAGGACGACGTACTGCAGGCCGTCCGTGGAGAGCCGGTCGCCCTTCAGGCTGGACACGCTCATCAGCGCGAGCAGCAGGACGAGTCCGCCGAGGACGAACGAGGCGACGATGGCACGGATGATCGCGCGCGGCGCGTTGCGCGACGGGTCGAGGGACTCCTCGCCGAGCGAGGCGGCCGTGTCGAAGCCGTACATCACGTACGCGGACGCCAGCGACGCGACCAGGAACGCGCCGAAGTAGCCGCCGGGCTGGCCCGCGCCCGTACCGTTCGTCTCCAGCACGACCCCCGGACCACGGGTGATGTGCACGGCGAACAGCACGATGAGTACGACGGTGGCGATCAGCTCGATGAAGACGCCCGCCGTGTTGATCCGGGCCATCAGCTTCACACCGAGGGCGTTCACCAGAGTGGTGAAGACGATCAGGACGGAGGCCAGCAGCACGGCGTTGGTGGCGACGTCGTACTTGCCCGTGCCGTCGCCCACGAACTGGAACGTGGAGGAGATCTGCGGAAGCGTCAGCTGGTAGGCGAGGGCCACGGCCGCGATCGACACGACCGAGGCGATCAGCATGGTCCAGCCGGCCAGCCAGCCTATGTGCGGATTGCCTATCTTCTTGGACCAGTTGTAGACGGAACCGGCCACGGGATAGCGGGCGGCGAGTTCCGCGAAACAGAGCGCGACCATGAACTGGCCGATGAAGACCATGGGCCAGGACCACCAGTAGGCGGGCCCGCCGCTGCCGTAGCCGAAGTAGAACAGCTGGAAGGTGCCGGTGAGGATGGAGATGTAGCTGATCCCGGCGGCGAAGGTGTGGAAGTTGCCGAGCGTGCGCTTGAGCTCGGGCTTGTAGCCGAACTCGTTGAGTTCGGAGTCGTCGTGACTGTGCTTGTCGTTGTGACCGTGCTGACCGGCTGGTTGCTCCGATGGTTGCTCGGTGGTGGTCATGAGCGGCCTCCTGGGAAGGGGGAGTTCTCCCGGGCGGGAGGGGGAGTGCGGCTCGTGCGGGGTCGTCGGTGAAGACTGGATCTTATGGCGCCGGCGGCCGGATCCGTACGGTGAAGTGCGGTGGATTCTGCGGTGGTTGTCGGCAGCCCCCCAAGTCAGCCGCGGCGGTCGCGGAGTCGCTCGCGGCGGCGGTTCACGAGAACCAGCCCTGTGGGCTCGGATTCGTGGTCCGCCAGATGTGCTTGGTCTCGCGGTACTCGGCGAGGCCCGCAGGTCCGAGTTCCCGCCCGAACCCGGACTGCTTGTAGCCTCCCCACTCGGCCTGCGGGACGTACGGGTGGTAGTCGTTGATCCAGACCGTTCCGATGCGCAGCGCCGACGCGACGCGCTGCGCCTTCGCCTCGTCGGACGTGAAGATGCCGCCGGCCAGTCCGTAGATCGTGGCGTTGGCCAGCCGTACGGCCTCCGCCTCGTCGGTGAACCGCTCGACGGTCAGGACCGGCCCGAAGGACTCCTCCTGGACCACGGTCATCTCTCCGGAGCACTCGTCGAGCACGGTCGGGGGATAGTAGAAGCCCTCCGGGTGCGGGGGCTCGGCCGGCCGGCCCCCTCCGCAGCGCAGGACCGCCCCCTCCTCCAGCCCCTTGGCCACGTACGCCTCGACCTTCGCCCGGTGGGCCGCCGAGATCAGCGGCCCGGTCTGCGCCCGCTCGTCGAACGGCCCGCCCAGCCTGATCAGCCGGGCCCGGCGGACGACCTCGTCGACGAAACGGTCGTGCAGGGAGTCCTCGACCAGCAGCCGCGCCCCGGCCGAGCAGACCTGCCCGGAATGCAGGAAGACGGCCGTCAGCGCCATGTCGACGGCCGTCTTGAAGTCGGCGTCGGCGAAGACGATGTTCGGGTTCTTGCCGCCCAGTTCGAGGGCGACCTTCTTCACCGTCCCGGCCGCCGCGGCCATCAGCCGGCGTCCGGTCTGCAGACCGCCGGTGAAGGAGACCAGGTCCACGTCCGGATGGTCGCCCAGCGGAGCGCCCGCCTCCGGACCGGCGCCGAGAATCAGGTTCGCCACCCCGGCGGGCACCCCGGCCTCCTCCAGGAGACGCATCAGATGGATCGCGGTGTGCGGAGTCAGCTCGCTCGGCTTGAGGACGAAGGTGTTGCCCGCGGCCAGCGCCGGGGCTACCTTCCACGCGGTCTGGAGCAGCGGATAGTTCCAGGGGGTGATCAGCGCACACACCCCGACCGGTTCGTGTACGACCCGGCTGTCGACGCCCTCCGTGCCCGTCTCCACGACCCGGCCGGACTCGCTGGCGACGAGCCGTCCGAAGTAGCGGAAGCAGTTCTCGATGTCGTCGATGTCGTACTCGCTCTCCACCAGGCGTTTGCCGGTGTCGAGGGACTCCGCGCGGGCGAGTGCGGGCTTGTCGCGGGCGAGCAGGTCGGCGACGCGGAGCAGCACATCGCCGCGCTCGTTCGCGGGGGTCCGCGGCCAGGGGCCCTCGTCGAAGGCGCGGCGCGCGGCCGCGATCGCGTCGGCGGTGTCCTCGCCGCCCGCCTCGTCGACGACCGCGACGAGCGATCCGTCGGCCGGACAGCGGATCTCACGCGTGCGTTTCTCCCGCGCGCCCGTCCAGGTGCCGCCGATGTAGAGATCCGCCATCCCTGCCTCCCAGCATGCCTATGAGCCACTCGTGGAACATCCCGATGTGGTGCTCGGTGGGCACCAGCACCCCGCCCCTGCGGTAGGCGCGGGACGCCATGGCGGGCTGCGTTCGCTCGCACGCCTCGAAGTCCTGGGCGTTGACCCGGTGGAAGAGCTCCACGGACCTCGACACATCGGCGCCCGACTCGACGACCTCGGGGGCGTAGAGCCAGTCGCACTCCACGATCGTCCGGTCCTCGGCGAGGGGGAACATGCGGTGCAGGATGACATGGTCGGGGACGAGATTGATGAACACGGTGGGTTTGACCGTTATCGCATAGTAACGACGGTCCTGATCCTCCGCGACCTCAGGCAGCCTGCCGAATCCCTCGCTGCCGTCGACCGTGAAGCCCTTGATCCCCTCGCCGAACTCGGCGCCGTGGCCGACGTAGTACTGGGCGGCGTAACCGTCCGCGAACTCCGGCAGCACCTCCGTCAGTTCGGGGTGGATGGTCGCGCAGTGGTAGCACTCCATGAAGTTCTCGACGATCAGTTTCCAGTTGGCCCGCACGTCGTAGGTGATGCGTTTGCCGAGGGCGAGGTTCTCCGTGCCGTAGTGCTCGACGGCCGCCACGTTCCCGAGCCGTTCGACGGCCGCGCCGATCACCGTCTCCTCGAAGGACGGCGGTTCGTCGGCCAGACACACCCAGGCGTATCCGAGCCACTCCCGCAGCGCGACGGTGACCAGCCCGTACTCCGTGCGGTCGACGTCCGGCATCTTCACCAGGTTCGGCGCCGCGATCAGCTTCCCGTCCAGGCCGTACGTCCAGGCGTGGTACGGGCACTGGAGGTTGCGCCGGACCTCGCCGGCCTCCTCGGTGCAGAGCCGGGCACCGCGGTGGCGGCAGATGTTGAGGAAGGCCCGCAGCTCGCCGGTACGGGACCGGGTGATCAGGACGCTCTCGCGGCCCACCTGGACCGTACGGAACGCACCAGGTTTGGCCAGGTCGGCGCCGCGGACGGCGCAGAACCACATCGACTCGAAGAGGTGCTCCTGCTCCTGCCGGAAGATCTCCGGATCGGTGTAGTAGTGCCCCGGCAGTGTGCTGATCAGACTGGGGGGCAGCTGGGCGGAGGCGGCGGGGGAGACGGAAGCGGGGGCGGCGGATACGGGGGTCGTCGACACGAGCGTGCTCCTCAGGCGGGCGCGGCGGCGAGGCGGTGGGGGTCGAACAGGCCGATCGGGTGACCGGTGGTCCCCGTCAGGGCCAGATCGGCGAGGATCTCGCCGACAACCGGCACGAACTTGAAGCCATGGCCGGAGAAACCGCAGGCCACGGTCACGGACTCGGGATGCGCGGGATGCCGGGCGATCACGAAGTGCTCGTCCGGAGTGTTGGAGTACATGCAGGTGGCGGCCTTGAGGAAGGTGCCGGGCAGATCGGGGATGCAGCGGGACATGTGGTCCGCCATCGCCCGGATCTCGTCCTCGTGGACCGTGCGGTCGATGGTCTCCGGGGTGCAGATCTGCCCCTTGCGGAAGAACGCGACCTTGGCGCCCAGCTCCGGCCCGTCGATGGACGGGAAGCCGTACACCTGGACGTCGTCGGCGTCCTCCCAGATGTAGATCGGGTGGTTCTCGGGCACGAAGGGCCGGACCCCGCCCCTGGGCTGGAACCAGTACATGACCTGCCGTTCGATGGTGAACGGCACCCCGAGGTCGGTGAGCAGCTGCGGCGCCCAGGCACCCGGGCAGATCACCAACTGGCCCGCCGTGTACGTGTTCTCGGCGGTGTGCACGCGTACGCCGTCCCGGTACGGCTCCCAGCGGGTCATCGGCTCGTCGAAGTGCAGGTCGGCGCCCTGCCGGGTGGCGAGCTGCAGATGGGCCGCGACCATGTTCTCGGGGCGGACCAGGCCGGCCTGCCTCTCGAAGAGCCCGACCTCGTCGTCCCTCGGGGCGAGGGTGGGGAAACGGCGGCGGATCTCGGCCGCGTCGAGCATCTCGTGGGGCAGGTCCCACCGGGCCGCCGAGCGCAGCGAACCGGAGACGGTCAGTGAGTCGGGCCGGCCGATCATCACACCGCCGCACAGGGTGGCGATGTCCCGCCCGGTGGCCCGCTCCACGTCCTCGTACAACTCGTAGGCGCGCAGCAGCAGCGGCACGTACGCCGGGTCCTCGAAGTAGGACTGCCGGGTGATCCGCGAACCCCCGTGACTGGACCCACGGTTGTGCACGGGCCCGAACTTCTCAAGACCGAGCACCCGCACACCACGCGAGGACAGATGATGAACAGCGGCACTACCCATACCGCCAAGACCGATGACGACGACGTCGTAACTGGGGGACACGGGGACCTCCGTCTTTCCGGGGGCGCGGGGAACGGCGCAATCTTTTGTCTTTGAGTCGCGCGGGCAACGGCGCGGACTTCCGCCGTTCAGGGGCGCGGGGAACGGCGCAGTCTTTTGCTTTTAAGGGGCGCGGGGAACGGCGCGACCAGCCCCCACGAACCCGCAGGCTGTCGACGGTCCCTCCCTCGGGGGGACGATCACCGTCGAATACGGCTCATCTTCGGATCGAAGATCGGCTCATCGACGACAGTCGCCCCCACCTTCTCCCCGAAGTACTCGACAGAGACCCCCGCCCCCACGGGCAACACCGGCAACCACGCATACGCCACACACCGCCCCACGGTGTACCCGTACGCCGCACTCGTGACGTACCCCGCAGGGGAGCCGTCGACATACACGGGCTCCTTGCCGAGCACCACGGCCGACGGATCGTCGAGCAACAACGGCGTGAGCCGACGCCGAGGCCGACGCTCACCGCGCCCCTCCAGTGCCCCCATCCCCAAGAACTCCCCCTTGTCCAGCCGAACGGCGAACCCCACCCCCGCCTCGTACGGATCGTGTTCGTCGGTCATGTCGACGCCCCACGCCCGGTACCCCTTCTCCAGCCGCAGGCTGTTGAACGCGGAGCGCCCGGCCGCGATCACACCGTGCTCCCGGCCCGCCTCCCAGAGTGTGTCCCAGAGGCGGAGCCCCAGGTCGGCGCTGGTGTAGAGCTCCCAGCCCAGTTCACCGACGTAGCTCAACCGCATGGCGGTGACGGGGACATGGCCGATGTACGTCTCCTTGGCGCGGAAGTAGCCGAAGCCCTCGTGCGAGAAGTCGTCGCGGGTGAGCGGCTGCACGAGCGCGCGGGCGAGCGGCCCCCAGACGCCGACGCAGCACGTACCGGACGTGATGTCGCGGAGGTGTACGCCGTCGGGGGCGTGCCTGGTCAACCAGTCCAGGTCCGCGGGGGAGTTGGCGCCCACCTGGAAACGGTCGGGGCCCAGGCGGGCGACGGTGAGGTCGGAGCGGATGCCACCCGTGTCGTCCAGGAGGAGGGTGTAGGTGACCGCGCCGGGCTTCTTGCGGAGGTTGTTCGTGGTCATGCCGTGCAGGAATTCGAGGGCGCCGGGGCCGGTGACTTCGAGGCGGCGCAGGGGAGTCATGTCGTAGAGCGCGACCTTCTCGCGGGTGGCCAGCGCCTCGGCCGCGGCGACGGGCGACCAGTACCGCGCCGACCAGGCGTCCCGCGCGGGCACGTCCAGCCCGGCGGCGAGCGGCGCGTTCGCCTCGTACCAGTGCGGACGCTCCCAGCCGCCGCCCTCCAGGAAGTACGCGCCCAGTTCCTGCTGGCGCGCGTGGAAGGGGCCGACCCGCAGAGGCCGCGGCCGTTCCATCGGCTGGAGCGGATGCAGGACGTCGTACACCTCGACGAACTGCTGCGAGCCGCGTTCCCTGATGTACGAGGGTGAGCGCTGGGCCTCCTCGAAACGCGTGAGGTCGCACTCGTGGGCGTCGATCTCGGGGCGGCCGTCGATCATCCACTCGGCCACGGCCTTGGCGACACCGGCCGAGTGGGTCACCCACACGGCCTCCGCCAGCCAGAAACCCCGCAGCGCACGCGATTCGCCGAGGACCGGCATGCCGTCGGGGGTGAAGGAGAAGACGCCGTTGAAGCCCTCCTCGATCGTGCTCCCGCGCAGGGCGGGCAGCAGCCTGCGGCAGTCGTCCCAGCTCGGCGCCCAGTCCTCCTCGGTGAAGGGGAACGACGACGGCATCTCCAGGTCGTTCGCACGTGCCTCGTCGTAGCCGAGGACCGCGAAGGGGTCCACGGGGAGCGGCCGGTGGGCGTAACTGCCGATGCCGATGCGGTCGGTGTGCTCACGGAAGTAGAGGTCGCGGTCCTGGAAACGGAGGATCGGCCTCGACGCCTCCGAAGTGGCTCCGGCCAGTTCGGGCAGCGGCTTCGTCCGCGCGTACTGGTGGGCGAGCGGCTGCAGAGGTACGTCGATCCCGGCCATGCGGCCGATCACCGGCCCCCAGAATCCGGCCGCCGAGACGACGTGGTCGGCGGGGAAGACGCCCTGGTCGGTGACGACGGCGGTGACCCTGCCGTCCTCCTTCTCGATCCCGGTGACGGTGTGCCGGTCCAGGAAGCGGGCACCGCGGCTCTCGGCCCGCTCCTTCTGGGCGTGGGCCGCGAGCAGCGCGCGGGCCAGACCGTCGTCGGGGGTGTGGAAGCCCCCGAGGACCATCGATTCGTCGATCAGGGGCCAGAGTGCCTTGCAGCGGGCCGCGCTCACGATCTCGCCGGGTACGCCCCAGGAGGCGGCGTACCCGGCCCTGCGGTGCAGCTCGGCGAGGCGTTCGGGCGTGGTCGCGAGTTCCAGGCCGCCCACCTGGTTGAAGCAGGAGACGCCGCCCACTTCCAGGGAGTTGAACTTCTCGACCGTGTAGCGGGCGAAGGCCGTGAGGGTCCTGGAGGGACTGGTCTGGAAGACGAGGCCCGGCGCGTGGGAGGTGGAGCCGCCGGGAGCGGGGAGCGGCCCCTGTTCGAGGACAGTGACGTCGGTCCAGCCGCGGGCGGTCAGCTCGTCCGCGAGGGAGCAGCCGACGATGCCGGCGCCCACGACGACCACCCGGGGCACGACGGCGGCACGGGGGCTGTCGGACTCGTGGCCGCTCACAGGACCACCACCGAGCGCAGCACCTCACCGCGGTGCATGTTCGACAGTGCCTCCTCGACCTGGTCGAGCGCGATGGTCTCGGAGACGAACGCGCCCAGATCGAGGAGCCCGTAGAGGTACTGGTCGATGAGGAACGGGAAGTCGCGGCTGGGCAGACAGTCGCCGTACCAGGAGGACTTGATCGCGCCGCCGCGGGAGAACACGTCGATCAGCGGCAGCTCTATCCTCATCTCCGGCGCCGGGACGCCGACCTGCACGAGCAGCCCCGCGTGGTCGCGCATGTAGAAGGCCTGCTCGAAGGTCTCCGGGCGGCCCACGGCGTCGATGGCGATGTCGACCCCGAAACCGTCGGTGAGGGCGCGCACGGCCTCGACCGGGTCGGTGCCACGCGAGTTGACCGTGTGGGTGGCGCCGAACCTCTCCGCCCGGTCGAGCTTCTTGTCGTCGATGTCGACGGCGATGACCTTCATGGCGCCGTTGAGGCAGGCGCCCGCGATGGCCGCGTCGCCGACACCGCCGCAGCCGATGACGGCGACCGTGTCACCGCGCCCGACGTTGCCGGTGTTCACCGCGGCGCCGTAGCCGGCCATCACCCCGCAGCCGACCAGGCCGGCGGCCTCGGGGCGGGCCGCGGGGTTGATCTTCACGGCCTGGCCCGCCGCGACCAGGGTCTTCTCGGCGAAGGCGCCGATGCCGAGCGCGTTGCTGAGCGGGGTGCCGTCGAGGAGGGTCATCGGCTGGGTGGCGTTGCGCGAGTCGAAGCAGTACCAGGGGCGGCCACGGCGGCAGGAGCGGCACGCGCCGCAGGGGGCCCGCCAGGCAAGGACCACGTAGTCGCCGGTCCTGAGGTCGGTGACGCCCTCACCGACCGCCTCGATCGTGCCGGCCGCCTCGTGGCCCAGCAGGAACGGGAAGTTGTCGCTGATCGCGCCCTCGCGATAGTGCAGATCCGTGTGGCAGACCCCGCAGGCCTGCACGGTGACGAGCACCTCGCCAGGACCGGGATCGGGTACGACGATCGTCCGCACCTCGACGGGTGCGCCCTTCTTCACAGCGACTACGGCACGGACCTCGTATGGCACGACCTAGCTCCTCTGCTGTTGCGCAATGCACTATGGGTTGCGCTATGAGGAACATAGTGAGAACGCCTCCAGGGGGCCGTCAAGAGGTACGGGTTAACCCTTGGCAAAAGGAACCGGCGCCCCGAAATCTGTCCGACACACGGAAGCGCGGGGCCAGATGTTCCTGACCCCGCGCCGTGTTCCGCCCGGCGGTTCGCGCCGTGTCCCGTGTCCGCACGAAGCCCGGCGCCCGGCTCGG
Source organism: Streptomyces sp. NPDC102514 (assembly GCF_055584525.1). NCBI lineage: Bacteria > Bacillati > Actinomycetota > Actinomycetes > Kitasatosporales > Streptomycetaceae > Streptomyces > Streptomyces sp. NPDC102514. Next base: position 18,934 of record NZ_JBVJLW010000037.1, read on the forward strand.
GCCCGCGTCCGAACCACCTCCGCCGGAGCCCGCCTCCCGACCTCGTTTCGTGGCCGATTCCGTGCCGTACGAGTTCGGCCTCCGGCTCGGTTCCATGGCCGGTTCCGTCGCCGTACGAGTTCGGTGTCCGCCTCCGTCCCGGGGCCGGTTCCGTGTCCGCACGCGGGGGCGCCCCGCATCCGTCAGAAGCCGTAGCCCATCCGGCGCGAGAGGTCGGCCGCGGCCGCGACCGTGCGCTTGGCGAGCTCCGGCAGCCGGTCCGGCTCCAGGCGGTACACCGGTCCGGAGACGCTGATCGCGCCGATCACCTTGCCGTCGTGCGCGCGCACCGGCGAGGCCGTGGCAGCCAGCCCCAGCTCCAGCTCCTCCAGGGCGAACGAGTACCCCTGCTCGACCACGGCCTCCAGCTCCGCGCGCAGCGCGGCCGTCCCGGTGATCGTGCGCTCGGTGAAGCGCGGCAGGGTCCTGGCCAGCAGCCCTTCGCGGAGCGTCGGCGGCAGGTGGGCCAGCAGCACCTTGCCGCTGGAGGTGGCGTGCAGCGGGGTGCGTCTGCCCAGCCAGTTCTGCGCGGTGACCGACGCGGCGCCACGGGCCTGCATGATGTTGACCGCCGCGTTGTCGTCGAGGACCGCGATGTTGACGGTCTCGCCCAGCTCGTCCGCGAGTTCTCGGCAGACGGGCACCCCTTCCTGCGAGATGTCCAGCCGCACTGCCGCCGCCCCCGCCAGGCGTAGTACGCCGGCCCCCAGGAAGTACTTCCCGCGGTCCTTCGCCTGGGCGACCAGGCCGCGGTTCTCCAGCACCCCGAGGAGCCGGAAAGCCGTGGACTTGTGGACCTCCAGCTCGTCGGCGATCTCGGTGACGCCCGCCTCGCCGAGCCGGGCGAGGATCTCCAGCACGCTCACCGCGCGGTCCACCGACTGGACGGCGCTCCCCGCGCCTCTGCTCTGCTTCTCCGGTGTCTCCCCTGTGCCGTCAGCCTGCTTCTGAGTGCGGGTCATAGCTCAACTCTCACCACCTGGCGGCCCGGTTTGAGCCGCATCTGCCGGAAGCCCTTGACGCGACGGGCATCCCGCGCGGATTCTGTTGCGCATAGCGCTCCCTCGTGCGCCATACGAAACATCATGTTACCGAAGAGTCCGTGACCGGGAAGGTCTCGGACCGCACCGGACCTGTGAGGACCAGGACTGTGGGTCCTGGACCGAGAGGGGGGCCCGTGATTCCCGTCTGCCGCCTTGATGACCTCCCCGCGGGCGAATCCGTCCGTGTCGACACCATGCCGCCCATCGCCGTGTTCAACGCCGACGGCGAGCTGTACGCCATCGACGACACCTGCACCCATCAGGACGCGTCGCTCTCCGAGGGGTGGCTGGAGGGCTGCCTGGTCGAATGCCCCTTGCACGCCGCCTCGTTCGATCTCCGCACGGGACTGCCGACGTGCCTGCCCGCGCGCCGCGCCGTCCGCACCCACCGTGTCACCGTCGACGACGGTGTCATCCATGTCCACGTGGCAGCGAAGGAGGACACGGCGGCATGACGATCCCCCACGCGAGGGGCACCACAACGCGCCCCTGTGGTCCCCACCTTTTCATGGGCTCCGCCCGGCACACAGGTGAGAGGCCCACACGCCTCCCTGCTCGGGCGGTGACCGGCGCCGCACCGGTTCCCGGAAGCACGACGCCCTCCGCGCCTGCCGTCCGGAAGGAGCCGGCCGTATGAGGACCGTCATCGTCGTCGGGGCCTCGCTCTCCGGGCTGTACGCGGCCCGTGAGCTGCGTACCCAGGGTTTCGACGGGCGGTTGGTGGTCGTCGGGGACGAACCGCACCGCCCCTACGACCGCCCGCCCCTGTCCAAGGACTTCCTCACCGGCCGGTCCGGCGAGGACGCACTGGCCCTCGGCGACACCGAGGAAATGGCCGAACTCGACGCGGAATGGCTCCTCGGCACCCGCGCCCGCGGCCTCGACACCCGCGGCCGCACCGTCCTCCTGGACGACGGCCGTACGGTCTCCGGCGACGGCGTCGTCATCGCCACGGGCGCCTCGGCGCGCCGGCTGCCGGGTCCCGGGCTCGCCGGGGTCCACACCCTGCGCACCCTCGACGACGCCCGCGCCCTGCGCGCCGAACTGACCGCGGGTGCCCGCCGTGTCGTCGTGATCGGCGGAGGATTCATCGGCGCCGAGACCGCGTCCTCGTGCGCCGGACTCGGCCACGACGTCACCGTCGTGGAGGCGGCTCCCCTGCCGTTGGTGCCCCAACTCGGCCCCGAGATGGCGGCCCTGTGCGCGGCGCTGCATCGTCGCGGCGGCGTCGGACTGATCACGGGCACGGGCGTCACCGCACTGCGCGGTCGGGACGCGGTCACCGGAGTGGAACTCTCCGACGGCCGTCTCCTCCCCGCCGATGTCGTGATCGTCGGTATCGGCGCCGTCCCCAACACCGGCTGGCTGGCGGGCTCGCCGCTCGCGCTGCACGACGGCGTGCTGTGCAACGACGGCTGCGCGACGGCTCTGCCCCAGGTGGTCGCCGTCGGAGACGTGGCCCGCGTGGGCGGAATCCGCGCCGAACACTGGACCAGCGCCACCGAGCAGCCCCGGATCGCCGTGCGCAACCTCCTGGCCGGGTACACCGCGGAGACCGTACGCCCGCTGCCCTACTTCTGGTCCGACCAGTACGGGGCGCGGATCCAGTTCGCCGGACGGCGGCTCGACACCGACACCGTCCGCATCACGGAAGGGACGGTCACCGACGGGGCACCGGGCGAGGACGGCCTGCTCGCGCTTTACGAGCGCGAGGGCCGGACGACCGCGGTGCTGTCCGTCAACCGCCCCCGCCCGTTCACGCGGGCCCGGCGTGAACTGGGCCGCGGGGCGGACGCGATGGAGGCGGTCTCCTAGGGCCTGTCTGACGCCGCCCGGCCGCCCTCCGGGCGACGACGGGAATTGTCAGACAGGCCCTAGGCCGGACACGTCCTGGGACATGGCGGAGCCGGTGTCCCAGGACGTGTGACGTGTCAGGAGTGCGACAACTGGCCCGCGCCGCCGCCCCGACGGCGTATCCGCTCCTTGGTCCGCTCCGCGGAGCGTTCCTGACGCCGGATCTTGCGCCGCTCGCGCCGCAGGGCCCGGGCGGTGCTGCTCGGCTCCGACACCACGCCGTTGCGCTGGTTCCACACCTGGCGCGTCACCCAGACGTCCAGCGCGCCCCAGGTGGCCACCACCGTGCTCGCCACGCTGCTCAGCACCATGGGGAACGCGAGCCACGAACCGGCCAGCGTGCACAGGAAGGCGACCATCGCCTGGATCAGCGTGACGGCGATGATGATGACGGCGCGCACCGCCGACGTACGCACGGGATCGGGCAGCCGACGCCTGTCCGCGGGCTCCTCGACCCACAAGGGCCGGTAGTACGCCCGCTCTTCGGGCTCCGTGACGTACTGCTCCCCGGTCTGCGGCACCCGGTCGTCCCCGCTCCTCGCGAAGGGCTTCGCCCCGGCTTCCGTCACAGCCCCCGTCCTGCTCTCTCCCACAGTCCTCGTGCCCGCCTGCGCGGCAGACACGGCCTCTGCCACAGCTTCTGCCCCTGTCACGGGCGCGGTTCCGGCCCCCGCCGCAACCGCGGACCTCCACCTGGCCTCCGCCACACGGTCCGCTTCCGCGGCCGCGCGGTCCATGGCTGCGAGATCGGCCGCGATGTCGGCCGGAATGTCCCGGCGGGGGATCTGCGACCCCCGCTCCGCCTCCGCGATCGTCGTGGCGCCCGTCCCGGGTGCCCCGTACCGCTCCGCCGTGCCCATCAACCTGTCACTCCCCACCGCCCGACAGCCGCTCGCTCCGGTGTCACGAGACTCCGGCTCCCCATCGGCTGCCCGGCTTGCGCTGTTATACGCCCCCTGGGCGCGGCATCCGGCACCTGCAGCCGATTCCGCCTCCAACTTCCATACAGACAGACGATCGGCGTAAGCCGAAGATTCCCGGCGATCGAAAAATTTCGGCCAAGTGGTGCGCCGAGCGGACCCCGTCCCGCTCTTTTCCCCGTGTCGGTTTCAGGGAGGCAATCTCCCGCAATGAACGGACAACTGCGGATGTCTTGTTCCGGATACGCGCCGCGTCGGTCCGGACAGGCTCGGACAGGCCTTCGAGATACCTGTGCGTCGGTAGTAGGCTCACGCCGTTTGTTGCCGTACATGTGTGCCCCCGTCCCCGGGGGCCGAGCTGGGGGAGGCCATGCGCTTTCGCGGGAAGTCCATCCGCCGGAAGATCGTGGCGCTGCTTCTCGTGCCGCTGGTTTCCCTGACCGGGATCTGGGGCTTCGCCACCGTACTCACGGGCCGCGAGGTCAACCAGCTGTTCGACACGACCTTCATCGTGCAGAAGATCGGCTATCCCACCGAGGACGTCATCAGCGTCCTCCAGGCCGAGCGCCGTCAGACCCTCGTCTATCTCGCGGACCCCCGGGCCTCCGACGCCCTCACCGACCTGCGCCGCACGCGGACCGCCACCGACGAGGTCGTCTCGAAGATCCGCAGGAATGCCAGGAACTCCGACGTACGCGACGAGATGGGTTCCGACACCACCGAGCGTCTCACCGCGATCCTGGACGCCTTCGACGGCGTCGGGTCGCTGCGCCAGAGCGTCGAGGACAACACCGTCACCCGCGCCCAGGCCCTGGACCTCTACAACCGCCTGGTGGACCCCTGTTACATCCTCCTGGCCAACCTCCAGGTCCTCGACAACGTGGACGTGGACAAGCAGGGCCGCGCCCTCGTCAACATGTCGCGCGCCCGTGAACTGCTGGCCCGCGAGGACGCCCTGCTCGGATCCGCCCTCGTCGTCGGCAAGGTCACCCGCGAAGAGGCACGCGACATCTCCGACCTCGTGGCCCAGCGCACGATCATGTACGAGATCAACCTCCCGCAGCTGCCCTCCACGGAGCGCGTCCGCTACGAGCGCTACTGGAAGAACGCCGCCACCGCGCCCCTGCGCGTGGCCGAGCAGTCCGCCCTCGCCTCCGCGCCCGGCACCCCGCGCGGCGTCACCGCGAAGAGCTGGGACGGCCTCGCCGACGGGGTCCTCGACGGCCTCGACAAGTTCAACACCCAGGCGAGCGACCGCTTCCAGGACCGCGTCCGCCCCGTCGCGGTCGGCGTCATCGTCAAGGCGGCCATCGCCGGCGTGCTCGGCCTGGCCGCGGTGCTCTTCTCGCTCTTCATGTCCGTACGCATCGGCCGGAGCCTCATCCGCGACCTGCGCCGGCTCCGCCAGGAGGCCCACGAGACCGCGGGCGTCCGGCTGCCCAGCGTGATGCGCCGCCTCTCCGCGGGCGAACAGGTCGACGTCGAGACCGAAGTCCCGCGCCTGGAGTACGAGAAGAACGAGATCGGCGAGGTCAGCCAGGCGCTCAACAGCCTCCAGCGGTCCGCCGTCGAGGCCGCGGTCAAGCAGTCCGAACTGCGCAGCGGGGTCTCCGACGTCTTCGTGAACCTCGCCCGCCGCAGTCAGGTCCTGCTGCACAAGCAGCTCACGCTCCTCGACACGATGGAACGCAGGACCGAGGACACCGACGAACTCGCCGACCTCTTCCGCCTCGACCATCTGACGACCCGTATGCGCCGCCACGCGGAAGGCCTGGTGATCCTCTCCGGAGCGGCCCCCTCCAGGCAGTGGCGCAAGCCCGTCCAGCTGATGGACGTCGTACGCGCCGCCGTCGCCGAGGTCGAGGACTACGAACGCATCGAGGTCCGGCGGCTGCCGCGGATGGCGGTCACCGGCTCCGCCGTCGCCGACCTCACCCACCTGGTGGCCGAACTCCTGGAGAACGCCACGGTGTTCTCGCCGCCGCACACGGCCGTACAGGTCCTCGGCGAGCGCGTCGCCAACGGCTTCACCCTGGAGATCCACGACCGCGGCCTCGGAATGGCCGCCGAGGCGCTCCTCGACGCCAACCTCCGGCTCGCCGAGACCCCCGAGTTCGAACTGTCCGACACCGACCGGCTCGGCCTCTTCGTGGTCAGCCGGCTCGCCCAGCGGCAGAACGTACGCGTCTCCCTGCAGCCGTCCCCGTACGGCGGGACGACCGCGGTGGTCTTCGTGCCCGACGCGCTGCTCTCGGACGACGTGCCCGACACCAACGGCGTCGGATTCCGGCTCGACAGGGCGGTTCCCTCCAGGAACGCGAAGAACGAGGCTGACGAAGGCCGCAGGGCCGCCCTGTCGCAGGTGCCGGTCACGCTGCCTGGCCTGTCGGCGTCGATCCTCGACGGACCGGTCGAACTGGAGGCGCCCGTCGGCCTGGACGCCCTCGAAGACTTCCCCGGCGCCCTCGACGACGAGGACGGCGAACGCGGCGGCATCTTCCGCCCGCGCCGCTCCATCGCCGGGCCGGCGGGGGACGAGACGCGTGAGACACCGCGTGAGCCGGCACCCTCCTCCGAGGACGACGAGCGGTCCGGTGTCTCGCTGTCGCGCCGCCGCACCCCCAAGCTGGTCAGCTCGCACGGCCGCCCCGTGACCCACGGCAGGTCGCGGCGCGACGAGATCACGGACCGCCCGGACAACGGTGAGGTCACGGAACTGCCCCAGTCGGCCCAGGCTCAGGACCGGACCCGGTCCCAGGAGACGCCCGAGCGCTCCGGCGTGCTCGAAGAGCTGCCGAAGCGGTCGAGGGGCGCCAGGCGTGGGCCGGGACGCCGGGAGACCGGGGACCCGCTCACCGTGCGCAGGGGCGAGGCCGACGACTGGCCCGCGGGAGCCGGCGCCGGCCCGGCGGACCGTGAGCGCCGCCCGGCCCCCGACCGTGGCGCGGACCGCGGAGCCGAGCCGGGCGGAGTGACGGGCGGAGCGGTCGTGCGCGACCCCGGAGCCGCGGACGGCGGACCCGGTGAAGCCCCGGCCCTGCCGCAGCGGGGATCGCGCCGCGGGATCGAACCGAACGGCACGCGTCCCGGCGCCCCGTCGCCCGGCATCCCGGGCGCCCGCACCGCGGGACCGGCCGGAGGCCCTGCTTCCGGTCTGCCCCGCCGGGTACGGCAGGCCAATCTGGCCCCGCAGCTGAAGGAAGGGCCCGACCTGCGCACCACGCGCGCCCCGGCCCGTACGACGGATCCCTCGGAGCGTGACGCGGACGAAGTACGCAACCGGATGGCCTCGCTGCAGCGTGGTTGGCGGCGTGGGCGCGAGGAGAACGCCGCGGGCGACGAGGCCCAGGACGGCACAGCACCAGGAACGACTAAGGGAGACGGCCGATGACCGCACCGAAGGCCGCCGGCCACACCACGACCACCACGGCGACGGGGGAGCTCAACTGGCTCCTCGACGACCTGGTGGCGCGTGTCGCCAGCATCCGCAAAGCACTCGTGCTCTCCGGAGACGGCCTCCCCACGGGGGTCTCGACCGATCTGACGAGGGAGGACAGCGAACACCTCGCCGCCGTCGCCTCCGGATTCCACAGCCTCGCCAAGGGCGTCGGCCGTCACTTCGACGCGGGCAGCGTCCGGCAGACGGTGGTCGAACTGGACGAGGCGTTCCTGTTCGTCACGGCCGCCGGTGACGGCAGCTGCCTCGCCGTCCTCTCCGACGCCGACTCCGACGTCGGCCAGGTCGCGTACGAGATGACGCTGCTCGTGAAGCGCGTCGGCGTACATCTCGCCGCCGCTCCGCGCACCGAACTGTCCTCGGGCGGGTAGTGAGTCGGCATGAGCGGAGACGGGCAGGAGCTGTCCCACTGGTTCGACGACGAGGCCGGACCGGTGGTCCGTCCGTATGCCATGACACGAGGCCGCACCACCAGCCCGAACCAGCACCGCCTCGACCTGATCGCGGTGGTGGTGACGGAGGAGTACGCCTCCGACCCCGAGGCGGACAACTCCCTGTCCCCGGAACACGTGGACATCGTCGAACTCTGCCGTGACGCCCCCCAGTCGGTCGCCGAACTGGCCGCCGAACTCGACCTGCCCATCGGGGTCGTACGGGTTCTCATCGGCGACCTCGTCGAGGACGAACTGGTCCATGTGACCCGTCCGGTACCCCCGGCGGAACTGCCGGACGAAAGCATTCTGCGTGACGTGATCAGCGGCCTCCGGGCCCTGTGAACCGCGTGCCACCACAGCGGCAACGAGACACCACCTGAGCGAGCGAGAAGTGAGAGAAGAGATCGATGATCTTCGGGCGCACTGAACGCGGCAAGGCCCCGGTCGAGCCCGTCACTCTCAAGATCCTCGTGGCGGGCGGCTTCGGCGTCGGCAAGACCACCCTGGTCGGCGCCGTCAGCGAGATCAAGCCGCTGCGCACGGAGGAACTGCTGACCGAGGCGGGCCGTCCGGTCGACGACACGAGCGGTGTGGAGGGCAAGCACACCACCACGGTCGCCATGGACTTCGGCCGCATCACGCTGCGCGAGGACCTCGTGCTGTATCTCTTCGGCACCCCCGGCCAGGACCGCTTCTGGTTCCTGTGGGACGAGCTCGCGACCGGCGCCCTGGGCGCTGTCGTGCTCGCCGACACCCGCCGCCTGGAGGACTGCTTCGCGGCGGTCGACTACTTCGAGCGGCGCTCCATCCCCTTCGTGGTGGGCGTCAACTGCTTCGAGGGCGCCTCCCGTTACCCCGCCGAGGACGTACGCCAGGCCCTCGACCTGGACTCAGCGGTCCCCGTGGTCCTGTGCGACGCACGCGGCCGGGAGTCGGTCAAGGAAGTCCTCATCGAGGTCGTCCAGCACGCGATGGCGTACGCGGCCGAACGCCGGCACACCGTCACCGGCTGAAGCACACGACGGCCCGGGGGCCGCGCTTCCGCTTCTTTTCGTGTTCCACGCGTGCGTGGAACACGAAAAGAAGCGGCACGGCAACGGGGCTCAGTGCGCGTCGTCGTGCCAGCCGAAGCTCTTCTCCACCGCCTTGCGCCAGTTGCCGTACTCGCGGTCACGGACCGACGCCTCCATGGACGGTGTCCACTCGGCGTCCTTCTGCCAGTGCGTCTTCAGCTCGTCGAGGTCGTTCCACACCCCGGTCGCCAGACCGGCCGCGTACGCCGCTCCCAGGCACGTCGTCTCGGAGACCTTCGGGCGGATCACCGGCACGTCGAGCACGTCCGCCTGATGCTGCATGAGCAGATTGTTCTTGGTCATGCCGCCGTCGACCTTCAGGGTCGTGATCTGCACCCCGGAGTCCTGGAACATCGCGTCCACGACCTCACGCGTCTGCCAGCTCGTCGCCTCCAGGACCGCCCGCGCCAGATGCCCCTTGGTGACGTACCGGGTCAGCCCCGTGACGACCCCGCGCGCGTCGGAGCGCCAGTACGGCGCGAACAGACCCGAGAACGCGGGCACGATGTACGCGCCTCCGTTGTCGTCGACACTCGTCGCCAGGGTCTCGATCTCGTCGGCGGTACGGATGATGCCGAGCTGGTCGCGGAACCACTGCACCAGCGCGCCCGTGATCGCGATGGCCCCTTCCAGGCAGTAGACCGGCGCCTCCGTGCCGATCTTGTACCCCATGGTGGTCAGCAGCCCGTTCTTCGAGGGCACGGGCCGGTTCCCGGTGTTGAGCAGCAGGAAACTGCCCGTCCCGTACGTGTTCTTGGCCGTGCCCACGTCGTAACAGGCCTGCCCGAACACCGCCGCCTGCTGGTCGCCCAGCGCGGAGGCCACCGGGACCCCGGCGAGCTGGCCCACGGCCGTCCCGTACACCTCGGAGGAGGACTTGATCTCGGGGAGGACCGCCTCGGGGACGTTCATCGCGGAGAGGATGGACTGGTCCCACTGCAGCGTTTCGAGGTTCATCAGCATGGTGCGGCCGGCGTTGGTGACGTCGGTGACGTGCCGGCCGCCGTCGGTGCCGCCGGTGAGGTTCCAGATCAGCCAGGAGTCGATCGTGCCGAAGGCGATCTCACCGCGCTCGGCGCGGGCCCGCAGCCCCGGCACGTTGTCCAGCAGCCAGGCCGCCTTGGGACCGGAGAAGTAGCTGGCCAGCGGCAGCCCCGTCTGCTCGCGGAAACGGTCCTGCCCGTCCGTGCCGCCGAGTTCGTTGCAGAGCGCGGAGGTACGGGTGTCCTGCCACACGATCGCGTTGTGCACGGGCTTGCCGGTGGCCCGGTCCCACAGGACCGTCGTCTCCCGCTGGTTGGTGATGCCCAGCGCGCTGAGCTGGTCCGCGCGCAGCCCGGCCTTCGCGATCGCGCCCGCGACCACGGCCTGCACCTTCGACCAGATCTCGGTGGCGTCGTGCTCCACCCAGCCGGGCTTGGGGAAGATCTGGCGGTGCTCACGCTGGTCGACGGCGACGATCGCGCCGTCCTGGTTGAAGACGATGCAGCGGCTCGACGTGGTGCCCTGGTCGATCGCGGCGACGAACTTGTCCGTCATGACGTCCCCTTCGTCGGATTCTGCGTAGGGCGGCAGCGGCTCCCTTCGTCACCTTCCCGGTGCCCGTCGTCCGACCGGCACCGGGAAGGTGACGACCGGGCCTAGAAGGCCGCGTTGAAGATGACCCCGGCCAGCGCTCCGCCGATCAGCGGCCCCGCCACCGGAATCCACGAGTAACTCCAGTCCGACGTACCCTTGTTGGGGATCGGCAGGATGGCGTGGGCGATACGCGGGCCCAGGTCGCGGGCCGGGTTGATGGCGTACCCCGTCGGCCCGCCGAGCGACAGACCGATGCCGACCACCAGGAACGCGACGATCAGGATCGCGGTACCGGACTGGCCGAGCCCCTCGGTGAGCCCGAAGGCCAGGATCGGCAGGACCAGACCGATGGTCGCGATGATCTCGGTGATGAGGTTCGCCACGGGATTGCGTATCTCGGGCGCGGTGGAGAAGATCCCGAGCGTCGGCTGCGCGATCTCCTCCTCGGCATTGGCCTGGAACTGCGCGAAGTAGACCAGCCAGCACAGCACCGCGCCGAGGAACGCGCCGACCATCTGCCCGGCGATGTAGATGTGGACCTGGTCCCAGTCGCCGGTGTCGATCGCGATGCCGATCGTCACCGCGGGGTTGAGGTGCCCGCCGGACAGCGGCGCGGCGGTGTACGCGCCGGCCAGCACGCCGAAGCCCCACCCGAAGGCGATGACGACCCAGCCGGCGTCCTTCGCCTTGGAATAGTTGAGTACGACAGCGGCGACGACTCCGGCGCCGAAGAGGATGAGTATCGCTGTGCCGATGACCTCACCGACGAAAACATCTCCGTTGCTCATGGCGGCTCCTAGGCCCAAACCCGGGGCGATCCGCCCCGGTCCACCGTGCAGGGTGCGTTCCCATGGCTACTTCAGCCGAGGGCAGGGAGATCCCGCGCCCCGCCCGGCGTCCGTGACGAGCGTGCCGTAGCAGTCGAATCGCCGGTGGGGGATGGCCCGTTGGCGCGGACGAGGCCCGCGCGGCGCAGTGCCTGAATACGCCGAATTGCGGCGACGCCGACTGACACCGGAAGTGTTCACCGGCGCTGATGGAGCGTCAAGGTCGCGGGCGAGAACGGTTCGCACCCACCCCTCGCACCGATCGCGTGCCGCCGCGGGGCCGTGTACCGCCGGCCCTGTCCGATGCCGGCGAGGAGCCGCCCGCCGTCTCATCTGACGGCGATCACGGCCGAACCGTGCCCGAACAGGCCCTGGTTCGCGGTGACTCCGACCCGGGCGCCCGCCACCTGCCGGTCGCCCGCCGCTCCCCGCAACTGCTGGGTGAGCTCGCAGACCTGGGCGATGGCCTGGGCGGGAACGGCCTCTCCGAAGGAGGCGAGTCCGCCGCTCATGTTCACGGGTATGCGGCCGCCCGGCGCCGTCGCGCCCTCCCGCAGGAGCTTGGCCGCGCCGCCCTCACCGCACAGCCCCAGATCCTCGTACCACTGCAGTTCCAGGGCCGTGGACAGGTCGTAGACCTCGGCGAGCGAGAGGTCCTGCGGACCGATCCCTGCCTCCTCGTAGGCCGCCCGCGCGATCGACGCGCGGAACGTCCCGTCCGCGGGCTCCACCGCGACCGCCGAGTCCGTCGCGATGTCGGGCAGGTCCAGCACGGTGGTGGGATAGCGGGGCGTCACCGTGGACACCGCGCGGATCCGTACCGGGTCCGCGGCCCCGTGCCGGCGCGCGAACTCCATGCTGGACAGCACCAGCGCCGCCCCGCCGTCCGAGGTGGCGCAGATGTCGAGCAGCCGCAGCGGATCGGCGACCACCGCCGACGCGGCGACCTCCTCAGCGGTGACCCGCTTGCGGTAGCGCGCGTTCGGATTCAGCGCCCCCATGGCCGCGTTCTTCACCTTGACCTGCGCGAAGTCCTCCAGGGTGTCCCCGTGGACCGCCATCCGCCGACGCGCGTACAGCCCGAAGTACGTCGGATTCGTCGCCCCCAGGACCCGGAACCGCAGCCAGTCCGGATCGTCGGCCCTGTCCCCGCCCGCGGGCCGGAAGAACCCCTTCGGCGCCGCGTCCGCACCCACCACGAGCACCACGTCCGCGAGCCCCGAGAGGATCTGCGCCCGTGCCGTGTCGACGGCCTGCGCCCCCGACGCGCACGCTGCGTACACACTCGCCACCCGGGCCCCCTGCCAGCCCAGCGCCCTGGCGAACGTCGCTCCGGCGACATATCCCGGATAACCGCCACGCACCGTGTCCGCGCCGACGATCGAGCCGACCTGACGCCAGTCGAGCCCCGCGTCGGCCAGTGCCTCGCGCGCCGCCACCGTCCCGTACTCGACGAACGACCGCCCCCACTTGCCCCACGGGTGCATACCCGCGCCGAGCACCGCCACCTCACCCGTCATGCCGTCACCCCCGTCGGCCGCCAGTGCCAGGTCGTCCAGGTCGTCTCCGCGTCCTCGTTCAGCACGCCCGGGACGACCTCCACCTCCATGCCCACCGTCAGATCGGCGACGGCGACACCGGGAACCGTCTGCCCGAGCACCACGAGACGCTCGGCCGCCAGCTCCACAGCGATCAACGCGTAGGGCTGCCATTCGAGTTCCCGGTCGGACACGTAGGGTGACGGCGGCCGGTACCGGCTGTCCGTGTAGGACCAGATGCGGCCCCTCCTCGACAGCGGTGTCTCCACGAGTTCGCCGCCGGAGCAACCCGGATTGCGGCAGAAGGCGTCTTCCCGGGGGAAGAACACGGACGCGCAGACCGAGCAGCGCGTGCCGAGGAGCCGGAAGTCGTCTCCCTCGCCGGCGAACCAGCCGGTGACGACGGGTGTACGAGTGCGCGACAAGGTTCCTCCACGACGCTGGATCTGCTGGATCTGACGGAACGTCAGAAGTCTGCCACGGGCCACGCCGATTGGGCAGTGTGCAGGGAGTACGCCGCCCGGTGCGGAGAACCGCGGGTGACCGCGGAGAACCGGCGCGGGCCTCCTGGGCGTCCGAGCATCGGTAGGGACGACCGGGACCCACGGGGGTGGTCCCGGCCGTCCCTCACCCGGAACCACCCGGTCCGGTCGCCCGGATCCCCTCCCTCCCGGGCCCGGCCCGGCCCGGCCCGCCGATCGGGCGCGGACCGTATCCGATCACTTCCCCCGGGCAACCCGCGCCTGATAGACGCATGGGTCATGACCCGACTCACCACAGCGGTACGCGGTCTCGTCACCGCGCTCGCCGCCCTGCTCGCCGTCAGCGCCGCCTCCGCCACCGCGACGGCGACACCCGAGCCGAAGGCCCCCGGGGACTTCGTGGCCCTCCGGTCCGTGGACCGCACGATCATCCAGGAGATCCGCTACTTCACCCCGCACAACTTCGTGGGCGAGCGCATCGACGGCTACCGCGAGCCGCTGTGCATCCTCACGAAACCCGCCGCCGAAGCCCTCCACGAGGCCCAGCGGCAACTCCTGCCCCAGGGCTACTCCCTGAAGGTGTACGACTGCTACCGGCCCCAGCGGGCCGTCGACCACTTCGTCCGCTGGGCCAAGGACCTCGACGACCAGCGCATGAAGGACGAGTTCTACCCGAACGTCGACAAGACCCGGCTGTTCGAGGACGGTTACATCGCCGAGAAGTCCGGTCACAGCCGCGGCTCGACCATGGACCTCACGATCGTGAAGCTCCCGGCGAAGCCGACCCGGCCGTACGTCCCCGGAGAACCCCTCGTGCCCTGCTTCGCGCCCCGGAGTGACCGCTTCCCCGACAACTCCGTGGACATGGGCACGGGCTACGACTGCTTCGACACCCTGTCCCACACGCTCGACCCGCGCATCCAGGGGCAGCAGCGAGCCAACAGGCTCCTCCTCAAGGACACGCTCGAAAACCTGGGCTTCGTGAACCTTGCGGAGGAATGGTGGCACTTCACCTTCAAGCCCGAGGCCTACCCCGACACCTACTTCGACTTCCCGGTCTCGGCCCACTCCCTCGTCACAACCCACTGAACAGGCGCTGGGCAGGCGCTGGGCAGGCGCTGGGCAGGCGCTGGGCAGGTACTGAGGAGGCGCTGAAACACCACTGGGGCGGTCGACAGAAAACAACCTTCTGATCATCGGATACAGTCCCGGGCGTGTCTCCATCCCATATCCCGTCCGCCAACTCCGCGCCGGGCACCCACTGTTCGAGTTGCGGCGCGCCCTACGGAGAAGGCGTCTCCGGCTGGCCCCGTACCTGCGCCTCCTGCGGCGGTGTGGCCTACCGCAACCCGTTGCCGGTCGCGGTGGCCCTGCAGCCCGTGTACGACACCAAGGGGGCGGCCCTGGTCGTCATCACCAGAACGATCGACCCCGCGCGCGGGGGAGTCGCTCTGCCCGGCGGGTTCATCGATCACCGGGAGGACTGGCGGCAGGCCGTCGTCCGTGAGCTCAAGGAGGAGACGGGCATCGTCGCGGCGAGCCGCGACGTACGCCTCGTCGACGCGCTGAGCTCACCCGACGGGCACCTGCTGCTCTTCGGAGCCCTCCCGGAGCGCCCCGCCGACGACCTGCCGCCGTCCGCCGCGACGGACGAGACCGAGGGCTGGCACCTGCTGCGCAGGTCGACCGAACTCGCCTTCCCGCTGCACACCATGGCGGCCAAGGCGTGGTTCGACGGCCGGTACATCTGAGGGACCCCCGGGATTCTCGCAGCCGGCTCGTCAGGGCGTCGGCCCCAGCCCCCGCACCCGTACGGGAAGGGACGGCTCGACCGGGCCGTCCTCCCCCTCCCGCTCCACGACCACGCGCGCCCCCTGCCGGCGCGTCACATACCGCTCGATCTCCGGCTCCTCCGAGCCGTCCCCGGAGTCGCTGACCACCAGCCCGCCCCCGGTCCGCCCGTGGGCGGGCGCCCACACCTCCAGCTCCGGAGAGCCGTCGTCGCCGCGTACGGGCAGCACGGCACCCGCGCGGACCAGTACCGGGATCCGTGACAGCGGGGCGTCGACCAGCACCTGCGCGGGCCCTTCGTACACCCTCTCGGTCTCCACGTCGTACCAGCGGCCCCGCGGCAACCGCACGGCACGCCGGTCCGTCCCCGGCTCCAGCACCGGGGCCACCAGGAGACAGTCACCCAGCAAGAAGGCGTCCTCGCAGTCGCGCAACGCCCTGTCCTCCGGGACGCCCCACCACAGAGGCCGCACATAGGGCGCACCCGTACGCCGTGCCAGATGCGCCAGCGTCATGAAGTACGGCAGCAGCCGCCGCCGCTCGACGAGCGCCACGCGCGCGTGCTCCAGAACCTCGTCACCGAACTCCCAGGGCTCCCCGTGCCCGGCCCGCGGACCCGCGTGCGTACGGAAGAGCGGCAGATACGCGCCCAGCTGGAACCACCGCAGATACAGCTCGGGGGAGGGCTCCCCGTCGACGCCGCCCACGTCCGGCCCCGAGTACGGCACTCCGCACAGTCCCAGTCCCAGCACCAGCGACAGCGAGGCCCGCAGACCGGGCCAGCCCGTGGCCGGCTCCCCGGACCAGATCCCTCCGTAGCGCTGCGTTCCGGCCCACCCGGAACGCGAGAACAGGAACGGCCGCTCCAGGGGGACCAGTTCGCTCAGCCCCTCATGGGCGGCCCGGGCCATGGTGAGGGCGTACACGTTGTGCGCCTCGCGATGGTCGCCGCCGCGGCCCTCAAGGTCGTGCCGCGCCGAACGGGGCAGCGTGGACTCGCCGAAAGCGGTGAGGGACACGGGTTCGTCCAGGTCGTGCCAGAAACCGGCGAACCCCTGGGAGAGCCGTTCCTCGTAGAGCCCGCCCCACCACCGGCGCGTACGCGCGCGCGTGAAGTCCGGATAGACCGCCTCGCCCGACCGGACCACCCCGCGCACCACCTCTCCGGCGGAGTCCCGCACGAAGGCGTCCTCGGCGGTTCCGGTGTCGTACACGGAGTCGCCGGGTTCCGGCCTGACGGCCGGTTCCACGACCGACACCAGCCGGATCCCGTCCCGGCGCAGTTCCTCCGCGAGCACCGGCAGCTTCGGGAAGCGGTCCCGGTCGACCGTGAACGTCCGCTGCGCGTCGAAGTGGTCGACACCCAGATGCACGGCGTCCAGCGGCAGCCCGTGCTCGTGGTAACCCCCCGCGACCCGCCGCACCTCCTGCTCGCTCCCAGGGCCCCGCAGCACGTGATGGTGCCCCAGGGCCCAGGCCGGCGGCAGCGCGGCGGCACCCGTCAGGGACGCCCAGGTCTGCAGCACGCGCGCGGGAGTGCCCACCACCACCCAGCAGCGCAGCGGACCGCCGTCCATGCGCAGATCGCTCGTCCCGGCCCGGTCGTGCCCCGACCCGGCGCCCTCCTCGCCCTCGCGCAGGGTCACGGTGCCGTCCCAGGAACTGTCGTGGAACACCAGGTGCGTGGCCGCGTCGGCCACCACCATCTGCACCGGCATGGTGAGGTGCAGCGGATCGTCACCGGGACCGAAGGCGTGCCCGGGACCGGTGTTCCACAGCCGGTACGTCCCGCCGCGCAGCCGGAGCCCCGAAGCACGCCCGCCCAGGCCGAAGAAACGCGCGTCCGCGGCCACTTCGGAGCGCTGCATCCAGCGCGCCACGCCACCCCCGACCGGCTCCCACCACCGCGGCGGCAGTTCGCGCCGCAGACTCACCCCGCCCGGCGTCCGCACCTCCACGGCACCGAGCCGCGACACGACCACCGTCATCCGCTCCGCCACCACCCGCCAGGCGCCGTCCTTGTCCGGCTCCAGCACGGCCCGGGGATCCGGCTCGGGAACACCGCCGTCGAGCGCGTACGAGGGCTCGGGCCCCGCCCCGTCCCACCCCCAGAAGACCGCTCCACCGGCCGTGACGGTGATCCGCAGCTCCGACCGGGTGAACCGGACGACGCCGCCGCCGGGCGCGGGTTCCGCGGCCAGCACGGGCCCGGGAACCCGCGCCCGTTCGGCCCCCCGCACCGGCAGCCCGACGGCGTCGGTACGCCTCCTGCGCCACGCGGCCCGCACGGTGAGCAAGCCCTGGCCCGCCCCCGCAGAACCGACCGCCTTCATCGAACGCACCAGGTCACGACCGTTCATGCTGCTCAGCCTGCCACCCGAATGGACCCATGAGTGTTCCGTTCAACTTCCGTTCACCCATGGCCCCACCACATGTTCACGGGGCGGACTATGTGGGACCAACCCTGGTGCCAAAGTCGATCACATGGCATCGTCCGTCTCAGCCGCGTGACGCGCACACCCCAGCCCGTGCGCGGTACACGCACACGACGCGCGCAGTCCGGGAGCCGACCCATGACCTCATCGAACCCCTCGCCGCTCTGGCAGCCCGACCGGGAACACATCGCCCAGGCACAGATCACCCGATTCCAGGCCTGGGCGGCCGAGCACCACGGAGCCCCTGCCGAGGGCGGCTACGCCGGTCTGCACCGCTGGTCGGTGGACGAACTGGACACGTTCTGGAAAGCCGTCACGGAGTTTTTCGACGTACGGTTCTCCACCCCCTACGCGCGCGTGCTGGGCGACCGCTCGATGCCGGGAGCCCAGTGGTTCCCCGGAGCCACCCTCAACTACGCCGAGCACGCACTGCGAGCGGCCGACACCCGAGCGGACGAACCGGCCCTCCTGTACGTCGACGAGACCCACGAGCTCCGTCCCGTCAGCTGGTCCGAACTACGCCGGCAGGTCGGCTCCCTGGCCGCCGAACTGCGTGCCCTCGGCGTACGCCCCGGAGACCGCGTCAGCGGCTACCTCCCGAACATCCCGCAGGCCGTGGCCGCCCTCCTCGCCACCGCCGCCGTCGGCGCGGTGTGGACGTCCTGCGCCCCGGACTTCGGCGCCCGCAGCGTCCTGGACCGCTTCCAGCAGGTCGAACCCGTCGTCCTCTTCGCGGTCGACGGCTACCGCTACGGAGGCAAGGAACACGACCGCCGGGACACCGTCGCCGAACTGCGCCGCGAACTGCCCACCCTGCGCGCCGTCGTCCACATCCCGCTGCTCGGCACCGAGGCCCCCGAAGGCGCCCTGGAATGGTCCGCCCTCATCTCGGCGGACGTGACACCCGTCTACGAAGAGGTGCCTTTCGACCACCCGCTCTGGGTGCTCTACTCCTCCGGCACGACCGGCCTGCCCAAGGCCATCGTCCAGTCCCAGGGCGGCATCCTCGTCGAGCACCTCAAACAACTCGGCCTGCACTGCGACCTGGGACCCGAGGACCGCTTCTTCTGGTACACGTCCACCGGCTGGATGATGTGGAACTTCCTCGTCTCCGGCCTCCTGACCGGCACCACGATCGTCCTGTACGACGGCAGCCCCGGCTATCCGGACACCGGCGCCCAGTGGCGCATCGCCGAACGCACCGGCGCCACCCTGTACGGCACCTCCGCGGCCTACGTCATGGCGTGCCGCAAGGCGGACGTGCACCCCTCCCGCGACTTCGACCTGTCCCGGATCAAGTGCGTCGCCACCACCGGCTCGCCCCTGCCGCCCGACGGATTCCGCTGGCTCCACGACGAGGTGCGCGACGACCTGTGGATCGCCTCCGTCAGCGGCGGCACCGACGTGTGCTCCTGCTTCGCGGGAGCGGTCCCCACCCTCCCCGTCCACATCGGCGAACTCCAGGCCCCCGGCCTCGGCACCGACCTCCAGTCCTGGGACCCGAGCGGAAAACCCCTCATCGACGAGGTCGGCGAACTCGTCGTCACCAACCCCATGCCGTCCATGCCGATCCGCTTCTGGAACGACCCCGACGGCAGCCGCTACCACGACAGTTACTTCGACACGTACCCCGGAGTCTGGCGCCACGGCGACTGGATCACCCTCACCTCACGCGGCTCCGTCGTCATCCACGGCCGCTCGGACTCCACCCTCAACCGCCAGGGCGTCCGCATGGGGTCGGCCGACATCTACGAAGCGGTCGAACGCCTTCCGGAGATCCGTGAATCCCTCGTCATCGGCGTCGAACAGCCCGACGGCGGCTACTGGATGCCGCTCTTCGTCCACCTGGCACCGGGAGCCGAACTCGACGACGCCCTCCTCGGCCGTATCAAGCGGACCATCCGGGAACAGCTCTCGCCCCGGCACATCCCCGACGAGGTCATCGAAGTCCCCGGCATCCCCCACACCCTGACGGGCAAGCGCATCGAGGTCCCGGTCAAACGCCTCCTCCAGGGCACCCCCCTCGAAAAGGCCGTCAACTCCGGCTCCGTCGACAACCTGGACCTGCTCCACTTCTACGTGCAGCTGGCCCGCGACCGCGCCTGACCTGCCCCCTGCCGCGACCGCCTCGGACACCCCGAGGCGGATTGTCAGTGCCGCCGGTTACGGTGAGTGAGCATTGATCACCGCGCACAGGGGGAAAGATGGCGCACACCCAGCACCAGACCATGCGACGCGTCCTGCGCCGCGAAGTCGCCGGAACGATCGGCCTGCTGACCGACGAGCAGGACTTCACCGCCATGCGACGCCGCTACCGCACCTTCGCCTTCGACGACCACACCAACTATCTCCGGCAGGTGGAGGCCCTCCTCAGGACACTCGCGTCCGAGGGCGGCCACACCACGGTGGCACTCTTCGACCCCGAGGAGTACGCGGAGTTCTGCGCCGAGCACGCACTCGACCCCGACACCGCCTCCAGCCGCACCCGCTTCACGGCCGAACTCGCCACGACCGGCGCGACCGTCCCCTACGAGGGCCAGACCCTCGACATCCTCGTCCCCGATCTCATCGACGAAGCGGTCCGCCGGGCCACCTGGGAGTACGCGACCACGCTCCTGGCCCGGATCGGCAGTTGCGCGTCCTGCGGCGAGGACATCGGCCGAGCGGCCTTCCAGCGCGCCTCGGATCTGCTCGTCCGCATCCTCCAGGCCTCGGGCCCCGGGGAGCGGCACCTCGTGTGCAGTGTCTCCACGGAACCAGAGGCACTGGTGGCCGTCCTTCGCACCGACGACGACCAGCACGGAACACCGCACCTGGACGAGGCGGAGGCACTCGAATTCACCACGGTGCTCGCTCTGGGCATCGCCACCCGGTGCGCAGGCGGCCTCGTCATGCGCACCGCCGCACCCGACGCCACCGACCAGGTCTACGGCTGGCGTCTGCGAGGAGAGGGACTGGAACCCCTCACCGCGGGAGAGGTCTTCGACGCCTACTGCACGGACGTCGAATCGGGCGACCTCGTCTCCCCGGAGTCGGGCGTCGACTACTGCGCGCCACCGGACCTGGGCGACGACGGCCACACAACCGCGCACACGCACTGAACACGCCCGCAGAACACGCGAGAGGCGCCCCACCCTTCGGTGGAGCGCCCCTCGATCACGGATGACTACTCGCCCGAACTACTCGCCGGACAGCACTGCCTGAGCCGCCGTGCGCGCCTCTTCGGCGCTGTCGCAGGCACGCGCGGCCGCCGCGGCCCGCTCGCACTGCGCCAGCGTGTACTTGGCCAGCGTCGCGCGGACGTAGGGAATCGACGCCGCACCCATGGAAAGGGAGGTGACACCGAGACCAGTCAGCACACACGCGAGCAGCGGGTCCGAAGCGGCTTCACCGCAGACGCCACAGCTCTTGCCCTCGGCCCGGGCCGCCTCGGCGGACATCGCGACCAGGTCGAGCAGCGCCGGCTGCCACGGGTCCTGGAGCCGGGACACGGCGCCCACCTGACGGTCGGCGGCGAAGGTGTACTGCGCGAGGTCGTTCGTACCCAGCGACAGGAACTCGACCTCCTGCAGGATCGAGCGCGCCCGCAGAGAGGCCGACGGAATCTCGACCATGGCACCGAACTTCGCCTGCAGGCCCGCGGCACGGCACGCGTCGGCGAACGCCTTGGCGTCCGCACGGTCGGCGACCATCGGCGCCATGACCTCGAGGTGGACGGGCAGGCCCTCGGAAGCCTTCGCCAGTGCCGTCAGCTGCGTACGCAGTACGTCGGGGTGGTCGAGCAGCGACCGCAGACCACGCACGCCCAGCGCCGGGTTCGGCTCGTCGGCGGGCGTCAGGAAGTCGAGCGGCTTGTCGGCGCCGGCGTCGAGCACACGCACCACGACCCGCCCCTCGGGGAAGGCCTCAAGCACCGTGCGGTACGCCTCGACCTGCTTCTCCTCCGACGGCGCGTTCTTGCTGTCGTCGAGGAAGAGGAACTCGGTGCGGAACAGACCCACGCCCTCGGCACCGGCCTCGACCGCCGCCGGAACGTCGGCCGGGCCGCCGATGTTGACCAGCAGCGGAACCTTGTGTCCGTCGGAGGTCGCCCCGGGGCCGGTCGACCCGGCAAGCGCCGCCTTGCGCGCGGCAGCCGCGGCCTCCAGCTCGGCCTTCTTCTCGGCGCTCGGGTTCACGAAGATCTCACCGGAACTGCCGTCCACGGCGACCATCGTGCCCTCGGCCAGCTCACCGGCTCCCGGCAGTGCCACCACGGCGGGTACACCGAGAGCCCGCGCCAGGATCGCGCTGTGGCTGGTCGGCCCGCCCTCCTCGGTGACGAAACCGAGGACGAGCGTCGGGTCCAGCAGCGCCGTGTCGGCCGGCGCGAGGTCACGGGCGATGAGGACGTACGGCTCGTCGCTGTCGGGAACACCCGGCATCGGAACACCGAGCAGCCGGGCGACGATACGGTTCCGCACGTCGTCGAGGTCCGCCACCCGGCCCGCGAGGTACTCGCCGGCGTTCGCCAGGAGGGCGCGGTACGAGGCGAACGCGTCGTACACCCCGCGCTCCGCCGTGCTGCCGACGGCGATACGCCGTTCGACGTCGGCCATGAGCTCCGGGTCCTGGGCCATCATGGCCTGCGCCTCAAGCACGGCCTGGGCCTCGCCGCCCGCCAGATTGCCGCGTGCCATCAGATCGGCGGCCACGGCTTCCACGGCCTTACGGGCGCGGCCCTGCTCGCGCTCCGTGTCCTGCACAGGTATCTGCTTGGCAGGCGGTTCGAGGACCGCCGTTCCCATGTGCCGAACTTCGCCGATCGCCACACCGTGGCTCACGCCGACGCCTCGCAGCGTTGTCTCCATGTCACCAGTCTCCGATAGGGCGGCGGCTCCTGCCGCCGTGATGTCGTGCCGTGCCTGCCGTCGCTGACGGCGATGAGGTCAGTGCCAGCTGAAGAGAGCGTCGCCAGCCTTCACTTCGCCGTCAACGCTGACGTCGGAGAGGGACTCTGCCGTGGCTTCGAGGGCCACGATGGGACAGATGGGGGACTTGCCGGCCGCTTCGACGGCGGCGGGGTCCCAGCGCACCACGGCCTGCCCGCGCTGCACGGTGTCGCCCTTGTTGACGAGCAGCTCGAAACCCTCGCCGTTGAGCTGAACGGTGTCGATGCCCAGGTGCGTCAGCACTCCGTGACCTTCGTCGTCGACCACGACGAAGGCGTGCGGGTGAAGGGAGACGACGACGCCGTCGATGGGCGAGACCGACTCAGAGGCCTCCCGTACGGGGTCGATCGCGGTCCCGGGGCCCACCATGGCCCCGGAGAAGACCGGGTCGGGTACAGCGGTGAGTCCGATGGTGCGTCCTGCAAGAGGGGACGTCACGTTGGTCATGGGAAGCCTCCCGGGGGGCGGGGATTCATATGGGCCGTCACTGCCTGTCCCGGACGGCGCACTGTTGAGCAGCGTAAGTCATGAGAAGTGACGGTTCCGCGCCAAGAGGAGCTGGTGAGCCGGTTGGCGGTCGTTGTGCTCGACGGAAACGATTTGCGCCCGCTCCGGAGCCCCGTGTACTGTCGTACTCCTGCTTGAGGCCGAGGGACGCGAAAGTGTCCGTGCCTGGCAGCACCCAAACTTGTCAGTTCCTCTCTCGGGGTCTGGTTCTGCATGTTCGCAGAATCGGTGGTCAGGGAGACGGAAATTCACTGATAGAGTTTGGAAACACGAAGGGAAGCGCCCGGAGGAAAGCCCGAGAGGGTGAGTACAAAGGAAGCGTCCGTTCCTTGAGAACTCAACAGCGTGCCAAAAAT
>NZ_JBVJLW010000038.1:0-40502 GCF_055584525.1 Streptomyces sp. NPDC102514
GAGGCGACACTCGGGCCCTGGGCCTGCACAGCCTTCACCCACGGCACGAAAACGGTCCATCGACTCCGTCGGCGGACCGTCACGAAACTTCGAGGTTAAAGGGAGCCACGGTGATCATGAATCGGACGTCATGTGACTACGCCGAAGCCCCGAGCTCCACCAACCTGCGACATTGCAAACTCCCTGACCCCATCGTCCCCTGTAGTCACGGGTGTCACGCGACGGCAGCTATCCGAAGGTATTTCTTCCTCGGGAAAATTCAACTGGCATACGCCGACTCCGATGACTGAGGTCGGGCCTGCGGGTGACCGGCGCTCGGGCAATCAAGATCGTTGAAGAATCGGAGACGACCATCCCCCAGTCACTGACGTGCTGGGCTAGACTGCCGGTCATGTCTCGTCCTGACGCGGCGTTATTCGCTGCTGGCCACGGGTTCTATCAATTTGCGATATCGCGTAGCTCCTTCGATCGGAGTCTTTACTACAATCTGTTGCTGCAGCCGGAGCTCGCGATCCCGGACCACTATTTTTTGCAGGGCCACTGGCTTGGTGATCACCTTGCCGAGTACTCTTCTCGGGACTCGTGGATAGAAATCGGCCTTCGGAACGGATTCGTCACGCCATATTTCCGCCGGGAACGAAGCAGTCTGTCCGAGCTGCTCGCTTTTATGGAAGGCTCCGATCGCCGCGGCTTCAGTGCCGAGGCGCAACGCATCGCGGAAAGAGTTGACAGGACACCCTTCACGGCGAGTCATTGGTCCTCGGTGGACAACTCGGCGTTGTTCGTGCTGCGTTGAGGAACTATCTTGGCGCAGAACAAGCACCCATTCTGGGGACGGGACTGGATCCGGACGACTTCCTCAGTTTCTGGAACCGCAGTCGCGAGTGGATAGGCCAAGAACTCGCGATTGCGTTGGAGCGGTCGAGTACCCTGCTCGGCTCGGAGGGAATTCTCCTCAGTCAGCTGATCCAGGTCTCCGGTGAGCGGCTTCTGGGCAGTGGCTCAGGGCGGATCGAAAACATCAGTGAACTCCTGACCCGAGTGAAGTCCCAGGTTGGCGCGACCGCCGAACGCGACTTGCGGCTCTATTACACCTGCGCGTGCGAACTCTACAATCGAAGTCTGGCGAACATTATTCTCACAGCTGGCAACAGCCCACGATGGGAGCCGTTCGTCGCCGCCATGGATTTGTGGCGAAACAACCTGTTGTCAGGAGAGGGGGATGTGGACGGGGGCGTCGGCCACCTGGACGAACTGATCGATGTGTCCATTCGTCTTCCTAGACCTGCTCATCTACGGCTGGTGAGCGGCGATATTTTGCTCACTATTCGACGATCGCCTGCCTGTGAGCGATACTTCGAAGCCCTCTCTCACTGGAGGAGGGCACCCACCGACGAAATACTGCGCGATGAACTCGTCAATTCTCTCCGCAGGTATTCTGATGAGATCATGAAGCATGTCGGGAAGGAGGTCGGAATGCTGGGTTTTCGCCCGCATTTCATTTCGAAGGTCTCGGACGTCAGCGGCATAGTGGAGAAAGTCCCGGGTGTCGTACAGGGGTTTCTCGCTGTGGGCGCAGCAGGAGCGGCAGCGGCCGGCACTTCGTCGCCCCTCATTCCGGCCGGGTTGTTTTCGCTGTTCTGTCTCCAGGTAGCCGCAAAATACGTGTCACCCTCGGAATCGGCAAAAGTTCTGATCTCTCCTCGTCTGGGTGCACGAATGCGTGCCGACATCACCATCAGCCACCGATAGCAAGCCTCTCATTCTCTCCGCACGCGGAAGTGCGGCTGCGAGCAAAGAAACCTTGATGTCTATGGAGCTAGTCCTTATACGGCACGGAACCAGCACTCGTTCGAGAGTTGGCATTTGGGGCAGGCTATACGATGCTCCCCTGGCCGAGGGATTCGAAGAGCAACTCGCGGAAACACGGGCTGCTTTGGAATCCCTTGAGCAACCGAAAGTTTACTCTTCGCCACTCCTGAGGTGCCTGGAGACCGCGTCCTTCATATTTCCCCAGAAGGCTTTTCGCATCATTGAGGAGTTTCGCGCGTACCATTCGGGCCTCTTCGAGGAAAAGACTGAGGACTTCATTCGTGAGCATAACCCAGAGTACGTAAGCCTTTCCTATCGAGACCGATTCCTGCGGCCAAATTTTGACGAGGAGAGCATGGAGGCGCAGACATCGCGAGTCAAAAGGGGAATCCTTCGGGTGTTTGGTGATGGTGACCCGATTTTGGCGATAGTAGGGCATTACAGCACGATCAACATAATCGCCCACATCAGTTCACTAAACTGGGAAACCGACACGTATTCGGATGGCGTCTACGACGTTGCGGAAGGTGCGTTTATCCGAAAGACGGTGGATCCTGTGACTGTCCTGGCGGGTATCAGGGATCGAATCGGTCGAAAGAAGCCGGATCCTCCGACCCGTGAAGGAACAGGTGGAAATGCCTGAGGGAGAGCGTTCACTCAGAGGTTTTGTCACCTTCGAAGGCTACGATGGCGCCGGGAAGTCTTCCTTGATCAACGGTGTACGCGAAATGCTGACCGATAAGAGTGTTCGTGTCGTTGGCCGCAAGAATGAACCCGAACTGGTCGACATCTCCAGAGTGCTGGAGCGTGAAGATCTTCGGCACCATGGGAACGTGGAGGTGTTGTTAAGGATTGCGCTGGAAATCGAAAGAGAGAGCATCATCAGCCGATCGCGCCTCAATAACGACATTACAATTTGCGATCGTGGTGTGGCAAGCCTGATCTCATGGTTCGACTACCTCGGAGTGCCGAGAGATCCATGCGAAAGGCTGCTGCAAGGTCTCATGGACTATCACAGCAGTGCGCTCACGGTCGTCTGCGCCGCCGACTTCGACACATGCTGGAAACGCATCTCGAGCAGGGGTGAGCAGTCGCGAAAGGAAAAGCTCGGGAAGGATGTGAATAGTAAGTATTTCACCATGTACGAGGCGAATGTCCTGCGCTATGCCGAGACGGCGGCCAACGTCGTTTTCGTCGATACCGTTGGTTTGAACCTCGCCGAATCAACGTCACATGTCGTGCAAGCACTTCAAAGTCATGGTCTGGGCCTCTCTTGACATGGCGAGATCGATAAGGGCCCATTGCCAGGGGGCCGTTGTTCCCGAGAATTGCCCGATTCATCACCCCGGCCGTCCGGTGCAGTCGTCGGTGCGACACGCGCGAACATGGGCTGCACCGAACTGGGCAGAAGTCTCAAACCAGACGAATCGCGAGAACGCCGGGGCCCTGCGCCGGATGCCGGAAGATCTTCGCGGACAAAAAGTCCGGCAAGAACGCCCTTCGCCCGGAGTTCAAGGCATGTCACGCCTTACTCGAAGCCAGCGACACACTTGCCGTCCCCTCGCTCAACCGATACGGCCGCGGCCTGCAGGATCTCATCATCATGGTTGCCGAACTCCGCGACAGCGGCATTGGCTTCGCTTCCCTCCACGAGAACCTCGACACCACCACCCCCGGCGGCCGACTCGTCTTCCATGTCTTTGCCGGCCTCGCCGAGTTCATCCGCGAGCTCATCGTCCAAGGCTCCCACGAGGGCCTGGCCTCCGCCCGCGGCCGGGTCGGCGGGCGTCCCACCGTCGCCACCGAGGAAATCATCCGCGCCGCCCGCGACCTCGTGCCCAACGCTCCATCACCCCGATCGCCAAGCTCCTCTGCGTGAGCTCCGGCACGCTCTACAACCACATTGCCGACCTCGCCGAACTTCGCGCGTCGGCACGGACGGAGATCAACGCATGATCGCGACGCCCACCCATGTCTACGTGGTGACGCACAGCGCCACCCAGATTGGGAAGGTCGGGATCGCCGGTCTGAACTCCGCGCGGATCGCTCAGCACCGGGGCCAGGGCTGGCACCTGCACTGCGCGGTGCTGCTCCCCTCCCGCGAGGCCGCGCGACAGGTCGAACGGTCCGTCTTTCGACAGCTCAAAGCCGACGGGGTGAGTGCACGCATGCCAGCGGACCGCATGCCGCAAGGCGGCCAGAGTGGAACCGTGAACCTCGACGAGGTGTCGATGGCGGACCAGTGAGACCAGGAGGTTGCAGCGGCCGACGAAGTGCAAGCTCAAGTGGACGTGTCCCGCGTGGTGCTGTTCCTCGCCCGCTTGGACCGCACCCGCATCCTGGTCGTCGGGACGGACGAGCCGCTCGGACCGTCCAAGGGGAGCCCAGAGTGTGCCATCGGGGAGGAAAACGCCGCTGACGGATGGCTGGTGTACGCAGCGAACGTGACCGCCGCCGAGTCGGACACCGCGCTGCATGGTCTGAGGACATGGGCGGCCACGGCCGGTGTACTCGAATACGAGGAGATGCGCGCGGCCGGCTGGCCCGTGCCGTTGCTCTGCAACAGATACCTGCTGAAGGGCCCCGCAGACGAGGACTTCAGGCAGGCGCGCATAGCGCTAGGGGTGCAGCTTTACCCGATCTTCGCCGACGCTCCGGATGAGGACTACTGACCCGGGCCGCGCGGCAGCCTCCGCTCTGCGGGAACCCCCGCACCGCACCTGATCGTCTTCCCATAGTGGTGGCCCCCCTTCGGTAGCCGGGCCCGAGTTCTGCGGAGGTCAGCGTTGCCCAAGCCCGTAGGCAGGTACATCTACTGGTCCGACCGGCTGGTCCGTGAGGTCGTAGAAGACAACGGGGTCCGGCTGACCCCACGCATCAAGACCGCGGTGAAGCTCGGCCTGGGCGGCAGCGGCGTCGATGTCGCAGGCCGGGATCGGGAGCAGACCCCCTTCGAAGTCGCTGAGACGATCAAGAAAAGGCTCCGTGCCCACATTGCCACCGACTTCGACGCCCCTGGCCCCCTGCAGCTGGTACAGGGGAATAGCCGGGTGGTGGTATCGGAGTTCCAGCGCTGGGGTGCCGACCCCGAACACACCTTCGGCCAGCGAACCGCCATGATCCACGCGCAGACGACCACCCGCGCGGGCCGCCGGGTCGACCTCTGCCTGTTCGGCGGCCTGAAGAACCTGCGTGGATTCACCGTCCCGGAAGACGACCCCGTCGGCGGCTGGGCCTCGTCAGCGGCACCAGCGATCGAAGAACTCATCGCTCTACGTGGTGCGCCCCTCAGCGCACGCACGAGGAACCGGTTCCCTGACGACATTGAGGCGCTCGCAGTGGACACCCTCAAGGTCGCGACGACACAAGGCATCTACGCGGACCCCGCCGACCATAGAGGACGGCCCGAGACCCGCGCGTTTACAGTGATCGGCTTCGAGGCGTCCGATTTCGTCGCCACGATCTACAAGGACGTAACACTCACACCGGGACGATGGGACCTGCGAACCGAGCCAGAGATCGACGGGGTCAGCCGCATCCTCATTGGCGCCCCGCTGTGGCTGCGCATGGCGCGACCCGAAACGTTGAAAAGCTACTACGGGCCGAACCGAGTGGTGCTCTCCGACCTCCCCAGCCTGGCACCGTCAACACAGCCCGCCATCACGCCCCTCGGCCAGCAGGCCACAAGGCAGGGCAACCCAATGCACGGCTGAGGCGTCATCCGGGACGGCCCGCAAGGTCGACGAAGGCTCCGCCTCGTCAACCTCCGGCGGATCGTCCCGCTCCTGCACCAGACCAGAGTCCTCCAACCAGTCCGAGGGCACTGCGCGACCGGTCGTGCCTCGGCGCGACTCAGCGTAGCCGTGATCCCGGGTCCTCACGTCTTCAAGATCATTCCAGCCCAAGGTTGGCAGGCAGATCGCTAGTTTCGTTACCTGGAACAGTCTGAGAAGAAGAGGCTTCGGCGCTGATTCCAGGTTGGCGATGAGGAAACCCGCGCCACTACTCCGGCACCAGAATGAAGGTTCGCCCTCCAGCTCACAACTTTCCCCCAGCGCACCGAAGGACCTCTCAGGGGCGGAGACCGAGGACCTCGCGCTGTACCAGGAGAAGGTTCGGCGGCGTCCGCCGGAGGCGCTGGAGAAGTTGCACGGCCCGATCCAAGGGGTCGTAGAGCCGCCTCTGCACATGGCCTGGTCGGGGATGACCTCGTATGACATGAGCGAGCCTCGCCAGCGCATGAGTCTGTACCGCACCGTCCTGCACGAGGGCCTGCGTGATGACCTGCCCCGGTATCTCAACCGGGACCTGCTCTTCCATATGTGGCCGGTACTGCATACCCTCGTCGGTCGCACTGTGCGCAGCGTCTGAGAAGACGCCTTCCCCCCCAGCTCGCCTTTCGCACACAGGCAGCCGCGCGACGGACATGCCAGAACTGCACAAGCGGCTTCTGGCGTACGTGATCGCCCTCGGCTCCGCCCTGGTTCTAACCGTCGGGTAGGCCATGCGGACCCACCACCTCGTGAACCGCCCCAGCCAGGACCTCGACGTCGCCACCGAGAACGCTGCGTCTGTCCTCGTAATCGATAGTCGGCTGCGCCACCACGATTTCGCTCACCATAACTCCCCTCCTGGTTCGATGCGCAACGACCTTCCCTAGCGCCAGGGTGGTCGACCGTTTTCTGGACAACTCACTCTGGAACCCCCCGGTGTCGCACAATGAACTATCGGTGAGTGCAAGTCAGGAGGCGCAGTGGCATTGGTACATGTTCACGGTATCGGGAACCGGAAGGCCGACGCCGTGGTGCGCTCCGCCGCACTGCGCGACGAGCTATTGCGCCAATACCTCCTGCCCGCGACCGGCCACTCCCCCGGCGCTCTACTGTCCAACCCGTGGTGGGGCGAGCTTGTCGCGGAACCGGCTTGGGGGTTGGCCTCGCTGGCCCCAGCCGAGGTGGAGTCGTTGGGTGGCGAAGGCGAGGATCCGCTGGAGGAGGTCGTCGCTGAAGCTCTGGCAGACGCCGTCGCCGGAACGGAACAGCGGGACACCGAGCAGGTCCTGACGGCGACCGCCCGCATCTCGTTGCAGCGGGCGATCGATCTGCTTGCACTGGCCGGCAACAACGCCGAGGAGTCCGAGCCGGGCGCCCTTGCGGAGCTGGTGGCCTTCTGCTCGCGAGCTACCGCGTACTGGGCCGAGAAGACTGACGAGGGCACCCGGGGTGACGGCGCGGAGTTCTTCGTCTGGCTCGAGGAGCTCGAGGAAGACGACGACTTCCTCCACCGCCTCCACGACGAGGTCGCCGACTGGGAGCGACGCACGGGCCGCGGCCCGGCCGAGGCGGGCCCTCAGTCCTGGGAGAGCTTCGGAGTCGAGAGGGGTCTGCCCACCCGCGCCGTCCGCGCGGTGCACCAGCTGCGCGCCTTCGAAGTCTCTGTCCGCACACGGCCCTTGGTCGCTGGTGTCCGCCGCTGGGCCGCCCGTCCGATGGCCTTGCTGATGGGTGACGTCATGGGCTATTTCGCCGAGCGCGGCACCCTGGAGATGCCCGGCCAGATCGTGAAGCGGATCGCTGACTCCCTTGACGAGGCAGCGCGGGACGCCACGCTGCGCGGTGAGCCGTTGGTGGTGCTCGCTCACAGCATGGGCGGGAACATCGTCCATGACGTGCTGTCCCACTTCCGGCCCGATGTGCGGGTGGATCTGCTGGTGACTGTAGGCACTCAGATCGGCCTTTTCGAGGAGCTCAAGCTCTTCGCGTCAAGTGACGACAAGGTGCCGAACCCACGCTGCCCCAAGGTCACCGCGCTGCCGAACGTGAACCGCTGGATCAACGTCCTGGACCGGTCCGACCCGCTGGCCTTCGCGGCCGCTCCGGTCTTTGCCGGCGCGGAGGACCTGGTCTTCCGTACCGGCGCCTGGTGGGCGCACGGGGCCTATCTCACGTCCTGCGACTTCCACGCGCGACTGGCGCGCAGGGTGGGGCAGCCGACATGACCACGGTCTGGGAGAGCGGCGTCGAGGGGCCTGCCGCTCACGCGCTGGTAGTCGGCGTCGGCGCCTATGACTGGTTCCCGGGCGGAACACGGTACGTGAAGGGCCGCAAGGGCGACCGGCTGTCCAAGGAGTTCACTCAGCTGGCCTCTCCCCCGGCGTCCGCACGTGCGCTGTGCGAGGGGTTGCTGGAAGGTTTTCGAGACCTGCCGGATGGAATGTCGCTCGGCAGCCTTGAAGCAGTCGTCTCAGCCCGCGAAGAGATGGTCCTCAAGGGTGATGACGGCGCCGAGGTGCCGCTCGGACCGGCCACCCTCGCGGGGGTGGAAGAGGCATTCAATGCCTGGTACGAGAGGTGCAACAGCCACCCCGACAACGTGGCGCTGTTCTTCTTCTGCGGCCACGGGGTCCAGGTCGGAAGAAGCTCTCAGATCCTCCTGCTTCAGGACACTGGTGAGAACGTGCGGGACTACTTCCGC
Source organism: Streptomyces sp. NPDC102514 (assembly GCF_055584525.1). Classification (NCBI taxonomy): domain Bacteria; kingdom Bacillati; phylum Actinomycetota; class Actinomycetes; order Kitasatosporales; family Streptomycetaceae; genus Streptomyces; species Streptomyces sp. NPDC102514. Next base: position 8,287 of record NZ_JBVJLW010000038.1, read on the forward strand.
ACCGCAGTGGACCTCCGCGTTCTGGTGGAGGGGATGGAGAAGAACAGCGCCCGGGTCCAGTGTTTCTTCGTCGATGCCTGCCGCTTCGCTCCGGAACAGCTGTACGAGGAGGGGGACGTCCGCGCCACGCATCTGTTGACACCGCCGCGCCGACCGCGCACCCGCGACAGAGTCGTCGTCCACTCCACTCTCCCGGGCACCAAGGCACACGGCCCGCTGGGAGGAGTCACCCGCTTCACCGAGGCGGTCCTGCGTGCCCTAAGGACACCCGACTCAGACTCCGCGGGCGAAGCCTGGGCAGTGACCACGGAGACCGTCGGGAAATTCGTGCGTGAGCTCATGGCCTGGCCGGGGCTGCGGCAGGACGGCATCATCATGCCGCAGCAGCACTGTGACTTCTCCTCGCTAAGCACGAGCACGGGCGGCGTTCTCTTCTCGTTCGACGAGGCTCCTGCGGTCCCCTTTCACTTCGACACATCGCCCGGGGAGTCCTTGTCTGACGCCGAGTGGGCGCTCATGGATCAGGAACACCAAAAGCTGTACGCGTCCCGCCCGCCGATGCCTGAACCCTGGATCGGGCACGGACCCGTCGGCCCGGTGTGGGTCGAGGTGTCGTTCGCCGACGGTCGCTTCCGGGGCCGCAGCGACGAAGTCTGGATGCAGGCGCCCTGCCGTGCGCGGACGGTGGAGGTGCAGGAGTTGTGAGCGTCACTACGGCACACGTCGACATCGTGGCTCCCCCGGTGCCTAGTGCCACTCCGGGCGCGGTCGTCGGCGCGGCCGAGGTCCTTGATCGTGGCAACCGCCGGCTGGCGCGGGTCCCGCTGCGCGCTGGAATGTCGACCCCAGTGGAGATCCCGTACGAGGAACGGTGCCTGGTCCACGGCTGGTCCCCCTATCTTTCGGTTCAGTCCATCGCGGTGACCGGTGGCCACACCCGGCGCGCCGTGCTTTCCGCGCGGCGCGCGAACGAGGAGAACCCGAGTGCCAAGAAGTCTGGTCGGGCCGCAAGTGGCTGGGTCCGACTATGGGGTTGGGCGCCAGACAGCGACTGGACCGTACGGGACCCGTCGGACATGGCCACGAGGCAGGCCGCGACGGTGGCCACCCCGCAAGGTGGCCCCAGCATCCTACAGATCGGTGGCGGCCGAAGGCGTCCGGTATGCACACTGGTGCCGGAAGCATCCCTTTTCACCCTGCGGCCGACCGAGCATCGGCCGCAGGGTCCGGTGGAGGTCCGCCCCGTCGCGGACTCAGGTTTCACCCTGCTGGAGGCGCTACGGCTCGGGGAATGGGGCTGGGCCGCCATCGTGGAGCGGGTTTGGTGGGACGATCCTGGCGTACGAGGCACTCCACTCTTCGATCTGGCGGTCGCTTATCTGGCATGCAGACGCGGCGACTTGGACCGTGTCGACCAGTGGAAGGAGATGAACTGGGACCGCTATGAGACCGGCCCCGCTCGGATCGACGTCTTGGCCGTGGACGCGTGGCTTGCTCGGCGCCGCAGTGACTCACGGCACCTCGCCTGGGCCCTGGCCCAACTCGCCGATGCACGAGGAGCTCCACTTCTGTCCGAGGGCTTGGACCTACTCGCCGCGGAGCTGGCCCGCCCGTTGCTGGAATCGCAGGCACCGGAGTCAGGTGAGGCGCTGCGCCGCCTCCTGGCCCCCTACCTGCGCGCATCGCTGCCGTCGTCACTCTCCTCATTCACCGCCGCTCATCCGGAAAGGCCGGAACCCCGGGCACCGAAAGGGGCGCGGCCCGGCAACTCGCTGCCCTTCCACGTGGAAGCGGACGCGAGCGCCTTGCGGATCGAGTGGCGTGTGCTGAGCGGCGCGCCGTCGCAGGGCAGGGATTACGGACTCGCCGCCCAGAGGGCGCTGCCCCGCGAGCCCGGCCTGATGATCAGTGCGCCAGAGGGGCTCCACGAGTGGCTCATCATCGAGGACGAGGACCCGATGGTGCTCTGGCGGCTGGCCCGCAGGCTCCTCGACGAGGGGGCAACGGACGGAGTGTCCTTCGTGCCTGGCCGCGATGCAGTCGCGGTGGCGCTGCCGGGGCTGCGAGCGGGTCGAGTGGCGGCCGTTCTGTCCAGTCTCCAGAGACAGGGTTTGGTGCAGCGCCTCGAACTCAGTCTGGGCGGCGCGCGCCGGGAGCTGCACATGGCGAACGCTGCCGAGGCCGAACAAATTCTAGCCGTGCTACTGCGAGAGGGCCACCAATCGTCGCCGTAGGGGCCCGGCCCGCGTCCGCCCCCGCACACGCTCGACCACCCGCCCAGCATGATCAGCATGATCAGCAGCACGCCATCGGCAAGGTCGGTGTCCGCGACTCGCTGGGCGGGCCCACCAACCTCGCCTGGCAGGGCCGGCATAGACCAAATGCCACAACAGGCGGATCACGGCGGGGTAGTGAGACGAAGCTGTGGCTACCATGCTGATCAGCACAGCGCCGGACGAGAACCGTGTATGGGCGGTGCGGGGGAGGGTGAGTGTCCAGGGACGGGAACCGCGCGCTGGCGGACCATATCTGGTCCATGTCAGATCTGCTGCGGGGGGGACTTCAAGGCAAGCGAATACGGCAAGGTGGTTCTGCCCTTCACTTGCTGCGCCGGATGGACTGCCTGCTCCAGCAGGCGGAAGAGGGGTGATCTACCGGGGCCGCAGCCGCGTGAGGACTGGAAGGTCTTCGGTCGGACGCGGACACCGAGTCTGAGCGGGAGCTGACAGAGCAACTACACTTCTTCACACGGAATTTCCCCACCGCTGTCGTCGAAGCATTGGACGCCTTCGACTTCGCGGTGACCGTGCGCCAACTGGCCGGAGCTCGGCTGCTGTAGCCCGTCCTGTCCCGGTTCACCACCCTCGACCTTGGTGAGGAGCGCGGTTCCGCACCGGCGGATGGGACAGGGAGTACGACGAGCGGCTACGTCGCTTTACCGCGGCGTCACCGGAGCTCTTCTGTGAGTTCACAACACCCAAGAGAGTGTCCGCTGCAACCGTGAGGTTGCTACTCGGCCCCGACAGCATGGCTCTAGCGGTCACGTGCGGGTCGCTTCCGGTACACGACCCGTGCTGCGGTGCCGAGGGTCTGTTCTCGGCGGTCGAGGAGTTCCTGCGCGATGTGGCTAGCGCTGCCGAACTCGTCGCTGTCGGCCCGGAACTCTGGGACGCAGATGCTACGTTCCGCTCCCGCTCCAGTGCTGCGCAGGTCGGCGCCTGACATCAGCTCGACGTCGTGATCCCGCACAGGTGGAAGCGCTCCTGGCTCCGGTGGCACCTCGCGTGGTGATCAACGTGACAAGCGACGGTGCGGACTGCGCGATTTCTGCGGACGGCTCCATCCGCATGGCCACCGCGAAGCTTGGAATCCGCCTGGTGCACGTCTCCTCCGATGCCGTGTTCTCCGGCACTGGCAAGACCCGTTACGACGAGACCTGTGACCCGGCCCCGATCACCCCGTACGGAGCCGCGAAAGCCGCCGATGAGACCTCTGTACGACTGCTGTGCCCGGACGGCATTGCCGACCACACCTCCCTGATCATCGGCGACGGAACATACCACCGCGAACAGGCGGTGCACGAACTGGCTGCCAACGAGCGGGAGGGAGTTCTGTTCACGGACGGCATCCGCTGCCCTGTCCACGTTGCCGATCTCGCGGCCGGTCTGTGGAAGCTCGCGGCCTCGACCGAAACAGGCGTCTTCCACCTCGCCGGCACCGACGCCCTCAGCCGCTACTCCCTGAGCGTGCTCAGCGCCCGCCGCGACGGCATCGCACCCTCCTTGCTGCCCGCGGGCCGCCAGGCGGACACCTAGCTACTGGGGGCACTGGACGTACGCCTCGACAGCCACGCAACGCCGGCTGGGTATCAGGCTCCGCGGCGCCAGGGCGTTCCTCGACACAAGGTGACACCCGCTGGCTGGCCTCAGTCCGTTCGGGCGTCACCTGCCGTAAGACGCCTCCGCCCCCGTCTGACGCGGACAGGGGCGGAGGAACGTTCACGTAGTGATGGTGAGCGGGTTTTCCATGCGTTTCCAGGCTCCGAGGACGGCCTTGTGGGCGTCCGGCTGGAGGTGGGCGTAGCGCTGGGTGGTCTGGAAGCTCTCGTGGCCGAGGAGGTGTTGGACCTCGTAGAGCGAGACTCCTTTCTGGACGAGCCATGAGGCGCAGGTGTGGCGCATGGAGTGCGGTGGGTAGTGCGGGACGAGCTGCAGCTCGCCGTCGTCGCCGAAGTGGTAGGCGGCCTCGACGGCGGGCCACCAGGTCTGCCGGCGCCAGTTGCTGTCGGCGAGCAGGCGTCCGGAGCGGCCCTTGGTGACGGTGGTGAACACCACCGCGTCGCGGTCGAGCCGGTGGATGTGGCGCTCGAACGCTTCCAGAACGTGGGGCGGGAGCGGCACCTCCCGGCGGCTCTTCGAACTCTTGGGGTACTCCTTGATACCGCTCTTGGTGTTGACCTCCACCACGAACAGGCGCGAGCGGCGCACGTCGATACGGTGGCGGTGCAGGCCGGAGAGTTCTCCCCAGCGCAGTCCGGTGTAGAAGCCGAGCAGGCACATCGTGCGCCAGGCGGGGGCGAGTGCGTCGAGGATGCTCTGCGCCTGGTCGGGCGTGAACCACTGCGGCGGTTTGACAGCGATCGGCGGCAGATCGATGCTGCGGCACGGGCTCACCGCGATCACATCGTCGTCGACCGCCGCACGCATGATCGACGACGTCAGGTTGTAAGCCCGCTTGATCGCAGCAGGGCCCGCGCCCTTGTCGACCAGGGAGCGGATCCAAGTCTGGACGTCCATGCGGGTGATGGCCCGCATCTCCCAGTCCGCCCAGTAGGGCATGACGTGGTTCTTGATGCTGGATGCGTCGCCGCGCAGGGTGTGGGGTTCGACGATGCGGGCGTTCCACCATCGGTCGTGCCACTCCCGGAACGCGATTTCGCCGGCCCGCGGGTCACGTATCGCTCCGCGGGCGAACTGGGTCTCCAACTCGATGCCCCAGGCCCGCGCCTGGGCCTTGAGGGGGAAGGACTCACTGAACCGGTCACCGGTCCGGTTGCGTACGGTCGCCTGCCACCGACCGGACTTCAATTTACGCAGGTACGTGGTACTGCTCCTTCACGCAAGAACGATGAGGGCCGGAGCGACTGCGAGAGATCACCGGCGGGCGCGCGGGGAGACGACCATCCTGCTGGCGATGAACTCCTCCAGCCCTGCAGCGGGGACACGGACGCGGGAGCGTTGCGTCCCGGTGCGCAGATCGACGACGGGAAGGTCCCCAGCGGCGATGAAGCGGTAGACGGTGCGGCGGTCGACGTCCAGAGCGGCGGCCACGGCAGGAATGGACAGCAAACGGGCAGGCATGGGCGACTCCTTGGAGACAAGAGGGGCGGAAAGAGCCGGCGATTCGGTTCCGCCGGGCTGCCGGGGTGGTGCAGGACGAAGGTCAACCGGCCCGGTCAGGGCAGTGGGACCACATCGCCCAGGAAATGTGTCACGTGCTGGCCGCAGCGAGGTGCGGACCACAGAAGGCCGGAATGTGTACGGCGGTGTACCCGCGCACGGATCTTGGGCCAGAGCGCGGAACGGTTATTACTGCTCAGGCGAGTCCACTGTGCCCGCCATGAAGGCGAAGAAGGGAAACACCGGTCCCGAGAACTCCTCTTCAATCCATTCCAGAAGGGCACGAATTCGCCCCTCGAAGAGCAACAAAAAATCGCCTATTGCGGACTGCGCCAAACTGCTCGACTCCTCACACACAACATTGGGACACGTAGGCGCCCCGGGTCGTTCAATGGTTCGGAGAATCGCCGGTTTGGCCAACCGGCGATCGTCGGTTACATTGCCCCGCCGTCCGGTCGGGGGCGCGTACCGGCATCGCCGAGGAGGGCTTGTGGAGCCACGCCGAGGGCGGCGGCGATGGCTACGAGGTCGTCGACGTCGCAACGGCGAACTCGTCTTTCGATGCGGGAGAGTTGGGTGAAGGTCAGGGGCCGGCCGAGGGCGGTGACGCGGGCGGCGAGGTAGCGCTGCGAGTAGCCGCGCGTGGTGCGCAGGCGTTCTATGGCGTGTGCGGCGGCTTGTCCGGCGGGGCCGATTTCGAGGGGGCGTGGCGGCATGGGTGTGTTGTAGCTTGCTTTCCCGAACGGGGGAAGCGGTGTGGTGTCTGCCGTGAGCGATGGACGCGAGGTGCCGGTTACCGGCACCCCTTTTCCTTGACCGGCGTTTCGGGTTTATGGTTTTCCAGCCCCGCACGATTACTACAGAGTTTGTGAGTCAACTCTGGACTTGTGCGCGGTGGGTGTGGCTGTGTTGTCCACGCGCCCCGGCGTTCCGGCCGGACAATGCCTCGAATCGCGACGAAGGTGGTCGATCGACATCGCCCGTATCCGCACCATCAAGCCCGAAGCGTTCGCCTCCGAGTCGTTGGCGATGGTGTCCCTGTCTGCGGAGCGGACGTTCTTCGGGCTGCTCACGCAGGCCGATGACCGCGGCCGGTTCCGTGACCAGGCCGCGGTCATCGCCGGCCTGCTGTGGTCGCTGCGCCCGGACCACGGCCCCATGGACGTCGATGACGACCTCAGCCAGCTCCAGGAAGCCGGGCTGATCTGCCGCTACGAGGGCGGCGACGGCAAACGCTACCTGCACCTCGTCACCTTCGCCCGCCACCAGAAGATCAACCGGCCCAGCGGCGTGCGCCACCCCGACTGCCCGCACCACGACCACGGCCACCCCGGCCCTGTCCGTGAGCCCGCACTGAGGACTCACGGAGATCTCACGGAGCACTCCGTGACCCCTCACGGAGCCGGGGCGACGACCCCGCCCGCTGAAGAATTCGCTGGTCAGACGCCGCTCCGTGAGTCCTCATCACCAACTCACGGAGGGCTCACGGAGGGCTCCGTGAGCCCTCACGGTCCGGATCTAGGACCTAGGAACTTGGATCTAGGATCTTCCCCTTCGGGGGGCGCAAGCGCCCCCGCGCCTGCGAGCGTCTCGGTGCAGGACCTGATCGGCGAGTACGTCGCCGCGTGTGCCGAACGCCCGCCGGGCAGCTTCCTGGGACATCTGGGACGCGAAGTGCGCAACCTGCTGGCCGAGGGCATCAAGGCCGACCACATCCGCGCCGCGCTGGTCCGGCAACGGGCCAAGGGAGTGCACCCCAGCGCGCTGCCCAGCCTTGTCAACGACGTGATGAACACGCCCACCCGCGGCACCGCTCCGAGCCGGGCCTGGACCAACCCGGCCGATACCGCAGCGGCTTACGGAGGCCAGCTCTGAACACCACCACCGGCACCCGCAGGCGCCCGCCGCAGCCCGTCGGCTCCATGACGGCCCGCCTCGAAGCCATCCTCACCGCCCGCGGCCTCGACCCGGCAGCCACGGCGGCACCGCCACCGGAGGAACCGGTCAGCGCCCTGGAGCTGGCCGACAGACGCATCCCCGCCCGCTACCGCGGCGCCCTCGCCGACCACCCCCAGATCACCGCCTGGGCCACTCAAATAGCCCGAGCAGGACGCGCAGGACCAGCCGGCGCTCCCGGTATCTCCGAGGGTGGCTCCCTGCTGATCGTTGGCCCCACCGGCACGGGCAAGACCCACCAGGCATATGGCGCCGTCCGTACCCTCCTGCACCGAGGTGTCCGCCTGCGCTGGGAAGCCACCACCAGCGCCGACCTCCACGCCCGCCTGCGCCCCAGCTCCCGCACCGGGCATGACAGCGAACGCGAGCTGCAAGCCCTGGCCCGCTGCCCGCTGCTGCTCCTGGACGACCTCGGCGCGGCCAAGGCCAGCGAGTGGACCGAGGAGCTGACCTACCGGCTCATCAACCACCGCTACGAGCACCTGCTCCCCACCCTCATCACCACCAACCTCCCCACCGCCGAACTCCGCACCACCCTCGGCGACCGCGTCGCCTCCCGCCTCGCCGAAATGACCGAACGCGTCATCCTCACAGGCCCCGACCGCCGACGCGAGGACCCCGCCTAGACCGACCGATACACGCCATCCCTGTAGCCGGTCGGTCGGCATCTACGCACAGGCCATTCCGTCCGGGGACCGTCGCCAGACCTCGGGGCCGGTCCCCAGCACAACGGGGACCGTCCCGGGGACCGACTGCCTCCCGTAGCGGGGACCGACGCCACCTCTCGGGGCACCGTCCCGACGGCGCACTTCGGGGACCGGTCCCCGATCGAAGCGGGGACCGGTCCCGGAGCCGAACACGGCACCGTACGGGGACCGGTCCCCAACGAACTAGTCGGTCCCCGGGGACCGGGGACCGGGGACCGGGGACCGGGGACCGGGGACCGGGGACCGGGGACAACAAACAGATCAACGCCTTACAAGAGCAGCCTCGGTCCCCGCGGCGCACTCGGGGACCGACCATGCGGGGACCGGGGACCGACGCCTTCGTCGCCTGCCGGGACCGAGAAACGCGGGGACCGACTGGTACCACGGTCCCCTCAAACGGGGACCAACCACGGGGACCGGGCCCCGGGACCGGAAGAAGAAGGCCGGTCTCCACGGTCCCCGATCCGGTGCATCCCCGCAGGACCGTCCCGGTCTTGACCGGTCTCTCTCAGGCCCCGACCACCACGGACCGCGCCCCGCCTCAAATACTTCGTCAAGGGACTTCCATGCATCAGCGTCACCCTCAGACGTCCACCGAGGCGCACCAGAACGCGACCTCCCCAGCCCCAAACCGCACAGCAAGTTGGAGGTTCGGACACTCCCCCGCGGGGGGTGCGCCCGAACCCGACCCCGCCCCAGGGGTGGCGGCGCCCGTCCGGCACCAGGGGGCGCCGGACGGGAAGGCTGCGGCCGAGGGCGGACCGCAGCCAGACAAGGCCAGCCGCAAGCGCCTGGCCAGGAAGGGGACGTCCCGTCCGCGTGACAAGAAGCAGCGCCCCGCTCACAGCGTGCGCCTGAACGCACAAGAACTCGCCATCATCCAGTCCGGCGCCGACCACGTCGGTATGAGTGTGGCCGGGTTTATGGCCCACTGTGCCCTGGCCGCCGCGCGCGACCAGTCGCGCACCGCGGCGGCGATCGCAACTGACCGCGACATCCTGATCGCCTTGTTCGGGGTGCGTCGTCAGTTCGGCTGGGCCGGCAGCAACGTCAACCAGGTCGCCAAGATTCTCAACTCCGGTGGCCAAGCGCCGCACTTGGATGCCGTCCTCGCCGACCTGCAACGTGCCGCACAAGCCGTCCAGCGAGCGGCAGACCGGGGCGAAAACCGGCAGGAGGACCGAGCAGTTTGATCCCCCGGATCCACCAGCAGGGCAGCAACACCCTCGGGCTTGTGCATTACCTGTACGGCAAGGGCACCCACGAGGAGCACATCGACCCACACCTGGTCGCTTCCTTCGACGGCGTGGCCCCCGACCCCGGGCGCGACCCTTCGGTGACGAAGAAGGACCTCCAGCACCTCCTTGACCAGCCCCTGTCCCTACTGACCGCGGACCAGCGTCCCGAGAAGCATGTCTGGCACTGCTCGGTGCGTGCTGCGCCCGACGACCCGATCCTGTCCGACGAGCAGTGGGCCGACATCGCCCGCCGCGTGGTCGCCGCCACCGGCATCGACCCCAACGACGGCGCCGGCTGCCGCTGGGCCGCCGTCCGGCACGCCGACGACCACATCCACATCATCGCCACCCTCATCCGCGAGGACGGCCGCCGCCCCGACCACCACCGCTCCGGCCAACGCGCCCAAGCCGAATGCCGTCTGATCGAAAAGGAACTCGGCCTATACCAAGTCGCATCCGGGGACGGCACCGCCGCCAAGCGGGCCACCAGCGCCGAACACCACAAAGCCGAGCGCCAGGGCCGCGAACGCACGGCTCGCGATCAACTGCGCGAGTTGGTGCGCCGTGCGGCGGCCGGCGCGATGGGCGAGGAGGAGTTCTTCGACCGGCTGGCCGCCACCGGTGTGCTGATCCGCAAGCGCCTCGCGCCCTCCGGTGACCTGCTCGGCTACAAGGTCGCCCTCCCCGAGGACCGCAACAAGGACGACGAGCCGGTCTTCTACGCCGGTTCCACCCTCGCACCCGATCTGTCCCTCCCCCGCATCCGCGACCGCTGGACCCTCCCCGAAGGAACCACCACCACCTCGGCAGACAGCTCCAGCCCGCACCAGCCCTCCCTTCCACGGGTAACAGGTCCCGCGTTCGCGCGGCGCCGGGCCACCGCCGCCACATGGCGAGCCCTGTTGATCATCGACCACGGCGACGCCGGCACAGCGGCAGCCCAGATCGCAGCCACAGGAGAGATCCTGGACGCGCTCGCCACGACCTCCGCCGCCCACACCCGCGCCTCCCTCCGTGAAGCGGCCCTTACATTCGAGCGAGTTGGCCGTTCCCACGTAAGAGCCGTACGCGGGCACGACCGGGCTTTGCGACAGGCCGCCCGCGACCTTCTCTACAGCGGCCCCGGTCTGAGCCGCGGCGAAGACGGTGCCAGCACCGCCATGCTCATCGACATGGCCTTCTTCCTCGCCATCACCGCAGCGAACTGGCACGCCAAAAGGCACCACAGCCAGCAGGCCACCGCAGCCCGCCAAGCCGCCGAACACCTCCGCACCGCCTACCAGCTAGCCGCCGCCGAGCCCATGACCATCCTTGGTCGACGAGGCCAGCGTCTGGCCCCACGCGCCCGACAGCGACAAGCCGACCTGCTCCACCAGGCGTTGCCGCACCTGGCCGACCGTATCCAAACCGAAGACGGCTGGCCCGCCCTGGCCGCCACCCTCGACGACACCCGAAAAGCCGGCCACGACCCAGCCGCCCTGCTCGCCGACGCCGCCCAACGGCGCGAGCTCGACACCGCCGACTCCATCAGCGACGTCCTCGTATGGCGCCTACGCCGCAGCGCCCGCTTACCCGCCCTAGCAGAAAGTCCCTACGCCGCGTCCGCCCAAGACAACCGACGCACTCCGGCCCTGACGCCGACCGCGCCAGCAGCGACCAGCGCAGTGAAGGACTCCAGTCGTCAGCGCTGACTGGCAGCCTTTCATCTCAGCTGGCCTGAGACCCTGGAGTCCGATCGAGAGGGGCCGCGGGCATGGAGTGGAAGACCTACGGTGAGCGCCAGATCTACAACAACCCCTGGGTGAACCTGTGGTTGGTGGACGTCCAGCAACCGGACGGCCGTCGCTGGGAGTACCACGTTGTTCGGCTTCGGCATCTGGCCGTGGCCGCCGTGGTAAACGACCGCCAAGAGGTCTTGATGATGTGGCGCCATCGCTTCATCACCAACTCGTGGGCCTGGGAACTCCCCATGGGGCTGGTGGAAGAGGGCGAGACTCCGGAGGAAGCTGCGGCTCGCGAGGTGCTGGAGGAGACCGGCTGGCGCCCTGGCCCGATCAAGCCTCTGGTCTATGCCGAGCCGGCCAACGGGATCACCGACTCGCAGCATCACGTCTTCCGCGTCGACGGTGCGACCTACTCCGGACCGCCCACGGAGGAGAACGAGTCCGACCGCATCGAGTGGGTCCCCCTCAGCGAGGTGCGGGGGATGATCGACCGTCGTGAGGTCGTGAGCAGCGGGTCTTTGGTCGGTCTGCTGTACCTGCTCATGGATGAAACGATCCGCTGACCGGTGGGAGGACTTCCCGTAGCCGGGCCTCAGAGGCCAGGGCTACGGGTTCTTGCCTGTGTGTTTTCTCCGCCTGACGTGCTCCACGAAAGCTACCCAGGTAGCTCGGTGGACTTCGATCATTCCCCGGCCGCGCGCCTTGGTATCTCGGACCATCACCATAGTCAGGTCGTTGTCTGCTACTTCAACGCAGTTCTGCGTTTCTGTGTAGGAGCTGGTTCGCCAGTTCAGGTCCATCGGCTGCATGGTGCGCTCTCCTAGTCGTTCGGGATCTGGTCGTAGTGCTGGATCGCCGTGGAGATGAGATCTCGGACGGCGGTGCCGTAGACCGCTGACTGCTTCAGGAGGGCGAACGCCTTGGTGTACAGCTCGATTTCTCGGGGCTGAGAGACGGAGAGCTCCGCCGAGTAGGTTTCGACGAGGACAAGTCGGCTGTCAAACATCGAGAACGCGTTGCCTGGCCAAATGAGGGTCGGAGCGGATTTAGGGACGATGCCCAGGCTGAGACGGGGAAGACGCATCACCGCCAGGAGGCGGTCGAGCTGTCCCCTCATCACTTCTGGGCCGCCGAAGTTGGTGTAGAGGGCCTGTTCGCCGAGGAGGACGTTAAAGATGCGTTCGCCCTGGTACAGGTACTGCTGGCGTTCGAGCCGCTTCGCCACGGCCGCTTCGGTGTCGTTGGGAATCTCGTAGTAGCTGACGCCCTGTTGGAAGACCTCGGCAGCGTAGTCCGCGGTCTGGAGGGTTCCCCAGATGAGCGTGGGGTGCCAGATGCGGAAGACCTTAGTCTTGGCGTACACCGGAATAGCTTGACGCTGTCGCTTTTCGACGCCCGTCTGGAGTTGCCGACGCCATTCGAGCCATAGCTCATCGACATGACGGACGATCGCGACCAGGTCGCCGAGTTGATCCCCCTGGCCGGTGGTCTCACACCAGACTCGGATGTCGGCCTCGCTGGGGCGCTGCTTGCCATTCTCAATGCGAGAGACCTTCGACTCCTGCCACAAGGTGGCACGCGCGAAGGCCCGGCCGCTGGCAAATCCGGCGTCCTTGCGGAAGCCGCGCAGCCGGGCACCAAGCGCTTGCAGTGCTTCTTGTACTTGGGTGCTCACGGGTCGGTCAGGGCTTGTACTCAGAATGCGGGATGGCTGCCGACCACAGCAGGTCCCGTAGGCGTACGCACTCGGCCACGGTGTCCGGGGCCTCGATCAGTTCTGACCCGAGCACCCTGCCATCCGAAGCGAAGTGGCCCACGGCGAGCAGGCGGTCGTCGTACAGCCACCAGTCGCTACCTTCCACGGGGAAGGTAATGCCCTCTGGTAGGCGGTGCCGGGGCAGCCAGCGGATCTCTTCGCCAGCCTCCTCGTTCAGGATGGTGGTGGCGTGCTCCCACTGGATGTAGGAAGTGTGCGGCTCGGTCACGACCCGGACGCGCCGGACGGCTTTCCCTTGCCTGGTGACGCGCCGGATGAGCTGTGTCCAGGGTTCCATGTAGGAGTAGTCGACGGTCTCGCCACGGAGCCAGTTCGCGAACGGACTGTCCTCGTCGGGAACGGAGTAGTCGTCTCTCAGCTCCAGATGGAATGCGTCGTGCGCAAAGCTTTCAAAGAGCTGGTTGCGCTCGGCGCTGGAGATCAGCTCCACGCGGTTCCTCCAGTAGGGCGGTGATCGCAGCCTTGGGGACCTCGACCACGGTCTCGTAGTCCGGAATCTCCATCTGAGCCAGGGTCTCGGGGTCGGTCACCTCGCGGCCCTGGACCACGAACGTACCGTTCGGCGTGAGGATCATGATCGGATCCTCGACGCGCCTGATCTCCCCGACCGCCAGGTCGTCCTCGGTGAGGTGCTCGAACAGCTCTGTGGGCACCTCAACCGCCGTCTCCCCCTCCGGGATCTCAAGCTGCATCAACAGGTCGTTCGCGAAGATCTTCCAACCCTGGACGAGGTAGGTGTCCCGGTCCGTGGCGTAGAGGGTCGGGCAGTCACCGACCGTGGAGTTCTTACCAAGGAACCGTAGCTTCATGGTTGTTCTCCTGTCTGCTGCCTTGCTCAGGTTTGTTCGACTCAGCGATGGTCTGCGATGCGTTGTGACCGGTCAATGAGCTTGCTGCAAACTCGCGCAATCTACTTGGGTCCTGGCCCGCAACCGCTCTAGCTTCATCTGCGAACCCCACCGTCCAAGGCAAGCCCTCAGACGCGGGAGGCAAGTGTCTCTGGGTTGTCTGGCGGCTCTACTACTGCCCGAGAGATCGCGATGGCCGCACGCAAGTAGGCCCGTGCCCGACAACTCAATAGCCGCACATGAAGCATTTTCACCCCTCAATTCACCACCAAGGCTCGCCTGCCGAACCATTCCTGGCTATTGATCGCTGATCGTAAAGTGAGAATCCGTGAAGAAGGCGGCATGACATCGACTGCAATCATCACTGATAATACTCCCGACGCCAGTTTCCTTTTCCTCCCGCGTACCGGCCTTGAGGTGGTTTTCGCTCGCGGCCATGGGTCTGGAAATGGGGCTGTAGCTCTTGTGGACATGCTCTGGCCACAGCGGATACGCAGTGTCGTACGGGCCGGCCTGAGCTGCCGGGAACGACCGGCGCTCATCGCGGACGCTGAGTTACTCGTCACCGAGCTGGTCACCAACGCGCTCAGACACGGCCGCGGTGATGTCGGAGTGCGTTTGTCCTTTGTCAACGGTCACCTGCGGATTGAGGTCCGCGACGGCTCGCCCGAGGTTCCCAAACCACAGGCAGCGAGTTCCTTGGACGAGAGCGGCCGTGGACTCTTCCTCGTCGAGGCCATCGCCGACGACTGGGGCATCAGCAACGACGGCTTCATCACCTGGTGCGCCCTCTACCTCCACGACGCCCCCTGATTGCACAAACCACTCCAGGCCCTACCCGATAGCCATCTGCGCCTGAACTGCATCGAGGGAATTCCCGATGTCCGCCGACGACTGACCTTCCGAGTTGATGCCCCCATGACCACGACGAAACCGGCCCCGCCCAACTTCGGCATCGATCTCCTGCGTTGCCTGTGGCGCGCGGAAGGGCTCGAAGCAAGCATGCCCGGAGCGGACGCAGCGGCGGCCAAAGCCCTTGTTGACCTGTTCGCCGCGGAGACAGACCTCCTACAACGCATCCTGGGCGAGCACGGCTGGCCTGGCTACCAGCTCGTCGGCCAGCGTGCCTCGCTATGCGCCTGGCGGATCGCGACGTACTGCACCGACGGTGCACTGCAGGCCCGTGCGCTGGAGCTGCTGGGTAAGGCCGTGCACCAAGGCGACGCCAACCCATTGCACTACGCACTACTGGCCGATCGGATCTGTTTCAACCTCGGACAGCCGCAGCGCTTCGGAACGCTCTACGTCCCAACGCACGTCGGCTTCCTCCGGCTCTACCGTGTCGTAGAGCCGGAACGGCTCGATGACCGGCGCTACGCCCTGGGTCTGGAACCGCACGCCGAGTGGGCGAACCGGCTCCAGGCGCAGTCCCTGCCGACCGAGCTTGCAGCCAGCGCCGCCGACTGACCCAACAAGCCCCTTCGGGCCGCAGTCAGCAGTCCCGGCTCCCCCTATGGCTGGCGGATCACGTGGGCTGCGGCCCGACGCCCCCCCCTGCTCTGAGGACTCACCCCATGCATTCCTTACTCGCGCCAGGCCAGTGCGCCGCCGTCACCCTCCCAGCTTTCTCACACTGGGGGCCCACTGATGCCCTTGGCTGACATGCGCCTGACACTCCCGCATCCCGCAGGTCGGGATGCCGATCTGCGCGTCGCCCTGGAGGATCTGCGGCTGAATCGGTGGTTGTCCACGAAGGAGTTGCTCGCCAGGACGGACTCCTGGGCAGTGCGGTGTAGCCGAAGTCAGGTTCTGGGCCGCGCGGCGGTGGACACCGAGGCGATCGAGATGTGGGCCGCGGAGGAGCCTGAGGACTGGAACGCCTGGATGATGCGGGCTCGCGTGCTGAGCGAACGCGTGGTCCTCGCCCATCGCAACGGCGTCTCCCGGCCACAGCTGATGCAGGCCATTCTCAAGGCCCGTTACGCGTGCAATGCGGCTGCGGAGTGGACGGCCGATCCGGTGCCGCCTCTGTGCTTTATGACGCTCGCACAGGTCGACGACGACCCCAGGCGGCCGCACAACCCACTCAACTGGATCGCGCGTGAGGACCTGCTGCCTCCGGGGCCCTGGCGGCTGCTGGACGCGGTGCACCAGCGCGATGCGCACAACCGTGAAGCTTTCCACCGGATACTCGCCGTCTTCCGTGCCCGCGGCGACGAGCTGATCACCTTCGCGCAGTGGGTGGCATCCAGAGCTCCCGTGGGGTCCCCGCTGAAGGTTCTGCCGCTGTACGCGTTCGTCGATCAGTACCGCAAGCAGTGGGCGACACGGCAGACCGCCAGTGTGCTCGCGTACTGGGTCACCGAGGACAAGGCCCACTACGCCCGCAAGGCACTGCAGGAGTGGTTCGAGCCGACACAGCCCGCGCCGGGGCAGCCCGACACCCGCTCCCTGCTGGACCTGAACCATCTGGCGCACGCTCTGACGGCCACCGGCGTAGGCCATGCCGGCCCGGTGTTCGAGGCGATCGGCCCGCACGTGACCACCGCGCCGTGGGCCCAGGTCGCCCACGAGCCGCAGGAGTGGCAGGAGGAATTCCTCAAGTTCCGCCGCCCCGCCCTGAAATCCAGGAGCCACCGATGACCATCCGAGGCCCACCCTCCGCGACCGCGGCCCCTTGTGCTCGCCCTTCCTCCTCAAAGTCGTCCAAAGGACATTTCCGTTGCACTTACCACCCGCATTACGCCGTCTCTCCCCTCCCCCCCTTCTCCCCCGAGGTGCCTGATGCCGCACAGACGATCAACTAGCCGCCGTCCGCTGGACGACGACGCGGCGCTGCGCGGGCACGGCTACACGCCCGAGCTCAAGCGCGGCATGGGCGGCTTCGGGAACTTCGCGATCAGCTTCAGCGTGATCTGCATCCTGGCCGGTGGCATGACCCTGTTCGGCTACGGCCTCAATACCGGCGGCCCGGCCGTCATGCTGTGGGGCTGGGTCGGTATCGGCGCCGTGACCCTGATCCTCGGGGCGTGTCTGGCCGAGGTCACCTCCGCCTATCCCACCTCGGGCGGCCTGTACTACATGGCCCACCGCCTCGGCGGCCCGCGCTGGGCATGGGTCACCGGCTGGCTCAACCTGTTGGGCCTGCTCGGCGCGATCGCCGGCATCGACTACGGGTGCGCGCTGTTCGTCGGCGCGTTCGCCAACCTGCAGTGGGGACTTGAGCCCACGCCCGAGACGACGATGCTGATATTCGCCGGCATCCTGCTACTGCACGGCACCCTCAACACGCTCGGAGTGCGCCTGGTCACCGTGCTGAACTCGATCTCGGTGTGGTGGCAGCTCGCCGGCGTCGCGCTGATCGTCGGCGCGCTCACCCTCGCCCCGGGCGAACGCCAGAGCGCCGGCTTCGTCTTCACCCATTTCAACAACGGCACCGGCTTCGACAACCCCGTGTACGTGGCCGCACTCGGCTGCCTGCTGGCCGCGTACACGTTCTGCGGCTACGACGCCTCCTCCCACCTGTCGGAGGAGACCAAAGGCGCACAGATAGCCGCGCCCAAGGGCATCGTGCGCGCCATCGCCTGGTCCTGGGCGGCCGGGTTCATTCTGCTGGCCGGGCTGCTGTTCGCGATCGAGGACTACGCGGGCACCCTGGGCACGAGCACCGGGGTGCCGCCCGCGCAGATCTTCATCGACGTCCTGGGCACCGGTGTTGCCAAGGGGCTGCTCCTCGTCGTGATCGTCGCCCAGCTGTTCTGCGGAAACGCGGAGACGGCCGCCGCCTCCCGCATGGTCTACGCGTTCTCACGCGACGGAGCCCTCTACGGCTCCGCGACCTGGCGCCGCGTCAGCAGCCGCACCAAGACCCCCGTCCCCGCGGTGTGGCTGTCGGTGGGGATCGCGCTGCTCCTGGCGCTGCCCAGCCTGTACTCGCCGACCGCCTACGCCGCCGTCACCGCGATCAACGTCATCGGCATCACGCCCGCCTACGTGATCCCGGTCTACCTGCGGCTGCGCGCCAGTGACCGCTTCGAACCGGGCCCCTGGCACCTCGGCGCCTGGAGCAAACCGCTCGGCTGGATCTCGGTCGGATACGTGAGCGTGCTGACCGTCGTCTTCTGCCTGCCCCAGGCCTCACCGATCACCGTGCAGTCCTTCAACTACGCGGGCATCGCCCTCGCCGTAGTCCTGCTCATCGCATGGATCACGTGGATCACCAAGGGCCGACGCTCCTACAAGATCCCGCCGCTCGGCACCGACGCCGAGACCATGGCACTGTCCGAGGACGTGGTGTGATGACCGACCAGACCAGCCACGAACCCTTCTACGTCGTACCTCGCCCGTTCCTGGCACCGGCGCAACTAGACGACTTGGTGCGGGACGGCGAGATCACCACGGTGATGGTCGCCATCCCCGACATGCAGGGCCGCCTCAAGGGCAAACGCCTCGACGGCCAGACCTTCCTGGACCGGCTCCCGGACGGGCCGGAGATGTGCCAGTACGTGCTCGCCACGGATCTGGACATGAACCCGCAGCCTGGCTACGACCTCACGGGCTGGCACGACGGGTTCGGCGATCTGCGCGTCGTCCCCGACCGGGGCACCATCCGCCGCCTGGCCTACCTGCCACGCACTGTTCTGGTGCACGGCGACGCTGTCCACCGTGATGGCAGCCCAGTCGAGGTCGCGCCCCGGCAGATCCTCAGACGGCAGATCGAAAGGCTTGCAGCGCTCGGGCTGAAAGCGAAGGTGGGCATCGAGAGCGAGTTCATGCTCTACCGGCATACCGCGGCGCAGGCACGGCGCCGCGGATACCAGGGTCTGACGCCCGTCTGCCCGCACAACCTCGACTACGCCCTGGACCATCCGCCAGCGCTGAGCGCTTTCTTCGACGACCTTCAGGAAACCCTGCGCGCGGCGGGCGCCCCGGTCGAGGCGATCAAGACGGAAGGGGCGGCCGGACAGATCGAGGTGACGTGGCCGTACGAGGATCCGTACGGGGACCCCATGCGCGCCTGCGACGCCTACACCATTCATCAGCACGCCGTACGCCAGATCGCGGAGCGGCACGGCATGGTTGCGACGTTCATGGCCGCCCCGCAGACCGGCGTGGGCAGCGGCATGCACCTGCACGTGTCCCTGTGGCACGGCGACGAGCCGGTGTTCCACACCCTGCGGCCGAGCGAACTGCCCGCACGCCTGCAGTACTCCATCGCCGGACTGATCGAAAACCTGCCCTACATGGGGCCGCTGTACGCGCCCACCCTCAACTCCTACCGGCGTTTCAGGCCGCACTCATTCGCCCCCACGAACTTCTCCTGGGGGCACGACAACCGCACCTGTACCGTGCGCGTGACCGGCCACAGGACACACCCGCACCTGGAAAACCGCGTACCGGGCGCCGACGCCAATCCCTACCTCGCCCTTGCGGCGACGCTCGCCTCGATCGCCCACGGTATCCGCACCGAGCCGAAACTCCCCGAACCCTGCACGGGCGACGCCTACCACGCCACCGAACCGCTCCCCGTACCGCAGACCCTGGACGAAGCGCTCACTGACTTCGCGAACAGCCAGCTCGCGCAGGAGGCTTTCGGCTCTCGCGTGGTGGAGCACTACACCCGGGCCGGCGAGATCGAACTCGCGGCGGTCAAAGACCAGGTCACGGACGTGGAGCTGAAGAGGGGGTTCGACCGTGCCTGACAGCATCCCCTCCGGCCCTCGCGCGCTCGCTGGTGCGGCGCACTCGCATCTCCGGCTCGTCAGCTACAACACGCTCAACGGCGGCCGTAACAGTGACGGCTCATATCAGCGCCTGGCCGACCAGATCGAACTGCTCCAAGAACTCGACCCACACGTGGTGTGTCTGCAAGAGGCCAAACGGTGGGAGAGGAACGGCGGCCAATGGATCAACATGATCGCTGCGGCGCTGAAGATAGAGGCCCGCCTCGCTCTGTCAGCCAGCCATGGATGCCACCTGGTCACGCTGGTCCGACCGCCGGGAATCCGCTTTCTGCGCTTCTACCCGGACGTCGCCGAGGCGAACTTCCACCACACGGTCTCGCGCGCCGACCTCCAGGTGGACGGGGTGGACGCGCCGCTGCGCGTCCTGCACACCCATCTCGACCCCTTCGACCCGGCCGACCGGCTGGCCGAGGCCAGATGGCTCACGCAGTACGGCGACCGGGATGACACCCTCCTCGTCGGCGATCTCAACTCCGAGGCTCCCGGCGATCCCGAGCCCGACACCTGGGACTGGCTTCCGCCGACGCAGTATTCGGGCAACCGGATCCAGCATCCGGACGGCAGCTACGGAAGCCTCGACAAGCGCGCGATGAGTGCACTCCTGGCCGCCGGCTACGTGGACCCCGCCGCCGAACTGGAGCTGGAGTTCGCCAGAACCGCCGGTCACTGGGGCAAGGACGGCCGTGATCACCGGTCCGACTACATCCTGCCCTCGCGGAATCTCTCCTGGCACATGGGGTCCTACACCGTGCTCGACACGCCCCGCGCGCGGAGGGCATCGGACCATCTCCCCGTCGTGGCCGACCTGTACACAGAGCCCCGCCCGGCCGACGCACCATCACTCCTGGAGGGGCCGTGAACTCCTCAGGCCCTCCGATCACGAGCGGGATAACCATGCCTGACGACATCGCCTCCGACCCCCGGGCCATCGCTGACCTCCTGCGCAAGGAAATCACCGACGGTACCTGGGAAGCGGGAACCGTCCGCAGCCTCAGCACGATAGCCGAGCACTTCGCCACCACGCGGTACTACGCCAACATGGCCGTCAGGCTGCTCCGCGACAGCGGCATCGTCGACACCTGCAACGGCGGCCGAGGCGGGATCGCACCACACGGCACCATGCCGCCACAGTGGAACGGCCCCGGCAGGACCGACATCCAGACAACCGTCCGCAGGCGCATCGGTGACGGCACCTACCCCGTCGGAGTATTCATGCCGACCCTGACCACCCTAGGCACAGAGTTCGGCGTATCGAGAGCCACCATCCATATGAGCCTGCACGCTCTCCGAGACGAGGGCATCCTCTCGACTTCCGGCGGCCGCACCCTGGTCGTGAAGGGTCTCCCCTCCGAGGCCGGCGAGAGCGACCAGGCCATGGCAGGACACCACGGCACCAATCCGGAGGCGGAACGGGAGCTTGACTGTGCCTGACGTCTCCACCGTAACGCTCCCGGCGGCCGATACGCGGTCGCGCCGTCTGCTCGGGCACCTGGCCGCGGTACTGACCCTCGCGTGCCTGTGCACGCTGGCCGTGGGCGCGGTGCACGTGTCGCGCATGTACGGCATCCGATGGGGACCACGCGACCTTGAATGGATCAACGGCACCGCGTTCATCACCTCCGTCATCGCGGCGGCCTGGCTCATATGGCTGGTAGGGGCGGTCGTCAGTCCGTGCAGGAACTGCGGCGGTGATCCTGGGTGCCTCTACCGTGTATGCGGCTGTTCCTGGCTTCCCCCGGCCGGACCTGGGGCACCCCCTGTTCGGATGCACGGTCGCCTGGCTGGCCCTGGAAGTCTGCCGCGCCCACGGTGTCGTACTGGACAACGGATTTCCCGCCACCGCAAAGCAACGGCTGCGCTCCTGGCGCACCGCTCTGCTGACAGTCGTCTTCTGCGCGCTGACCGGGTTCAGCTTCAGCTACCTCGTTGTCCTCTTCCGCCACCTTGCGATCGAAAGCGCGCCGACACCCTCAACAACCCGGGCGTCCTCGACGAAGCCGCCGGGATGATGTCGGGCCAACTCGGCGACGCCGCCCGCGATCTGGCCCACGCCGTGCACGTGGGGCCGAATGCCGTCGACGGGATGGAGGTGGCTGCGAAGTCGGTGAGCGCTTCGTCCAGGGTGCGCGGCACTTCGTAATGGACCACTACGTCCACGCTGGTGAGCTCGAGGTCAGCGCACTCGCCGGCCAGGTCACCGACGTCGAGTTGCTGCGGGGATTCGACCGTGCCTGAAGTCTCCGCCGTGGCGTTCTGACCGCCGCGCACGGGCCCGTGCCGCCGACCCCCGCGGGGAGCGGCGGCACCCCTTCCGGAAACCGTCCGCCCAGCCGAGAAAGAGACACCCGTGACTCCGTCCACGACGACCAGCGCGCCGATCACACCGTTGAAGCCGACCCACCGGCGCGTCGCCCAGCACCTTGTGGACGGTCGCACTGCCCAGGACATCGCCACGAGGACCGGACTGTCGCCCCACACGGTCCGTCAGTATGTCCGCGACATCCGGGTGAGCGTCCATTGCCCGCCTCGCTGCAAGCCGCAGGTACTCGTGCATCTCCTATTGGCCGCCGAGCAGGTCGTTCCGCCCACCCTGGAGCGGCCAGCGCCTGAGCTCAACTCGAAGCAGTTGCAGCTGCTGAAGGCAGTTGCTGAGTACAGCACTCCCCACGGCATCGCCCTCGCCGCCAAAATCGCCCCCGCCGATCTCCGGTCCGCACTCGACGAACTGCTCGATGAGACGGGCGCCGCCGACGTCACCCAACTCGTCGTCCTCGCCCAAGCCTGGCGCCTACTGGGTGCCAGGACCGGCACGGTGGAGAGTGGAGCGAACCAGTGAACGCGTCTTCCGCACCGCCGCACCAGCGCACACCAAAGTTAACAGCCGTGTACGAGATGCGGACTCTACGTACGGACGCCGAGCGAGATGAGGCCGCCGCGCTCGTCCAGGACCGTCAGCGCTGGCTCACCATGCGCGGCCTGTCGGTACTCACCCGAGCCCAAGAGGCCGAGGGCGACGAACGGGCCGAGCACTTCACCCAGGTACTGGACCACGCCGCCGAGAACACCCCCGCTGGCGCAGCCCGCAGCAGCCTGACAGCACCGCACCCCGACCCCGGACGCCATAGGCCAGGCGACTTCGCCGGCCTGCTCGTCTGGCATCAGACCCCGGGGCCCGACCGGGTCTCGGTACCCCGCACCATCCGCCCCTTACAGGAGGCATGCATGACCGCCACCCAGACCGAAAAGCCGACCGCTCCCGCGCAGGCCGACCTCGTGAAAGCCGACGAAGACCCGTTCGGGCTCGACATCACCTTCATCGAGGGAACGCCGGCGAACGAGACGGTCCTGATGTGCGGCACCGGCGACAACTGCGGCAGCTCCTGCCCCAGTGCCTGCACCACCTCGTAAGCCGGTTCATCCCGGCTGCGCGGGCCGGACGGGGCTCTCCCCGTCCGGCCCGTCCCGCCCAGCAGATGAGGAAAATTCTGATGACACGTCAACGGCTCAGCCTGTACGAGGCCGCAGGGCAGGCCATGCTGCGCGCTGCGGTCCACACGGCCGAACCTGCCATGCCGTATTGGCCGATGCGCACGGCATCCGTGGAGGAGTGGCGCGCGTGGCTGAGCAGGGTGTGGTCCGACACCGGTTTCTGCCACACCGTGTCGCAAGCGAGCCCTCATCTGGCGGACCAGGTACAGGCCATCACCGATGGCCGCACGCCGAAGGTGCGCCGGATGCGCCGGGCGGCGCTGTCCACCGCCCGTTATGCGATCCGCTACGCACGTCGCTCCACCCCCTACGGTCTGTTCGCCGGTGTTGCCCCGCTCGGCTTCGCCCAGACCACATCCGTTCGCGTCGGCGACGAGCACCAAGCCGTGGCCCGCCCAGAGCCGGCCGGACTCGAGAAGATGCTCAGCGACTGGGAGAGCGACACTGCGCGCATGGCCAACGCGGAGGTCTGCGTCAACACCCTGATCCAGCAGCGCGACCAGCACATCCACGTGCCCTCCGAGGGCGATGCCGAGTTCCGCATCGCTCTGAGCCCCGCGCTGCGTCTCGTCCTTGATTTGGCCCGATCGCCGATCGGGTACGGCCAGTTGTCCGACGAGCTGGCCGCGGAGTTCCCCTCCGTGAGTGACACCGCGCGCGACCAATTGCTCGGTGAACTGCTGCGGGTGCGGTTGCTGCGCTCGTCGCTACGTGCGCCCGCCACCGTCGCCGACCCCAGGGATGTCTTGCCGTCCGCGGCGTGCGTTCAGGCAGCTGGCCTGCGGACAGCGTGCGACCTTCGGCTGGACGCCGACGTGCGGCTGCCCGAGCAGGTGCTGACTGAAGTAGAAACCGCGGCGACCGTCCTGGCCCGCCTGGTCACCCACCCGGCCGGAACACCGACATGGCAGCGATGGATCGAGCGATTCACCGAGCTCTACGGCGAGAACTCCATGGTGCCGGTGGACGTGGCCACGGATCCTGACCTGGGCGTGGGCTTCCCGACCGGCTTCCTCATGGCGAGCGAACCGCCCCGGCCGATGTCCCGGCGCGATCGACTGCTGCTGGAGCTGGCTGGCACCGCTGCCGCCGAAGGCAGCCGCACTGTCGCGCTGAGCGGGGCGGTGATCGAGGAACTGGAAGCCGCGGCCGGCGACAAACCACACGACCTGGCACCCCACTTCGAACTTGCTGCACAGGTCCACGCCTTCTCCATCCCGGCTCTGAACCGTGGGGACTTTCGGCTGCGCGTGCTGACTGTCTCCCGCTCGGCAGGATCGATGACCGGCCGGTTCTGGCATCTGATGCCGGGCACGGAGGCGGCGTACGCAAGCCTGCCCACCGTCGATCCGAATGCGGAACTCGCGCAGCTCTCCTTCCACGCCGGTCGGGTACCGGCCGACCTGCTCACCCGCGCGCCGCAGGCCCTGCCCCGCGTTGTCAGCGTCGGCGAATTCCGGCGCCCCGACCCGAACGTTCTCTTCCCCGCCGACCTGTCGGTCACCGTCACCGACGGCCGTCCCCAGCTGGTGGAGACCGCGACGGGCAAGTCGCTGGAGCTGCTGGCACCCACCGCGATCAACTTCCTGTGGAACAACTACACCCCGCCGATGGCCCGTTTCCTCGGCGAGATCAGCCGGGCCGTGTCCCCGCAGGTGACCTGGTTCGACTGGGGTGCGGCCTGGGCCCTGCCCTTCACCCCGGCCCTCACCTACCGGCGCAGCATCCTCGCCACCGCCCGGTGGAAGATCCGCAGTCGCATACTGCCTGTCCGCACCGCGCCGCTGCAGGAGTGGGCGGATCAACTCCACGCCTGGCGGGCCCGGTTCCGGGTGCCGGAGCAGGTGCTCCTGGCGGAGGATGACCAACACCTCGCCCTTGACCTCACCCGCGACGTCGACCTGGACCTGCTGCGCGCGCACCTGGATGCCAGTCCCGTCGGTGTCGCCACCCTGCACGAGGCGCCCCCGCCGGACGCCGACGGGTGGATCGGCGGCCGGGCCCACAGCATCGTCGTTCCTCTGGCCAGGCGCTCATGACGACGACCGTGCCCCGTACGCAGGACCTGTCCGAAGGTGCCCTGGGGATGGCCTTGCTCGACATCGAGCGCCGGGACCTGGCCTCGGCCCGCCGACACCTCGCCCAGGCCACCGCCCGGGGCGTGAGCACCGGCAGCAACGCCAGCCTCTTCCACGGCGCACCCGCCCTGGAGTTCGTCCTGGCCCGCGCGCACGGGGCCGGTGACGACATCCGCGCGGCGGTCGACCGCGTCGTGGACGCCCGGCTCGCCGCCGTCCACCGCCGTCAGGCCGCCGGCGCGCTGCCCCATCTCGCCGAATGGGACCTCATCCGCGGTCTGACCGGGCTCGCCGCGCTGCTGCTGTCCCGCCCCATCGCGCCCCGGCTGCCCGACGTGCTCTCCTGCCTCGTCGCACTCGCCCGCCCTGTCCGCGGTGACGGCCGAATGCTGCCGGGGTGGTGGTCGGCGGCCGGCCCCGATGGGACGGAGATGACCGGTGGGCACGGCAACAACGGCATAGCCCACGGGATCGCGGGGCCCCTGGCCGTGCTCTCTCTCGCCCTGCGCGACGGAGTCAGCGTCCCCGGCCAGGAGGAGGCCATCGGCACGTTCGCGATCTGGCTCGACCGGCACGGCACCCACTACTGGTTCACCGCAGCCCACCTGGGCGTCGACCAACCACCCGAGGCGCAACCGGCCCGGCAGTCCTGGTGCTACGGCCAAGCCGGCATCGCCCGCGCGCAACAGCTCGCCGCGCTCGCCCTCGGCGACCCCGCCCGGCGTCAAGCGGCCGAGGACACCGTCGAGACCATTCTGACCGACCCACAGCAGCTCGTCCGCATCACCGACTCGACCCTCTGCCACGGCTGGGCCGGGCTGCTGACCCTCACCCGCGCGGTCGCCGCCGACAGCCCCGCGCCCGCCCGCTTCACGCCGATCGTCCAAGACCTGCACCGCCAGCTGGCCGCTGACTGGGAGCACCTGCCCAAACCTGGCTTCCTGGAAGGCCGCGCCGGAGCCCAACTCGCCTTGCACGACACCGGCAACGCCGGCTGGACCCGTGCCCTCCTGCTCACCTGACCCCCACCCTGCCGCCCCGCAAGGAGTTCGCTGCCCATGACCTTCGACGACGAGAACCTGCCCATCCCACCGAACACCTCCTGGTGGCACGCCTCCGTGGCCTTCCCCGACCCGCACCACACGGCCACACGGGCCCTGGCCACCGCGCTCTCCGGACGCCGTTTCCACTTCCTACGCAAGGACGCCGGCGTACGCCTGCGCACCGAACAGCCCGCCACCACTCTGCTGGACCAGCTCGTCGCCGACCGTGTGATCACCGGCTGGACAGGCGGGATCTACGAGCCGGAGACCCATGCTTTCGGCGGCCCCGAAGGCATGGAAGTCGCGCACGACGTGTTCTGCGCCGACAGCCCGGCCGCGCTCGCCGAGACCGGTACCCCCGGCGCCCGCGAGCGCAGCGTGATGCTGCTGTCCGCCATGATCCGCGAGGCCGGGCTGGACCCGTTCGAAGCCGGAGACGTGTACGCCCAGTGGGCCTCTTCGCGGCCCCCCGTCAACCCGCCCCAGGGGGCCGCGCGGGAGAAGGCCATCTCCGCGATGCGGCGGCTGATGAACGCGGACGCCGCCCT
Organism: Streptomyces sp. NPDC102514; assembly: GCF_055584525.1. NCBI lineage: Bacteria > Bacillati > Actinomycetota > Actinomycetes > Kitasatosporales > Streptomycetaceae > Streptomyces > Streptomyces sp. NPDC102514. The sequence continues at coordinate 34,838 of NZ_JBVJLW010000038.1, forward strand.
GCGCCCGCAGCCGGAAGTGGGCTGGGGCGAGCGCGTCGCCGCGTTCGAGGACGCCGGCCGCCGCCTGCGTCGGCTCGCCGCCGACGGCCGACTGATACGCGGAATCCGGGGCGTCCTCGCCCATCACGCCATCTTCGCGTTCAACCGCGCGGGCGTACCCGTTGACGCGCAGGCCGCCACCGCGTGGCTCGGCCGTCACGTCGCCTTCTCCACCGGAGACGGCGACGTGACTACCCGCAAGTCCGCCCCGGCGGACCCTAGCCTCCCTCGAATGGAGACCACCGTGACACCCGTGAACGACCCCGACCAACTGCGCGCAGCCCTCGCCCAGCGCCTCGTCGACAGCGGCCACCTGCGCAGCCAGGCGACCATCGACGCGTTCCGCACCACTGACCGGCACGCCTTCCTGCCCGGCGTCGACCTGGAGAGCGCGTACAAGGAGGACGCGGTCCCGATCAAGCACGACGAGCACGGGGAGATGATCTCCTGCATCTCCGCGCCGTCCGTCGTCGCCACCCAACTCGAACAGATCGGCGCCCAGCCCGGTCACAAGGTCCTGGAAGCCGGAGCCGCCACCGGATACAACGCCGCCCTCCTCGGCCAGATCGTCTCGCCCGGCGGGCAGGTGTGGACCCTCGACGTCGACGAGGACCTCATTGCCGGCGCGAACAAGAACCTTGCCGAAGCCGGCGTGCAGAACGCCACCGCGGTGATGGCCGACGGGGCGGCCGGGCTGCCCGAGCACGCCCCCTACGACCGCATCCAGTTCACGGTCGGCGCGGGAGACGTCCCGGTCAAGATCCTCGACCAGCTCGCGCCCGGCGGGCGCCTGGTCCTGCCGATGCGCATCCGCGGCAGCATCTCCCGCTCCTTCGCGTTCGAACGCGACGGGGACACGTGGAAGACCGTCTCCTGCGAGATGGCCACCTTCGTCCCGCTCCGCAAGGGCGTCTGCGACGACGTGTACACCCTCATCCCCATGGCAGGCGAGGGCAACGTCCGCCTGGAGACGTTCAGCGAGCAGAACGTCGACCGCGAGGCGCTGCGTACGGTTCTCGACGAGGAGCACACCAAGCTCTACACCGGGGTGAAGTTCCGGCAGGGCTCGGCGTGGGAGTGGCTGTACCTGTACCTGGCCTGCGCACTGCCCAACGGTCTGTCCCGGCTGCCGGGCCAACGCCCCGGTTTCACTCCGCACTTCGGATGGGGCTCCATGGCCGCCCTCGACGGCGGGTCGCTGGCCTACCTGACCATCCGCGAGGGCGAGGACGAGAAGGGCCGGTACTGGGAGGTCGGAGTGATCGGCCACGGCAAGGCCGGAGGCGACCTCGCCGAGCGCGTCGTGACCGAGATCCGCGCCTGGGACGCCAGCGGCGGCAACGACGCTCCCGAGCCGGGCTTCCGGATGGCCGTCGCCGACTCCCGTGACCGGCTGCCGGTCGACGAGGCGCGCTTCGTCGTCGACAAGCCCTACAGCCGACTCGCCGTCGACTGGGCGCGCAAGGGCTGAGCCGATGATCCCCGCGATAGCCAGCCGCATCCCCCTGGTCCGCCGCACCAAGGCGCCCGCGCTCCCCTTGGAAGAGCGCATCAACCACCTCACCGGGCTGACCGTCGCACGCGCAGGTGCGAGCCACCACGACCTGGTGGCCCGCACCTGCAGCATCCTCAACTACGCCGCACTCATCGCCTCCGACGTCGGCATGCCCGACCTGGCCACCGACCTGTGCTGGCGCCAGCACCAGGTCTTCGCCGACGCCGGACCTATGAGCGGGCCGATCGGCGTCATGTCGCTGATGCCGCTGGTCAACCTCTCCCGGCTACTGACACGCGACGGCCAAGGCGAGGCGGCCTATGACCTCCTCACCCGCCTCAACCACGCCGCCCGTCAACGCAGAAAGACCGAGATAGACGGCCGCACCGTCGACCTGTCCTCGCTGACCAGCACCGAGGCCGATCACCGGCAGGTGTGCCAGGAGCTGTGGGTCACCCTGCTCGTCGACGGCGCCCGCGCCCTCGCACGCATCGGCCGGTGGACCGAAGCGGCCGTAGCCATGGCCCAGCACCGCGGCATCGGCAACCGGCTCCTCGACGGCCGGCAGATCAAAATCATGGCCCTGATGGAACAAGGACGAAGCCAGCAGGCCCTCGACCTGATCGACACCACCCAGCCCACGGAACCCTGGGAGACCGCCATCGGCCTGCTCCTGCGCGCCCACTGCCGTCCCGTCGGCGTACCGGTTGCGCGGGCCGACATCGAACACACCCTGAACAAAGCCGCACTGCTCTGCGCCCCTCCCGATCCGTCGACCGCCGTGTTCCAGACCCGGGCGGGCCTGACCGCCCTCGAACTGGACCCCGACGGGCAGTGCGCGGACACGCTGCCTAAAACCATCACCGAGGTGGCCCGGCTCGACGCCTACGCCGCCCGCGACGTACTGGACCATCCCATCGCCGCGTCCACCCTGGACACCGGCTCGGCCCACGCGCTCCACGCGGTGATCGCCGCAGCCGGACTGGAATCCGGCGTCCTGCCCGCCCACCACCACCAGGCGCTGAAGGGCGCGGTCATCCACGCCTCCGCAGAACTGGAAAGGCTGCTGAACACCGAACCGGAACCCCGTTAGGAGCGGACGACCAGGAAAAGCTGCCGGATTGCCCACGCCGCGCGGCGGTGTCGGCGTTTCGGCCATTCCCCGCCCGGAGCTGCTCCAAGCCCCGTCAGGGATCCCGCGCCTGCAGGGTTCCCTGACGCAGGCAATAGCGGGCTTTCCAGCACGACCGAATGACGTGTGTTCGATATCGCAGCCGTGTCGTTAGACCTCACGACTCTGCCACAGTGACCGTCCCCGGGAGAACGATGACCTCGGCCGTTACACAGGACCAGCCGCCGCGACCACCGAAAGGGACCGCGCCGGACGACGAACCGCAGGAGGCCACTGTTCGAGAGGAGGAATACCTCTACCGCGACGAGTCACGCCTCCAGGCCGGCTCCCAGCTGACCTCCCGCACCATGGCGCGCCGCCTGCCCTCGCTCGTGCGGCGCTCGGTACAGATGGCCTGGCATGTGGACCGCGGCGCGACCATCGGGCTGCTGGTGTGTCAGATCGGGACAGGCGTCCTCGCAGCTCTTGGCCTCCTGGCGGTCACGGGCACGATCACCGCGCTGATCTCCGCGGGCGACATCACCGAGAGGCTGTGGGATGCCGCCCCGCAGCTGGCCGTGATCGCCGCTGCCACCGGTCTGCGCGCGATGCTGGGGATCGCGGTCGTCTGGCTCACCGGCCGACTGCGCCCAGTGCTCGGTCGGGCCGCGGAAGTGACGATGGTCGAGGCCGCGCTCGGCGCGGAACTGGCCGCCAACAACAAGCCCGGCTACAACGACGCCTACGACATCGCCGACCGCGGCGCCCAGGTCACCCCGGACCTGGTCGAGGAAGCGCAGGACGTCCTCGCAGCCACCGCGACACTCGCGGCCGGCGCCACCGTGCTGACCGTCCTGCATCCGCTGCTCCTTCCCCTTCTCTTCCTCGCGTGCCTGCCGCAGGCCGCCGCCTACGTCCGCTCCGCCCGCGTGATCTACCTCGCCGGCCTGGAAACCTCCGGGCGGCGCCGGATGCTCGGCAAGCTGCGCTGGCACATGGCCTACATGGAGTCCAGCGAGGAGATGCGGGCCTGTTTGGCCGGTCCCTTCCTGATCGGCCGGTACCGAAAGCTGGCCGCCTCCGTCAACGCGGCCGAACGCCAGGCCGCGAACACCGGGGCTTGGATGGGTCTGGCCGGAGCCGTGGCCGGCGGGGTTGCCTCGCTCGCGGTGTGGGCGGCGCTCCTGTGGCTCCTGGCGTCGGGACGGATGGGCCTGGCGGCGGGCGGCGGCGCCGTCTTCGCCCTCCAGACCGCCACCGGCTCAGTGCGAGGCATCATCAACGGCGGGGCCCGCCTGGTGCGCACCGGATGGTACGTGCAGGACTGGCAAGGCTTTCTCGACAACGCCCATGGGCAGGCCATGGCCGACTCCCGTGGCACCGAGACGGTGGCTGCCGCCCCGCAGCGCTTCGAGGTCCGCAACGTCACCTACCGCTACGACGGCGCCCCCAAGGACAGCTTGAGCGAGGTCTCCCTTCACGTGAAACGCGGTGAGATCGTGGCGCTGGTCGGGGAGAACGGCTCCGGCAAGTCCACCCTCTCCCGCCTGCTATGCGGTCTGTTGCTGCCCACCGAGGGTGAGGTGGCCTGGGACCACGTCTCCACGGCGGACCTCGATCCATGGAGGTCGTGGGAGCATGTCGCGCTGGTGCCGCAGAAGTTCACGTACCTGCCGCTGACGATGCGCGACAACATCACGCTCGGGCAGGGCGACACCAGCGATGCAGCGCTGCTCGCCGCGTGCGAGGCATCCGGCGCCGCAGAGATACTGCCGGGCCTCCGCTCCGGCCTGAACACCCTCCTGACCAGCGAATGGTTCGGCGGGCAACAGCTCTCCGGCGGGCAGTGGCAGCGCCTCGTTCTCACCCGCGCCTTCCACAGGCAGGCAGCACTGCTGGTGATGGATGAACCCACGGCCGCCCTCGACGCCCGTGCGGAACACCGGATCTTCTCCGGCCTGCGCGAACTGGCCAAGGACCGATCCATTCTGCTGATCACGCACCGGCTCACCAATGTGGCCGTCGCCGACCGGATCGTGGTGCTGGACGAGGGACGAATCGTCCAGGAGGGCACCTACGCCCAGCTCACCCAGCACCCGGGACTGTTCCGAACTCTGTGGAAACTACAGCGCCGGATGAGCGGCGACACCCCCTGACCGCCTCGCCCGCGCCAAGCCACCGCTATGCCAGGCAAGTGGACCGGCCCGCTGCAGATCCTCCCTGCTCCCCATGCTTCAACCGTCCGACGAACACCGGAAGGAATGCCGTAACGACCTCATCGGCCATCGGACACTCCTTCGCCCGCCTGCATCCCGCCCTGCCCAGACAGCCGCCCTGCTGGGCTGGGGCCCGCCCGGAGCACGGCAAGCCCAACTCGCCGTGCACACGGCACGAGAGCGGTGGGGCATACCCGCCGCAACCCTCGCCGCTATCAAGGAGATCCCTGCGGAGGGGATGCGATTGAGCTGCCCCGAACCCACCCCCGTCTCGCTTCCTCCCGCTACACGCCCCTCAGAGGTAGTCCCCATGTCGTTGTCGCACCACCACATCCACGCCACCGTCGATGCCTACCTCGCTCGCCACCCTCACGAGCGCGAACAACTCGGCGTCCTCCTGGACGCCCTCGACCGCACCGGCGAGGACATCGCCAGCCGCTCGACCTTCACCGGCCACGTCACCTGCAGTGCGATCGTCGTCGACCAGCTCGGCCGCGTCCTGCACGTGCTGCACCTGGCCAGCGGGAAGAGACTCGCCCCCGGCGGCCACACCGAGCCCACCGACGACTCCTTGGCAGCGGCGGCGCTGCGGGAGCTGGCCGAGGAGACCGGCATCCCGCCCCGGGCCGTCACGCCGTGGCCCGGCTACGAGACTGTGCCGCTGGACATCGACATCCACAACATCGACGCCCGCCCGGGTAAGGGCGAACCTAAGGGCTCGTAAAGAATCAACACGTTGCTTCACGGTCTCTGCGTCGTTGGTGTGGTATGCGCATACCGAGCGAGGTCCGCAATCAACTCGCC
>NZ_JBVJLW010000039.1:0-40310 GCF_055584525.1 Streptomyces sp. NPDC102514
AGGTCACTGTCCACGGATTCGCCCGCCCCTTCCCACAATTCCGGTCAAAGTATCACCGAGGCGTCTTACCAGATGATCGCCAGGACAGGTCCTAGACGGATGACAGGCTGGCCTATCAGGTGTCCGTGGACCGTACGGCACGACCTCGACAGTGACGCGTACCTACCGGCGACCGCATGCAGGGCTGCGGGTGGCGCATCGCAGTCAAAGCGAACCGTTCCGGGGAAACGAGCCGGGAGGCAAGGGCCCGGACCTACTCACGCGACCAGGTCCGTCCAGTGCCCAGCATCGCCTCCTGAAGGACAAGGGTTTGGGCGAACCGGTCGAGCACCGGAGCGATGACGCCGTCCGCGGCTCCGTCCTCACCCTCAGTCAGAGCATCGGCCAAGCCGGGGCGGCCAGGGCCCTCCGGAGTTCCGGAGCATCACTCGCCCTTACAGTTGGTGCGGCCGAGCCCGGTGGTCGGCATCGCGACACCATCGGCGCACATGCTTCTCCTGGACATCAAATCCGTACCCGCCGAGCTGGCCCCCGGCAATGACGCTGATGCACTCCGCAAGCCCCACGTCCGCAGATGGCACCTCACGGCGACCTTTCGGCGCCTGACCTGCACTGTGACAGAAGGTGCGATTGTTGCGCTTGACCCAGCTGCCACGGTCGCGCTGCCCGATAGGCACGCCTTCAGGCGTGAGACATCACCTGATCGGCGAGCACCCTTCGGACACACCGTACATATTTCGTGATTCACCCGGGACAGCTCGGACGCCAACGACACCATGAACTATGCGTGAACCGATGCCGGACACCCCAACTCATCTTCCCTCCCCCAACTTTGCGATATCGCTGCCTTCTGTCCATTTCGTACGATCAAATAGTCATGTGCGCGTCGACAGTGCGGTCGGTGGGGGGAAGGGGCTGTAGTGGAACCTCATTTCGAGAACCCTGCCCTGCTATGTCCCGAGATGTTCTGGCAGGTCGACGAAGTACCAACGTCGGTACGAGAGGGCATCGCCCACCGTCTGCAAGAAGTGGCCGTGGCACGCGGCGGCCTCCTGCACGCCTGCAGCGCTTTCAACTCCATCTACTTCGACTACGACCCACACCTTCGCCGCTATACACGTGAACCGGATCCCGACTGCTTCGCCACGGTGTCGGTCGGCGGCAAGCTCCCCGTGCTACCAACAGGGGCATTCGTCCGCTTGACCCGCGGCAGTCGTGAACTGTGGGGCGAGGTAGCTGCGGTACTCGGCGCGGCAGCAGATGTCGAAGAGGACGGTTGGACGGGAGCAGCCCGGTCCGGCGCTCCAGCGGACGCGGACCAGGACCGGCAGCGCATCGTCGTCGACACAGACGTATTCGGCCCCCTGAGTGCCGGCGAGTCGATTGAACGAGGGCGATGGCTCAGACCTGGTGGCGGGCTGGAAAACGGGCAACTCGTAGGATTCGTCCCTTCCTCTTGGGATGGCACCTCCTCGCGGGACCAGATCGGTTCGTTCGCCGCCTATCTCGCTGGACCCGCCCGCGCCCTCCTCGACCTCGGCCCCCTACCTCGCTGGCTCATGTCGGATTCCACGGTGGTGAGCGACACCGACGTCGCACGATCGATCCGGTCGGCCGTCGAATGCCTGGCACAGATCATGACCACGGCCTCGGACTTGCGTACGTGGAACCTTTACGCCCGACCAGCAACCGACGCAGCCTCGTTCAGCTCCTCTGTAACATTCCAGGAAGTGCGCAGGGCTGTCTGCCGACCCGCCCCCGGCAATCAGGCTCGTTACTCAGCTCTGTGGCCGCTCCTGAACGCTCTCGTCCGAGAAGACGATCACAGCGATGGCCTCACCGGCGTCACCACCGCGGCCTTGGCCGTAGACGCGAACCTAGCTCTCGCAGATATGACGATGAACCGTAAGCTGCCTGCCGGAACTGATCTCCGCGTGGATGATCTTTGGCAACATGCGGGCATCTGGAGAGCACAACGCCTACCTGTGGACGATGTTCTTGCAGGACTGGATCCCCTCACCCCAGCGGGTATCGGATTCACGGAGAGCCGCAATTCGCATACAGGTGACCCGACACCTCCGACCGCACCGGTCGGATTGAGCGAGGTGGAAATCGGTGCGAGCCGGGTCACCGTCGTACACATCGATGACGAGCTCATCGTCCTGACAGTCGCCGTAAGCAAAGCCGATCTGACGGACGGCAGGCTGCGACTCACCGGTGCCGTACTGGATCTGCTGCCACCCGGAGATCTCATCCTGCAACTCCACCACGACGCCTCCCCCAGTACCGGTGACGGGACGGAGCAGTGTGTACGCCGTCACCAAGACACAGTCCAAGGCGTCTGCTGGCCGCCTGCAATACCGCCAGGACTTCATCTGACCGTCGCGGCGGCGCGCGCCGGAAGGAGGCTGGTAGCCACGAGTCTTCGGCTGACGAATCCCGTGGACGTTGCTGGCTTCGGAACCGTGAGCTGGGAATTCGATGAGGCACTCTTTCGCCTCGGAACCGGCTTGGACACCCAGCAGAGCACCCGGCAGAGTTGGCAACCATGGGCACCCTCAGTGGCCAGGGGGTCATGGCGACCAGCCGTAGCCGCATTGGAGCACCTCATCATCGAGGCCCTCAAGCGAGACGGCGACCGGGGGCCTGCCGACAGCCGGCACCTGGACGGTCGCCGTCTCACCGCGGCTCTATTCGGGCCTGATGTTCATTCCGCAGCCTTGCTGTGGACAATCATCCACACCTGCGAAGACATGACTGTGTTCGGATTGCTGACGCAGTCCCCGCATCATTCGGGCGGACCAGACGTGTTCACATGGTGGCCGTCCACACCTGAAGCCGAGGAAGCCCGAGCCTCGGCGGAATGGAGCGGGCGCGACGATGGTTCGGGGCCGCTCCTCAGCCGTCGCTGGATTCGTCCTCAGCGACGGCGACTACCTCCTGAACAGCAGCCTTCCCTCAAGGCGCGGCTTGATTACGCCCGGTGGCGTGTAGAGGTCGAAGGCGCCGACGCCGATACCGAGCTCCCACCCGGCACAACCTTCGTGCACGGGCATCTGAAGGGGTCAGGGCCTGGAAAGCCGTGGCACCGGCACGTACCGCAGGATCTGGAAGGCACTTCGGGGAACGGATGACCAGGGTCAAGATGACGGCAAAACCGCGCGCTAAGGCGATCGCTCCACCTCTCGAACTGACTAAGGCCGTAAAAGACGGGCTCAAGCGACTCGGAGACCCCCTGGGTGATGTTCTCGCCCTGCTGGATCAGTCCCGCCTGAGTGACCTGCTCAACAGAATGGGCAAGACTCGGCGGACCCGCCTATTGCAGCGACTGCACGTACCAGCCATGGGTCGGCTCACCCCCACTGTCTGCTCTCACGCGTTGACCCAACTACGTTCAAGCCGTCCTGCTTCTCAGCGACAGCTTGATGCCGAAGCCCTTGGCAGTCCTCTCTTCGAAAGCCTTGCGCAAGCTCGAGCCGATTGGCTGGAAGGGCGCCGCAGCAGCACTCTGGAAGAGAGTCTAGAGCAGGCTCCGCGCGACGAACTGCTCCTCGCGGCGATCGCCTTCTGGGATGCGGATCCCAGCCAGCCATATGTGCTCGCCTGGACCTTGCAGAATCGAGCATTGCCATCTTGGCCCCTAAAGGAGGTGGAGACGCTCGCACACTCCTGTGCCCGGCTTTCCACAGAGTGGAGTGCACTGCGTGCGGCTGATCGACTTTCCCCGGCCGAGGTGGCCGCGGCCCCATCGGCTTCTGGAGAAGAATGGCCCGCGACCAAGCTGGACGGCGCGCGTCAATGCGACGATGCCGCACAGCGGCTGGAAGCCTTGTTGGAGCAGGCCACCATCTCCGCACGACAGGCTTGGCAGTCTCTGGACCAGCGAGTCCTACCAGACCCGAGCGCCTGGGAATCCGTCCAAGCGCTCATCACAACAACAAATGAGCTGGCATGCGCGCTGGCAGCGACTGCCCCTGCCAACGATGCTTACGTTGAAGCCTCAGGGCTTGAAAACCTACTGACGGCCCTTCGCCTTCGCGGAGATGAGCTCAGGGGGAGAGAGTCCCTGCTTTCCGGACTCGACCGCATTGCACATGCAGTGGCATCCCAGCCTCATCCGGCGATCAACAACCTTCGAGCGCAAGCAGACAAACTCTCTGCGCAGGAAGCGTGGTCGGAAGGGGACATCAATCTAGCCAAACTGCTTGCAGACATCGTCGCGCTCTCCGACGCCGTCCATCGCGACGACGATCCAGGGGTGGAATGCTTGGACGAACGATTGCGTGGGGCCTTGCCCGAAGATTTGCGCGCGGTCGTACTTCTTGTAGTCCGCAGCAAGGTCTCATTCCCAGCCAATGCCGACACGGACCGAAGCCTTGTCTCACCTCACGCATCCGCTTCCTCAACTACGTCTTCCAGGCACGGATCAATTAATCTGGCGCGTTCCGCGGCCCAACGCACGGTCGACGATGCGCCTAAAATAGAAGATCCTCTTGGACCAGACGACGCCACTAGTGCAGAAAACTCTGTCGCGACCGAGGCGCCAACCAACAGCCTGCACGAAATTCCAATTCCAGCAACTCTCAAGATCCCAACGCATGACGGGTCCACCCCTGGCCTGACCGCAACCGCAGGAGACCAGGACTCGCCTCCCCAAGAGGGGCAGGCGGATCCGTCCCACGCAAAAAATCGTCCCGAGGCTGCTCAGACAACGGTATTCGAAGACCCTCCGCAGGCCGTTGCAGCTGTCTCTCATAAGCCATCCACCGCTCCCGCGCCGACGCCCAAAGAGGAAGATGACCCCCGTGACATCGTCACGGAGTGCCTGGGGCAACACGAAATCGCACTGTCCTATCACGCGGCGCAGGCAGGAGGCTTCGAACAACTTGCCCTGACGCTCAAGCTGTTCGTCTTGGCCGAGACCGTACGCAGCGCGACCGGGGCCTGCACGGACGCTTTCCTCAACGAGACGGCGGGCCGCCTCACCGAGCCGGACGTGGGTCTCGGCCCGGTCGGTCTCTTGCTGCGCGCCGCAGCCTTCTTGCGCGTCTGCCTCGTCTGCGGCGACCCAGGGGTAGGCGAAGCTCTGCGCTTCATCTCCGACCGCATTCAGGGCATGCCGGCGCTCCACTCCACGCTGACCACGGTCGCCGAGGTATGCGCCCGCGGCCAACTGGCTGCACGAATGTTCGAACAAGAGGCGAGCCACCCCGGCCACGAGAATGATTCGAACGTCGATGTGACGTCGGCGAGTGCCCTGGCTCGTGGAAGTCTCGCCGAGCCCCGCACTCTGCACTTCCCACGAGCCAACGAAATCGTCCGCACATGGTGGTCCGAGGAAGGACCCATCGGCTCACTCCTGCATGCCGCGGCCGAAGACGACCGAACCCGGCTAGACGCGGTCCGCTCCCAGCTCCTCGCTCTGCGCAAGCCGGAAGCACTGGGCAAACTTCTCTCAAAGAGCGATACCGCATCGAAGGGAAAGTCTTCTTCACGGCTTCAGGGAGCGGCACGACGGCGAATCCTGCACTACGCGCAGGAATCTCTGGAGATCGTGCACGAGTGGCTCACCTCAGTCCAGAACTCGGCTCCGGTCGCACCCCCACCTGTCTTCAGTCACCTGGCAGGCCGTCTGACTCCATTGACTACGGATCTCGCAACCGAGATCCGGGCGTTGGGGGACACCGCGGACTCCTTCCCCGATCCTCTGCTGCAAACCGCAGCACATCTGGCGCTCACTTCGGTACGCGGAAGCATTGCTCTCCTGAGCACGGGACATCTGTCCGGCCCCGAGAGCGCGCCAAGCATCGCGCTCAACGTCGACCTGCTCCGATGCACCGACCTGGAATTCGACGCCGAGCTCACCCCACTGCGCGCCATCACGCCGGACGACGTATCCAAAGCACGCATCACCTCGTGGGAAACGGCAGCACGCAACCATGCCTTTGCGAAAAACTACGCCACCGCCCGCACATCTCTGGAAATGTTCGAATTGCAGGGCGGCCGCAGTGAAGTCGTGAGCAAACTCCGAGGAGAACACCACCGCCTGCGCAATGAAAGCCGTCGCGAGGTAGAGGCACTGAGTCTCGCTGTCACGCACCGCGCGGAGACTGCGGCCCGCCTCGGTCAATTGGAAGAACCAGGACGCTCGCGGGTCTCGGCACGCTTGGAAGCGGTCAAGGGAAACATCGGTGGAGACAATCTGGGAACCGTACAACGTGAATGCATGGAAATTCTGGAACAACTGGACATCCAGAGAGAGGAGGAACGCACCAAGTTCCAGACCAAGGCGACCCTGTTGCTGAACAACTTCAACGCCTCGGCATCCGTGGCGGACAAGATCCGAGCATTGATTACGCAGGGAGACCTGGCGACTGCTGAGGAGTTCCTCCTGTCCGCGCGCGAGGGAAACGAGCCTCCGACCGTCGAACCTGCCACAGACTTCGACGCCTTCTTTCCCACGGTCTGTGACGCGTTGGAATCCGGCATCGCCCCCGAACTGATCCGAGAAGCCGGTAGCGGTGGGGCCTACCGCGGACTGGATTTCTCCGCCCTGGCTCCCGCTCAGCGATCCCAGAGCGCTGACGCTTTGACCGCCCTGCAGCAACTGCACACCCAGTGGAATACCTTCCGCACCCGTAAGCACCACCTGAAACTCGCCCTGCGGCTGGCAGGCGTCGAATACATCGACGAGACAGACGCGGGACTCACGGGTCCGGCGACCCGGCGCTGGTTCGACATCACCGACGTGAAGCTGGTTGGGCCTTGCCGACTCCCACAATTCGGCTCCGGCTCGGGCGGCCGACTGCGGGTGATGACCACTAGATCGGTATCCGACGCCCGCACCCTGCTGGGTTGGATCGAACAGGACGTCAGTCAGCTCCCCGTGCTCGTGGTAGTAGCCGGTTCGATAGGGGTCGCGCAGCGACAGGCTCTCGCCCGTGAATGCGTGTCCCGACGGGACAAACCAGTCCTTGTGCTCGACGCATCTGCCTTGGCATTCCTGGCTGCCCGCGGCACCGGCCTGTTCGCCACCACAGAACGTGTCCTTGCACCCTTCAGCGCAGTGGCCCCCTACTTTCCCGAAGCGAGTGACACGCTGCCCGCCGAGATGTTCTACGGCCGCAGCGATGAGTTGTCCGCCGTCCTGGACGCTCAAGGTTCGAGCATCCTGTACGGCGGTCGGCGACTTGGAAAGTCCGCGCTGCTGAAGGCGGCCGCCGCGCGCTACAGGCGAACACGGCACCACGTCAGCCTCTACATCCCCCTGCCATCAGGAATGGGCCTCACCCCGGGAGACATCTGGGACCTGCTCGCGCGCAGCCTGCATCAAGACGGCATCGCCGAACGGCGCGCCCACCGGGCCAGCACCATGCATCAGGTCGAGGAGGACATCGACCGCTGGCTCCAGCACGACAAGGCGCGCAAGCTACTGATCCTCTTCGACGAATGCGACGAGTTCTTTGACGGGGATGCTCGTGAGGGTTTCGTACACACCACCGCCCTACGTAATCTTATGAGTTCCAGCGGGCGGAGGTTCAAACCCGTGTTCGCCGGCCTTCATCAGGTTCAGCGTTTCGCTTCGCTGCCCAACCAACCGCTGGCCGGTGCTCACTTCGGGGAGCCCTTGGTAATCGGTCCGCTCAGCCCTGGAGCCGCTTACCGGCTCCTCCATGACCCGATGCAAGTACTTGGCATTCGTTTCGAGAGCGACACTCTGATTCACCGTGCCCTCGCCTACGCCAACTACCACCCGAAGATTATTCAGCACATCGGTCTAGCTCTCGTGCTTGAGACGCACAGCCAGCGGATCCCCGCAGGGGGACCGCCCTGGACTATCGACGAGGAGACCATGGAGCGGGTCATCGGATCGGCCTCCCTCGCCAAAAGCATCCGGGACACCGTCCGTCTGACACTCCATCTCGACCCACGGTACAAACTTATCGCTCTCGTTTTGGCGCTGCACGCACACCGCTATGGGGTGGACCAGCCTGTTGCAGGTCGAGAGCTACGCACCGAGTGCGCCGAATGGTGGCCAAAGGCGCTCTCCGTCACTCCGCCGGATGAATACCGTGCGCTGCTCGAGGAAATGGCCGGGCTGGGTGTCCTCGCCGCGGACGACTCCGGATGGCGTCTGCGCTCGTCCAACGTGCTAAGGCTCCTGGGCAACCCCACCAGTATCGAGGAAGAGCTGTCCTCACAGGAGGGCGAAGCCGTCACCGCTCTTTCTGCGGCACACTCACGCAGGCCATTGCCTGGTGGTCTCATCAGCCCCTTGACTGAGGCACAGATCGCGGACCTGACCAGGCGCCGCAACGGCCTCAGAATCGTGATTGGCACCAAGGCCGCCGGCCTCGATCACGTCGTGGATGCGCTTGCCGGCCAACAGGAACGCGTCACAAGCATCGCGCCTCTGATCATCCCCAACTCACCGAAGGATTACCGCAGGGAATTGCAGACAGGCCGGGCCGGCCGCCAGCACCGGATCATCGTCAGCGATACCCGAGGGTTCGGCCCGAGTGCCTTGCGCCAGTCACTGGACCAAGCCCTGACGCTCCAGCCCCCAGAGGGAGTGAGCCGCTGCGTAGTAGCGCTCCTGGACCCTTCCCAGATCGACCACCTGCGCGAGTTGACCACTGCGGACGAGGAGAACATCGTGCTCCTCCAACTGACCACCGCGGACGGCCTTCGTAGCTGGATCTCCAGCGAGGATCCAATGACGCCTTACTACGAACCGACACAACGAGCTGCGCTCCTGGAGGCTACCGGCGGATGGCCGATCGTCCTCAACCACCTCCTGACACTGGCCGTCAAGGGGTTCACACCGCGAAAAGCCCTCACCCGGCTCACCGACGAAATCAAGGCCAGTGAGGGTGTGCGCTTGCTGGAAGCAACCGGCTTGACCGAAGCAGTCACACTTCACCCCTTGATGCACCAACTGGTCGCGGAATTCGATGCTCCGCTTCCCCTCGAAGACCTGCACGAACTACTCCAACCCGACCATCCCAACATCCACTTCCTGCTGACCGCACTGCGCCGAATGAACGTCCTCGTGAATATTGATTCGCAAAGCCTCGCGGTAGAACCGATTCTCGCTGCAGCGTGGCGTCACCACGGGCCGCAGTGAGCTTCTCCAGCCCTGCCACCCCAATGTGAGGATGATCTTGGCGGTTGACTTCATCCGATTCGGGCCGCATTGAGACGGCCGTGTTCTCGTATAGCTGCCGCCACCCGTCATGTAGCGCTGAGTAGTTACGCGGGGCCGTGGTCGCGCTGCTGGAGGTTGACGAAGTCGGCGTGCGCTTGCTCGACGGCCTCGGGGTACGCCTGTTGCTTCTCGTGCTCGGCGAGCGCGCGGTAGATGCTTGCGACGCTGGGGGCCTGTCCCTTGCGCTTGCCGGTGGGGATGATCAGGTCGGGTTGGATCTGCTCGACCGACTCGCCGTTCCGACGGCGCCGCAGCACGGTGTGCAGCATGTCGTCGGTGATGACGGGCGGCCGGCCGCCGTGCTTGCCCTTGCGGGCCGCCGCGTCGAGCCCTTCGAGGGTCGACTCCCGGATGTTCTCCCGCTCGGTCTCCGCCATCGCGGCGAAGAACGCGAACAGCAGACGGCCTGGTCCGCTGGGGTCGTATATGCCGGGCAGCGGCCCGGCGAGCATCTCCAGGACCAGGCCGTGGGCGGTGAGGTGGTCGGCGAGCGCGGTGAGTTCGGCGGCGTCGCGGCCGAGCCGCTTCATCTCGTACACAGTGAAGATGACCCGGCAGTGCGGGTTATCTCGGGTCCGAAATGGGCGTCAGGCATGTGAGGCAAGTAGCTTTCGTGGCCCGTGCCTGACAGGTATCTCCGGGTCGTTCAGGCAAGTACGGCATGTTCGTGATGTACGTGTCGACCCTCAACCTTGGTTCGACCGAACCGAAGTGGTGCGACCTTGTTTCGACCGAAACAAGGTCGCACTCGCCTTGATGTCAGCGGCGTGCCTTAGCGTGGAGTCCACGGCCAGACGCGTACCGCCGTTCGCCGCCGTGCCGGGTGCCCACGCCGCCCGGCGCACAGTCGGCCAAGGTCCTCCGGGGCCCGCGAGTGCAGCAGACCGTCCCGGCCCGATTCGCCGGCGGGGAGCGTGGGTACCGCCAGGCTGGAGTCGACCGTGCCGAAGAAGCAGTCCACCGCCGCGCAGCGCGCCCGCGAGGCCGCGCGCCAGGGCGGCAAGTACACCCAAACCCTGCGCACCGCTGAAGCCCCGGCCCCCGACGTCACCGAGCCTGACGACGGGTTCGGCGGCCACGAGTTCGAGTACGAGAGCAGCACCGACCTGTTCCGGTGCACCGAGTGCCGCGTCTACGAGGTGGTGGCCCGCGACACGAACGGACCGATCAAGCCTTGTACCGGTCTGGTCGGCTACAGCGGCGACACCGAGCGGGTCTACCTGCTGCTGACCGAGAATCCGGACCTCCCGTACCGGCACGCGGCGTTCCTGGCCACGAAAGTCCGCAGCACCGGCATCGGCCGGGCGCCGCGGTTCTCGTGGCGGGACGGGAAGCTACTGGTCGAGTCGGCGCCCAGCGTCGTAGCCGAGCTGGCCCGCCGGGTCGAGCTGATCACCACTACCGTCGAGGACCGGCAACTCCCCGCCGTCGCCTCGGTCGACCGCCTCACCGCAGAGGCCGGTCGGGCCGTCCTCGCGGAGAACTACGCGGCCTACGTCGCCGAGTTCGGCGAGCCCGCATAGGGGCGCTGCTCGCCGAACAGGGGTCCAGGAAGCGTTTCGGTCGAAACGCTTCCTGGACGCCTTGCCGTGCTTCTACCAGAAGTCCTAGAAACGGTTCGGGCGAACCGTTTCCGACGCTACGTGCCTTACTTGCCTGACAGCGGTTCGTGCCGCCTGACCTGCGTGAAGTGCCTGCGGACCCTAGATAATGGTCGGCGTGGGCCTTGATCTGGCGGGCGAGCGCGAGAGCGGCCTCGAACTGGGGCCGCACGCGCACCCGGGTGCTGATCTTCTCGGAGAACACCTTGTCGCGGTCGATGCCGTGCTTGGCGAGGGCGTCGAGCTGGGACTGGAGTTCCTGGGTGAGCGTTGAGCAGCGGGCGTATCCGATGCGGATGTCGGCGGTCGGGGTGTCCGGTGCGAGGGCGAGCGGGACCGGGGTGCCGGGCCGCCAGGGCTGGCCGGGTCCGCGGTCGGCGGGAGTGGGCACGCGCAGGAGCTTGGCGAGCCGGGGCACCTTGGTGAAGCGGCCGGTGTGGTAGGTGCCGGCGACCGCGCCGGAGCGCGAGCGGCACGGCGATCCCGGTTCGACGGTGCAGCGCGGGCAGGGGTGGCGCTCGACGTCGTTGGCGTCGCTCGAGGGAGCCTCTTGAGGGACCGTCATGCCACCAGAGACTGTCACAAACGATTCTCAGAAGCACCCGGACCCATCTTTGAGTGAGAACAAGTTCTGCGAACCGAACCAGCGCTTCGCCATCTCCGTACGGCAGTTTTCGATCTTGCTCGGGCAAAGGGTCGTTTATGGGAACCCCTACAGGGCTGTTTGTTCAGTCATTGTCTGTTTGCGATGACGTCGAATGCGGTCCGTAGGAGGAGTGGCAGTTGCTCGCCGCTTGGGCCGTTAAAATCTTCGGCGCGATGAGCGCCTTGTGTCTGCGGTCGGGTGTCCTTCGGGCGGGTCAGTACCAATGCCGAGTTCGTGAGGGCCGCCCGAGGCCTTCAGGGCCGTGTGGTGCTGGTCTATGTCTTCAACGTCTTCGTCGCGTCGAAGATCTGGGCGCGCAGCCAGATATGCGCGGGGTCCGGGTCGTGGGATGTGTGCCAGGCCATGCTGATGTCGAAAGCGGGAAAGTCGAAGGGTGGCGCGCTGACGACCAGGCCGTAGGCGGCGGCCAGCTGGTCGGCCAGGCTGACGGGCACGGTGGCCAGGACGCCGGTTGTGCAGACGAGCAGCGGCAGTGTGAAGAGGTGCGGTGTGGTGACGACGATGCGCCTGGACACTCCGTGGTGCGCGAGGAGTTCGTTGACTCCGAAGCAGTTGTCGTCGTGGTCGCCGAGCAGAGCGTGCGGTGAGGACGCGTACACGTCGGCGCTCACGGCACCGGAAGTGTCTGCTACGTCGGAGCGGCTGAGTACGGCTTGCCGTTCGGTCCACAGTCGTTCGTGGTGGTAGTGGGGCGGTATGCCCTGCAGGTGTCCGACGGCCGCGTCGAGGCGGCCGCTGTCGAGCCACTGGGGTGTTTGCGCCTTGTCGAGTGGCTGCACGTCCAGGGTCACACCGGGTGCGCGTTCCTGGAGGAGTTCGAGGAGACGCGGGAGGACCAGCCACTCCAGGAAGTCGGGCATGGCCACGCTGAAAGTCCGCTCAGCCGTGGCGGGATCAAACGCCTGGGGCTCCAGCAGTTGTCCCTGGATCGTGCTCAGCACCGAGGACACGGTGGCGGCGAGGCTTTCGGCGCGCGGAGTGGGGCGCATGCCGCCGGCGCAGCGGACGAAGAGGTCATCGTCGAAGACCGTACGCAGGCGGCTGAGGTTGTGGCTCATCGCCGACTGGGTGATGCCGACGTTCAGGGCGGCGCGCGTGACGTTCCGCTCGCTCATCAGGGCGTCGAATGCGACCAGGAGGTTGAGGTCGTACGTCGCTATATGAGCGTGATCGATGTGGGACATGAATGGCACCTGTTGGACTAGTGACCGCGGGCGTTTTATCGTCGCTGTCGATAGTAATCGACAGCGATCACAAGTCATGGAAATGACGTTCAGTGGGCCCACGCGGGCCTGACCGTCACGCCCATGAGCGGCGGGCTGGCCAACGTCCAGGCACGGGCCGGCAGGCGGCGACCGCAGCTGGACACCGGGGTGGGACGCGATGGCCAAGGGGCCGGAAACCGGCCGACAGCACATGGAAAGGAAAGCTGTGAACCAGCAGAATGTTCTCGTCACTGGCGCCAACGGATATATCGGAAATGCCGTTGCGAAGGCGTTCAATAGGGCCGGATGGAAGGTATTCGGCCTGATCCGGAAGCACGAATATGCTGCCGATCTGGAAAAGAACGAAATCCACCCGCTCATTGGATCGCCTGAAGACCTCGTATTCCTCGACCAGGTGGACGACGTCACCTTCGATCTGGTCGTCTCGAACACCGAAGATGCGCGCCATCCCGTGGCGCATCTTGAAAAGGTTCAGACGATGCTGGATGAGATCGCCCGGCGCAGCAATCAGTCAGGCGTGCGCCCGCTGGTCATGTTCTCCAGCGGCTGCAAGGACTACGGGAAGATGGCCGAGAAGCACGGCGACCGGGGCTTGGCTCCCCACACGGAAGCCAGCCCTCTGAACCCTCCCGTACCGCTGGTCCCTCGCACCGACTTCGGCACCACGCTGCTGACGCAGTCCGACGCCGCCTACGATGCGGTGGTCCTGCGTCCGACGATCGTCTACGGCTACACCTCAAGCCACTACGGCCACCTGTTCGCTCTCGCAGCCGGGAGCGATTCCACGCTGCGGATCATCGGGGACCCGAACGCAATCATGCATTCCCTCCATGTCGACGACTGCGCCGATGCCTACGTGACTCTGGCCGAACACCCGAGACGAGGGGAGATCGCCGGTCAGGCATTCAACATCTCCAACGAAAAATACGAAACGGCGCAAGAGATCACCGACGCCCTGGCGAAGTCGTACGACCTGACGGTTGAGTACACCGAACCCGATGCCGAACTGCGCATGGATTCGGTGCACTCCCTGGCCAACTTCTGGCAATGGGTCTCATCCGACAAGCTGCGCGCACTGACAGGATGGCGCGAGCGTCGGTCGACCTTCGTCGGAGGAATCGAGGAATACCGAATCGCGTACGAAGCAACAGCACGTCACTAGAACTTCTGGTGACCAGGACTTGTGACCGCTCCGAATGAATAGCGTCACCGTTCCTGCACCGTGACGATAGTGATGCTGGTCGCACTCGGGCGGCCACGGCCACCACAACCGGGGCGATGGGTGCCTGCATGGGCCGGCGTACCGGTTTGTGGGTCAGCCGTCGTGTCGTCAGCGTGATGGACGCAGGTGATGAGTGTTTCGCTGACCTGCGGCAGCCTCTCGTCGTCCCTGACCGTGACCCCCGCTAGGATCCGCACAAGCTGATCGACCTGCTGCTTGTAGGGCTCCAACAGCCGCCGAAATAGTAAGGTCAAGGAGAAGCCACCTTCCCCCCCTGCGACGGACGAGATGCTTACGCCCGGGCTGACGTAGGGGGCGACACATGGCCCGGGCCAGGGACGGCAGTGTTCCTCACACGGCGCTATCGCCGCTCCCAGCGGCCGGGCGTCCCGCCCGGGCTCAAGGCGTCTCCCTCCTGAGGCGTGCGCGGGCTGGGTGCCGTCGCCCGGACAGACAAGTCCAAATTGAGACGGCTACTCATGTCCAGCTCGAACCGGCCGTACGGATTCACATGGGTCCAGAACAGCGGGGAGAGCGCCCGGCGGTCCGCGTCGGTGAGCTTGTCGGCCCACTTCGAATCTGCCAGGACCTCCTGCATCAGCAGCGTGTTGACGTGTACCAGCGCGGTCTGGAGCAGGTGCAGCGCGAGCATGGACACCTCCTGGGACTCCTTGTCCGAACCGGCCAGGTCGCCGTTCTTGCCGTAGAAGAGGTCCTTGTTCGCGGAGTTCCAGTTCTCCACGACCTGCAACCCTTCGTGGATCTCGCGCCGCATCTCGACGTCGGCGAGGTAGTCGCAGACGAACGAGGTCCGCACCGCCCGGCCCAGTTCCTCGATCGCCCGGTACGTCGGGTGCTTGGGCCCTCCCCGGGTGAAGCGGCGCAGGACCTGTTCGGCCTCGGCGGTGCCCAGGCGCAGTGCGGTGGTGTACTTCACGATCTGGTCGTACTGCTGGGCGATCAGGTCCCAGTCGATCGTCTTGGTGGACAGCACCGGGCTCAGGTTCGGCCATTTGTCATCCTGCCCGGCCGCTGGCCGGTACAGCTTCGCCGAGCCGATGTTCTTCAGCCTCGGCATCAGCTTGAAGTCGAGCATGTGCGCGAAAGCGAACCCGACGATCGAGGCGCCGTGCGTGTCCGTGTACTGCCGGTCGACCTCCATATCGGTGCAGTGCCGCAGCACGCCCTCGATCATCGAGGCGACCTCGGAGGCTGAACAGGACTTGAGCTGGGAGTAGATGCAGAGCGATTTCCGCTCCACGTGCCAATAAATCATCACTCCGGGGCCCCGGTAGCGCTGGTGCCACTCGGTCATCAGGTTCGAGGACCAGGCGCCGAACTTGCGGCTGTCGGAGGCGCACGCCGTGCCGGTGCCCCACCACATCTCATCGCGGACGGCGAAGGTGGCGTTCACCAGCTTCCGCAGGGCCGCGCGCATGTTGGCGCGGTTGACGAACAGGTGCCGCACCCGCCGCAGCGTCGCCTCGCTCTCGCCGTGCTTGCCGGTCACCGCGACCCGCTTGATCCCCATGTTCGTGCCCAGGCCGAACAGCACCAGCAGTAGCCGG
This sequence comes from Streptomyces sp. NPDC102514, assembly GCF_055584525.1. Taxonomy (NCBI): domain Bacteria; kingdom Bacillati; phylum Actinomycetota; class Actinomycetes; order Kitasatosporales; family Streptomycetaceae; genus Streptomyces; species Streptomyces sp. NPDC102514. The sequence continues at coordinate 15,493 of NZ_JBVJLW010000039.1, forward strand.
CGCCGCAGCACATCCTTCGACAGCATCTCCCTGGTGGCCACCGAGGTGAATTCGGCGATGAAGTCCGCGTCGAACTCGGCGTACTTCAAGATGTCCAGCAGGTCGATGGTCCCCCAGCGCCGCTCAATCTCACCCTTGATCGCCACCAGGCTCTCCGGCTCCTCCTGCTTGCCGCGCGGGGAGACTCTGATCCACGGCTCGCCGTGCTTCTTGACGATCGCCACCCCGCCCGTCGTGCCCTCCGCCAGCGCGGTCTCAAAGCGGTCCAGCGAGGTACGGAGCTTGCCTTGCAGGGCGGCGATGAACTCCCCGGCGTCCTGCGGCTGGCCCAGTGCGGCGTAGTGCACGTCCCGGTTGTCCTCGAAGTCCGTCGGCAGGTCGTCCTCCGGGTTACGCCACCGGTTCGCCCCCACCACCCAGATCTCCCGGCGCCGCACCGCGTCCCGAAGCGCCACCAGTACACACAGCTCGTACGGGATGCGCTCGACACGGCCCTTGTTGTCCACGACCGCCGCGCGCCAGTGCTCGGGCACCACCCCCGCGAGCGGCACGCTCTCTGCCGGATCGAAGAACGCACCCTCCTTCAGCGGCTGCTCCAGGTAGCGCTGGAGCAAGTCGATCGCGTCCATCACCGGACGGTAGGAGGTGTTGTTGCACTTCAACTCCAGCGCACCTAGCAGCGGCGAGAGCATCCGGCGCCAGTGCGCCGAGTATGACGACCGCAGCACGGTGCGGACCCGGGCCTTGTAGCGGGCCTCGTTCGCCGCGGCCTCCGCGGCGAGGGCCTTGAGCGTTTTCTCCCCGCCGACCACCGGGTAGATCACCCGCCGCACCATGCCGGACGGCTCCGACAGCGCCGCCTCCGCGACACGCAGCAGCATCGCGTCCTTACCCCGGATCTTCTTCAGCTCGGCGTTGAGCTCCTTGTCGACCTTCCGCTCCGCCCGGGTGTTGATCTTCAGAACGAGCTGGATGAACAGGTCCACCAGCGAGTCGGTGATCTCCGTGTGCCGTACGTGGCACAGCGCGGCCAGCAACGTCAGGCGCCGCGGCGGCTTCATCCGCTCCAGGTTCGCCGGGTACTCCTTCGACGCCCGCGCCCGCCACGCGTCGACCAGCTTCTCGGACACGTCGGCGAACAGGTCAGCGGGCAGCTCCAGCCGCCGGACTCGTTGGAGCTTGTTCACCTCCGCCAGGAGGCTCTCCAGGCCCGGCGCCCCCGGGTCGGCCTTCAGCTCGGCGAAGTGGGACCGGCCGCCGCCCGACACCGCGCCCTCACCATCCCCTTCACCGGCCGTCTCGTCCTCGCTGCCGGCGACCAGGTCCTCCAGGCGCGAGCGCGTCGCGTGAGAGATCCGCTCCACCCTGCTGCGGCAGAACTGGGCCTCGAAGTCCGTGACCGCCCGGCCCACCAGCCGCTGCACTTTCGCCGGGGCCGGCGGCTCGACGTGGTCGTTGCGGCACCGGGCCACCACGGCCGCCACCAGACGCTCGCGAGAGAGCTCCACCGGGCACAGCTCTGCGGCCAGCCACTCCGCCAGCCGCTCCTGGTTCTCCTCGGTACCTGCCCGGAACCCGAAAGCCGTACGGATCTCCGTGCGGTGCCGGGTGATCGCCCGGCCCTGCCAGTCGTACGCGGCCCACTGCTCGGCCGGTACCTTCACCTGTTGGGCAACGTACGCCACCGCAGGCGCCGGGACTTCCCCCGCGCTCTCAGGGAAACGAGCCTCGACCTCGAAGAACTTCAGCAACAGGGCGAAACCCAGCCGGTTCGCCCCGGTCTTGTTCCGTAGCCGCACAACCTCGTCCTCAAGAAGCGTCCAGACCTCGATCAGGTCCTCCGGCTCCCACTCCTGCCGCACCGATGCCTCCGAGCCTCAACCAACTGGATCTCCACATCGTGGCGACCACCCGTCCCAACTGGACGGAAAGCGCAGAACCCCACCGCAGCCCCATCACGTTCTGCTACATGACGGGTGGCGGCAGCTATACGAGAACACGGCCAATTCGTGTGCTTCGTGCGGCAGGGTCAGCAGCCGGTGCGGGCTTCGGCGGCCGCCTTGAGGTCCTGGAGCCAGATCTCGAGGCCGTCGCCGAGTGCCTGGGTGGAGAGGTTGATGTCGGCTTCGGCCTGATCGCCGGTCCAGGTTTCCTCGGTGCGAACGAGAGTGCCGCCCCTGACTTTGGTGAAGGTCCACACGTGGGTTCCCTCGTCGATGTTGATGGCGTCGCTGTTGGCGGGTCCGGTCCAGCGGACACAGTGGTTGTGCTGGGTCTGCTGGACGGTGGAGGTGACAGTCAGGGTGGTGGCGGGTGTTGCGGGGGTGGCCGGGACCGGGGTGGTCCATCGGAAGGCGGAGCCGGGGCGCAGGGGGCCGTGATCGAGGCGCTTGCTGGTAGAGACGGCGTCCTGCCACGAGGGCCACTGCTCGACGTCGGTCTGGGTCTTGTAGACGGTGCTGACGGGGGCGTGGATGAGGATTTCGGATCCGTAGCGGACCAGGGCGTCGGGGTCGGTGCCGTGTCCGCGGCATTCGACTGCGCCGGTGTGATGGCTGGAGCGGTCGGCGTCGGCGGCGGCCTGCGCGGGGGCCGCGGTGACGGCGAAGGCGCCGCTGGCCGCAGCGAGAGAGAGGGAGAGGGCCCCAAGGCGGGTGGCAAGGAGGGAGTGTTGAACAGACATGGGAGGTTTCCTTTGGTGTGCGGTTTCAGTATGCAGATCGATTTAATTGCGAACGTAAGGATACGCACGTAACTATAGCGCGAACGAGAAATTAAGAGTGTAAACTTCCCCTATCTAGGTTACGTGCAGGAAGAGAATCGATATGGCGAGCCCGGACGCAACTTGACAAGCCGCTGGTGCCCGCAACTGGCACCGTGAGGGCGCCCACCTGTGGGCGAACATTGTCGATGGGCAGGTACTCAGTGGTGCCAGGCCCGCAACTCGACTCCATAGGATTGATTGGCCAGCCTCGATCGAAGGCGTGTTTTTCAAACCGCTGGATATTTTTCTTCCCTCTGGGTATTGGATAGCCTTTCTCTTGGCCCGCCTCCTTCGCGTCGGTAAAAGCTACCTATATCTCGCTACGTCTGGCGGCGACGCTGTACGTGACTGGTCGTCTAGGACTCTCGATTGCGAACGATTTGTCGGAGGGAGGGCGAGTCTCGGGGATGGTTGCTGTACAGCGTGTGATGGCGCAGCAACGTCCCACCAGCAGCGAACGCGGCCCGATCGGCGTCCGGTGCGAGGAGCGCGGGCCAATTCGCCCGGGACTGCGTTGCCCATGTGCCGCATCGACCTGCGGAGGAATTGACCCGCACTGACCCTTGTGGTGTACCCGGCGACATGGCGTCTATCGAGAAACCGGAGGGTACTTGCGCGTTCAGTGCCCCGGACCTGGCCAGCCGTGGCGCTTGGCAACTGGTCGGTGTCGATTTTGTGGAGATGCCGCTCGTTGGTCTCGGCTTTCGCACCTACGACGGTGATCGCGTCCGGATCTGTTCCGGTCTGTGTCGGGCGCATACGCTGTTCTGCCCTCGATCCTGGTGAGAGACACCGATAAAGGGGCTCACTCCGCAGGATTGGTCAGCACAATTTCCACGTTCACGATCTGCAGTTCCAGGTGCTGATCGGCGACGATAAAAAGCCAGAACCGCACATACGCGGCTGAAAGGACACCACCTTGCTGCCGCGCAGAAGCACTACCGGCCGGCGATGCGCTTCAGCAGCCTCATCGACCCGAACACGCCGTACATGAACCAGTGTCATCTGCTGCATCACGAGGATGACGTGATGATGTGCCAGTTTGTTGGGCCTGGCGGAGGGCGGATCGTGCCGCGGGTGCAGCGTCACGTGTGAACACCACAGCGAGTCTTGCCGCGGGGCGCCCCAAATATTCCTGGCGGCCGAGGAACTGCTCGATCCTTCGGGGGACCGCTTCGATGAGCGCCGAACCGGCTCGCTACCGTAGGCGCTGTGCACACGACGGTCCATACCCGCGGTCCTTTGCTCGGTAGGCAGCACGAGACGCAGCACCTCGGTGAGTTGATCGAGGCGGCTCGGGCGGGGCGGGGAGGGGCGCTGGTCCTGCGGGGCGAGGCGGGGATCGGCAAGAGCAGGCTGCTTGAATACACGGAGGGGGCGGCGACTGGCTTTCGTGTGCTGCGGGCGGGTGGGACCCAGCATGAGGCGGAGCTGCCGTTCGCCGCGCTGCATCAGCTTTGCCTGCCCGCGCTGGAGCACCTGGGCAAGCTGCCTGCCCAGCACCGTCAGGCCTTTCGCGTCGCGTTCGACCTGGAGGCTGGGACGCCGGATGTGCTCCGGGTCGGCTTGGCGGTGCTGGGGCTCCTCACGGCTGCCAGCCAGGAACGTCCGGTGCTTTGTGTGATCGATGACGCGCACTGGCTCGACGCGGCCTCGTCGAAGGCGCTGGCCTTTCTCGCCCGGCGCGTGTCCACCGAGCCGGTGGCCATGGTATTTGCCGTGCGATTGCCGTACGAGGCCGGCGAGTTGGCTGCCCTGCCGAGTCTGAAAATCGATGAACTGAGCGAAAGCGACGCACGGGCACTACTCGCCGCGCAGAGTCACGAGAGGCTCGACGAGCAGGTGCGCGACCGACTTGTGGCCGAGGCACGGGGCAATCCATTGGCTCTGCTTGCCCTACCCAGAGCCGGTGGGTTCGCCCCGCCCGAACTGACTTCGGTGCCGCACCGGATCGGATATGGATTCAGGACCATGCTCTCCAGTCTGCCTGAGCAGGCGCGACTGCTGCTCACGATCGCTGCCGCCGACGCCACCGGCAATCCCGGGCTGTTGTGGCCGGCAGCACGCAAACTGGGTGTCGATCTGCCGGAAGCCGGTGCGCGAGCCACCGCCACAGGACTGGTCGAGTTCGGTACCAGAGTGCGTTTTTACCACCCGCTGGCCCGAGCTGCGGCCTATGACGCTGCCGCGCCATGCGAGCAGCGGCTGGCCCACCGTGTACTCGCCGAGGTCACCGACCCTGCTGCCGATCCCGACCGACGGGCATGGCATCGTGCTCAGGCCGCTGCTGCCCCCGACGAGGACGTCGCCGTCGAGCTGGAGCGCTCGGCGTCCCGGGCTCAGGCGCGCGGCGGTGCGGTGGCTACGGCCGCCTTCCTCCAACGCGCGGCGGAGCTCTCACTCGATGCCGGACGACGCATGGGTCGGACCGTCGCCGCCGCGCGCGCCCACCTGGAGGCAGGCGCCACCAACCAGGCAGCCGCGCTCCTTGTAACGGTGGAGGGTTCGGGTCCGGACGAGCTCCAGCAAGCGGAGGTCGACCTGCTGCGGGGCCGGATCGCTTTGACCCGAATCGACGACAACGACGGCCCGGCATCTATGCTGCGCGCCGCGGGGCGGCTCGCAGTCCTGGACCCGGAGCGTTCGCGGGAGGCTTATCTGGAAGCGCTTGAGATGAGTCTTCTCGTCGGACGTGCCAACGGCGTGATGGACCTGGTCCTCGCCGAAGCGAAGACCGCCTCGCCGCACGCCCCGGACATCCTGGACGCGCTGGAATCCCTGACCGTGAGCGGGCATCAGGTGGCCGTTCCTTTGATCAGAAATGCGCTCGACAGTGCGGAGCATTCCCTGTGGGACCGGCACCCCGCGCTCGCGATCATCCTTGCAGCCGAGCTCTGGGACCCGGACACACACGGGCGCATCATCGAGTGGCTCCTGAAGAACGGCCGTGCGTCGGGGGCGCCCCTCGTCCTGCGGCTCGGTCTCGCTCAGGCCGCTTCTGCCGCCGCGCTCACCGGTGACCTCGACAAGGCGATGGCCGCAATCGCCGAGGAGGAGGCGATCGCCGACGCCACCGGCGCACCCCCTGTCATCTACCACCGGCTACAACTGGCCGCGATGCGCGGACACCGCGAGGAGGCTCTCGCGCTGTTCGCAACCGTCACGGCAACAGCTGCAGCCATGGGACAAGTGGTCTCCAACGTTCATTGGGCCAGCGCCGTGCTTCACAACAGCTTGACCGAATACCAAGAGGCGTTGGCAGCCGCACAGCACGCCACGGCCGACGGGGAACTCTTCGTCGCAGGATTCGCTCTGCCCGAACTCGTCGAAGCCGCCGTCCGGTGCGGCCAGCACGCTGCCGCAGTCGAAGCGTTGGAGTCGCTGACCGAACGCACCCGCGCCAGTGCAACCCCTTCGGGCCTGGGAATCGCAGCGTACGCGCGGGGGTTGGTGCGCGGCACCGAGGACGACTACCTGGAAGCGATCGATCACCTCACCGGCACGCCGATGCTCCCGTACCGAGCCAGGGCCCACCTTCTGTACGGAGAATGGTTGCGGCGGCAGGGCCGCAGGCAGGACTGCCGGCCCCACCTGCGTACCGCGCACCAGTTGTTTTCCGGCGCCGGGCTGGATGCCTTCGCACGGCGGAGCGCCGATGAGCTGCGCGCCAGCGGGGAGAAGGCGCGCAGTCGCACCGATCATGCCCGCGACCAGCTCACCATGCAGGAACTGCACATAGCGCGGCTGGTCGCCGCAGGCGCCACGTCGAAAGAGGTGGCCTCCCGGTTGTTCATCAGCCCGCGCACCGTGGACGCTCATCTGCGCAACATCTACCGAAAACTGGGCATCACCTCCCGCCGGCAGCTCACGGACCGGCCCGACCTGCGCACGGCTGGCTGACTGCTCGCCTCGCCGCTCAGCCGCCGCCGGTGACCTGATTCGACAGGTAGGTGTCGTGCAGCGCCTTGCGCAGACCGGGAAGGGCGTCGTCCACACGTCCCCCGAGCATCGCGAACGCTTCCTTGTGCTCACGCCGCTCTGCGCGCGTGAAGACGCTGTTCATCTCCACCTCGACGGCGAACACTGCCGTGACCGCGTCGTGCAGAGGAAGCTGTGAAGCCCGTGCGGCGCCGCTCAGCACGGCGTCGCGCAGTGTGTCTCGCAGCGTCACTACCGGACCGGTGTCATTGAGGGTCACACGGTCGGCGGGAAGCACACCGAGGCGCTTGTGGCGGCGCACCACGACGATGTCGGCCGCGGCGAGTTGGTCACGGACGGGCTTCTGCGCGGTGTGCGCCTTGTGGTGGACGAGCGGGAGCCAGCGCTGGGGTTTGTCCGCGGACACGTCGTTCCAGACATCGGCCAAGAAGGGATCGGGTGGTGGCTGGACGGGAGAACGGACGACCTTTCCGCTCACAACGGTGAGCTTGCCCTCGATGGTGAGTTCGGCGAGCGCTGCGGCGCGCAGCACGGCGCCGCGACCGTTGTGGTCGGCTAGCTCGAACTTGTCCTTGTCGAGGGAGTAGCAGAGCAGGAAGAGGCGTTGGGCCAGGGTCCAGGTCACGGTGCTCCTCGGGTCAGACATGGTCGGCGGGCAGGTGTTCCGCGGGGTCCTTGAGCCGCTTGGCGGAGAGCCGGCCGGCCCACAGGACGGTCAGGAGGGCCAGGGCGAGCAGCGGGTAGCCCATCAGGATGCGCATGGCGGCCAGCCAGCCGGTGCGGTCGTCTTCGTAGAGGTACTGCCAAACGATGCTGCGGGCGGCGAAGACGGCCGTCAGGGTGAGCGTGGCGATGTCGTAGGCGCGGCGGGAGGGTTTGTCGCGCAGCCAGGCGGTCCCGGTGCCGTTGAGCGCGCCCCAGACGATGCCGGCCAGGGGACGGCGTACGGAGACCAGGAAGATCAGGGTGAGTGCGACGTTGCTCCAGATGCCCGTCAGGAAAAATCCTTTGGCCGAGCCCGTCTTCCATGCGACGAACGAGGCAACCGCGACCCCGAACAGGCCCGAAAGCGCTGGTTGGAGCGATTCCTTGCGGATCAGGCGTGCGATTGAGATCGCTAGGGCGACGCCTACAGCGGTGCAGATCGCGGGAGTCAGCCCGAAAGCGGAGTTGGCCAGGACGAAGGTCACGATCGGCAGGGCCATGTAGACCAGGCCCGTCATGCCGCCCATCTGTTCCAGCGGCGTTCGCTTCGGCGGAGGATGTGTCACGCCGTCGGAGGGGGCCGGCGCGACATGCCGGGTAGGAGTATGTCCGTGTTCAGTCATGCGCGATCAACTCGCAGGTAGTTGTTCGAATGGGTAGGAAGCGGGGGCACGTTCACGCCTTTTGGGTTTGACGGTTCATTGCCCCGATCGCTCAGCCAACCGACTTCCCTGGCCCCGTGCCTTCATTCCGGGGCTCCTACAAGAAATAGTTCGCCCGCCGACGGCCGAAAGCGCCTCGAGACGCAGCACTTTTGGATCAGCTCTGCGAACATGCAGGTCAGAGGCTTTCATGACTCTTGACTTCACACTGTCCCTTGATGGCGAGTGCGGTCCTTGGCGTGAACAGCGAAATCATTGGCACGCGCCCCGACAAGGCCATCCGCACTGGCGACGGTAATCACCTGCAGGGCACCGGCAGTTTCCTTATAGGTGAAAACTACCGATGCGAATCCCCTCGACCATGTGCTGCCACTGCCACGCAGGAGCAGTATTTTTCAGCCGTTGCTGAGACCGGGGTAGTTCTTGAGCTGTCGGCGGGAGGTGATACCGCATTTACGGAAGATGTTGCGCAGGTGTGCGTCGACGGTGCGGGGGCTGAGGAAGAGGCGGGCGGCGACTTCGTTGGAAGTGGCGCCGGTGGCGACCATGCGGGCGATGCAACTCTCCTGCTCAGTGAGCTTGTCGTCCGCGCTTCTGGGGCGGCCGGGAATCCTCTCGCCGGTGGCGCGCAGTTCGTCCGCGGCCCGCCGGGCGAATGCTTCGATGCCGGCCCCGGACAGCAGTTCGTGTGCGCAGCGCAGTTGGTGGCGGGCCTCGCCGTGGCGGCCCTCACGTCGCAGCCACTGCCCGTAGAGGAGGTGCGCCCTGCCCCGGTAGGGAACCAGGGGGCTCTTTTCCAGGTGCGCGACGGCCTCCTGGTAGTGCTCCTCGTGTCCGGTGACCAGTCCTCGCGCGTAGGCCGCGATGCCGAGGCCCGAACTGGTCGCGCTTGCCTCGGTGCTCTCGGTCAGCGCGTTCAGCGCCGTGGTGGCGCTGTCGATTTCGCCGCACTGCACAGCCGCCTCCACCAGCTCGGGCAAGGTGAATCCGGTGAGGTAGAGGTCGGTGTGCGCGGCGGCTCGCCGGGCGGCGGCCAGCGCGGCCGGGTAGTCACCCAGCCCGTTGTGCAATACCGCGACCGCCCAGTAGGCGTCGGCGATCAGCTGTCCGGTACCGCTGGCCGTCGCTGCGGCCGTGACCGTATCGAACAGCTTCATCACCTCCTTCGGGCGGCCGCGCATCGCGGCAAGCTGGAGTCTGGGGTAAGTGATGTGGGGGCCGCCGATGGCGTCGGCGATGGCTTCCTCCTCGGTGATCGCTGCCATGGCCTTCCCCGGGTCGCCGGCGAGTGCCATGGCGGTGGCGGTCTGTGCCAAGCCCAGACGCAGCAGGAGGGGGGAGCCCGATGCACGGCCGGTTTTCGTCAGCCACTGGGTGATCACGGTATAGGTCTTTGGATCCCACAGTTCGCTGGTAAGCACGACGGCAAGTGCCGGCCGGTGTATCCACAGCGGGGTGCCGTCGCCATCGAGGGCTTTACGCAGCAGCGGATACGCCGCCCGGTGCCCCTCTGTGGTGAGTCGGATCAGTGCGTCCAGCACGTCCGGGACGTCCGGTGCCGGTGGTGGCGCGTTCCGCGCTGCGGTCAGGACCAGGTCCATCACGCCGGTGGCCCGGCCGGCACCCAGGCTCGTTTCAAGCGCGTCCAGGTAGCACTCGCGAGACCATTGCGGGTCGGTGTCGGCAAGTTGCTGTGCGGCGCGCAGGATGAATTTCGGGCCGTTGCCGTGGTCGCTCCCCAGGATCGCGAGCCGTCCCCGCAAAAGGTCGAGGTACGCATACTGACGCTGGTCGAGAGGCATGTCCTCGACGGTTGTCAGGAGTTGCCGGGCAGTGTCGCTCATCCCCGCCTCGATGTGAGCGCGCACAGCGTCAAGGGTGCGTTCGGTGCGTTTGGCGGTCGCCGGCGACAGGACCGCGGCGCGTTCGAGGAAGGCTGCCGCGGCCGTCGTTCCGCCGCGTGCCTGGGCGCGGAGCGCCGAGCGCTCCAGTGCAGCGGCGACGTCTTCGTCGGGGCCGGCACCTGCCTGGGCGCGGTGCCAAGCGAGCCGGTCCGGGTCGCTCACCGGGTCAGTGACCTTGGCCAGTGCCCAGTGGGCCGTACGGCGCTCAGCTGTCGATGCGGCCCGGTAGACCGCGGACCGGGCCAGGGGGTGGCAGAAACGGATACGGGTGGAGAAGTCGACCAGGCCGGTCGCGGTCGCAGCCGCACCGGCAGCCGCGATGTCGATGTCCAAGGTCTGAGCGGCGGGCCACAACAGTTGAGGATCGCCGGTCGGATCCGCGCTCGCGACCGTCAGCAGCAGCCGCGCCGACGCGGACAGACCTTCCAGCCGGGCCTGATAGGCGCGTTCGATCCGCGTCGGCAGTAAGGAGGTGTCCGGCGGGGCGAACCCACCGGCCGAGGGCAGTTCCAGCAGGGCCAGCGGGTTCCCCCGCGCCTCCGCCACGAGCCGCAGACGAACCTGGTCGTCCAGCGTCAGGAGATGGCGCGCCGCGAGCAGCGTTTGCACGTCGGCGTCACCCAGCCCGCCGAGCTGCAGACGCGGCAATTCCTCCAGCTCTTTCGCCGCACCACCGGGCCGCACGGCGAACACCATGGCGACCGGTTCGCAGGCGATGCGCCGGGCGAGAAAAGCCAGCACCCTCACGGACGCGGTATCCAGCCAATGGGCGTCGTCGATCAGACACAGCACCGCCCGATGCTGGGCCGCGTGGGACAACAGGTCCAGAGCCGCCAGAGCGACACGAAAGACGTCCGGCGTACCGGTCACCAGCCCGAAGGCGGTCCGCAGCGCCTCGTGGCGCCGGACGGGCAAGTCGGACAGATGCGAGAGCATCGGCAGACAAAGCTGGTGAAGGGCCGAGAACGGCAGCTCGTTCTCGTATTGCGCCCCTGCCACACGCACGACCCGCATGTCATGGGCCGCCGACCGGACATGATCGAGCAAGGCACTCTTTCCCATACCCGCCTCGCCCTGGACGACCAGCGCCCCGCCCCGCCCCGCACGTGCGGCGGCAGTCACGGCGCCTATACGCGCGATCTCTTCCCGCCTACCAACAAGCCGGCCAAAGGAGCGAGCTGGTGACATGCCGCTCACCGGAGGCCCCCTCGCGTACGCAGGGCGGTACCCGTACCTCTCGACACAGTGCACGGGTACTGCACCATGGGCCTTGAGCAGCACTCACCCAGCAGCAGTACGACGCAGGAGGAACACATGACTGCAGTGACCGACTTCGCCGACGTGACTCTTGAAGTGCGACAACTCATCGAGTCGTTAGACGAGAAAGAACAGTCGTCGCCCACCCCGTGCGACGAGTGGGACGTCCATGCAGTGGTGGACCACTTGCTGGACGTCCAGCGCAAGTTCCGGGTCCCCATGACCGGAGAAACCAAGCCGCTCACCTCTGCTTTTCAGGACAACCGACAGTGCTCATCGCCGCATTCGAACAGGAAGGCGCAGTGAAGCGCCCGGTCACCACACGGCTCGGCCAAATCCCGGCCGGACGGCGCTCGACATGCTGACCATGGAACACCTCCTGCACAGCGGGGATCTGGGCAGGGCCACCGGACGCGCCCCGGTGTTCGCAGACTCCGTGGTGATACGCATCATTGCGTTCTGCGAGGTGATGCATCCGCAACTCCCGGTGCACATCAGCAACTTCAAGGACCCGCAGCCGGTAGAGACGGGCGCCCCTGCCATCGACCGGCTCGCCGCGATGCCAGGACGAACGGTCGCTGTCTGATCTTCCTTGGTCGTGCGCCGGCATCCCCATGAGGAGGGTCGGCGAGCGTCGCTTTCTGCAAACCCTGGGAGGCTGTCGCGCATCTCCCCGGCGACCGCGCTGGACAAGTCCACGTCCAGTTCGGTGACGGTCACCGAGCCGCAAGAGACCCACCACCGTTTCTCGCACCGCGTGTAGGCGTGCAGCGGCGTGCCTCTGCCCGCAGCCGTCCACCAGAGCGCGGCCTGTGCGGCGTTGTATGAGCGGGTCTCACCAGAGCTCTACGCACTTGGGACCGAGGCAGTGACCGACACACGACCGGGGCCCGCGCACCACGTGCGCCGACCCCGATCACACTGCGACCGTGCTCAGCGGGTCAGCCCGCGGCGTTCGCCCTCTCCTGGGGGGACAGTTCCGCGTAGGGGCGAGCATCCCTGCTGTTGGGGACCGCCGGTTCCGCAGCGCCGTCGCCCTGGTCGGCCGACTCCGCCGCACCGTTGCCCTGGTGAGCCGGTTGCGCCGTACCGTTCGCCGGCTCCGCCGCACCGCCACCCTGGTGAGCCGCTTCCTCCGCGCCGCCGCCCTGCTGGGCCGCTTCTTCCGCGCCGCCGCCCTGGTGAGCCGCTTCTTCTGCGCCGTTGCCCGCTGGTGCGGCGGTGTCGGCGCGGTCCGCGGTGCTTGCGGAGTGGGAACTCGGGGCCGTGGCCGCGGAAGCGATGCCGGCCGTGCCCGCGGCGGCCAGGACGGTACCGGCGGCGATGCTGTACAGCCGACGGCGACTCTGCGAGATCTTGCGGTGCTTCAAGGTTCTTCCTTCGTTCGAGTGTCAGGTGCCTCGGATCCGGGGCCACCGCGCTGACGGCGCGGAAGCCCTCGTGTGACAGAAGTACGGGAACCGAAGCAGCCAGGTTGCACGCGACGGCGGAAAGAATTTTCTTGCCTCACCATGCAACCCCGCAGGTCCGATCCCCGTATGTAAGTACGGCGGGGTGGTGCGCAAATGGAGGTTGGCAAGGGTGAGGGAAGCGGTCCGGGAACGGGAGTTCCGGGAATTTGCCGAGGCGCGGCAGTCCCAGCTCCGGCGCAGCGCCTATCTGCTGTGCGGGGACTGGCACCAGGCGCAGGACCTGACCCAGACCACCTTGATGAAGCTCTACGCGGCCTGGGGACGGGTCAGCCGGGACGGCAACGTGGACGCCTACGCGCGTACCGTCCTCACCCGCATCTTCATCGACCAGTGGCGCAAGGGAGAGTGGCGTGAGGAGCCGGTGGGCGAACCGCCCGATGTGTCCGCCACCGGGCCGGTCACACCGGAGTTGCGCCTGATGATGCGAGAGGCGCTGCTGGGTTTGTCGCCCCGTTACCGGGCTGTGCTGGTCCTGCGTTTCTGGGAGGACTGGACCGTGGAGGAGACCGCACACGCACTACGGGTGAGTACGGGGACGGTGAAGAGCCAGAGCGCCCGCGGGCTCGCCCGACTCCGTGCCCTCGTCAAGGACATGGACAGCGAAGAGGGGAGGGCCAGGTGAGGCCGGGAATGGACGAGCGCGACGACGACACCCTGCACACCGCCTTCCGGAAGTTTCTCGACGCGGAGCCGGAACCGCTCCTGCCCAGCGTCGTCGACGCGGCCGTGAACGGAGGCCGCCGTATCCGGCGCCGCCGCATGACGCTCGCCGCCGGAAGCACACTCGCGGCCGTGGCCTGCGCGGTCGCCGTGGCCGCCACCCTGTCCGGGGCGGACACCGGACCCCAGCCCATCCCACCGGCGGCTACCGTCCCAACCACGACCACACCGACCACGACCACACCGCACAACCCGCAGCCCTCGGGCGCCGCCAGCACCGCAGAGCGTTCAGCCACGGGCGGACAGGCGGATCCGGAGCAGCCCGACGGGGCGGCGGAGCCTGCCGGCCCAGGGGCACAGCGCTCCGACGACCGATAGGAGAGCGGCGTGCGCATGGCACCCGGGACGGGCGTCTACCTCCGGGGCCGGTCAACGTAAAACTCAGGGAGTGACAGTCGGAGGAAGGTGCATTACCTGATTCAATCCTCCGTCGACCGTGATCGCGGCGCCATTGACGTAGCTGGCTTCGGGACTAGCCAGAAAGGCAACAACAGCGGCGATTTCATCGGGCATACCCGTGCGGCGCATAGGAATATGAGCCGAGTACGCGTCGAGAGCACCTGGGACATCGGCCAGAGGACCCGTCATGCCGGTGGGGTATATGACACCAGGATGCACGGTGTTAGCACGGATGCCATCAGCGCCATGTTCAATCGCGATACTGGCGGTCAATCTTTCCGCGGCGCTTTTAGCGGCACCATAGGCGGGCTGGCCATAATTGTTACGCAGTGCGTTGGATGACCCGACGCTGACGATGCTGCCCTTGCTCTGCTTCAGGTGCGGAATGGCGGCCTTGGCCGCGTAGAAGATCGCACTCGCATTCACAGCGATCACGTCATGCCAGGTTTGTGCCTCCAACTCGGAGAAGAGCCCGACGTCGCTGATACCCGCACAGTTGACGAGGACGTCCAGGCGGTCGAACGCTTCGACCGTTCCATTGACCAACTCGCCGACAGCAGCCTCATTACGGACGTCGACCGTCTGCTGAACCATCGTGCTGCCCTTTGGTGCCTGCTGGACTGTTCGGCTCATCTTCTCCTTACTGCGCCCAGCGATGACGACCGCAGCACCTTCCGCGGCCAGCCGGAGAGCGATCGCGGCTCCTATGCCGGATCCACCCCCAGTAACCAGGGCGACGCGGCCGGAAAACCGATGTGACTCCATACGTGCATCTCCTGTGCGTGCTTCGCGTGTAAGAAACTGAACCGACTCCAGGTGCCGATTCACCGCACCAAGCCCCATGCCCGGCTCGCCCGCGCGATAGCGGCCTGTTCGGCGACGTGCCCTTCCTCGACCATGACAGTCGGCACGACCTGGTTTGCTGCGTGCCAAGTGGTGCTCCCGGGAGTCAGATTCCATCTCCCGGGAGCATGCGTGGTCGTTTCGGTTCAGGCAGTTGCCTGGTTGCCGCCCTTGTTGAGCCAGGCGCGGGTGGCGCCGTTGATCGGGTCGACGACGAGGTAGTCGTCCAGGCCGTCACCGTCGAGGTCGGCGAGATGGACGTCCACGGGGAAGCCCATCGCGACGCCGTAGGCAATCTTCTTCTTGTCGGACCACTCGTTGTCGAAGCCGCCGAGGTTCTGCCAGCCGTAGAGAGCATCGTTCTGGGCGGAGTCGCGCAGAACGTAGTCGGCGCGCCGGTCGCAGTTCATGTTGGCGAAGAGGGTCGTCTGGGTGGCTGTGACGGAGCCCTTGGGGCTGGCGATCAGAGTTTTGGTGCCCCAGCCGCCGCCACCGGGGGCATTGGTGCCCTTGTTCTGCCAGGCGTGGGCGGAGTGACCGGAGGTCACGACGAGGTAGTCGTCGGCACCGTCACCGTCGATGTCGGCGAACTGCACGGCCCCCTCGACTGCCAGAGCGGGGCCCTGGGCGATGACGCCGAGATTGGTCCAGGCAGTGATGCCCTTGGTGAAGACACCGTCGTTGCGCCAGCCGCGCACGCGGCCGTTGGTGTCGTCCACGACGAGGTAGTCGTCACGGCCGTCGCCGTTGAAGTCCGCGAAGACGACCCGCTCGTCCTTGCCCGGAGACACACCCTCGGCAACTCGGCCCACCTTGATCCAGGCGTTCGTCCCACGGGTGGCGACATCGTCGTTGCGCCAGGCTTCGACCTCACCCTTGGGTCCGGTGAGGAGGTAGTCGTCGTCTCCGTCGCCGTCGAGGTCCGCGAAGCCCACATTACGTGCGTTGTTGGCGGCATCGAGTTTGTGGCTGCCGTAGACGCCTTGCTTCTTGAAGCCGTTCTCCTTGTCGTCCCGCGTGGCCACGTCGTCGTTCTCCCACCAGGTCGCGGTGCCGGCCGAGCCGACCACGAAGTAGTCGGCGTCACCGTCCGCGTCAGCCTCGGCGAACTCCACCGTGCCGTCGATGCCGGTTCCCGTGGCGATCTTCCCGATCGACTTCCACTTGCCCGACGCCTTCACGGCGACGTCGTCGTTGAGCCAGGCCTCGGCCGACCCGTCGCTGTGCACGATCAGATAGTCGGCGTCCTTGTCACCGTCAAGATCTGCCAGACGGACCTTCGAACCGGGATCGCCGGTGCCCTCCGCGACCTGACCCACCTTCTTCCAGGCACTCCTGCCGTCGACGGCCACGTCGTCATTGAGCCACGCCTCGACGGATCCGCTGTCGTGCACGACCAGGTAGTCGTCGTAGGCGTCGCCGTCGAGGTCGGCGAAGCGAACCAGGTCACCGCCGTCGCCAGTTCCTTCGGCGATCAGCCCGATCGACTGCCAACCCGAGCCGCCGTTGACGGCCACGTCGTCGTTGAGCCATGCCTCGACCGATCCGTTCTCGTGCACCACCAGGTAGTCGTCGTCGTGGTCCCCGTTGATGTCGGCGAAGCGCACCTGCGCTCCTCGGCCCTTCTCACCGTTGCCGTCGGCGACCTTGCCCCGGTTCACCCAGCCGTCCGCCGTCCTGGTCCACAGGTACACGGCTCCCGTGTCGGTGACAATCGCGTAGTCGGTGCGGCCGTTACCGTCGAAGTCTGCGAGATGGACCTCGCCCTTCACGCCGGCACTGGCACTGTCGCTGTTGATCGGGCCCTGCGCGATCCGGCCCAGTTCCGCCCAGCCGCCACCGGGCTTCTTCTCGCAGACGTCCGGAAGGTGCGGGACGTTGGCCGGTTCGATCACCCAGCGCTTCTCCACCATGGCCGTGATGGCCTCGAACCACCGGTCCGCCATGAAGGTGTACCCGCTGTCATTGGGATGCAGTGTGTCGGAGAGCATGGAGGTGGTCATCGGCCCGAAGTCGGCAAGAATGATCTTCTGTCCGTCGCTCTGCCGGTCCTTCACCAGCGCCCGGACCTGTTCGTTGTAGGTGTTGCGCCGCTCCATCGCCGCCGGGTCGTTCTTCACCGGTACCAGCGTCGCCACGACGATCGACACACCCGGTGAGTTCTCCTGCACCCGGTCGATCAACCTGCCCAGCCGGGCCGGGGCATCGGCGACGGCGCCGCCCTTCTGGTAGTACACGTCGTTCGTGCCCGCCATCAGCGTCATCACGTTCGGGCGCATCGACTTCGCATCCGCCGCGGCAGGCTCCGCGATCTGATCGATCACCCACCCCCGGTTCCCGTCGTGTTCGGGGTCGGACATGTCCCCCGAGGTGCTCGACCCCACGAAATCGGGCTGCAACGACGCATGGTCCAGGTCGTCGTACAACTTCTTCCGGTAACCGTTGCCGTCAGAGGAGCCGACGCCGAACGTGATCGAGTCCCCCACCGACATCAAGCGGACCTGGGGCTTCACCGGTCCGGTCCCGCCTCCGGGACCGGGTTCGCCCGTGTCACCGCCCGGGCCGGGGTCGTCCGTGTCACCGCCCGGACCAGGATCCTCGGGGCTGGCACCCCCCGCCCCGTTCCATATCGCCGACTCCGCGGCGAGCAGACGCTGCAGTTCCGGGGAGAGCAGGTTCCGTCCGAGTCCGTCCGCGCCGGTGGCGGCCGCGTTCCCGAACCAGGATTTGACCAGGGGGAACTTGGCCTGGAGGAAGTTTCCGGCGTTCTTCATGGCTGGGCCGACATTCTGCTTCGCCCACGGGCCGAGGTACCGCTCCCACAGAGCACCCCCCACCAGCCCGAGCACCCCTCCGACGATGATCTCGGCGAGCGACCCCGGCTCGTCCAGGTCTCCTTCGAATGCATGCGCCAACAGTGGCGACAACAGGCCCGTGAAGAAGCCCCCGAGCGGGCCGCAGACGAGTGGAATGACGGCGGCTCCCGCCCCGCTCGCCGTCAGTCCGCCCACGCAGAGGAGTTGTATCGCGTACCCCAGGACGATGCCTATCGCGGTCGCGAGGATGTTCTTCCAGTAGCTGGCTGTGGTGATCTCTTCCGATGGGATGGTGACGGCGAGGCCCGCGCCATCGGAGGAAAGCTCCACCGTGCCATCGAAGTTCGGCCACTTCGAGGTATCGATGGTCGTACTCGCTTGATTGTCCGCGAGTGTCTGCCGGAGGGCGTTGCCCAGTCCGCCGTGCTCCCGGATGTCCTCCTGCATCTCGGTCACGATGTCCCGCACGTCACCGGGGGCCAGGTCCATGTCCGTAGCGCTGAAGGTGAGGACGAGGTCCTGCTCAGCCGCTTGCGCGGGCGCTGCCGTGACGGCCACGCTCGTGATGACCGCCAGCGACACGGCCAGCACCAGAGCACGGCACCATCGAGTAAAGCCGCTTCTCCCGAAAAATCTGCCCACCGAACCAGCTTTCTGCTGAACACGCATGTATGGGGGACGCGAAGTGCGTCGCCCGGCAAAATAGTGCGGCCGGGACCGCTCTCGCGTCGGCAAGATGTACGTAGATCAGCCGGGTGGGCAGCTCCCCCGACTGCCCGACGTGTCCTTCTACGCCATTACCGGGCCGGAACCCCCTGGCGCTGCTCGAACTCCCTTTGGCCGGAGGCTTCGCCCCGCCGGACACGTCGTCCGTGCCGACCCGCATCGAGCGCAGCTATCAGGCCCGGCTGGACGTTCTGCCGGACCAGGCACGGCTGCTGTTGACGGTGGCGAGCGCGGACCCGACCGGCGATCCCGGGCTGCTGTGGCCGGCCGCGCGGCACTTGAACCTCCATGTGACGGCGGCCTGCGAGGCCGCCACCGCCACCGGGCTCGTCGACTTCGCCACCCGCATCCGCTTCTGTCACCCGCTCGGCGGCGCAACGCCGCCTGGCCCAGCGGACATTGGCCGAGGTGACCGACGCGTCCGTGGATCCCGACCGCCGGGCCTGGCACCGGGCGCAGGCCGCCACCGGACCCGACGAAGACGTCGCCGCCGAGCTGGAGCACTCCGCGACCCGGGCCCAGGCACGCGGGGGAACAGCGGCCGCGGCGGCCTTCCTCGAACGCGCGGCGGCCCTGTCCCTGGACACGGGCAAGCGGACCGAACGGACGCTGACCGCTGTGCGCGCCCACATCGACGCAGGCATGAGCGATACGGCGCAGCAACTCCTGACGACCGTCGAAGCCATGGCACTGGACCAGCGACAGCACGCCCGCGTGGACCTCTTACGGGGACAACTCGCCATCCTGCGGCACGACAACGACGACGGCCCGCTGTTCATACTTCGCGCCGCGGAGCAGCTCGCGGACGTGGACCCGAAATGGTCCCGCGACTGCTTCCTGGATGCACTCGAAATGAGCCTGGGCGCAGGCCGGGCCAGCGGTGTGATGGACATGGTTCTCGAGGCGGCCCAGGCCGTGGCCCCGGTGCCGAGGCCCGCTGACGTGCTGGACGCCCTCGTCCAGCTGACCACCCAGGGACACCGGGCCGCCTACCCCTTGATACGGAGCGTCCTCGACGGCGACGGCACCCCGATGTGGGCCCACCGGCCCGCACTTGCCGTCGTACTCACCTGTGAACTGTGGGATCCGCACACCCACACCGCGATCACCGAGTGGCTGATGAAGACGGGCCGCACGACGAGCTCGCCTCTCCTGTTGCGTCTGGGCCTGGCCCAGACGGCGACCGGGAGCGCCCTGGCCGGCGTCCTCGAGCAGGCAACGGCGGCGATCGTCGAAGAGGAGGCCCTCGCCGACGCCATCGGCGGGCCGCCCGTCACGTACCACCGGTTGCAGATGGCCGCCATGCGCGGCCGTCGTACTGAAGCAAAGGAACTGTTCGACAAGGTCACCGCGGCGGCAACGACGAGTGGCACCGGGCAGTTGAACGCCGACACCCACTGGGCGGCGGCCGTGCTGCACAACGGCCTGGCCGAATATCCGGCCGCACTTGCCGCGGCCCGACAGGCCACCTCCCACGGTGACCGCTATCTCACCGGCTTCACCCTTCCTGAACTGGTGGAAGCGGCCGTCCGCTGCGGCGAGCACGACACCGCCGTGTCAGCTCTCGAGTCGCTTGCCGAGAGCACCGACGCCAGCGGAACCAGCTCGGGCCTAGGTATCGCGGCGTATGCGCGAGGGCTCGTCCACGGAGTCGAGAAGCATTACCAGGAAGCCATAGAACACCTGGAGAAGAGCCCTCTGGTCCCCTATCGGGCCAGGGCCCATCTGTTGTACGGAGAATGGCTGCGACGGGAGGGCCGCAGACGCGACTGCCGCCACCACCTGCGCAGGGCGCATACGTTGCTGACAGCGTCGGGGATCGAGGCCTTCGCCCGGCGGGCCGCCGACGAACTGCGCGCCACGGGCGAGAAGCCCCGGAGCCGGTCCGAAACCACGCAGGATCAGCTCACCGAGCAGGAAGCGCACATCGCACGCCTCGTATCCGCCGGCTCCACATCCAAAGAAGTCGCCGCCCGGCTGTTCCTCAGTCCGCGCACCATCGACGCTCACCTGCGCAACATCTTCCGCAAGCTCGAGATCACCTCACGCCAGCAACTCAGGGGACACCCACGTCTTCACGGCTGACCGTCATCGACCGATGACTTCCTCTCCCACCCGTGCTGCCGGGCAGCGCGCCGGTACGCACCGCCGCCCGTATCCACTCGGGTGTGGATCACCACGCTCCCGGCACCACACCGGACGCCCCACCGAGGCTCAGGCCGCAGGCCCTCCGGTCACCATGCCTCACGACCACAGCTCAAAGCACCGGCAACAGCCCTGTCAGCCGCCGATGAAGGAAGCCGCGCGCTCAGCGACCATGATCGTGGGGGCCTGCGTGTTGCCGCGCGGGATGGAGGGCATGACCGAGGCGTCGGCGACGCTGAGCCGGTCGACGCCGCGGACCGCGAGCCGTTCGTCGACGGGCAGGCGCACGTCCCGCCCCATGCGTACCGTCCCGGTCGGATGCCACTGAGTCTGCACGTTCGCCCGGATCCAATCGTCGATCTCGGACCCGTCCGCGACCGCGGGCGGGAACACTTGCTCGCCGACGATCCCATCGAGCGCGGAAGCACGCATCAGCTCGCGGATCCGGTCCACTCCCTGGCGCAGCCGCGGCAGGTCGCGCGGAGCGGTGAGGTAGCCGGGGTCGACCACCGGCCCGTCCGCGATGTCCGCGGAGGCCAGCCGGACCGACCCCCGGCTGTCCGGGGTGAGCAGGGCGATGGTGGCTGTCACCGCCGGACGGTCCAGCGGCTGCATCTGGCCGTCCAGGCCCAGGAGATAGAAAAGGGCCTGGATACTCGGTGCCGGGGCGTCCTCGGCGGGCGGGAACATCGCCGCAACCGTGGCGAAGTGGGCCAGTGGCCCGCGCCGCGACAACCGGTAGGCACGCATCGATGCTCCGTCGTGGGCATCGAGATAGGTCCGCCCGGACGTGATCGCCCAGACCGCGGGCACCATCGGGTGATCCTGCAGGCCCTGCCCGACACCGGGGCTGTCCGCGACGACCTCGATGCCGTGCTCGCGCAGATGCTGGGCCCGCCCGATCCCGGAGAGCATCAGCAGTTGGGGCGTGCGCAGCGCTCCGGCGGTCAGCACCACCCTCTCCCTGGCGCGCACGACCCGCCCGCTGTCGAGCACGACACCGACGGCACGACCCCCCTCGATCAGCACCCGGGCCACGCGGGCGGAGAGCGCGACGCGCAGGTTGTCACGGGCGGCCGCGGGAGCGAGGTACCCGTCCACAACACTGTGGCGGGCGCCGTCACGGACGTTGACCGGCACGGTCCCCACGCCGGTGCGCTGCTCACCGTTGAAGTCGCCGGTCACCGGCCATCCGACCTCGGCCCCTGCGGCGATGAGCGCAAGGTGGGTCTGCTCCAGGTCGCGCGGAGCATCGATGACCATCGGTCCCCCGGAACCGTGGAACGGGTCAGGACCGCCCACGTGATCCTCGATCTGCCGGAACACCGGCTGGACGTCGTCCCAGTCCCAGCCCGCCGCTCCGGAACGGGCCCAGGCCCGGTAGTCCTCCGGATGTCCATGGAACCAGGCGAGCAGATTCACCGAACTGCTGCCGCCGAGACCGCTGCCCGTGGCGAGGGTGATCGTGCGGCCGTCCAGGGCGTGCTGCGGTGTCGTCGTGGCGACGTGGAGGTTGTCCGGGTCGAGAGCGGCGAAGGCGTCACCGGGTGTCGCGTTCGTCTCCGTCGGCAGCGCCGAGCCCGCTTCGACCAGCAGCACCCGCCGGTCGCGACGCTGCGAGAGCCGGCTCGCGACGACCGAGCCCGCGCTGCCGGCGCCCACGACGATGACATCGACCTGTTCCGGGAGCTGATCCTTGCTGATCAACGCGTCAGGACGGATCGGCATGAATATTCCTCTCGAGGCGGGAGACCGTTGTGCAGAAGCTCTGCTCAGTTCGCACGGAAAGACCAGCATGATCGCTGTGCCCGTTCTGGCCGTGGATAGGCGTGCAGGCCAGGGACGGCGTCGGACGCGGGGTCGAGGCGACAAAGGCCCTGGCTCCCGCCGCAGATGAACGCCGCATCGCGTCCCCCGAAGAAGCGAAGACCTATTCGGCGCCGGAACCAGCCGAAAGCGCCGTACAGAGAGGGCAGTTGTGACCACGACGTACGCTCAAGAATCGGAAGCTCCGATCCGGCCGCTGGGCGCATTCGAGCGCACCATCGACCTGTACATGCGCCGCAACCCGGTCCAGTTCTCCCTGGTGGCCGCGGTGGAGCGGCCGGTCTCCGCACCGGACCTGTCCGCGGCCCTGGCGCAGCTGCAGAAGTGCCATCCCCTGCTGACGGTCGCGGTCGACCGTCGGCCGCTGGGGGCCGTGTACCGGCAGACGGCACGGCCAGTCCCTGTCGAGACGGCCGCCGCGGGAACTCCGTGGCAGGCCGTCGTCGCTCAAGAGCAGACCCGCCCTATCGCACCGGAGCCGGGCCCCCTCGTACGCGCTGTGCTGATCCCCGCGGCAGCGCGATGCCGCGTCATCCTCACGTTCGCTCACCAAGTCACCGACGGCACAGGGGGACTGCGCGTTCTGCTGGATCTGGTGCGCTCCCTCGACGGCGAGCCCCTCGCGACCCCACCCAGCGCCTTCCCGCCCGCTCAGGAAGACCTCCTGGAAAGGATTGCGGCAGAGACGGTTCCCGAAGGCGCCGCAGAAAGTACGTCGTTGGATGAGCGCATGAGCGTGCCGGGCAAGCTGCGCCCCTTCTCCGGCGTCCTGCCCCACCTGAATGCGCTGGCCCTCGACGAGGAGCTGACCGCGCGCCTCACGGAGCGCTCGCGTGCCCAGGGTGTGTCGGTACATGCGGCGCTCTGCGCTGCCTCGGCCACGGTGTTTCATGAGCGAGGCCGCGCTTTCGTGCGGCTCCTCAGCCCTGTGGACCTGCGCCGTGCCGCGGGCCTTCCCGACGATGTCGCCAACCGCTTCGCCGGCGCACGCACCGCAAGCGACGGCGCCCATGCACACGACTTCTGGGCGCTCGCCCGACAGCAGCACACGGCTCTCGCCAGCCAGCGGACGATCAGCGCCCTGAAGGCAGGTTCGGTGGCCTTGGCCGAACACGCTCCGCACAGCGCGCAGGAGGCCGAAGCCATGATGACGGCCGTGACCGCCGCCGACATCCAGATCACCAACCTCGGCCGCGTGGACGACGACGGACCGGAGCCCGCCGCGGGACCGGCCGTGTGGGGGCCCGCGCAGATCACGCAGTTGGACCGGGAGCACGTCCTGGGCGTCGTCACCACCGGCGGACGGCTTCGTATGACGGAACTGACCCACGATCCCCTCGCCGCTTTCCTGCCCCGGATGGCAGCCGTCCTCGCTCAGGCGGCCCGTGACTGAGGTGCTGCCGGCACGGGCCGAACTGTGCCGCGATGCGGCGCAACCGGCTCATCGGATCACATCGGAGTGCCTGCCCGTCGGCGTTCGGCGGCGGTGGGCACGACCCGGTCCGGGGCCCGCCCTCCGGCGGTGGGCACGCCCCGGTCCGGTGGCCCTCCGCGTCGGTCCGTCCGGCCGACGGTGGACCGGTCAAACGGCTTCGAGCTCGAGACTGAAGTATCCGCCGCCCACGGGGTAGGTCCGGCCACGGCGCCAGCCAGAGCGCTGAAGAGCGCGTCGAACTCGTCCAGGTCCCGCTCGACGCCACCGGTGACCGCGAGCTGGTCATGTCCGACAGGGTCGCGAAGTCAGGCTTGCCGATCTCACTGACGACGGTCTCCACGACCATGGCGCGGCCGCCCGGCCGGGTGGCGGCACGGCAATTGCCCAGGAGGGTCAGGCACCACTCGTCGTCCCAGTCGTGCAGAACCGTCTTGCGCAGATAGAGGTCAGCGGCGGGCCCCTCGGTGAAGAAGTCGCCCGCCACCTATGACCACACGCCGTCGGACGAGTTGCTGAAGGTCACCGATCCGGCCGGCAACCACTGGAGTTACACCTACGACCAGGTCGGCAACCAGCTCTCCTTCACCGACCCCGACAAGGGACGGACCGACACCAAGTACAACGACCGCAACCAGGTGATCTCGAGTACCGACGCCCGCGGCATCAGCCTGTTCAACACCTACGACGGCCTGGGCCGTAAGACCGAGCTGCGCGAGGGCTCCGCCGCGGGCGAGCTGCGGGTCAAGTGGACCTACGACACCGTCGCCGGCGCCAAAGGACAGCTCGCGGAGTCCACCCGGTACGTGAATGGCGAGGCATACACGACGTCGGTCACCGCCTACGACAAGCTGTACCGGGCTGCCAAGACTGCGACCGTGATCCCTGCCACCGAGGGAGCGCTGGGCGGCACCTACCAGTCCGGCACCGCTTACAAGCCCTCCGGCCTGGTCGCCTCGCTCAGCTACTCCGCGGCCGGCTCCCTGCCGGGCGGCTCAGTCAGCTACACCTACGAGGACCAGACCCTGCGACCGATCTCCGTGTTCGGCCAGAGCATGACGACCAACGCCACCTACAGCCAAACCGGCAAACCGCTCGTGTACTCCTTCGGACTAACTGACCATTGCAGAATGAGCTTGGCTGTGGGCTTGGTTGTGGGCTGAGCCAACGGCAGACTTCTGCGGGTGCCGGATGATCTTGTGCCTGA
>NZ_JBVJLW010000040.1:0-40116 GCF_055584525.1 Streptomyces sp. NPDC102514
GCGAGTTGATTGCGGACCTCGCTCGGTATGCGCATACCACACCAACGACGCAGAGACCGTGAAGCAACGTGTTGATTCTTTACGAGCCCTTAGGGCCTGTCTGACAATTCCCGTCTGCCGGGCGGCGTCAGGCGCGCCCTAGGCCGCCTCGTCCAGCCGCTCCTCCCGGCGGCCCGCTTCCGCGAGTGC
This sequence comes from Streptomyces sp. NPDC102514, assembly GCF_055584525.1. Lineage (NCBI taxonomy): Bacteria > Bacillati > Actinomycetota > Actinomycetes > Kitasatosporales > Streptomycetaceae > Streptomyces > Streptomyces sp. NPDC102514. Next base: position 190 of record NZ_JBVJLW010000040.1, read on the forward strand.
CGGTATGTCCTGCTTGACCGAATCCCGGCCGGGTAGGGCGCCCCGGCCCAGCAGCGCCTGAATGCGCCGGACGCAGGAACCGCAGTCGGTGCCCGCCTTGCAGGCGGACGCTATCTGCCGGGGGGTGCAGGCACCGTCCGCCGCGTGCTTCTTGACCTGCGCCTCGGTCACTCCGAAGCAGTTGCAGACGAACACGCGGTTCCACCTCCCGACGGGATTCGATAGGTCGTGCCGTCCCGAAGATCGGTGAGGCTAACCTAACCTTACCCGCCGAGTCTGAGCCGCAAAAGTGCGATGGGGCGCGGATCGTATGTGATCCGCGCCCCACCCTGCGTGCCGGTAACAGCCGAAACGGCTGCTGATCTGCTACTGGTCCCGGTACATCTCCGCGACCAGGAAGGCCAGGTCAAGCGACTGGCTGCGGTTCAGCCGGGGGTCGCAGGCCGTTTCGTAGCGCTGGTGCAGGTCGTCGACGAAGATCTCGTCGCCGCCGCCCACGCACTCGGTGACGTCGTCACCGGTGAGCTCGACGTGGATGCCGCCCGGGTGGGTGCCGAGGCCCTTGTGGACCTCGAAGAAGCCCTTGACCTCGTCGAGCACGTCGTCGAAGCGCCGGGTCTTGTGACCGGAGGCTGCCTCGTAGGTGTTGCCGTGCATCGGGTCGGTGATCCAGGCGACGGTCGCGCCCGAGGCGGTGACCTTCTCGACCAGCTCGGGGAGCTTGTCGCGGACCTTGTCGGCGCCCATCCGGACGATGAAGGTCAGCCGGCCCGGCTCGCGCTCCGGGTCGAGCCGCTCGATGTACTGCAGCGCGTCCTCGGCCGTGGTCGTCGGGCCCAGCTTGATCCCGATCGGGTTGCGGATCTTCGAGGCGAACTCGATGTGCGCGCCGTCCAGCTGCCGCGTGCGCTCACCGATCCACACCATGTGTCCGGAGACGTCGTACAGGTGCCCGGTGCGGGAGTCGACCCTGGTCAGCGCCGACTCGTAGTCGAGGAGCAGCGCCTCGTGGGAGGCGTAGAACTCGACGGTCTTGAACTCCTCCGGGTCGGCCCCGCAGGCGTTCATGAAGTGCAGCGCCTGGTCGATCTCGCGCGCCAGCTGCTCGTAGCGCTGGCCGGACGGCGAGGTCCGTACGAAGTCCTGGTTCCAGGCGTGCACCTGGCGCAGGTCGGCGTAGCCGCCGGTGGTGAAGGCGCGGACCAGGTTGAGCGTGGAGGCGGAGGCGTTGTACATCCGCTTCAGCCGCTCGGGGTCCGGGATCCGGGCCTTCTCGTTGAAGTCGAAGCCGTTGACCGAGTCGCCGCGGTAGGTCGGCAGGGTCACGCCGTCGCGGGTCTCGGTGTTCTTGGAGCGCGGCTTGGAGTACTGGCCGGCGATCCGGCCGACCTTCACGACCGGCACGGACGCCGCGTACGTGAGGACGGCGCCCATCTGGAGGAGGGTCTTGAGCTTGTTGCGGATGTGGTCGGCGGACACGGCGTCGAAGGCCTCGGCGCAGTCGCCGCCCTGGAGAAGGAACGCCTCGCCCTTGGCGACTGCTCCCAACCGGGCGCGCAGCTGGTCGCACTCGCCGGCGAAGACGAGCGGCGGATACGACTCAAGGTCCGCGATCACTTCGCGCAGAGCCTCGGCATCGGGGTACTCGGGCTGCTGCGCCGCGGGCAGGTCTCGCCAGGTGTTGCCAGCGCTCGCGCTGGACTTAGCGTTCACGGTCACGGCGTCAACATTACGGGGTCGTGTCGGGCATCCCTCCCCATGCTCATCAATTGAGACGGATCGTGCTCGATCGAAGCGCCGTGAACCGGCCACCCGGCCGCGGATCCGGCGAAGATCCGTTGCGGACCCGACGTGGACCCGGCGTGGACCCCACGCGGATCAGGCGTGGGGTAGGGTGCGGCGCATGTTCGCGCACTCGACCCAGAACCAGAACTGGTGGTGGACCGCTCACCCGGCGGCCCACTGACTGCGCGTACGCAGGACTTCGCGAAGGCCGCCCGAGGGGCGGCCTTCGGTGTTTTCGCGACCGGAACCGTTCCTCACGACCTCTCGCCCACCTCATCCGCTGAGAAGCCGAGACGCCGAGAAGGAACAGGGACCCATGAACCTGCTCGATCTGCTGGACGATCCCCGCCCGTTCGCCCTGCTGCGCCGCCGCACACCGGGCCGCCCCGCCGACCAGGCCGACACCGTCGAGGTGCTGCTCGGCCCCGTCACCGAGCACGAGCGGCTGGCCGACCTCCCCGAGGGGCTCGCCCTCGTCCCGTTCCGCCAGATCCGCGAGCGCGGCTTCGACGTCCACGACGACGGCACTCCCCTGTCGGTGCTCGTCCCGGAGGAGTCGTACGAGTTCTCCCTGGAGCAGGTCCTGGCGCAGCTGCCCGCGCACGACGTACGGGTCGAGGACGGTGGCTTCGACGTCGCGGACGAGGAGTACGCGGAGATCGTCGGGCGGGTGCTGCGGGAGGAGATCGGGCGGGGCGAGGGCGCGAACTTCGTCATCCGGCGGACGTACGAGGGGACGGTCCCCGGGTTCGGACGGGCCGACGCGCTGGCGCTCTTCCGACGGCTGCTGGTGGGCGAGCGGGGGGCGTACTGGACGTTCGTCGTGCACACCGGGGAGCGCACGCTCGTCGGCGCGAGCCCCGAGGTGCATGTGCGGATGTCCGGCGGGACCGTCGTGATGAACCCCATCAGTGGCACGTACCGCTATCCCGCCGAGGGGCCGACGCCCGAGGACCTGCTGGAGTTCCTGGCCGACGGCAAGGAGATCGAGGAGCTCTCGATGGTCGTCGACGAGGAGCTCAAGATGATGTGCACGGTCGGCGACATGGGCGGGGTCGTGATCGGGCCGCGGCTCAAGGAGATGGCCCATCTCGCGCACACCGAGTACGAGCTGCGGGGCAGGTCGTCGCTGGACGTGCGCGAGGTGCTGAAGGAGACCATGTTCGCCGCGACCGTCACCGGGTCGCCGGTGCAGAACGCCTGCCGGGTGATCGAACGGCACGAGGTCGGCGGGCGCGGCTACTACGCCGGGGCCCTCGCCCTCATCGGACGCGACTCGGGCGGCGCCCAGACCCTCGACTCCCCCATCCTCATCCGGACCGCCGACATCGACGGCGGCGGACGGCTGCGGGTACCGGTGGGCGCGACGCTCGTCCGCGGGTCGGATCCGGCGGGCGAGGTCGCGGAGACGCATGCCAAGGCGGCGGGCGTGCTGGCCGCTCTCGGCGTACGCCCCGGGCGGCCGGGCGGGGAAGAGGCGCGGGCGCACCTCGCGGACGATCCGCGGGTGCGGGCCGCGCTCGACGGCCGGCGGGCCTCGCTGGCACCGTTCTGGCTGCGGATGCAGGAGCCGTCCGCCGAACTGCCGGGCCGTGCGCTCGTCGTGGACGGGGAGGACACCTTCACGGCGATGCTCGCGCATCTGCTGCGCTCGTCCGGTCTGACGGTGACCGTGCGGCGGTACGACGAGGAGGGCCTGCGGGAGACCGTCCTCGCCCATGAGGGCCCGCTGGTGCTGGGCCCCGGCCCCGGCGATCCGTCCGACCTGGCGGACCCGAAGATGGCCTTCCTGCGCGGCCTCACCGCGGAGGTGCTGCGCGGGCACCGGTACGGGGTGCTGGGTGTGTGCCTGGGCCATGAGCTGATCGCGGCGGAGCTGGGCCTGGAGACCGTGCGCAAGGAGATCCCGTACCAGGGCGCCCAGACGGACATCGACCTGTTCGGGCGGACCGAGACCGTCGGTTTCTACAACAGCTTCGTGGCGCGCTGCGACGACGAGGCCGCGCTGGAGCTGGCGGCGCACGGCGTGGAGGTCGCCAGAAGCCGGGGCCAGGAGGTGCACGCGCTGCGCGGGCCGGGCTTCGCCGGGGTGCAGTTCCACCCCGAGTCGGTGCTGACCCTGCGCGGCACGGACGTCGTACGGGAGCTGCTGGTTCAGGTGCGCGCCGGGGCGGGCACCAGCACGTTCTCGGAGCGGCGGCCCGCCAGGTAGTCGAGGACGTTGCGCACGGTGGTCTCGATGATCTGGCCGACCGCGTCCACCGTGTAGTACGCCTGGTGGGAGGTGACGACGACGTTCGGGAACGTGACCAGGCGGGCCAGGGTGTCGTCGTCCACCACTTCGAGTGACTTGTCGAGAAAGAACAGCCCGGCCTCGGCCTCGTACACGTCGAGGCCGACGCCGGTGAAACGGCCGGCACGCAGTTCGGCGACCAGGGCCCGGCTGTCGATGAGGCCGCCGCGGCTGGAGTTCACCAGGACCGCGTCGTCCTTCATCGTGCGCAGGGCGGCGGCGTCGATCAGATGCTCGGTCTCCGGCAGCAGCGGTACGTGCAGGCTGACGAGGTCGGACTCGGCGAGAAGCCGCTCCTTGGGGACGTACTCCATGCCCAGCTCCACGCAGGCGGGATTCTCGGCGGCGTCCCAGCCGAGGAGATTCATCCCGAAGCCATGGGCGATACGGGTGAACGCCTCGCCGATCTTGCCGGTGCCGAGGATGCCCGCGGTGCGCCCGTGCATGTCGCGGCCCATCAGCCCGTCGAGCCGGAAGTCGAAGTCGCGCGTGCGGTTGGAGGCGCGGACGATGCGGCGGTTGACGGCCATCGCGAGGGTCCAGGCGAACTCCGCGACGGAGTGCGGCGAGTAGTACGAGACCCGGGCGACCGTCATGCCGAGGCGTTCGGCGACCTGGAGGTCGATGTTGTTGAAGCCGGTGGAGCGCTGGGCGACCAGCTGGGTGCCGCCGGTCGTGAGGGTCTGCAGGACGGGGCTGCCCAGTTCGCAGTTGACGCTGGTGGAGACGGTCTCGTAGCCGGCGGCGATGGGGGCGGTGTCCTCGTTGAGGAAGACGTCCAGGCAGCGGACGCCGTGGTGGCCCTCCGCCCGGAAGGCCTCTTCGAGGAGGGGCTTCTCGTCGGCCTGGACGCCGAAGGCGAGGATCTCCACGGGGCCCTCCGGGGGTTGGCGGGTGTTTGTCGGCGTACCCCGCCGAATATACGAACCGTGGGATGTTCTCGCCCCCGCCGCCCCTACCCGTCCCGTCACTGACTCGGGGGCCAGCCCCCGAACCCCCGGTCCTCAAACGCCGGACGGGCTGAGATGTCCCCGGACCGGCAGACATCTTTCAGCCCGTCCGGCGTTTGAGGACACAGTGACGGGACGGGTAGGGGCGGCGGGGGCGAGGGAAGTCAGCCGAAGAAGACTCCGACCTCCTCGTACAGTCGCGGATCCACCGTCTTCAGGCGGGCCGTGGCCTCCGCGATGGGCACGCGCACGATATCCGTCCCCTGGAGCGCGACCATCTTGCCGAAGTCCCCGTCCCGCACGGCCTCGATCGCGTGAAGACCGAACCGCGTCGCCAGCCACCGGTCGAACGCACTCGGCGTGCCACCACGCTGGACGTGACCGAGGACGGTCGTCCGCGCCTCCTTCCCCGTACGCCGCTCGATCTCCTTGGACAGCCACTCCCCCACGCCCGACAGCCGCACATGTCCGAAGGAGTCCAGCGACCCGTCCTTGAGGACCATGTCGCCGTCCTTGGGCATGGCCCCCTCCGCGACGACCACGATCGGCGCGTACGAGGCCTTGAAGCGCGAGGTCACCCAGGCACAGACCTGGTCGACGTCGAAGCGCTGTTCCGGGATGAGGATGACGTTCGCGCCGCCCGCGAGACCCGAGTGGAGCGCGATCCAGCCCGCGTGCCGCCCCATGACCTCGCACACCAGTACGCGCATGTGCGATTCGGCGGTGGTGTGCAGCCGGTCGATCGCCTCGGTCGCGATCCCGACGGCGGTGTCGAAACCGAAGGTGTAGTCGGTGGCGGACAGGTCGTTGTCGATGGTCTTCGGTACGCCGACGACGGGCACCCCGTACTCGTCGGTGAGGCGCGCGGCGACCCCGAGGGTGTCCTCGCCGCCGATCGCGATCAGGGCGTCGACCTCGCACTTGGCGAGGTTCTCCTTGATCCGGCGGATGCCGTTCTCGGCCTTGAGGGGGTTGGTGCGCGAGGAGCCGAGGATGGTGCCGCCGCGAGGCAGGATGCCCCGCACGGCGGGAATGTCGAGCCGGACGAAGTCGCCTTCCAGCGGACCCCTCCAGCCGTCCCGGAAGCCGGTGAAGTCATAGCCGTACTCCTGCACGCCCTTGCGGACGATGCCCCGGATGACGGCGTTGAGCCCGGGGCAGTCGCCGCCACCGGTCAGTACTCCGACCCGCATGGAAAGTCCCTTCGCCATGGTTGGCTGACGGAACTCACGCTAATAGTGATCCAGGTCACTCCAGGAGAGGGCGGAAGGTCAATTCCGATGCAATGTGCGGGAGTTGATCACCCGTCATCACTCGTTGGTGTATATCGGCGGGTTTACACGTCGTCGAGGCCCCGCTCTATGGCATAGCGCACCAACTCCACGCGATTGTGCAACTGGAGCTTGCCCAGGGTGTTCTGGACGTGGTTCTGCACCGTGCGGTGGGAGATCACGAGGCGCTCGGCGATCTGCTTGTAGCTCAGGCCCTTGGCCACCAGCCGGAGCACCTCGGTCTCCCGCTCGGTGAGCTGCGGGGCCCTCGGCTCGTCGCCGCCGGTGGCGGGACCGGGGTCGGAGGCGAGTCTGCGGTACTCGCCGAGGACCAGGCCGGCGAGGCCCGGGGTGAAGACGGGGTCACCGACGGCCGTGCGGCGCACCGCGTCGATCAGCTCCTCCGTGGAGGCCGACTTGAGCAGATAGCCGGTGGCGCCGGACTTGACCGCCTCCAGGACGTCGGCGTGCTCGCCGCTCGCGGAGAGGACCAGGACGCGCAGGGCGGGGTTGAGGCCGACGAGTTCCTTGCAGACCTGCACACCGGGCTTGGCGGGCAGGTTCAGGTCCAGCACGAGGACGTCGGGCCCGACGGCCTGGGCCCGGCGCACCGCCTGTTCGCCGTCGCCCGCGGTCGCGACCACGTCGAACCCGGACTCGGCGAGGTCCCGGGCGACCGCGTCGCGCCACATGGGGTGGTCGTCGACCACCATGACCCTGATCGGGGCCTGCCCCGTTCCCTGCCCCGGCGACTGTCCTTGTCCCTCGCTCATGCCTTTTCCGCCTTCCCCCGTGTGCCCTTGAGCCCCTTCGAGGCCTTCGGTGCCTGCTTCGGTACCTTCAGTTCCACTTCCGTGCCCTGGCCCGGCACCGAGATCAGCTCGGCGGTGCCGCCGATCTCGCGCAGCCGTCCGCGGATCGACAGGGCCACCCCGAGGCGCCCCTCCCCCTCGGCCTGGGCGAGCCGTCCCTCGGGGATGCCGGGGCCGTCGTCCCGTACGGTCACGATCACCTCGTCCGGCTCGTCCTCGACCAGGATCCAGGCCCGGGCGTCCTCGCCCGCGTGGCGGTGGACGTTGTCGAGGGCCGCGCCGACCGCCGCGGCCAGTTCCCTCGCGGCACCGGCCGGGAGCGGCACCGGGGTGCCCGGCTCGGAGAACGTCACCTTCGCGGTGGCGTACGGGGCGAGCAGCGGGCGCAGATCGCGGGGGGCCAGGTCGTCCTGCGGGTCCGGCTCGTCCACCGTGCGGACGACGGCACCCTCGGCCTCGTCCTCCGAGAGCCGCGAGACGGGTACGAGTCCGCCGGAGACCAGGGTGCGCAGCGCGACCTCCTGCTCGCCGGCGAGGCGGCCCAGGTCGGCGGCCTCCCCGCCGATCGCGGAGCCGCGCCGCTGGACCATGGCGAGCACCTGGAGGACGCCGTCGTGGATGTCACGGGCGAGCCGCTCGCGTTCGCGGGTCGCCGCCTCGATCTCCAGGGCGCGGGCGAGGGTTCGCTCGGAGGCGCGGGCGACCTCGACGACGTATCCGATGGCGATGGAGGCGACCCAGACCAGCAGCACGTTGTGGAGGGTGTCCTCGCTGAGCGCGCCGCGCTGCAGGACGTTGGCGACGCCGACGAGCGCCGAGGCGAAGGCCGCCCAGCGCCAGCCGCCCTTGATCGCGAACGCCAGCACCGCGCCCGCGGTCCATATCGACGGGAGGGTCGGGCCGCCCGCCACGATCCGCTCGTGGGCGTCCGCGACCGGGGTGAGCAGGATGCCGGTGAGGGCGACGGTCAGATCGGCCGCGAGGAAGGGCTTGGTGCAGCTCTGTGCGTTCGCCACCTTGGGCAGGGTGGCGAAGGTCCAGGCGAAGAGCAGTACGTAGTAGCCGATGGCCACTTCGGGGCGGACGAACTCGTCGTTCTTCGCCACGAAGAGGCCGATCGCGTAGAACAGCGTCAGGACGCGGTACCCCGTGAGCGCGCGCCACAGCGGCTGCTCGACCGACATCCTCATGACTCTCTCGCGCTTGGCCATGTCCCCCAGTACCCCATCCCCCGTGGCCGCGTCCAGGTCTACGAGCCGGCCTGCTCCTTGTCGGCCCGCTCCTGGCCGGTCTGCTCCTGGTCCGCCGCCTGGCGTGCCCGGTCGGCTTCCTTCTGCGCTTCCCTCTGGACTTCCTTCTGCGCCTGCTTCTGCGCCTTCGCCGCCTCCGCGATCTGCCGCTTGGCGGCCGTCGCGTAGATGTCGACGTACTCCTGTCCGGAGAGCTTCATGATTTCGTACATGACCTCGTCGGTCACCGCGCGCAGCACGAAACGGTCGTGCTCCATGCCGCTGTAGCGGCTGAAGTCCAGCGGTTCGCCGATGCGGATGCCCGGGCGCATCAGCTTGGGCATCACCTTGCCGGGCGGCTGGATCTTCTCCGTGTCGATCATGGCGACCGGGATGACGGGCGCCCCGGTGGCCAGCGCCACGCGCGCGAGTCCACCGGGCTTGCCCCGGTAGAGGCGGCCGTCGGGCGACCGGGTGCCCTCCGGGTAGATACCGAAGAGCTCGCCGCGCTCGACGACGTCGATCCCGCTCTTGACCGCGGCCTCGCCCGCGCCGCGTCCGCCGGACCGGTCCACCGGCAGCTGCCCGACGCCCTTGAAGAAGGCGGCGGTCATCCTGCCCTTGACGCCGGGGGTGGTGAAGTATTCCGCCTTCGCGATGAAGGTGACCTTGCGGTCGAGGACCGCGGGGAGGAAGAACGAGTCCGAGAACGACAGGTGGTTGCTCGCCAGGATGGCCGGGCCCTCGGCGGGAATGTTGCTGAGGCCTTCCACCCAGGGTCTGAAGGCGAGCTTCAGGGGCCCTCCGATGGAAACCTTCATTGCGCCGTAGATCACCCGAGTGCCTCCTGTGTCTGTCGATCAGACCTTAACCCGGAGCACCGTCAATGGGCCCGACGGCCCTGGTCGGTGTCAGTGCCGTCGCGTACGGTGAAGTACGCCTCGAAGCTTCGGGGTGATCGTCGCGTCGCCCTTGAACGAACAGGAGACCGAAGGTGCCGGTCCTTCCCGGAGCTGAGCCGTTCCACCACGAGGGGGGAGAGGTCGGGGTCCTCCTCTGCCACGGCTTCACCGGTTCCCCGCAGTCGCTGCGCCCCTGGGCGGAGTATCTCGCCGAGCGCGGTCTCACCGTCTCGCTGCCGCTGCTGCCCGGACACGGCACCCGCTGGGAGGACATGCAGCTCACGGGCTGGCAGGACTGGTACGCGGAGGTGGACCGCGAGCTGCGCGCCCTGCGCGAGCGCTGCTCCCAGGTCTTCGTCTTCGGCCTCTCCATGGGCGGCGCGCTCACCCTGCGGCTCGCCGCCAAGCACGGCGACGAGATCAGCGGCACAGTGGTCGTCAACCCGGCGAACAAGGTGCACGGCCTCGCGGCGTACGCACTGCCGGTGATCCGTCACTTCGTCAGGACGGTGGACGGCATCACCAGCGACATCGCCAAGGACGGCGGGATCGAGATCGGGTACGACAAGGTGCCCCTGCACGCGGCCCACTCGATGCGTAACTTCTACCGGCTGGTCGACGGCGAACTGCCGCAGGTGACCCAGCCGATGCTGCTCCTGCACAGCCCGCAGGACCATGTCGTGCCGCCCGCCGACTCGGCCCGCATCCTCAGCCGGGTGTCGTCCGTGGATGTCACGGAGATACTTCTGGAACAGAGCTACCACGTCGCGACGTTGGACCACGACGCGGACCGGATCTTCGAGGAGAGCTTCGCCTTCGTCTCCCGGCTCGCACCCGGTGCCGGCAAGGAGGCCGGCACGGGTCAGGCGAGTCAGCAGGAAGGGACGGCCACTGGTGGCTGAGCACGACGCGGACCGCGAGCCCGACGAGAAGGACGCGGCGCCCGGCGGGGAGCAGGGCCCGTCGTTCGACGAGACCGCGGCCTGGGAGGCCATCGTGGCCGGATACGGCGACGAACCGCCGGACCCGCCCGGCGCGAAGCCTTTCAAGTCGGTGGAGGACCTGGCGCTCCTGGAGCCCGAGACGAACGACGCCGGTGGCGCGGGCGACTCCGGCGGCAAGAGCTCCGCGACGCCCAAGGGCGCCAAGAGCAAGCAGGGCGGTACGGACACCACGGGTCCGGAGGCCGACCCGGAGACCGACGCGAAGGCCGGGCCGAAGGACGAGCCCAGCGCGGGGAAGCCGCTCGGCAGTTCCGTGGCGTTCGCGCCCGGTGTCGCCGGTCCCCGCGACTTCTCGATGCCCGAACCGGCAGAGGAGGACTTCGACGAGGACGACGAGGGCCACTTCGTGCCGCCCGAGCCGCCCCCGCTGCCCGCCGCGGACGCCACGGCCAAGTTCGCCTGGCTGGGCGTGATCGGCGGCCCGGTGCTGCTGCTTCTCGCGGTGCTGCTCGGCTGGGAGATGACGTGGTATCTCGCCACGCTCGGCATCGGCGGCTTCCTCGGCGGGTTCGCCACGCTGGTGGGGCGGATGCGGGGCGACGAGGAAGATGAGGACGATCCGGGGCGCGGCGCGGTCGTCTGACGCCCGGCGTTTCCGATGCCCGGCGTTATTGAGCGGTGGGGATTCTGAGGGCTGCCAGGACCGGGAGATGGTCGGTGGCGGCCCTCAGGTCCGCCTCGGTCACTCCGGGCTGGTCCAGGGGTACGCCGCAGCCCAGGATCTGTACGCCCGCCGTGGCGAGGAGCGCGTCGATGCGCTGGTGGGGGTCGCCGGGCGTGGAGGTGTGTTCGCCTCCCCAGGGGGCCACCGCCCAGCCGTCCTGGAGCGCTGCCGCGAGGCGCTTGAACGTCCGGCCGTTCGGGCGCTCGTTGAGGTCGCCGCCCGCGATGGCGTGCGGGGTGTCCAGGGCGGCGAGGCTGTCCAGGAGCAGGGCGCCCTGCTCCTGCCGCTCGTCCTTCTGGAGGGAGAGATGGCAGCTCAGTACGCCGACGCGGGGGCCGTCCGCCCCGCCGAACCGTACGACGGCGGTCGCGAAGCCGCGCCGGTGCAGGCCGGGGGTGAGGGGGAGGAGTACGTCCTCGGTGCGTTCGACCGTGGCGCGCAGGGAGCAGAGGAGGGCGGGGCCTGACGCGGTGGCTCCGCCGGAGAGGACGACCTGGCCGGAGGCCGCCGCCAGGCGGGCCAGTTTCTTGCGCCAGCGGAAGAAGCGGGGGGCTTCCTGGAGGAGGACCAGGTCCGGTTCGCAGGCGGCGATCACGCGGGCGAGTGCGGTGGTGTCGTCCCGCATGGACCGGATGTTGTAGCTGAGGACCCGGACGACGACCGAACCGTCGGACTCCGTCCGGGGACCGGGCAACGGGTTTCCTGCCGGAATCGTCGACATACGGATCAAGATATCCCGCGGGCCGGTGGGGGCTGGTCGCGCAGTTCCCCGCGCCCCTAAAAGATGAAAGGCAGGGGCGCAGCCCCGCCTTTCAGGGGCGCGGGGAACTGCGCGGGCGACCCCCACTCGGCCGCAGACGACGCACGTCCCCGCACCCCGCGTAGCGATCCGCTACATGATCGGGTCGGGCTCGCGCGCCAGATCCGCCGCGCCCACCAGCCCCGCCTCGTTCCCCAGCTGCGCGGCGATCACATCGGCGACGGGACGCCAGTTCCCACCCACCAGCCACCGCTTGTACGACTTACGGATCGGGTCGAGGACCAGTTCGCCCTCGTCGGAGAGCCCCCCGCCGACGATGAACGCGGAGGGGTCGAAGAGCGAGGCCAGGTCGGCAAGACCCGCACCCGCCCAGCGGGCCAGCTCGCGGTAGGAGTCCACCGCCACCGGGTCGCCCTGCCGCGCCGCCATCGAGATGTGCTTGCCCTCGATGCCGTCGGGCGAGCCGTCCCCCAGCGACAGCAGGATGTCCGCGTTCTCCGGCGTCGCGTTGGCCCGCTGCTTCGCGTACCGGACGAGCGCGCGCCCGGACGCGTACTGCTCCCAGCAGCCCTGCGAACCGCAGCCGCACAGCAGCCCGTCCGGGACCATGCGGATGTGCCCGAACTCCGCGGCCACCCCGAAGTGCCCGCGGCGCAGCTTGTTGCCGATGATGATGCCGCCGCCCAGGCCGGTGCCGAGCGTGATGCAGATGACGTTGCGGTGCCCCTTGCCCGCACCGAACTTGTACTCGCCCCAGGCCGCCGCGTTCGCGTCGTTCTCGACCACGACCGGCAGGCCCACCCGGGCCTCCACCGCTTCCTTGAGGGGCTCCTGCCGCCAGTCGATGTTCGGCGCGAAATAGACCGTCGAGCGCTGCCGGTTGACGTATCCGGCGGCGCCGATGCCGACGCCGACGATCTCGTGCCCGGCCCTGGCACCTTCGACGGCCGCGGCGATCGCGTCCACGATCGCCTGCGGCGTCGTGGGGGTCGGCACCTTGAAGGTCGAGAGGATGTTGCCTTCCTCGTCGACCACCCCGGCCGCGATCTTCGTGCCGCCGATGTCGACGCCGATGGTGAGTCCCATGAATCCCTCAGTTTCGGTCGAGCCCCGCTATGGCCAACCGTACCCGAGCGACTTCAGTCGAGGTCGATGTGTTCACCGCTACCGGTGCCCTTGCCGGTGCCCTCGTCCCGGGGGCGCGCGGCGGTGTCACGGGCGGTCCAGCGCCGTTCCTGCGCCTCGACGGCGGAGCGGTACGCGGCGAGCAGCTCGGAGCCGGCGCTCGCGAGGTGGTCGAAGACGTCGGGGTTGCGCTCGATGACGGGCTCGACGGCGGCCTTGGCCTGCTGCACGACCTGGTTCACCATTTGCTGGGCGGCGCCGCCGGCGACCGCGCCGAGCAGGGGCGACTGCAGTCCGGACAGCTTGTCGGCGACGGCGTCGACGAGTTTGCGCAGTTCCTCGGCGGCCGAGCCGGGCGGCTGGCCGTACTGGGTGCGGCGGCGGGCCTTCTCGGCGGCGAGGTCCTCGGCACACGCCTTCGCCCAGGCGTCGTCGTCGGTCGCCCGGACCTCGTCGCGCGGGTCGTCGCGCTCCTCGCCGCGCACCGTGCCGTCCTGCACCGGGTCGAGCGCGTCCTCCCCCGCGTCGGACGTGGGGCGCTCATCGCTCATGGCGGACTCCAAGCATCGGCTCTGTGTCTCTCGACGTTACCCGAACGGGGTAGGCCGTTCACCGTGTCCGTGGCCACAGATCCGGGTCGGGCGCGAACCGGACACGCAGTTCGCCCTCGCGCAGGGAGGCGCCGTCGACCGCGCAGCGGCGCAGGGCGGACGGCAGCGCGACGATCCGGCGGAACTGCCCGACGGTGACGACGAGTTCGTCGCCACGGCGTACGAGGTCCAGTTCCTCGCGTATCGCGCCGGGCAGCGGGATGTGCCAGACGAGCACGCCGTCGTCGGCGAGCCGGTCGACGACGGGCCAGGCGGGCGGTCCGGCAGCGGCGGCGGCGCCCGGACCGGTTTCGGGGACGGGCACGGGAAGCAGGGCCAGGTCCTCGGCGCCGCGCGGGTCGCGGCCGAGGTGGGGCACCTCGTGCACCGCGCAGGTCCCGGCGGAGCCCCATTCGTCACGCCATCCGTCGAGGGACTTGCGCTGCTGGGCGGCGAGGGCGGCGAGCCAGGTGTCGGGGGACGCGTCGGGCAGGACGCGGTTGCCGATCAGGGCGTCGGTGCGCAGCCCGCGCAGGGCGAGCCCGGTGACGGCCGACCGTACGGCGTCGGCGCCCGCGGGTCCCGGCTCGGCGACCAGCCGTACCGTCGTGGCCGGGTCCTCGACGGCCAGCTGGACCGCGGCCAGTTCGACGTCCCAGCGGGCCGCCGCCTCGTACAGCCGGTCCGTCGGCATGGGGACGCCGGCCAGGCGGCCGAGGACGGGGCGCAGGGCGCGGGCCGCCTGGCGTTCCGCGGGCAGCAGGCGGCGCAGGTAGCGGCGCAGTTGTTCCGGGAGGGCCAGCAGGGCGAGGGCCTGGGGGGTCGGCGGGAGGTCGACGACCAGCAGGTCGAAGGTGTCCGCGGCGGCCGCGTCGCGCAGGGCGCGGAGCAGGGTGAGTTCCTCGGCGCCGGGCAGCGGGGTGAGTTCCTCGGCGTCCAGGCGGGCCGAGCCCAGCAGGTCGAGGGCGGTGGAGGCCTGTTCCTGGAGGGCCAGGAGGTCCGCCCGGAACCGTTCGCCCGCGTCCGGCCGCCAGGCGGTGAGCCCGGGTGCGGTCTCGGCGGGCGTGGAACCGGTGGAGGCGCCGAGGGCGGCACCGAGGGTGTCGGTGCGGTCCGCGGAGAGCACCAGGGTGCGGGTGCCCCGGCGGGCGGCCTCCCGAGCGGTGGCCGCGGCGACGGTGGTGCGGCCGGAACCGCCGGGGCCGGTGATCAGGATGGTGCGCATGGAGGTGAACGGTACGTGGTGCGGCGGCGCCTGCGACGGGCCGCTACTTGTCGCCCGGTCCCGCCTTCTTGCCGGCGTCCCCCGACTCCGCTTCCTTAGCGGCCTCCTCGGCGGCTTCCTTGCCTGCGTCGCCGGACTCCACGCGCTTCTTCAGGCCCGCCAGCGCGCGGTCGATGATGACCTTCTCCGCCTTGCGCTTGATCATGCCGAGCATCGGGATCTTGACGTCGACGGTGAGCCGGTAGGTGACCTCGGTGGCGCTCAGACCGGCCGGCTTGAGGATGTACGAGCCGTCGAGCGAGCGGAGCATCTGGGACTTGACCAGGGTCCAGGAGACCTCGTGGTCGCCGGTCCAGGTGTAGCCCAGGGTCTGGTCGTCCTTGATGGCACCCGCGTCCATGACGAGGCGCACCTGCTCCGCGCGACCCTTCTCGTCCGTCGCGAGCACCTGCGCCTCCTTCACCTCGCCCGTCCAGTCGGGGTAGCGGGCGAAGTCGGCGATGACCGCCATGACATCGGCCGGTGCCGCCTCGATCGTGATACTCGAACTGGTGTTTTCCGCCATCGCTGTGGCTCCTCCAGATGCGGTCCGGACAGGGGGATTCTGCGGGCACGAGGGTTCTGCGGGTACGAACGCTTTCTACCTGTGTGCGCAGCGTGAACGCTACCGCGCTGTGGAGGCCCCGCCGCCCCCGGCCCTGCGACCGCCGGTAGCCCCGGCGCCCCTCACCACTCCAGCGCCCACGGCTTCCCCGTCCCGGCGAAGTGACCCACGTTCACGCACTCCGTGGCGCCGATGCGCATCCGCCGGGCGAGCGGCTGGTGCACGTGCCCGAAGAGCGAGTACCGCGGCCTGGTGCGCCGGATCGCGGCCAGCAGCGCCCGGCTGCCCCGCTCGAAGCGCCGCGCCACCGTGTCGTAGACGAGCTCGGGCACCTCGGGCGGGATGTGCGTGCAGAGCACGTCGACCTCCCCGACGGCCTCGATCTTCGCCGCGTACTCCTCGTCGCTGATCTCGTACGGGGTCCGCATGGGGGTACGCAGTCCGCCGCCGACGAAGCCGAAGACCCGGCCGGCGATCTCGACGCGCTGTCCGTCGAGCACGGTGGTGCCGGGTCCTGCGTACTCCGACCAGAGGGACGGGATGTCGACGTTGCCGTAGGTGGCGTACGTCGGAGTGGGGAACGCCGCGAAGAGTTCGGCGTACTGCTTCCGTACGGCCTTCTCGATGGCGGGGCCGCGGTCGACGCCCGCCCACAGCCGGGCACCGAGGGCCCGCGCGTCCTCGTACCTGCGGGCGGTGCGCAGCTCGACGATCCGGTCCGTGTTCTCGGTGCCGAAGAGGTCCGGGAAGATGCCGCGGGAGTGGTCGGCGTAGTCGATGAAGAGGACGAGGTCGCCCAGACAGATCAGGGCGTCCGCGCCCTCACCGGCCCTGACCAGGTCACGGACATTGCCGTGCACGTCGCTCACGACGTGGATCCGGGTTCTCGGGGACGCCCCCGGGGTCTCTCGCTCGCCGCCGCTGTCGCCGCCGCCTTGTGTACCTGCCATGGCGATCAAGGGTAGGCCTGTGGAGCAAAGGTGTGTAGACGCGGGCGGACCTGCGGTTACTACCCAGTCAGTAACGGGTTGGACTACTCTGCGCCAAGGAACGCCAACACGTGTGACGCGGGGAACATCTCACCGGCCCCCCTGTCGAAGAGGCACTACCGGCGGGTAACGTCCGGGCAGTCCAGTCGTGCTCAGGGTTTCAACAACCGACTCCCGGAGCACCTGCCCGAGCCTTGGACCGCTCCGTCGCATCACACGAAGTCGTGGCGTCGGCGCCCTATGAGGAGCAGCAGTCTTGCGCGAGTTCAGCCTTCCGGCTTTGTACGAGGTCCCTGCGGACGGCAATCTGACCGACATCGTCCGCAGAAACGCCGCGCAGCATCCCGATGTCGCGGTCATCGCCCGCAAGGTCGGCGGTACCTGGACGGATGTCACGGCCACCGCCTTCCTCGCCGAGGTGCAGGCCGCCGCGAAGGGCCTGATCGCCTCGGGCGTCCAGCACGGCGACCGCGTCGCCCTGATGTCCCGCACACGGTACGAGTGGACGCTCCTCGACTTCGCCATCTGGAGCGCGGGCGCCGTCACCGTACCGGTGTACGAGACCAGCTCCCCGGAACAGGTGCAGTGGATCCTCGGCGACTCCGGAGCGATCGCGATCGTCGTCGAGCTGGACGCGCACGCCGCCGCCGTCGAGTCCGTGCGCGACCGGCTGCCGCACCTCAAGCACGTCTGGCAGATCGAGGGCGGCGGGATCGACGAGCTCGACCGCGCCGGCAAGGACGTCTCGGACGCCGCCGTCGAGGAGCGCAGCTCGCTCGCCAAGGCCGACGACCCGGCGACGATCGTCTACACCAGCGGCACGACCGGGCGCCCCAAGGGCTGTGTGCTGACCCACCGCAGCTTCTTCGCCGAGTGCGGCAACATCGTCGAGCGGCTGCGCCCGCTGTTCCGTACCGGTGAGTGCTCGGTGCTCCTCTTCCTGCCGCTCGCGCACGTCTTCGGACGGCTCGTGCAGGTCGCGCCGATGATGGCGCCGATCAAACTCGGCATGGTCCCCGACATCAAGAACCTCACCGACGAACTGGCCTCGTTCCGGCCGACGCTGATCCTCGGTGTGCCGCGCGTCTTCGAGAAGGTCTACAACTCGGCGCGGGCCAAGGCGCAGGCGGACGGCAAGGGCAAGATCTTCGACAAGGCGGCGGACACCGCGATCGCGTACAGCCGCGCGCTGGACACCCCGGCGGGACCCTCCATCGGCCTGCGGATCAAACACAAGACGTTCGACAAACTCGTCTACAGCAAGCTGCGCGCGGTCCTCGGCGGCAAGGGCGAGTACGCGATCTCGGGCGGCGCGCCGCTCGGCGAGCGCCTGGGCCACTTCTTCCGCGGCATCGGCTTCACGGTCCTGGAGGGGTACGGGCTGACCGAGTCCTGCGCCGCCACCGCGTTCAACCCGTGGGACCGGCAGAAGATCGGCACGGTCGGACAGCCGCTGCCCGGCTCGGTGATCCGCATCGCCGACGACGGCGAGGTGCTGCTGCACGGCGAGCACCTGTTCAAGGGGTACTGGAACAACGAGGGCGCGACCGAGGAGGCGCTGGCCGACGGCTGGTTCCACACCGGTGACATCGGCACGCTCGACGAGGACGGATACCTCCGGATCACCTGCCGCAAGAAGGAGATCATCGTCACGGCGGGCGGCAAGAACGTCGCCCCCGCCGTGATCGAGGACCGGATCCGGGCGCACGCGCTGGTCGCCGAATGCATGGTCGTCGGCGACGGACGGCCGTTCGTGGGCGCGCTGGTCACCATCGACGAGGAGTTCCTGGGGCGGTGGGCCGAGGACCACGGGAAGCCTGCCGGCTCGACCGCGGCGTCCCTGGCGCTCGACCCCGAACTGCTCGCGGCGCTCCAGAGTGCGGTGGACGACGGGAACGCGGCGGTGTCCAAGGCGGAGTCGGTCCGGAAGTTCCGTGTGCTGTCGCACCAGTTCACGGAGGATTCGGGGCATCTGACTCCGTCGCTGAAGCTGAAGCGGAATGTGGTGGCGAAGGATTACGCCACGGAAATCGAAGCGATCTACCAGCCCTGAGCCCCGCACCAAAAGAATTGCGCCGTTCCCCGCGCCCCTGAAGGTGCGGGCCGGTGGGGGCGGGCCTAAACGATTGCGCAGTTCCCCGCGCCCCTGAGGGTGCGGGTCGGTGGCCCTGCTGGAACGCCCGCAGGGCGCGTTTCAGCAGGGGCGCGGGGAACTGCGCGGGTGACCCCCACCGGCCCGCACCCGTCGCGGCGCGGCTTTTCAGGGGCGCGGGGAACTGCGCAATCATTTGGGCGCGCCCACCACCCGCCCGCACCCGTCGCGGCGCGCGTTTTCAGGGGCGCGGGGAACTGCGCAATCATTTGGGCGCGCCCACCACCGGGGCGCACTTTCAGGGGCGCGGGGAACTGCGCAATCGTTGGGGCGCGCCCACCACCGGCCCGCAGGTGACCGGCACGCGGCAGGTCGCGCTAGAGCAACCCCCTCAGCCCCTCCGCCAGGAGGTCCCAGCGCCAGTGGGACTCGACCCACTCCCGCCCCCGCTCCCCCATCCGGCGCCGCAGCTCCGGATCGCCGAGGAGCGTGACGATCCGGTCCGCCGCGTCCTCCGGGGAGCCGCCCCGGACCACCCACCCCGTCTCCCCGTCGAGCACCGCGTCCGGCGCACCCCCGGAGTCGCCCGCGACCACGGGAAGGCCCGTCGCGGAAGCCTCCAGGTAGACGATGCCGAGCCCTTCCACATCCAGCCCCCCGCGCCGCGTACGGCACGGCATGGCGAAGACGTCACCCGCCCCGTAGTGGGCGGGGAGTTCGGACCAGGGCACCGCCCCGGTGAAGCGCACGGAGTCGTCGACACCGGTCTCGTACGCGAGCCGCCGCAGATCCTTCTCGTACGGCCCGCCCCCCACGATCAGCAGCACGGCCTCCGGCTCACTCGCCAGGATGCGCGGCATCGCGAGGATCAGCGTGTCCTGCCCCTTGCGCGGGACGAGCCGCGAGACGCACACGACCACCGGCCGGTCGGTGAGGCCGAGGCGCGCCCGGACGGCGTCCCCGCCCGACCCGGGGTGGAACGTCTTCTCGTCGACCCCGGGCGGAAGTTGCACCATCCGCGCCGCCGCCTCGGGCGTCAGCGCGGTGGCGATCCGCGACCGGGTGTACTCCCCGAGATACGTGATCGTGTCCGTCGACTCCCCGATCCTGCCGAGGAGTTGACGTGCCGCGGGCAGCTGCGCCCACCCCGCCTCGTGCCCGTGCGTGGTGGCCACGAGCCGTTCCGCGCCCGCCTTGCGCAGCGCGGGCGCGAGCAGTCCGAGGGGCGCCGCCGCACCGAACCACACCGAAGTGCAGCCGTGTTCCCGCAGCAGCCCGACGGCCTGCCGGGACACCCTCGGAGTGGGCAGCAGCATGGTTGTTCGGTCGCGTACGATGACGAAGGGCTGTTCGGCGTCGAAGGCCGCTGTGGCCTCGGCACCTTCCCGGCCCCGCTTCCACGTGGAGGCGTAGACGACGAGCCGTTCGGGGTCCAGGCGCAACGCCATGTTGTGCAGGAAGGCCTGGATACCGCCCGGTCTCGGCGGAAAGTCGTTGGTCACGATCAGGGTCTTGTGCATCGTCTCGCGCATCGCCGTCGACAGTACCGAACCCGTGCCTCACGGCCCGGCCCGGCCGCGCTTCACGGCTCTCGCACAGCCGCGCGGGAGATCATGACCGCACAGTGAGGCGGCAGCGGAGCGGCACGGCGGATCCGTACGGAACAAAGGGCAGGTGGGCATGGCGGCAGCCAGGGGGCCGAGGTTCCCGTACGCACTGCTGGCGACCTGGGGCCTGACCAGACTGCTGCTGCTCCTCTTCGTCTTCAAGGTGTTCGTCTTCCCCGGTCCGGACGTCACGAGCGACGTCTCGGTGACCTACCAGAACTGGTACGAGATCCTGCGCACCGGCACCTTCCCGCTCGAAGACGTCACCTGGCAGTACCCGCCGGCCGCCGCGCTCGCGATCCTCTCCCCCGCTCTCCTGCCCTTCCTCGCCTATACGCAGGCGTTCTTCGTCCTCGCCTTCGCCGCGGACCTGATCGCCTTCGGTCTGCTCCTGTACGCGGCCCTGCGCCCGGACGGGCCGGCGCCGGTGTCGGTGCGTGGCGTCTGGGTGTGGGTGATCGGCGTCCCCCTGCTCGGGCCGACCGTGTACTCGCGCTACGACGTGATGGTGACCGCCGTCGCCGTGGCCGCGCTCCTCGCGGGCGTGCGGCACCCGAAGGTGATGGGTGTCCTCGCCGCGCTCGGCGCGATGCTGAAGGTGTGGCCGGTGCTGCTGCTCGTGGGTACGACCGGGCGCAAGGCCTGGGGCGCCGCGGCGGCCACCGCGGCGGCGATCGCGCTGGTGTTCGCCGTGTCGATGCCGGGCGCGTTCGCGTTCCTGACCTTCCAGCGCGACCGCGGGACCGAGGTCGAGTCGCTGGGCTCGCTGGTCTTCCACATCGCCCGGCACCACGGCTGGGAGGGCCAGGTCCTGCTCAACTACGGCTCGGTGGAATTCCTCGGCCCGTACGTCGACGTGGTGAGCACGGTGGCGCTGATGCTGACCGGGCTCGCCTTCGGCTGGCTGCTGCTGTGGCGGCTGTGCGCGACCCGGTTCCTGGTGCACACGGCCGCCGACGCCGCGTTCATGGCGGTCCTGCTGTTCACCACGACGAGCAGGGTCATCAGCCCGCAGTACCTGGTGTGGCTGGTCGGTCTGGCCGCCGTGTGCCTGGTCTTCCGCGGCAGCCGGATGGGGTGGCCGGCGGTGATGGTGCTGGTGGCGTGCCTCTTCACCGTCCTGGAGTTCCCGATCTTCTTCGCGGACGTCGTGGCGAGCACCGACCTCGGCATCGAACTGCTCCTGATCCGCAACGGCCTGCTGGTGGCCGCGACCGTCACCGCGGGTGTGCTCCTGTGGCGGGACACCGTGTCGTACGCGGACCCGGCCCCGTCGCCCGGCCGGGCGACGCCCGCCGACGAGGAATCACTGGCCTCCTGAGGCCGGCCTCCGGACAGCGACTCCCTGACACCGGCCTCCTGACCCCCGGCATTCACTACACACACAACTTCATCGCACCTAGATTTACCCCTATGCAACTGGATCTGAATCTGCTGACCGCGCTCGACGCCCTGCTGGAGGAGGGCAGCGTGACGGACGCCGCCGCCCGCCTGCATGTCTCCACTCCCGCGATGAGCCGCACCCTGGGCCGGATCCGCCGGGCCACCGGCGACGAGATCCTGGTGCGCACCGGCCGCACGATGACGCCCACGCCCCGCGCCCTCGCCCTGCGCGCGACCGTGCACGAGCTGGTCCAGCAGGCCCGTACGGTCCTGTCCCCCGACACGGAGGTCGACCTGGCGGCCCTGGAGCGGACCTTCATCCTGAAATGGCACGACGCCCTGGCCGCGGCGGCCGGCCCGCACCTGCTCCGCTCCCTGCACGCGGAGGCGCCCGGGGTCCGGCTGCGTTTCCTGGCGGAGGCCAGTACCGACACCCATGACCCGCGGCGGGGGGACATCGACCTCGAAGCCGGCGCGAGCGAGCCCTCCTCGCCCGAGATCCGTCACGAGGTCGTGGGCCACGACCGGCTGGTCCTGGCCCTGCGCCCCACCCACCCGCTGTGCGGCGGCGCGGACGGCGGCGACGGTCCGCTCGGCCTGGCGGAGTACGTGCGTGCCGAG
The DNA here is from genome assembly GCF_055584525.1 of Streptomyces sp. NPDC102514. Classification (NCBI taxonomy): domain Bacteria; kingdom Bacillati; phylum Actinomycetota; class Actinomycetes; order Kitasatosporales; family Streptomycetaceae; genus Streptomyces; species Streptomyces sp. NPDC102514. The sequence goes on from NZ_JBVJLW010000040.1 coordinate 22,096, forward strand.
CACATCACCGTCTCCCGCCGGGGACGGCTGCGCGACCCCATCGACGACGTACTGGAGGCCCGGGGCCTGAGCCGTCGGGTCGTGGCCGCCGCCCCGACCGCCGCCACGGCCCTGCAGTTCGTCCGCCACCACGACCTGGTCGCCGCGGTGCCCCGTCTGATCAGCCGCCCGCTGCTGGAGGGCCTGGGCCTGTGCGTCCGGCCGCTGCCGCTGCCCATGCCCGAGGTCCCCGTCCAGCTGGCCTGGCACCAGCGCTACGACAACGACCCCGCGCACACCTGGCTGCGCCGTCACGCCCATACCGCCCTGCACCACGCGTGCGCCGCTCCCGACGACGTGACCCCGGGCCCGTGACGGCCGCCGTCACCTCCTGAACCGGCCGCACCACGGCAGCTCAGCGGACGCGGCGGATCCGGATCGGACCGCGGGCCTTCGCCGGTTCGACGACCCGGCCGCCCTGCGTGATCTCCACCTCGCCGGCCTCGACGAGCCGCCCGGCCGCGCGGCGGGCGGGTTCCATGAGCGCGCGCCAGCCGTCGTCGTCGCCCGTGTACACCGCCCGCGCGGTGTCCGAGGGGCAGATCGTCGCGGTCGGGGCGCGGCGCTCCAGCAGTTCCAGGATGGCCCGCTCCAGGTGCCGATCGGTCCGCCGTCCGTTCTCCGTCACCCGGCCAGAGTCGCACCGGGCGCACCGCACGGCCATCGAGGCACGGCGGAACGCCCGGGAGACGGCCCCTCCCGCGCAGCGCGAGCCCACGTCACCCGAGCCAAGCCCCCGTCACACGAGCCGCTCCCGCAGATACGTCCGCCACAGCGCCGTGAATTCCTCCGGCGAGGTGTCCAGGACCTCCCGCAGCCCCGTCTCCACCGCCCCCGCCCGCTTCCCGTGCGCCCCCACGGCCCGGTAGAACTCCCCCAGCCGCACCTCGCCCCACCGCTCGGCGATCATCCGGCAGGCCAGCCACCCGCTCTCGTACGCCCGCGCCAGCTTCCCCGCGTCCCCGCCGAACCCGAAGTCCCCGTCCTTCGGCAGCGCGTGGGGCACACGTCCGTCGAGCACCGCGCGCGTCAGCTCGGGCGCGACCTGTGGCGCGGTGCGGCCGGTGCCCAGATAGCCGACCCAGTCCGCGTACCCCTCCGACAGCCACAGCGGGGTCGCCGCCGAGGTCGAGGCGCGGGTCGCGACATGGGTCGTCTCGTGCGTGAGCACGACCTGCCGCCCGAAGGACCCCAGCACCCCGTACGCGTCAGGGTTGACGATGATCCGGTCGGCGGGCGCCTTACCGGACCCGCCCGCCTCGCCCGTGGTGACCGCGGCGATCCCCCGGTACCCGGACGCGGGCGCCCCCAGCAGCTCCGCCATGCCCTCCAGCGACTCGGGTACGAGGACGACGACCTGCCCCGGCCATTTCTCGCCCCACGCCTCCCGTACGGCGGGCACCGCGCGGTCGGCCAGGCCCGCGTAACCGCGCAGCGTGCCCCGGGACTGCCCGACCCCCAGGACGAGGCTGTGCTCGCCGCGTACGGCCACCACGGCCCCCTGCTCCCACAGTTGCCGGCTCGCGTCGCCCGCGGGCCGGTCGCCACGCACGTACCAGCGGCCCCCGGCGCGCACGAGGCTCAGCGTGCGCGGGGTGACGACGGGCGCCCGGTCGTAGCCGTCGATGCGGTAGCGCAGCTCCGCGTCGGCCGTGGCGCGATCGCCCGAGCGGTGGAAGCCGGTCACGCGGTACGACCAGTCGGTCAGCGGGACCGCCCGCAGGTTCCTGAACTCCGTGCGCGCCCCGGCCCGTTCGCCGGCGGCCACCGAGCCGGGCGGTGCCGTCGCCACGAAGGCCTTCTCGCTGCCGTCGCGCACCGCCGCCGCCCGCCGGTCCAGCATCTGGCGGACCTCGGCGGACGCCGCGTCGGTCCCGGCGGAGCCGCCGCAGCCGACCAGACCCGTCAGCCCGGCCAGACCCGTCAGGCCCGCCAGCAACAGCCCCACGACCTTCTTCGGCGCACGTCCACGACCAGCCACGATTCTGATCGTACGGCGCGGGGTGCGACGGGTCAGGGGCGCGTCACGGCCGAGACGGGCATCATGCCCACCGGGTCGTAGCGCACCGCGGCGCCCGGGTAGGGCGCGTGGACCACCTGGCCGTTGCCCACGTACATGCCGACATGGCTGGCGTCGTCCCGGTAGGTGACGATGTCACCGGGCTGCGCCTGGGAGAGCGGCACCTGCCGCCCGGCGTGCGCCTGGGCCTGCGAGGTGCGCGGCAGACCGACACCGGCCTGCGCGTACGACCACTGGGTGAGGCCCGAACAGTCGAAGCCGGAGGGCCCGTTGGCGCCCCAGATGTACGGGCGGCCGACCGCGGAGCGGGCCGCGGCGACGGCGGTGGCGGCGCGGCCCGAGGACGGGACGGCACCGGTGAGGTCGGGGGCCCTGCCGGAGCGGGAGGTCCGGTCGTAGGCGGCGCGGTCGGCGTCCGGCATCGAGTTGAGCAGCTGCCGCGCCTTGGACAGCTTCCGCTCGACGGTGCGTTTGTGCCGGGCGACGGCCTCGCGGCTCCTGTCCAGTTCGTCGAGCTTGCTCGCCGTCTCCGCACGTTCCTGGGCGAGGTCACGCATGGCTGTCTGCAGTTCCTTGAGTTCCCCGGCCTGGCGGGCGGTGATCCGGTCGAGCGCGGCGGCCTTGTCCAGATACTCGTCGGGGTCGTCGGCGAACATCAGCGCCAGCGAGGGGTCGAGGCCGCCGGAGCGGTACTGGGCCCCGGCGAGCGAACCGAGCGCGTCCCGCATGGTGTTGATGCGCTCCTGCTGCCTGGCGATCCGGTCCTGCGCCCTGTCCACCTCGTCGTGCAGGAGATCGGCGCGCTCGTCGGCCTTGTTGTACGACTCGGTGGCGTGCTCCGCCTCCTCGTACAGGCGGTCCACGTCCGCGCGGTTGTCGTCCTTCGGTGCGGCGCCGGCCGGCAGGACGCCGAGGGCCGCGGCCGCGACGGTCAGTACGCACAGGGTGGCGCCTCGGGCGCCCCGGTCGAAGCCGGACGGTGCAAGGCGGCGATGGGACCCCACAGGAAGCCGCACTCCCTTCCGCTGACGGACCCCCGGAGTTGGGGGAAACGCCGCAGACAGTAGTCGCGCGACTACGCGGTGGCCAAAGACCCATACGTGTACACAACGCGACGCCCCGCCTCAGACGCAGGTCATGGGCGGGGCGTGGAGTCAGCGGGTGTCACCGGAATTCGCCCGTTCGGGCGGCGCGGCGACCGGCCTGCGGGAAGATCCCGAGGCGCTCGGATCAGACGCGGACACCGAACTGGAAGGAGCCGATGGTGCTCATCGACTCGAGCCGGACGACGGCGCCGGGCTTCGGCGCGTGCAGGACCACGCCGTTGCCGGCGTACAGGCCGACGTGCGCGAGGCTGTTGAAGAAGACGAGGTCGCCGGGCTTGAGCTCGCCGCGGCCGATCTTCACGCCGTCGTTCTGCTGCGTGTAGGTGGTCCGGGTTATGGACTGGCCGGCCTGGTTGTACGCCCACTGCGTCAGACCGGAGCAGTCGTACGAGTTGGGGCCGCTGCCACCGGACACGTACGGCTTGCCCATCTGGGTCTTCGCGGCGGCGAGGGCGGCGGCGCCGCGCTCGGAGGCGGGCACCTCGTTGCCGAGCTCGACGCGGTCCCCGGCGTCACGGCTGGCGCGCGTGTCGGCAGTCTTGATGGCCGCCTGCTCCGCGGCCGTGAGGGTGTTGAGGAGCTGGCGCGCCTTGGCGAGCTTCTCCTGGACTTCCTTCTTCTTCTTGCCCAGGGTCTTGCGGGTGTCGGACAGCTCCTTGAGCTTGCCGGCCGCTTCCTGCCGCTGCTGGGCGAGGACCCGCTGCTTGTCCTGGACCTTCTTCAGCGCCTCGACCTGCTGGGCGCTCAACTGGTCGATGGCGGACGCCTTGTCGAGGTAGTCGTCCGGGTCCGAGGAGAGGAACAGCTGCACGGAGGGGTCGACGGCGCCCGTGCGGTACTGGGAGCTGGCCATCAGACCGAGGCCGTCACGCATGGAGTTGAGATCGTCCTGGCCGCGGGCGACCTGGTCCTGGAGAGTGTCGATCTCCTTCTCCAGCTTCTCCTGCTTCTCCTCGGCGCCGTTGGCCCTGTCCGTGGCGAGCGCCGACTCTTCGTAGAGCTTGTCGACCTTGCTCTTGACCTCGTCCTTGCTGGGCTTCTCGCTGGGCGCGGCGTTGGCCGCCTGCGAGCTGAGGGCAACGGCAGCGGCGGCAGCAGTGGTGAGCACGGTCACACGGGTGCGGCTCGGCTGCTTCGGTCGACGGTGGGACGCCACGGAGGCGAGCTCCTTCATTACCTCAGCCGCCCACCGAAGACGCCGGTTGGCGGTGCCCCTCCACCGTCACTCCCAATGAGTGATCACCCGAGTGGAGGTTCGACGCCTGACCCTAGTGACCACCTGTGATCAGTTCAAATCCTCCCCGGAAAAATCTCGGTCACCGATCGCATTCTTTACAATCAACTCACGTGCAGTAACGCTCTCTTGACGCTACGTTGCGTGAAGGTTTCGCCAAGTCGGGCAAGACGACCATGCGTTGCTCTTGGTGCGTCAGAGACCTATGGGGCGTACGGGACAGAACGGCGACTGCGGCCCACCGAAGCCGCGAGGGTGCCCATCCGGGGCGGGTCTCAACCCCGCGAAAGGCGCTTGAGGAGCACCACGGAGGCCACCGGACGGGCACCCGCGCTCGCCACTCCGTCGGCCACCTCGCGGTCCGTGGAGACGACGATGACGGGCCGTCCCGGCGGTTCGGCGCGCACCAGCTGGCGGATCAGTTCGTCCGCGGTGACGCCCGGCTTGGAGAAGAGCACCCGCACCCCGCGCGGCGGAGCGAGCAGCACCGGGGCGGCCAGCTCGGCCCCGTCGAAGACACAGGTGACCTCGGCGCCGGTCTGCGCGGCGAGCTGCGAGAGCTGGCCGAGCAGCCGCAGCCGCTGCTTCTCCAGCGGCATCTGCGGATAGCCGGTCTTGGTGACGTTGTACCCGTCGACGACCAGATGGGCCTGCGGCAGCGCGAGCAGCTGGTCGAGGACGGCGGGATCGCTGTCGGACAGCGCACGGGCCGCGATGTCCTTCGGGGTCATCCGGCCCGGTTCGACCGCGTCCACGGTCTCAGCGGGCCGCACCGACACCGGTGGCAGGGCGAGTTCGCGCCGCAGCCCCTGGGTGGCTTCGAGCACGGTGTCCAGGAGCAGCCGTACGCGCATGTCCTCGACGCTGCGCCCCTCGCGCGCCGCACGGCGGGTGGCCTCCAGGGAGCCCTCGACCTCGCCGAGCCGCTGTTTCAGCCGCCGGCTCTCGCTCTCGGCGGCGGACACCTGGGCCTGTCCCTCGCCCCGCACGGCCTCCATCTCGCCGCGCAGCTTGCGCAGGGCCGCCTCGCCCCGTTTGACGTCGCTGAAGGCCCCGCGCAGCTTGCGGTGAAGCGATTCCGCTTCCTTCTTCGCCGCGTCGAGTTCGGTGCGCAGCCGCTCCGTCTCGGTCCGGGTCTGCCCGCGGGCCTCGGCCAGTTCCTCGCGCAGCCGCTCCAGTTCGGCGCGGCTCTCGTCGTCGGCGCGTTCGGCGTCCGCCCGCAGGGCCTCCTCGCCGGCGGCGGTCACCAGCTTGACCCAGCCCGTGGGGCGCAGCACATAGGCCGCGGCGGCCACGTCGAGCGGGTCCGCGGCCGGGGGCGGCGAGCCCGAGTCGAGAGCGCCGGCCAGCTCGGGCTGCGCGTCTCTGAGTTTCTCGGCGATGCGCTGTCTGAACAGCGGATCGGTCTCCATGGCCGCCGCCATCGCGGTCCCCGCGAACTTGGCACGGCGGTTGGGGGCGAACCGGGCGTACTGCCGCAGCTGGGTGGGCAGTTCGGCCACGGTCAGCCCGCCGAACCCGTCCGACACGATCTGTACGACCCTGCGGCGCACCCCGTCGGGCAGCGGACGGTCGAGCACCTCGGCGTCGCCGTCGTCCGGCTCACCGCCTGTGGTCTCCACCATCCTTCACCCCATCGTCCGTGCGGGGCCCGCTCCTGTCAGGAGCGGGCGCCCGGCCTGTCCACCAGTTCCACCTGATCCACCGCGTTGCACCACCGGCAGCGCACGGAGTCGATGGTCTCACTGACCACGTTGCGTTCCTCGACCTTGGGTTCCCCGGCCAGGTCCAGATGCACGTACTCGACGACCTTCGACGAACGGGTCACGTCGAATCGCGTGAGGTTGCCGCAGAGCGTGCAGCGCCACCGGGTCTCGGCCGTCGGGAGGGGAACCGTCATCGTGGCAGTCGCTCTCTTTCCTTGAGTCCTCGTGCCGCACCGGATTCCCCGGTGCGTGTGGCTCGTAACCCTACGGCCTGGCGGGTACTCGACGCCCGTCCACCGGGAGCGGCGAGGCGCTCTGTGCGGTTCGGTCCCGTTACGTCATGCTCTGTTCATGCTCGGCAACTGGGGTGCACCCGGCAACAGGACGGTCAGAACGGTCAGGGCGATGCGGAGCAACCCCGCTCCGGTGACCTACGGACTGATCGCGCTGTGCTGCGCGATCTTCGTGATCGGTCCGGCCTCGGGGCTCAGTCCCTCGTACGGCACCGGCGACGAGCTTCTTTCCGCGCAGCGGGCCTATTTCGAACAATGGGGCGTGGTGCCCGTCGAACTGTTCCAGGGAACGCTGCGGGCCCTCGGCACCCCGGCCACCGCGCTGTTCGTGCACGGCAGCTGGCTGCATCTGCTGGGGAACATGCTCTTCCTCTACGTCTTCGGGGCGATGGCCGAGGAGAGGATGGGCCATTTCGAGTTCGCCCTCTTCTACCTGGGCTGCGGCTATCTCGCCCTGCTGGGCTACGCGGGCGTCCACGCCGACTCGGCGCAGACCCTCGTCGGCGCGTCGGGGGCGATCTCCGCGGTCCTCGGCGCGTTTCTGTACCTGTTCCCCAAAGCCCGGGTGACCAGTCTCTTCCCGTTCCTCTTCTTCCTCCCGCTGCGGTTCCCCGCGTGGGTGGTGCTGCCGTTCTGGGTGTCCCTGCAGTGGCTGGCCGCGGGGCGCGCGTCGCAGGGCCCGGGGGTCGCCTATCTGGCGCACCTGCTGGGCTTCTCCGCCGGGTTCCTCTACGCGTGGGTGCGGTACGGGCGTCCGGCTAGAGTGAAATCCCCAGCGACGGCCACCGAGGGAGAAAACCAGCCGTGATCACCGCGATCGTGCTCATCAAGACCAGCGTGGACCGGATTCCCGAGATCGCCGAATCGATCGCGGCGCTGGACAGCGTCAGCGAGGTGTTCTCCGTGACCGGGACGTACGACTTGATCGCCATGGTCCGGGTGAAGGCCCATGACGATCTGGCGGACGTCATCCCCGGCATGATCAGCAAGATCCCGGGGGTCGAGGGCACGGACACGCATGTGGCGTTCCGGACGTACTCGCAGCACGACCTGGAGGCCGCGTTCGCCATCGGCGGCGACAACTAGGCCCGGTCAGGGGCGCGGGGAACTGCGCGAGCAACCCCCACGCACCCGCACGACACGTACGACCCGAGGCACCCCAGGGGCGCGGGGAACGGCGCAATCCTTCAGGGGCGCGGCCCGTCAGGCAGCCGGCACGCAGCGGCCGTTCTCCGTGCGGTAGGTCCAGCTGGCGCCGTTCGCGACGAGCTCCTTGACCGCTCCCACGAAACGCTCCACGTGCTCGTCGGGGGTGCCGACACCGAAGCTGACGCGGATGGCGTTCAGGGACTTCTCGCCCGGGGCGGCCTCGGGAGCACCGCACTCGCCCTGGGACTGCGGGTCGCTGCCGAGGAGCGTACGGACCAGCGGGTGGGCGCAGAAGAGGCCGTCGCGGACACCGATGCCGTACTCGGCGGAGAGCGCGGCGGCGAAGTGCGAGCTGTTCCAGCCCTCCACGACGAACGAGATGACGCCGACGCGCGGCGCGTCGTCACCGAAGAGCGAGAGCACCCGGACCTCGGGCACCTCGGCGAGGCCCTGCCGGACCCGGGCGACGAGCTGCTGCTCCCGGGCGACGAGCGTGTCGAAGCCCGCCTCGGTGAGGGCCTTGCAGGCGGAGGCGATGGAGTAGGCGCCGATGACGTTGGGCGACCCGGCCTCGTGCCGCGCGGCACTCTCGTGCCACTCGACGTCCACGCCGCCGTCCGTACGCCGTGACACCTTCTTCGAGGCACCCCCGCCGGCCAGGTACGGGTCGGCCTCGCGCAGCCAGTCGAAGCGTCCCGCGAGCACACCCGAGCCGAACGGCGCGTACAGCTTGTGCCCGGAGAAGGCGACCCAGTCCACGTCCAACTCCTGGACGGAGACGGGGTGGTGGGGCGCGAGCTGGGCCGCGTCGAGCACGATCCGGGCGCCGTGGGCGTGGGCGGCGGCGGCCAGTTCCCGTACGGGCCACAGCTCGCCGGTGACGTTCGAGGCACCCGTGACGCACACGAGCGCCGGACCGTACGGGTCGCGCCCGGCGAGGGCCCGCTCCAGCGTCGCGACGGCCTCGCCCGGGGTGCGCGGGGCGTTGAGGTAGGTGACGCGGACGTCCTGCCACGGCAGCAGCGAGGCGTGGTGCTCGGTCTCGAAGACGAAGACCTGGCAGTCGGCGGGCAGGGCGGCGGCGAGGAGGTTGAGCGAGTCGGTGGTGGACCGGGTGAAGACGACCTCGTCGTCCTCACGGCAGTCGAGGAACTCGCCCACGGTCCTGCGGGCGTTCTCGAACAGGTCCGTGGAGAGCTGCGACAGATAGCCGGCCCCGCGGTGCACGCTGCCGTAGTACGGGGCGTACGCGGCCACGTCGTCCCAGACCCGCTGGAGGGCGGGGGCGCTGGCGGCGTAGTCGAGAGCGGCGTAGGTGACCTCGCCACCGGTCACGAGCGGAACGGTGACGTCCCGGCCCAGCACGGGCAGGGACCCCGCGGTGTCGGTGTCACAGTGGGCGGTCCGGCCGGCGGCAGCGGTGGAGACAGACATGGCGAGCTCCTGTGAGAGGCAGGCGAAATCACCGTGCGAGCGGACAGGGCTCAGCACGGGAAAGGTGAAAGGGGTACGCGGAAGTGGGGCTCGGCGCCCTATCGCATTCGCTTGCTCATGAAAGGCTCCCTCGAACGACCAGGACCCCTGGTGCATCCGCCCTGACGGGCGGCGAGGGGTCCGCGCTTGCCGTAGACCTCACTGCCTACGACCTGGTCTTCACCCGGGGCACCCCGCCACGGACGGAGGGTTGCCGGACAGTCGGCCGGGGCCTGTTGACTGTCACTCATGACCTGCCAGCATCTTGCCACACGATCACCCCACCGCACCCCCACTGTCCGCATACCGGGACGCCCCGAGCACCGGTCACCCCCTGGGGGCTCCGCCCCCGACCCCCCGCTGCGCAGTTCCCCGCGCCCCTAGGTACCTAGGGGCGCGGGGAACTGCGCAATCGTCAGGGCCCGCCCCCACCAGAGCAAGGGGGGCATGGGGCCGTGGGGAAAAGCCGGGCGCAGCCCGCTTTTCAGGGGCGCGGGGAACTGCGCGACCAGCCCCCACCGGGGCCGCAGACGACAACGCGCCCACCGGCACCGCACACGCGAGCGGCTACGCGCGCGTCGCGGCCACCCACCGCTCCAGCGTCCGCAGAGCCGCCCCCGAATCGATGGCATCGGCCGCCACGGCCATCCCCGCCCGGATCTGCTCGGCGAGCGATCCCGGGCCAGGCGCAAGCGCCACCAGCGCCGCCGCCGAGTTGAGCAGCACGGCGTCCCGCACGGGCCCCCGCTCACCCCCCAGCAGCCGCCGGGCGACATCCGCGTTGTACGACGCGTCAGCCCCCCGCAACGCCTCCACGGGCACCAGCTCGATCCCCACGTCCCGCGGGTCGAACGCCTCCTCGCGCACCTTGCCGTCCCGGACGATCCAGACCCGGGACGTCGCCGTGGTGGTCAGCTCGTCGAGCCCGTCGTCGCCGCGGAAGACGAGCGAGGAGTTGCCGCGCTCGGCGAGGACGCCGGCCACGATGGGCGCCATGGGCGCGTGCGCGACCCCGACGGCCTGTGCCTTCACCCGGGCGGGATTGGTCAGCGGACCGAGGAAGTTGAAGGTCGTCCGGATCCCCAGCTGCCCACGCGCCGCGGCGACGTGCCGCAGCGCCGGATGGAACTTGACCGCGAAGCAGAAGGTGATCCCGGCCTCCTCGGCCACCTCGGCCACCCGCCGCGGAGTCAGCTCCAGGTTGACGCCGAGTTTTTCGAGGACGTCCGAGGCCCCGGACGCGGAGGACGCGGCGCGGTTGCCGTGCTTGACGACCTTGGCACCCGTACCCGCGATGACGACGGCCGACATCGTCGAGATGTTGACGGTCTTCGCCCCGTCCCCGCCGGTGCCGACGATGTCGACGGTGTCGCCGGGCACGTCGATCACATTGGCGTGCGCGTACATCGTGCGCACCATGCCGGAGATCTCGTCGACGGTCTCGCCCTTGGCCCGCAGGGCCACCGCGAACCCGGCGATCTGCGCGTCGGTCGCCTCGCCCCGCATGATCAGGTCCATCGCCCAGGCCGTGTCGTCGGCGCTCAGGTCGCGCCCGTCCAGGAGGCCGTTCAGGAGGGCGGGCCAGGAACGGCCCGCCGCGAAGTCGCCTCCAGCGGGGGTCACAGCACTCATCTGCCGCTCCTGGGTTCGTGTTCGTGGATGTGGGTCCACCCTATCCAGCCCCCGGGACGGCAAAGAGCCCCGTCCATGCAATGGACGGGGCTCCTGCCGTGGCGAACAGGTGGTGATCAGTGGTGGCCGTGGCCGCTCGTGATCTCCTTGTACTCCTCGGCGGTCGGCTTGGGGATCTGGCCGTCCTCGCCGTAGTAGGAGTTGCTGAGCTTGGCGCGGAGCTTCTGCGGGCCCTTCACCTTGCGCTCGACACCGTTCTCGTCGACCGTCGGGCCGATCTCGGCCGGCTGGTACTGCTCGTGCGCCGTGAGGGTGTGCATGGCCTCCTGGCTGAGCGGCTCGTGCACCTCGACGAACTCACCGTGCGGCAGGCGCTTGATGATGCCCGACTCGCGGCCGTGCAGCACCTTGTCCTTGTCCCGGCGCTGGAGGCCGAGGCAGATCCGCTTGGTGACGATGAACGCGAGCACCGGGGCGACGAAGAACGCGACCCGGACGAACCAGGTGATGGTGTTGATCGACAGGTGGAAGTGGGTGGCCCACAGGTCGTTGCCACCACCGACCAGCAGCACCATGTACAGGGTGATCCAGGCGACACCGAAGCCTGTACGTGTCGGCGCGTTGCGCGGACGGTCCAGGATGTGGTGCTCGCGCTGGTCGCCGGTGACCCACGCCTCGATGAACGGGTACACGGCGATCGCGACCAGGACCAGCGGGAAGATCATCAGCGGGATGAACACGCCCAGGGCGAGCGTGTGACCCCAGAAGTTGATCTCCCAGCCCGGCATGACACGGATCAGGCCCTCGGAGAAGCCCATGTACCAGTCGGGCTGGGCGCCCGTGGACACCTGGTCCGGCCGGTACGGTCCCAGGGCCCAGATCGGGTTGATGGACGCGACCGCGGCCAGCACGGCGATGAAACCGAAGACCAGGAAGAAGAAGCCTCCGGCCTTGGCCATGTAGACCGGCAGCAGCGGCATGCCGACGACGTTGTTGTTCGTCTTGCCGGGGCCCGCGAACTGGGTGTGCTTGTGGTAGAAGACCAGGATCAGGTGGGCGACCACCAGACCCAGCATGATGCCCGGCAGCAGCAGGATGTGGACCGAGTAGAAGCGGGCCACGAAGTCGCCGCCGGGGAACTCCCCGCCGAAGAGGAAGAACGACAGGTACGTGCCGACGACCGGCACGGCCAGGACCGCGCCCTCCATGAAGCGGACACCGGTTCCGGAGAGCAGGTCGTCCGGGAGCGAGTAACCGGTGAATCCGGTGAACATGCCCAGGACGAACAGCAGGAAGCCGAACAGCCAGTTGACCTCACGCGGCTTGCGGAACGCACCCGTGAAGAAGACGCGCATCATGTGCACGAACATGGCGGCCAGGAAGACGAGCGCCGCCCAGTGGTGGATCTGCCGGATGAGCAGACCGCCGCGGACGTCGAAGCTGATGTCCAGCGTGGAGGCGAACGCCTCCGACATCAGCTGTCCCTGGAGCGGGACATAGCTTCCGTGGTACTCGATCTCGTTCATCGAGGGGTGGAAGAACAGCGTCAGATACACACCCGTGAGGATGATGATCAGGAAGCTGTAGAGGCAGATCTCGCCCAGCATGAAGGACCAGTGGTCCGGGAAGATCTTGCGCATGTTGGCCTTGGCCAGGGAGTAGATCCCCAGCCGGCCGTCGGCCCAGTCGGCGATCTTCTCGCCGGCCGGCGCCTTCTCTCGCGAACGACCCGGCGCACCGGCGCCCGAGGGGTTCGGGGTGGTCGTAGTGCTCATCCGCGCTCCCAGAATGAAGGACCGACGGGCTCTTCGAAGTCGCCGTGCGCCTCAAGGTAGCCCTCGTCGTTCACACCGATACGCAACTGCGGCAGGGCGTGACCGGCCGGGCCGAAGATCACTCGGGCACCGTCGGCGAGGTCGAAGGTGGACTGGTGGCACGGGCAGAGGACGTGGTGCGTCTGCTGCTCGTACAGGGAGATCGGGCAACCGACGTGGGTGCAGATCTTCGAGTACGCCACGATGCCCTCGTGGGACCACTCAAGCTCCTGCTTGTCCTTGATGTTCTCCGGCTGGAGCCGGACGATCATCAGGGCCGCCTTGGCGATCTCGGTCTGGAACTCGTGGTCCTCCTCCTCCAGGCCCTCGGGCTTGGCGAAGGTGAGCGAACCCACGGCGACGTCGGAGGGACGCAGCGGCTCGTTCGTGTTCATGTTGACGAGCAGCTTGCCCTTGGACCACAGCGTGTGCCGCAGCTTGTCCTCCGGCAGCGGACCGAGGTCGCGCAACAGGACGATGCCGGACAGCGGGAACAGGGTCAGCGCGCCGAACATCGTGTTGCGGATGAGCTTGCGGCGGCCGAGCGCGGATTCCTTGGCGCCCTGCTTGAAGTCGGCCAGCACCTTGGCCTTGACCTCGGGCTCCGCCGCGATCGGGTGGCGCTCGTCGGCCATCTCCTCGTCGGACATCAGGGTGCGGGCCCAGTGGACCGCGCCCGCGCCGATGCAGAACAGCGCCAGGCCGAGCGTCATGCCCAGGGCGAAGTTCAGACCGCTGATGTGACCGATCGGGAAGATGTAGACGATCCGGTCGGCCGGGATCGTCACGAAGGACGCGATGAAGCCGACCGTGGACAGCATCGAGAGCGTGAACAGCAGGGCGACCGTGCGCTCGGACCGCTTGGCGGCCCGCTCGTCGATGTCCTGGATGCGGTGCTCGTGCGGCGGCAGACCGGGATCCGCGAACGGATGCTTCTCGTCCGGCACGCTCACGTCGCCGTGGGCGTGCTCACCGTCGGCCCGCTCTGCGGGCAGGTTCTCTTCTGGAATGTCTTGGCTACTCATGACTTCTTGGCCTTTGCGGTCCGGGCGGCGACCCACACGGCTACGGCGATCAGACCGCCGAGACCGAAGATCCAGCCGAAGAGGCCTTCACTGACCGGCCCGAGGCCGCCCAGCTCCAGACCACCGGGGCTCTCCGAGTCGTCGCTGTTGACCGCGTCGAGGTACGCGATGATGTCCTTCTTGTTCTTCTCCGTCAGCGTGGTGTCGGGGAAGGACGGCATGTTCTGCGGGCCGGTCTGCATGGCCTCGTAGAGGTGCTTCGGGTCGACATCCTCCAGCGTCGGGGCGAACTTTCCGTTCGTCAACGCGCCGCCCTTGCCGGTGAAGTTGTGGCACTGCGCGCAGTTGGTACGGAACAGCTCCCCGCCCTCGGCGATGTCCGCGCCCTCGGGGTTGTACTGCTCCTCGGTCGGCACGTTCGGACCGGCGCCCAGCGAGGCGACGAACGCCGCGAGCTGGTCGATCTCCGCCTGCGAGTAGATGACCTTCTTCTTCGGAACCTGCGCGCCCGGCTGCTGGGCGGGCATGCGGCCGGTGCCGACCTGGAAGTCCACGGCCGCGGCACCCACGCCGACCAGGCTGGGACCGTCGGTCGAGCCCTCACCGCCGGTGCCGTGGCAGCTGGCGCAGCCGACGGCGTAGAGCTTCTTGCCCTCGTCGATGGCGAGGGACTGGGCGGATGTATCGGCCTGTGCCTTGTCCGCGGGCGCGAACGCGGTGTACAGCCCCCCGGTGGCCGCCAGCGCGAGGAGTAGGACGACGACCGCCGCCAACGGATGGCGTCGTCGTGCGGAGAGCTTTTTCACGGATTACCCCGGTGTCAGGATCTTCAGCGTCGATGCTTCTGGAATGTACGCGGGAACTGGCCCGGCTACTTGATCATGTAGATCGTGGCGAAAAGGCCGATCCAGACGACATCGACGAAGTGCCAGTAGTAGGACACGACGATGGCGGCGGTCGCCTGCTCGTGCGTGAACCTGCGGGCGGCGTAGGTGCGCCCGAGGACCAGCAGGAAGGCGATGAGACCACCCGTCACGTGCAGGCCGTGGAAGCCGGTGGTCAGGTAGAACACCGAGCCGTACGGGTCGGACGAGAGCGAGAGGCCCTCGTGCTTGACCAGCTCGGTGTACTCGTACACCTGGCCGCCGATGAAGATCGCACCCATCACGAAGGTGACGATGAACCACATCCGGAGCTTCTTCACGTCTCCACGTTCGGCCGCGAACACGCCGAGCTGGCAAGTGAGAGAGGAGAGCACCAGGATCGTGGTGTTGGTCGCCGAGAACGGGAAGTTCAGGGCGGACGCCATTTCCTTCCAGTGGTCGGGACCGGTCACCGATCGGAGGGTGAAGTACATCGCGAAGAGGGCCGCGAAGAACATCAGCTCGGAACTCAGCCAGATGATGGTTCCGACGCTGGTGAGGTTCGGCCGATTGACCGACGGGTGCGCGTGCCCGGTATCTACTGTCGTTGCTGTCGCCACGACCGACATTATGTCGGTCGCTTATCCCGCCCTCACCTTGGGGGGTGCCGTTCGGGGTGTCTGTGGGGTGTGTCCAGCCCATATGGCCCATCGAAGCCCTGTCCGAACCGGTGTTGACGACGTGATCGAGGGAGTAGCATCCGCGCATCGGACCCGTCCGACTCTGTCTCTACGACGCTGACGTCCCGGAGGAAGAATGCAGCCGACCGCAACGGTGCTGGTCTACAGCGACGACTCCAACACCCGCGAACAGGTGCGGCTCGCCACGGGGCGCAGGCCCGCGACCGATGTCCCCCAGGTGGAGTTCATCGAGTGCGCCACCCCCGCGGCGGTGATCAAGGAACTGGACCGCGGCGGGATCGACGTGTGCGTGCTGGACGGTGAGGCCGTTCCCGCGGGCGGGATGGGGATCTGCCGGCAGATCAAGGACGAGATCTTCAACTGTCCTCCGGTGCTGTTGCTGATCGGACGGCCGCAGGACGCTTGGCTCGCCACGTGGAGTCGGGCCGAGGCCGCGGTGACCTTGCCGGTCGAGCCTGTGGAGTTTGCGGCTGCCCTGGCGGGGCTGCTCCGCAGTAGGGCCGCCTTGAGCGCGTAGGCGCCGTCCTGGATGGCGTGGTGGGGCGACTGCGGGTCCGCTGTGGCTGGTCGCGCAGTTCCCCGCGCCCCTGAGGGCGGGCCCCTGCGGGGCCGCCCTATGCCGGTTCCGGGGTGAGTCTCAGGCGGGACTCGGGGGGTGGGCCCTCCGGGGTGTTGGGGGTCAGGGCGCTGCCCTTGCGCCAGTTCTTCCAGGTGAGGTTCCAGTCCCCGAAGCCGTTGCCGAACGGGTCCATCATGTCCCCGTACGAGTTGACGACCTTGACGATGTCGCCGGCGCGGACCGTCTCGAAGAACCACTCTGCGTTCGCCGTGCTCATGCCGGTGCAGCCGTGGCTGACGTTGGCGGCCCCCTGGGAGCCGGCGGACCAGGGCGCGGCGTGCACGTACTCGCCGCTCCAGGTGACCCTGGTGGCGTAGTAGACGGGCAGGTCGTAGGAGTCCGAGCTGCCCTCGGCGATACCGATGCTGGTGCCGCGCATCCGTACGAAGTACTCCTTGCCCAGCACCACTTTGACGCCGTTGCGGGTGTCGAAGCCGGGCTTGCCGGTGGTGACCGGGATCGTGTTGATCGCCTCACCGTTGCGGTAGACCGTCATCGAGTGCGCCGCGGCGTCCGTCACGGCCTCCAGGCGGTCGCCCGTGGTGAGCGTCAGGGGCTTGGCCACGCCGCCCCAGAGGCGCTCGGCCACCTTGATGCCCGCGAGGTTGCTGTGGGCCCGCACAGTGGCGTGGGCGGGCCAGTACTCCTTGGGCCGGTAGTGCAGTTCCTTGTCGTCCACCCAGTGCCAGGCACCCTCGACCGCGGGCTGCGACTGCACCTTGAGGGCGCGCTCGACGACCGCGCGCGCCGCCCTGCCCTTGACCGGGACGCTGAGTTCGGCGGTGACGGGCTGGCCCACGCCGTACGTGCCCTTGTCGGGACCGAACGTCACGTCGAGCCGCTTCTTGGTCTTCGGGACGCTGGTCTCGAAGGCGACGACCTTGCGCCCGGGCGCGCCGTCGTCGTCCTCGGTGCTCACCCGCACCGTGTAGTGGGCGCCTGCGGCCAGCGGCGAGGTGCTGTGCCACCGGCCTCCGTCGGCGGTCAGTTCGCCCGCCACGTACCGCCCTGCGGCGTCCGTGGCCGTCACGTCGGTGATCCGGCCGCCGGAGTCCTTGGCGGTGATCTCCAGGGGCTTGTCCGGGTCGGCCTTCTTCCCGTCGCTCACGGCGGCGCTGAAGGAGAGGTCCTTGGCCGCGTCGTACGGCTCGGCCGAGAGCGGATGGCCGCCGGAGCCGCAGGCGGTGACGCCCGCGCCTATGGCGACCATCAGCGCCGTGCAGCCGGCGGCGATGCGGTTCCGCGGACGCGCCGGGCCGGCTTCGGCGCTCCTGGAGGAAGCTGAGTGGCTCATGTCCCGAGCGTAGGAACCGCGGTCCGTCACGGCTCGCCCATTGAGCCGTGCGAGGGACGGAACGCGTGGCAAAAGGGGGAAGCCCGGACCTCCTGACGGGGTGTCCGGGCTTCCGTGCGCTCAGCGCGTGTTACTGATTCTGGTTCTCTCCGCGGTAGTACTCGAAGACCCAGCCCCACAGGCCGATCATGATGATCGGGGCCGAGAAGAAGAGCAGCCACCAGCCGAAGACGACGCCCAGGAAGGCGAGCGCGCCGCCGATACCGAGCGAGAGCGGCTGCCAGCTGTGCGGGCTGAAGAAACCGACCTCACCGGCGTCGTCCGCGACGTCGGCCTCCTTGTTGTCCTGTGCGCCCGTGTCGACCCGCCGGGCCGTGAACCACAGGTAGTAGCCGATCATGACGCTCAGGCCGAAGCCCAGGAAGAGCGCCGTGGTGCCGGCCGGCTCCTTCGACCACACGCCATAGACGATCGCCATGACGAGGATGAAGACGGCGAGCCAGATGAACATCTTGCCCTGGACCTTCACTTGCCCGCCTCCTTGCCGCCGGCGAGGGCCTTCTCACCGTGACCGGCGTTCTCAAGCTGGTCGAGAGCGGCGATCTCGGGGTGGTGCAGATCGAACGCCGGGGATTCGGAACGGATCCGCGGCAGGGTGAGGAAGTTGTGCCGCGGCGGCGGGCAGGACGTGGCCCACTCCAGCGAGCGGCCGTACCCCCACGGGTCGTCGACCTCGATCTTCTTGCCGTACTTGGCCGTCTTCCAGACGTTGTAGAAGAACGGCAGGATCGACAGACCCAGGACGAACGAGCTGATCGTCGAGATCGTGTTCAGCGCGGTGAAGCCGTCGGCCGCGAGGTAGTCCGCGTAACGACGCGGCATGCCCTCGGCGCCCAGCCAGTGCTGGACGAGGAACGTTCCGTGGAAGCCGATGAACAGCGTCCAGAACGTGATTTTCCCGAGGCGTTCGTCGAGCATCTTGCCGGTGAACTTCGGCCACCAGAAGTGGAAGCCGGAGAACATCGCGAACACGACCGTGCCGAACACCACGTA
>NZ_JBVJLW010000041.1:0-36732 GCF_055584525.1 Streptomyces sp. NPDC102514
GGGCGAGTTGATTGCGGACCTCGCTCGGTATGCGCATACCACACCAACGACGCAGAGACCGTGAAGCAACGTGTTGATTCTTTACGAGCCCTAAGCGGAAGCCGAGTTCGCCTTCAGAGGCGTCGTTTCTTCGAACGCTCATCGAACGCAAGGCCAAAGCTCTGCCCATCCTCCGCCGAAAGGCGGCCGAATGCCCCTTTCCTGTGAGGAGGAAACCTGTTGAAGATTGTCGCGCCCTCATACCGCCGGGTACAGTCGCCGCACTGCTCTGCCAGCCCCTGTTGTCGAGGCGAAAGAGAAGTTGGTGAACGACCGTCACCCGTCGGGGACCGTAACTCCCCCGGCCCCGGCTCCCGATGCCGCCTCGGCGCATTACGCGTCCCATGGTCGGCAGGGGGTCCAGTACGGCGACTTCACCACGTACGACGGATATCCCGCCACCGGTTTTGACCCGGCCGCGACCGGCTCGTACGGCACGACAGGTGGTTACGAGATGACGGGCGGCTACGCCACGAACACGTTCGACACCGACCCCCTCTTCGGCGATCTGCCCGGCAACGGAAGCGGAACCGACGGGAGCGGCGGCGGGACGGGTTCGTACGCCACCACGACCGGCGCGCCCCAGAGCGGTAACTGGACCGATTCCACCGGCAGTCACCAGACGTTGAACACCGATTCCACCGGCAGTCACCAGACGTTGAACTACGACCCGTACGCGGCCCAGCACCACGCCGCCTACGAGACCGGCAGCTACGACACGAGCGGTGTCTGGCCGGATTCCGGTTATCAGCAGCTCGGCGAGATCCCGACGCAGGGCACGAGCCCCGACGGCACCGGGCAGTGGGACGCGAACGCCTGGCACCAGGCCGAGCAGCCCGATCCCACCCAGCAGTGGACGGCGCCGACCTTCGAAACGGGCACGTACGACGCCACTGCGTGGAACTCGGACGGCGGCGAGCAGCCCCAGCCCCACACCCAGTTCCACCCGCAGACGCAGCACGAGTCCTACGAACTGCACGAGTCGCACGAGCAGCAGGACGCGTACGACCAGCGGGAGTCGTTCCACCAGCAGGCCACCGCCACGTTCGAGCAGGTGCCGTTCGATGAACGGGTGACCGCACAGGGCGAGTTCAAACACTCCGGCGACCCCTATGCCGACTCCCTCGCCGACGCGGACCCCGACGCTCACGCCCGCTCCCACGATCATGATCACGCCGACGACGAGCCCGAGCTGCTCGACGGCGTCGAGGAGATCACTCCCGTCGCTTCCGGCGCACCGGCCTCCCGGGCCGGGTCCCGCGCGGCGAACCGTTCCGCTTCCCGGTCGCGCCGCCGCACACCGCCCAAGCGTTCCGCGCTCCTGACGATCGCCGTGCCGTCGGCCTGTGTGATGGGTGTCGCCGGTATCGCCGCCGCGTCCGTGACCGGTGGCGACGGCGGGGACGACGTCCAGACCACGGCCGCCGCGCCCGATGCGAGCGTCGTGAAGCCGACGGCCGCGAACAACAAGCTGGACGCCCAGCTCCAGAGCCTCTCCGCGGACGCGGACGACTTCGCGGACCGGGCGAGCCGTACGCAGGAACGTATCGACTTGAAGGCCGAGCAGGCCGCCGAGAAGCAGAAGGCAGTGGCCGAGGCGGCCCGCAAGGAGCGGCTGCGGCCGAAGTTCGCGCTGCCGGTCGCACGGCACGGGCTCAGCGCCTACTACGGCCAGGCCGGTATCAACTGGATGTCCGTGCACACCGGTATCGACTTCCCGGTCTCGTACGGCACGACGGTGATGGCCGCGACGGACGGAACCGTCCGTACGCAGTGGAACAGCGCCTACGGAAACATGATCATCGTGACGGCCAAGGACGGCACGGAGACCTGGTACTGCCACCTCTCCACGTACAAGGTCGCCTCGGGCACGGTCGTGAAGGCCGGCGACCCGATCGCGTACTCCGGGAACTCCGGCAACTCCACCGGCCCGCACCTCCACTTCGAGGTGCGCCCCGGCGGCGGTTCGGCGATCGACCCGCTCCCGTGGCTGCGCAGCCACAGCATCGACCCCACCTAGGGCCTGTCTGCACCTGCTCGGAAGGGCCCGGCACCGGCGCGGAAGCCGCCCGGTCGGCGGCTCCGCCCCTGCATCCCGTCCCGCTGCCTACAGCTTCTCCACCGGCGCGTACCGCAGCAGCAGGCGCTTGGGCTTCTCGCCGCCGAAGTCGACCGTCGCTTCCGAGTTCGCCCCCATGCCCTTCACCCCGACCACCGTGCCGAGGCCGAACTGGTCGTGGGTGACCCGGTCCCCGACCGCCAGCGACACCACCGGCTTCTCCGAGGAACCGCGCCGCGTCGCGAAGCCGGACGCGCCCGAGGCCGCCGAACGCGAGCGGGAGGAGGACAGGGAGGCCGCCACACCGCCGACCGGACCGGAGGCCACCGCTCCCATGGAACCCGTGCGCTTCCAGTCCAGATGTACCTCCGGGATCTCCTCCAGGAAGCGGGACGGCGGGTTGTACGAGGGCTGCCCCCACGCGCTGCGCATCGACGCCCGGGTCAGGTAGAGCCGCTCGCGCGCGCGGGTGATGCCCACGTACGCGAGGCGCCGCTCCTCCTCCAGCTCCTTGGTCTGGCCGAGGGCGCGCATGTGCGGGAACACGCCGTCCTCCATGCCGGTCAGGAAGACGACCGGGAATTCGAGGCCCTTGGCGGTGTGCAGGGTCATGAGGGTGATGACCCCGGAGCCGTCCTCGTCCTCGTCGGGGATCTGGTCGGAGTCGGCGACCAGGGCCACCCGCTCCAGGAAGGCGGCGAGCCCGGTCGGCGTACCGGCCTCGGCATCGGCATCGGCCGTATCAGCCTCGCCCTCGCCCTCGTTCGCTCCCGTGCCCGTGCCCGTGTCCGCGCCGCCGGCCGCCTCCTGCTCGAACTCCAGGGCCACGGAGGCGAGTTCCTGGAGGTTCTCGATGCGGGTCTCGTCCTGCGGGTCGGTGGAGGCCTGCAACTCGGCGAGGTAGCCGGTGCGTTCGAGGATCGCCTCCACGACGGTCGCCGGGCCCGCGCCGGACTCGACGATCGTCCGGAGGTCCTCCATCAGTGTGTTGAACCGCTTGACGGCGTTCGTCGAGCGGGCCGCCATGCCGTACGCCTCGTCGACGCGGCGCAGCGCCTGCGGGAAGCTGATCTTCTCGCGCTGGGAGAGCGCGTCGATCATCGCCTCGGCGCGGTCGCCGATGCCGCGCTTCGGCACGTTCAGGATGCGGCGCAGCGGTACGGAGTCCTCGGGGTTCGCGAGCACGCGGAGGTACGCGAGGACGTCCCGGACCTCTTTGCGCTCGTAGAAGCGGACGCCGCCGACGACCTTGTAGGGCAGGCCGACCCGGATGAAGATCTCTTCGAAGACACGGGACTGGGCGTTCGTACGGTAGAAGACGGCGACGTCGCCGGCCTTCGCGTCGCCCGCGTCGGTGAGACGGTCTATCTCCTCGGCGACGAACTGCGCCTCGTCGTGCTCGGTGTCGGCTACATAGCCCGTGATGCGCGCGCCCGCGCCCGCGTTCGTCCACAGGTTCTTCGGGCGGCGCGATTCGTTGCGCTCGATGACCGCGTTGGCGGCGGTCAGGATCGTCTGCGTGGAGCGGTAGTTCTGCTCCAGCAGGATCGTCGTCGCGTTCGGGTAGTCCTCCTCGAACTGGAGGATGTTGCGGATCGTCGCGCCGCGGAAAGCGTAGATCGACTGGTCGGCGTCACCGACGACGCACAGCTCGGCCGGCGGGAGGTCGTCCTCCCGCGGCGGTACGTCCTCGGGGTGCGCGACGGGGTCCGTGGCGCTGCCGACGAGCTCCCGGACGAGGGAGTACTGCGCGTGGTTCGTGTCCTGGTACTCGTCCACGAGGACGTGGCGGAAGCGGCGGCGGTAGTGCTCGGCGACGTCAGGGAAGGCGCGCAGGAGGTTGACCGTCGTCATGATCAGGTCGTCGAAGTCCAGCGCGTTCGCCTCGCGCAGCCGCGACTGGTACATCGCGTAGGCCTGGGCGGCGGTCTTCTCGAAGCCGTCGGAGGCCTGTGCGGCGAAGTCCTCCTCGTCGATCAGCTCGTTCTTCAGGTTCGAGATCTTGGCGCTGAAGGACTTCGGCGGGAAGCGCTTGGGGTCGAGGTCCAGGTCACGGCAGACCAGGGCCATGAGCCGCTTGCTGTCGGCGGCGTCGTAGATCGAGAACGACGACGTGAAGCCGAGCTTCTTGCTCTCGCGGCGCAGGATCCGTACGCAGGCGCTGTGGAAGGTCATCACCCACATCGCGTTGGCCCGCGGGCCCACGAGCTGCTCGACGCGCTCCTTCATCTCGCCCGCGGCCTTGTTCGTGAAGGTGATCGCGAGGATCTCGCCGGGGTGCACCTTGCGCTCGCCCAGCAGGTGCGCGATGCGGTGGGTGAGCACACGGGTCTTGCCGGAACCGGCGCCGGCCACGATGAGCAGGGGTGAGCCGTGGTGGACGACCGCCGCGCGCTGGTTCTCGTTCAGCCCGTCCAGGAGCGCGGCCGGGTCCACCAGGGGCCTCGGGGCGCCGTCGCGGTAGTAGGCGTCCCTGGGCCTGCTGGGAGGAGGCACGTCGAAGCGCCCGCCGAACAGGTCGTCCGGACCGTGGTCCGGCGCTTCGTCCTCGGGCGGCGGCGGGGGCTCTTCCTCGTGGGCCCGGGAGGGCTTGAGGTCCGCCAGGAAGCTGTCATCAAAGAGGCTGCTCATCGCTCTCCGAGTCTAGGCGCCCCCACTGACACCCGGCCGCCACCCCGGAAACTCGGCGGAATCCCGGGCGGGCGGCCAAGGGCAGAGCCTCACCCGTGATGAGTCCGCCACTACACAGGGTGGCCGGGACGGCGGCGGGACGGTGTGGCCGGGACGGCGGCGATGCGGTGTGCGGCGGTACCGCCACAGGGCGCTGATTTCGCCCCGCATCTGAACCGCGTACGGCTGGCCTCCGTATAACCGTGCGGAGACGGGGCGCACCAGACACCGCCTGATGGAGGTCACTCCCGAGCCGACCGGAACCGGCCCGTCGGCATGGGCGCCGCTCCGCGACGCGATCGACCCGCTCCCGCGCCCTTCGGGGACAACTCGGAGCAGATCATGACCAATTGACGTCGGCGGACGACACCCGTGGTCCAGGTCACGAAAATGTATCGGGCATATCGCACATCAAACTTCACAGGTGCCACACGTATTGGCTAACTTTCGCGTAGGCCGCTCGACCCGCACCGGCGAACAACGCCGGGCCGAGCGGGCTCCGCCGAATCCGGCATGCCCTCGTGGCCTCCGGAACCGGGGACCCAACCGATCCTGGGGTGAATCGGTCCGAACTCCCTCGTGGGACAAGGACCGTAGGGCAAACCTTCCGAAGCACTCGCCCGAACCCGACAGCTAACTCGGTAGGCGGATGACGGAAGGAGACGCCCTCGTGGCGCCACACCGCAAGTTGCGGCCCCCCAGTTCTCTGGGCCTGCGGACACCGGCCCTCGCCACCGCGGCCCTGACCTCGGTGGCCCTGCTCTCCCAGACGGCGGACGCCTCGCCGGCCGCGGAGCCCAGGCCCAGCACGGAGGAAGTCCAGAAGAAGATCGACGACCTCTACCAGCAGGCGGGCACGGCCACCGAGAAGTACAACGCCGCCAAGGAGAAGACCACCAAGCAGCGCAAGCGCGTCGCCACGCTCCTCGACGACGTGGCGCAGCGCACGGAGAAGCTCAACTCCGCGCGTGAGGCGCTCGGGACGTTCGCCGCGGCGCAGTACCGCACGGGAGCCTCCGCACCCGACAGCGCTTCCCTCCTCCTCGCGGACAACCCGCAGGACTACTTCGACCAGACCCAGCTGATGAACCGGCTGACCGCCCGCCAGAAGCAGGCCGTCGACGAGTACGTCACCGAGCGGGCCACCACGTCGAAGAAGCGGCAGGAGGCCTCCGAGGGCCTGGAGACGCTCACCACGACGCAGAGCACGCTGAAGACCTCCAAGGCGGACGTCCAGCGGAAGCTCGCCGAGGCGCGCGAGATCCTCTCGAAGCTGACCGCCGAGGAGAAGGCCCGCCTCGCCGCGATCGAGCGGAAGAAGCAGGAAGAGGCCCAGCGCAAGGCGGACGAGCTGGCGCGGCAGCAGGCGGCCGACGCGGAGCGCCAACGCCAGGAGACGGCGACGCAGGGCACGGGAACCGCCACGGGTTCAGGGGCGGGCACGGGTTCGGGGAGCACCTCGGGCTCGGACTCCGCCTCCTCCACCAAGGCCGCCAAGGCGCTGGCCTTCGCCCGCGCCCAGATCGGCAAGCCGTACGTCTGGGGCGCCAGCGGCCCCGGCTCGTACGACTGCTCCGGTCTGACCCAGGCCGCCTGGAAAGCCGCCGGTGTGACGCTCCCGCGCACCACCTGGGACCAGGTGGACACCGGCACGACGGTCTCCGTGGACAACGCCCAGCCCGGCGACCTGGTCTTCTTCTACGACGACATCAGCCACGTCGGCATCTACATCGGCGACGGCATGATGATCCACGCCCCGAAGCCGGGCGCGTACGTCCGCGAGGAGTCGATCTACTACATGCCGATCCACAGCGTGGTGCGGCCGGGCTAGCGCCCAGCTGCATCTGGACGGAACGCGGACGGGGTACGGCAGGCATGTGCCGTACCCCGTCCGCGTTCCGGACGGGCTTCCAGGCTTCCGCGGCGGCTTCCCGGGCAGTTTCCAGGGCGGTCTCCGGGGCGGTCGCTCAGGTCCAGAGCAGCGCGATGAAGATGTTCACCGTGGTCAGCCCGCCCACCAGGGCGAACAGGCCCTTCTCCACCTTCTCGTCGTCACGTTTGACGTAGACGAGGCCGAGGATCACGACCAGCAGGGCCAGCTTCACACCGATCTTGATGTTGTTGACGGTCTGGTCGTCGGCCTGGTTGAGGCCGACGAGGAGCGCGCCGGTGACCAGCATGGTCAGCGCGCCGTGGAGCATGGCGGGGGTGAAACGGGCCGTGCCGTCGCCCATGGCCTTCATCTGGGTGAGGAACCCGCCCAGCAGGGCGGCGATCCCGATGATGTGCAGGGCGACGAAGACATGAATGAGTACGTCCATGAGCCCGGACCCTAACCGGACGCCCGCACGCCGCCTCGCACCGGCCCGCGCCCCGGGTCTCTTGCGGGCCCCGGGCGGCGCCCATAGCACCGTCGCACGTGCCGCTCCCCCGTAACACGCCCATCGGTCACCGCACCACGCCAAGTCGCCCGCACCGGGCCCGGATCACGGTCGCACCCGGTCACCTCGTGGCCGACTGCCACCACTTCCGTACATGCCGTTACCACCGGCGCATCACGAGGTTTAGCGTCCTTCCCCAGGTGACCGGCTCCCCACCACAACCGCCCGGGCCAGGGCGGCAGTCGGCACCACCGCCAAGAGGTCCGGCGGCGGTCCGCTCCCCCTGTGCGGGCTGCCGCCGGACGTGCAACCAGCCCCTGAGGGCCACCGCCGTGGACGTACCAGTGCCTCGGCGGCTACGGAAGGAACGTGGATCGCACGTGGCAGCGCACCGCAAGCCCCGACAGCGCTCACTCGGCGGCGGTACGGCCCGCACCGCCTTCACCATCGCCCTCGCGGGCGCGGCGAGCGCGACCGGGTTCGACGGGACGGGGGTCGCCGCACCCGAGCTGACGCCGGCCCAGGTGAAGGCGAAGGTCGACAAGCTGTACCAGGAGGCGGAGGTCGCCACCGAGAAGTACAACGGCGCGAAGGAGAAGTCCACCAAGGCGGCCGGCCGGCTCGGCACGCTGCAGGACGAGGCCGCGCGCAAGACGGAACGGCTCAACTCCGAACGGGACGCGCTCGGTTCGCTGGCGACCGCCCAGTACCGGGACGGCGGCATCGATCCCGCGCTGGGGCTGATGCTCTCCTCGGACCCCGACCGGTATCTGGACGGCGCCGCGTTCGCCGAGCGGGCCGGCAGCAGGCAGGCCTCGGCGGTCTCCCGCGTACGCACACAGCTGCGCGACATCGAGCAGTTGCGCGGTGCCGCACACATCGAACTCACCTCGCTCAAAGCACGGCAGGCGGACCTCAAACGCCACAAGAAAACAGTCACCGGCAAGCTCGGCGAGGCACGCCAACTGCTGTCCCGGCTGCCGGACGCGGACCGGGCCCGCATCGGCGCGGACGACCCGGACACCGCCCGCGCCTCACGTTCCGGTGAGGCCGCGCGCGGGCTCGGCCAGGGCTCGTCCTCCACGACCGCGCCCAACTCCCGTGCGGCGGCTGCGGTCTCGTACGCCTACGGCAAGCTCGGCAGCCCCTATGTGTGGGGTGCCACCGGCCCCGACGCCTTCGACTGCTCGGGGCTGATGCAGGCCGCGTACCGCTCCGCGGGCATCTCGCTGCCCCGGACGACGTACGCGCAGATCAACGCGGGCCAGCGCGTCTCCCGTTCCGCGCTCCAGCCCGGTGACCTGGTGTTCTTCTACTCGGGCATCAGCCATGTGGGGATGTACGTGGGCAACGGGCAGATGATCCACGCGCCCAACCCGTCGGCTCCGGTACGGGTCGCGCCCGTCGACGAGATGCCGATCGCGGGGGCGACGCGGGTCGCGTGAGGCAGACCTCCCACCGCCCGGGCTCGACATCGGCCGGCTGTGGCTGTGGCGGCCGACCGTCGGCGGGCAGGCGTTACACCAGTCGTCGTGCCGTCGCCCACCGGGTCAGCTCGTGGCGGTTGGAGAGCTGGAGCTTTCGCAGGACCGCCGAGACATGGGACTCGACCGTCTTGACGGAGATGAAGAGCTGCTTGGCGATCTCCTTGTAGGCGTACCCGCGGGCGATGAGACGCAGCACCTCGCGCTCGCGCTGGGTGAGACGGTCGAGGTCCTCGTCGACCGGCGGGGCGTCGGTGGAGGCGAAGGCGTCGAGGACGAAGCCGGCCAGGCGGGGCGAGAAGACGGCGTCGCCGTCCTGGACACGGAAGACCGAGTCGACGAGATCCGTGCCGGTGATCGTCTTCGTCACGTAGCCGCGGGCGCCGCCCCGGATCACCCCGATGACGTCCTCCGCCGCGTCCGACACCGACAGCGCGAGGAACCGCACCGGCTGCTCCGGGTCGGCCATCAACGGCGAGCAGCGGCGCAGTACTTCGACACCGCCCCCGCCCGGGAGGTGCACGTCGAGCAGGACCACTTCGGGGCGGGTCGCCGTGATGACCGTGACCGCCTGGTCGACGTCCGCGGCCTCACCGACCACCTCGACGCCGGTCCGCTCGGTCTGCCCGATCTCCGCCTGGACTCCGGTACGGAACATGCGGTGGTCGTCGACGAGCACCACGCGCACCCGCCGCCCGGGCGCGGAAGCCGCCGGGTCCTCCGCCGAGCCCGCTCCGGCGTCCGGCCCGACTGCTCCGGCCGCTCCGGCCGCTCCGGTCGGTTCGTTCGCGTCGCTCATGTCTCCGCCCTCTCCATCTCCAGCTCGACCTCCGTGCCGCCGTCCGGCACCGCGCGCAGCCTGGCCGTACCGCCGTTGCGCTCCATGCGGCCGATGATCGATTCTCTGACGCCCATGCGGTCGGCGGGTATCGAGTCCAGGTCGAATCCGGGACCGCGGTCCCGGACCGACACGAAGACGGTCCTTCCCTCGACCTCGGCGAAGACCTGCACCGCGCCGCCGTCGCCACCGTACTTGGCCGCGTTCACCATGGCTTCCCTCGCGGCCTGCATCTGGGCGGCGGTCCTGTCGTCGAGCGGGCAGTCGCCGACGACCACGACCTCTATCGGAACGCCGTGCTTGTCCTCCACCTCCGCCGCGCTGCGCTTGACCGCCTCCGCGAGGGTGTCGGGCTCGTCCGCCTCGTCCTTGCCGGTGCCCTCCGGTTTGTAGAGCCAGTTGCGCAGGTCGCGCTCCTGGGCGCGGGCCAGGCGTCGGACCTCGCTCGCGTTCTCCGCGTTGCGTTGTATGAGTGTGAGGGTGTGCAGCACCGAGTCGTGGACGTGCGCGGCGACCTCGGCCCGCTCCTGGGCGCGGATGCGCATCAGGCGCTCCTCGGAGAGGTCCTGGGTCATGCGCACGAGGTACGGGCCCGCCAGCAGCGCTATCCCGACGAGGACGGCGAGCGCGGCCTGCAGGACCGAGCCCAGGTGGGCGGCGGAGCCCTGCAGCACGAATATCCCGGAGACCCCCGCGGCGACGAGCAGGACACCGGCCGCGGAGCGGAGCAGGCTGATCGTGCGCTTGCGGCGCCCCACCTCCATCCAGCGGGCCCGGCGGGCGTTGTCCGCCTGGCGCCAGACGAGGGCGACGCCCGCACCGACGAGGACGGTGGGCCAGAGGTAGGCCTTGGCGCCGCCGCTCAGGTCCACGTTCCCCACGAAGACCAGGGCCACGACGACCATCGCGAGCAGCGCGACGATCTGGCCCTTGTCGGGCTTGCGGGCCACGAGCCTGCGGCGGCCGTCGGGGGAGGTCTCGGTCGCGAGGGCGGGAGGCCGCTCGGCGTCCACGCCGCCCACGCCGAGCGGGACGAAGAACCAGAACGCCGCGTACAGCAGGGCTCCCAGGCCGTCCGCCATGAACAGGCCCGCGAAGACCAGCCGGACCCAGATCACGGGCAGGCCGAGATGCCCAGCGAGCCCCCGCGCCACGCCCCCGAGCCAGCGTCCGTCGCTGCTGCGGTAGAGCTTGCGCGGAGGCCGCGGGTCCTCGATGGTCAGGGCTGCGGCGTCCGGCATGCCATCGATGTTCACACGCCGGACGCCACCGGGCATCAGGGTCGACCCCCGAGACTCCCCTGATCTTCGATTCCGGGCTGCGGCGGGTGTGCGGGGGGCTGGCCACAGCGACCGGGGCTGTGTGGCTGGCCCAGGCGCCGATGGCCGAGCGGCCCAGGCACTGGCACTGGCCCTCGCGCGCGCGTGCGCGGTCCTGTGACGTGGTACCGCTCGGCTCGCACGCCGGGATCGCATGGCTCGGGTACCGGCGTCACCTATCTCAGGTGGCGGTGTCGCGGGCTCGGGCGCCGGGACTGCGTCGTCCAGACCCTCCGCTGCCACGTGGCTGGGGCTCTGGCGCCACACACCCCAGACACTTGCGTCGCGAGCCCGGGCCCGTCGCCCTGGCACCCCGTCGCCCGGCCGCCCCGGCCTCCGGCCCCCGTCGCCCTGCCGCGAACCTGGCTCGGGCGCAGGCACCAGCCAGCCAGACAGCGGCTGCCCAGACGCTGGCGCCCACGCCGCGTGACTCGGGCACCAGCGCCGTGCGGCTCGGGCGCCGACCCCGCAGACCGGTGCAGGCGCCGCGTCGCCCAGGGCCCCAAAGCCCCCGGCCCCCCCCAGTCCCCCGGCCCCGCGCCTGTCCAGACACCAGCACCCCACCACTCCGCCGCCCCACTACTCCGCTGGCCTGCCGCCCGGCGCCCGCCGCCGGCTGGGGGTCGTCTCGGGGCTGAATTCAGGGTTCGGCCAGGGTTGTTTCGACTGCCGCTGGGCCGTTGTGGCCGTCACCATGGACGTATGAGCGATCAGCAGCACGCCGCGGCGCATCCGGGGCCCGGGCCGGGCCCCGGCCCCGGCCCGAGTGCGGCCCCGGGTCCGGGCAGCGGGCCGCAGGACTCGGTGCCGACGGCCGACGGCCGGGCGGACGCACCGGCGCCGGCCGCGCCTGCCGCGCCCACCGCCGGTGAGGAGCCGCGTGCGCCCGAGGTTCCGCGCAGGTTCCGGCGCGACCGGCGGCACCGGATGCTCGGCGGTGTGTGCGCGGGGCTCGGGCGGCAGTGCGACATGGACCCGGTGATCTTCCGGATCGTGCTCGCGGTGCTCTCCGCGACCGGCGGCCTCGGCCTCATCTTCTACGGCTTCGCCTGGCTCTTCGTCCCGTACGACGACGAGGAGGAGAACGAGGTGCGCAAGCTCCTCACCGGCCGCGTCGACGGCCAGGCGCTGGCGGGCGTGCTGTTCGCCCTGGTCGGCTGCGGTGTGTTCCTCTCCATGCTGAACAACGCGAGCGTGCTCACCTTCGCGACGACGCTCTCGCTGCTCCTCTCGGGCGCCGGCTACTGGTCGCGGCAGCGCGGTACCGACGTCCCCGACCCGTCCCCCAGTTCCCGGGTGCGCTCGGGCCGGGGCGGGCCCATAGCCGCGCAGGCCGTCGCCGACGCCCCGCCCGAGGCGCAGGCGCCGCCCGTGCCCGGCGCCTTCCCCTCCTGGTGGCGGGAGCCCATCGTCAAGGACGGGACGTACGAGGGCGGCACGGGCTATCTGTGGGGCCCCAAGGCCACGTGGGACCGGGACATCGCGGCGGCGATCAGCATCGCGCACGGCGGCGGCTCCGACCGGGGCATACGGACGCGGGACACCAAGCCGCGCGGCCCCAGCGGGATCGGTGGCCGGGTGTTCCTGCTCGCCCTGATCGCGGGCGCGCTCGGTACGCGTCTCACCTGGGACGACCACACACTCGGCACCAGCCTGCAGACCGGCCTGGCCTGTGCGCTCGCCGTGTTCGGTCTGGGCATCGCGGTCAGCTCGTTCCGGGGGCGCACGGGAGCGGGGTCGATCTTCCTCGCGATCGTCACGGCGGGGCTGCTGGCCTGTTCGGCGGCGCTGCCGTCGGACATCACCACGCACTGGGAGCGGGTGGACTGGACACCGGCCACGGCGGCGGCCGTACAGGAGCGGTACGACCTCGGCACGGGTATCGGCACGCTCGATCTCAGCCGGATCGACCTCGGCAAGGGCCGGACCGTGACGACGAACGCCGAGGTGGGCATGGGGCAGCTCAAGGTCCTCATACCGAAGGACGTGACGGTGAGGCTGAACATCGAAGTGGGGGTCGGGGACATCCAGTTGCCGGGCGACGACAAGCAGGACGTGGACGTGGCTCCCGGCAAGCACAAGGAACTGACACTCACGCCGGCGGACGGGAGCAAGGACGGCGGCACGCTCGACCTCACCCTCGAAGTCGGCCTCGGACAGGCGGAGGTGGCCCGTGCGACATCATGAGTTCAAGCCGGGCAGGCTCATAGCGGGTCTCTTCCTGACCCTCACGGGTGTCGTCTACGCCGGCGACGCGGGCGGCCTCTGGGAGACCCCGTGGTTCGCGGTGATCCCGCTCGTCACGGGAGGTCTGTGCCTCGCCGCCGTCACGGGCAGCGTGTCCCACGGGATACGGCGTCGTCACCGCCGCGCGGTGCCCGCGCCGGACACCACGCACGCCCCGGGCTGACCACGGCCCCGGGCGCAGGCACCGGGGCGCCCCGGTGCCCAGTCCGAGCCGAGCCGACCGTTGCCCCACGCGACACCCGGTGGGGCCTGCATGCGCCCCAGCAGGTCTGCCGGCGCCTGCCTAGTAGGGCCTAGTAGGTGCCTGCCCTGCGCCTTCGGCGGGAGCGCAGTGTCGCGTCCACCGAGTACACGCCCGCTCCGGCCAGTACCAGGGGCAGCCAGGCCATCAGGTAGGGGAGGTCGTTGCCGTAGTAGTACGGGTCCGCGGCCCAGCTCATCGTCAGCCAGAGGCTGAGCGAGATCAGTGCCCCGCCGAGCGCGGCCAGGCGGGCCAGCAGGCCGATCAGGGTGCCGATGCCCACCGCGAGCTCGCCGAACGCGATGGCGTAGCCGAAACCGACGGGGTTCTTGAGAGAGAGGTCGATCAGGGCGGGGATCGCCGACGAATCACGGACCGCGCGCATCATGTCGCCGATGGAGCCGGCGCCCGAGTCGGACATGAACGCGCTGTCGGTGAGTTTGTCGAGCCCCGCGTAGATGAACGTGACGCCGAGGAAGACGCGCAGAGGCAGCAGCGCGTACCGCATCGCGGTGTCCCGCCAGTCGCCACCGCCGCCGTCGTCCGAGTATCCGGAGTGCGTGTCCATGCGCATGCCGTGAGCCATAGCCCTCCGCCACCTCTCAACCGCCGAACGGTTCACCCCTCAACAAGACAATACGTACGGGGACGAGTCCTCGCTCAAGGGCGGACGCACAAATTTTCACCACGTCCGCCTGATCGTCCTCTTTGATCCCTGGAAGGGAGGGAATTCCGCAGTGGTCCGAGCGCTCTCAGTCCGTCACGTCGATCTCCACACGGTTCGTCTCCACGCCCGCCGCGGTGACGACCTGTACCTCCACGCGCCCTGGTTCCACGTCCGCGGGTACGGGCACGGTGAGGACCGCGTCGGAGGGGTTGCGGAAGCCGCCCGGAACCGGGACCAGCGGGACGTGGACGTGCACCGCGCCGATGCGTACCACCATCCGCGACAGCCGGTCGGCGCTCTGTGCGCCGGGAGGTACGAAACCGGCGCCCCGGATCTCGATGTCGTCGCCGGTCCTGATCGGTGCGTCCAGGTCCCCGGCCTCGCGCGAGCGCACGACCGAGAGGATCACCGGCCGGCCGCCCTCGGCGTATTTCGCGGCGACGTACGTGGCCGCCGAGATCAGCACCATGACCGCGAGTCCCCACGGCAGGTCCGGCAGCTGCTCGGGACGCCGGGCCAGTCGTACCGCCGCGAAGACCAGCGCGACGGCGCCCAGCACGGCGTACTGCGTGTCCGCGAAGCTGCCGCGTCCGGAGTCGTCGGTCAGCAGGTCGGCGGCCCGGGGCCGGTCGGCCCGTACCTTCTGCAGCCGCTGTCCGAGAACCCGCAGGCCCACCACCCGGCGTACCAGAACGGCGATCGCGCACACGACGGCGAGGACGGTCACGATGCCCGCGCCCCGGGCGAGTTCGAGCCCCTCGATCAGGGAGTCCCGTTCGGTGTGCGAGGACGCCCCGGCCAGCCGCCCGGCCAGGACCAGCACGGAGTAGACGACGAACAGCACCCAGGCGGCGGCCACCACGCGGGAGGTGGAGAGCCGGTTGTCCTCACCGATGACGGGCGCCAGCACCCCGCCGCGCGCCCGGTGGAACCACGAGGCAGCGGTCAGCAGCACGGCCACGACGACCGCCGCGAGCAGCCCCGCGGTGCGCGCGGACGTCCAGCCCGCCCCGATCGCGGTGAGCGCCTGCACCAGCAGCAGGACGGCCACAAGGCCCCACACGGCAGCGACCGTTCGCCGCCAGACGAAGCCGAGCCAGACCTCCCCCTCGGCCCGGCCGCGTTCGGCGACGAGGTCGGCGGACTGGGTCAGCGCGTCCGACACCCACTGCCGCGAGGCCCCGGCCGAGTGCGCGACCGCGGCCGGCAGCCCGTGCCCCGACGCCAGTTCGTCCCGCTTGGAGAGGAACGCGGCGACGGCCCGCCGATGACCCTCGCGCGCCCCGTGCGGGCAGTCCCCGCAGGCACAACCGCCCTCGTGCCCGCCCCGACCGGGACCCCGGCCGGGGTCACGCCCCGCGCTCTGTCCCGTCTCCTGCACCGCCACGCCCGTTGCCGCCTTCCGTACCACTCTGTCGAATATTCCTCGGCCGTGCGCCCACCCACCGCGCACACCCGGCCACCGCACGTCCACCCACCGCACACCCGCCCACCGCACACGTGCGCAGGCGCACAACTGCCTTGTGACGACAGCGCATTGTGCCGTACCGCACACCCCCCGCGTCCGCCAGGTCTGGTCAGCGCGGGTGAACCGGCCACCCCCGTGTTGACCCGGCTGCGAGAATTTCCGTATGGCCGAGATCATCCAGCGCGACGGGACCTGGGCCTTCGACGGCAGCACGGTCCGGATCACCCCGGGACTGCACCGTTCCGTGCCGCTGTTCCGGCAGACGTACGGAGAGATCGCCGTGCCCCTCGAAGCGGTCGCGGGCGTCGTCTACGAGCCCGAACGCAAGCGTGGCCGGCTGCGGCTGAGGCTCCGCGAGGGCGCCGACCCGCTCCTCCAAGCGACCGGGGGCCGGCTGCCCGACGCGGCGGATCCGTACCGGCTGTCGGTGGACATCGACCGTTCGGGGGTCGCCGAGTACGTCGCCGAGGAGATCCGGCACGCCCTGCTCATCGAACAGATCCCCAAGGAACCGGCCGGGGCGTATCTCCTGCCCGGCCCGCCGGTGCCCGTCTCGGTCCGCTCCAGCGACGGCACGGTCTCCTTCGACGGCGCCAGGGTCCGTATCGACTGGAGCGACACCTCGGACCGGGTGAAGCGCGCGACGGGCCCGCGCATCATCGGCCTGCCGGATCTGGTGCAGGTGGAGTGGCTGCCCAACTCCGGTTACGAGGACGGCTTCCTGCGGTTCGTGACGAACGACTCGGTGTTCTCCAAGCTGCCGCCGGAGAAGGATCCGTTCGCGCTCGACCTGTGGGGCAGCGCGCGCCGCGATCTGCTCACGGCCCTCGTCGCCACCGCGGTCATGGCCCGCCTCCCGCACCCGTCCGACCGGGCGACCGGCGGGCACGGTCGGGGCGAGCTCGTACGGGGAGATCCGTCCCGCCTCCTGGCCGCCGCGCCCGGGGACTCCGTACCGCCCCAGGCCTCCAGGACTCCCCGGGCGCACCAAGGACCCCAAGCGCCCCAAGCACTCCCAGCGCCTCCGGAGGAGATTCACGACATGCTCCTGCGCCGGCTGCGGGAGTTGGGCGAGTTGCATCGCGACGGTGTGCTCACCGACGAGGAGTTCGCGACGACGAAAGCGGCCGTGCTGCGCGACTTCCACTGAGCCGCGCCCTCTCCGAGGCGGCATGTGCCATGGCGAGGCGGGTCTTCTGGCGCGGCATGTTCTGAGGCACGTCAGGACAGCAGGTCCGGCTCGCTGCGGCTGATGTCCTGCCACAGCGGCTGGTAGTTGATCCACGCCACCAGGTCCCCGCCGGTCTGTTCCCGTGTCGCGACCGCCTGCTTGTGGTCGATCAGCACCGGCCGCCCGGCCGCGCGGGCGGTGAGCTGCACCTGGCAGGAGCGTTCCATGGACAGGAACCACCAGGCCGCCGCGTCCACCGAGTCGCCGACCGTCAGGAGACCGTGGTTGCGCAGCACGAGCGCCTTGAACGAGCCGAGCGCGGAGGCGATCCGGCGTCCCTCCTCGGCGTCGACGGCGACACCGGAGTAGGCGTCGTACAGCGCGTGGTCCTCGTAGAACGCGCAGCTCTCCTGGGTGATCGGGTCGAGGAGGTCGCCGAGTGCGGACAGCGCGCGTCCGTGCACCGAGTGGCAGTGGGCGACCGCGACGACGTCGGGCCGGGCCGCGTGCACCTGGGCGTGCACGGTGAACGCGGCCTGGTTCACGTGATAGCGGCCCTCCAGCACCTGCCCGTCCTCGTTGGCCATCACCAGGTCCCCGACGGTGACATGCTTGAAGGGCATTCCGAACGGGTTCACCCAGAAGCAGTCGCTGTACTCCGGGTCGCGCGCGGTGATGTGGCCGGAGACCCCGTCCTCGAACCCGAGCCGCCCGAAGAGCCGCAGTGCGCCCGCGAGGCGTTCCTTGCGGTGCCGGCGCTCGTCGTCGAGCGACTCGTGCATGGGCGGCATCGCGAACCGCAGTCTGTCGGTGGGAAGGGGCAGGGGCGGTGTGGGCCCGTGCATATGTCCTCCAGCCCTGAGGGGCGGACTCCGTACGTGTTTACGGGCGGGAAGTTACCGGCGGTCAGCGCAGGAGAACAGAGATGTCGAAGAAGAGAGTGCACAACCGTTGTACGAGATCGCTGGTCTGCCTGACCGGAGCCATCGCACCCGTCGGGCACCCGCGCCGACGCTCCCTGGAGGGACCCCCCGTGCACAGCCTTCCCCACACGCTGTGCGGACCGCGCCCCGCGACCGCATCACCGTCCCGCCCATGATGAACATGAGGAACATCAAGGGCGCCAAGAGAACCAAGAACACCAAGAGACCCACGAGAGCCGAGCGCCTGATCACGGACATGCTCCGCCAGGTCGCCACGCGTGACGTGGTCGTCCTGGACGACCCGGGCGGCTCCCCACACCGCCTCGCGGCACTGACCTACATCGCCGTGCAGTACGGCTTCCGGTACGAGCGGACGAGCCGCGTCGGCCAGACGCTTCAGGTCCGGCTGGTGCGCGACTCCCGGCCCGAGGCCCGCGAGCGCAGTACGGCGGCTCTCAGCAGGCTGGCCGCGGGCCGCGCGCCCGGTATGCGTCCCGGCACGCTGAAACCCCTGCCGGACGTGGCGCCGACGGTGGGTCTGCTGAAGACCCGTATCGAGTTCGACGCCCTGGACGACGACCTCGACTGGCGCCGCAAGGCCGTGTTCATGAGCGCCAGCGCGGCCTTCATGGCCCTGCTGCTGATCCCCGCGGGCTGGACGGCCT
The DNA here is from genome assembly GCF_055584525.1 of Streptomyces sp. NPDC102514. Classification (NCBI taxonomy): domain Bacteria; kingdom Bacillati; phylum Actinomycetota; class Actinomycetes; order Kitasatosporales; family Streptomycetaceae; genus Streptomyces; species Streptomyces sp. NPDC102514. Next base: position 18,173 of record NZ_JBVJLW010000041.1, read on the forward strand.
CGCTCGCCGCGGGCACCATGATGGCCGCGGTGTTCGCGCTCCTCCTGCGCCTGGAGGTGGTGCGCAAGGACCGGCTCGCCCGCCGTCTGCGGTCGGCGGACCGCAACTCCCGCCGGACCAACCTGCGCAACTCGCTGCCGAAAAGGCGACACTAGATGTCGGGTATCGGCGCCACACTCGCCGTATGACTCGAACGACACGGATGACACGCATGGCACGCATGACTCGGACGACCGGATGACGCGGACGACATCGAACTGGGCGGCCTTCACCGCCGCGGAGCAGGACCTCGCCAGGACCGTCGAGGAACGGTTCGCGGCCTTCACTCACCACGTCGTGGCGACCCTCCGCAAGGACGGGTCGCCCCGCACGTCCGGCCTGGAGGTCCGCTTCCTGAACGGGGAGCTGTGGCTCGGCATGATGCCGAACTCCCTCAAGGCGCTGGACCTGCGCCGGGACCCGCGCTTCGCCCTGCAGGCGAACCCTGGAGCGGGCACGGAGATGGCCGGCGGCGACGTACGGATCGCGGGCCGGGCGGTCGAGGTCCAGGACCCGCTGGAGAAGGCGGGGTACAGCGAAGAGGTGAAACCGCCGGAGCCGTTCCACCTCTTCCGCACCGAACTGACGGAGGTCGTACGGACCTACGTCGAGGACGACACGTACCTGGTCGTCCAGATCTGGCAGCCCGGAGTGCCGGTGCGCACTCTCAGGCGGACCTGAGCCCCGAGGGGCCCGGGGCCGCTACTCCCACTCGATGGTGCCCGGCGGCTTCGACGTCACGTCGAGGACGACACGGTTGACGTCCGCGACCTCGTTCGTGATGCGGGTCGAGATCTTCGCGAGGACGTCGTACGGAAGACGCGACCAGTCGGCGGTCATCGCGTCCTCGGAGGAGACGGGCCGCAGCACGATCGGGTGGCCGTACGTGCGGCCGTCGCCCTGGACCCCGACGGAGCGGACGTCGGCGAGCAGCACGACCGGGCACTGCCAGATGTCGCGGTCGAGACCGGCGGCCGTCAGCTCCTCGCGGGCGATGGCGTCGGCCTCGCGGAGCAGGTCGAGCCGCTCCTTGTCGACCTCGCCGACGATGCGGATGCCGAGGCCGGGGCCGGGGAACGGCTGGCGCTGGACGATCTCGTCCGGCAGGCCGAGCTCCTGGCCGACCATCCGGACCTCGTCCTTGAAGAGCTGGCGCAGCGGTTCGATCAGCTGGAACTCAAGGTCTTCGGGGAGCCCGCCCACGTTGTGGTGGGACTTGATGTTCGCGGTGCCCGTACCGCCACCGGACTCGACCACGTCGGGGTAGAGCGTGCCCTGGACCAGGAAGGCCACCTCCGGGCCCTCGTCCGCGATGATCTCCGCCTGGGCCTGCTCGAAGACCCGGATGAACTCGCGGCCGATGATCTTCCGCTTCTCCTCGGGGTCCGAGACGCCCTTGAGGGCGGTGAGGAAGCGCTCCTCCGCGTCCACGACCTTCAGCTGTACGCCGGTCGCCGCCACGAAGTCCTTCTCGACCTGCTCGGTCTCGCCCTTGCGCATCAGACCGTGGTCGACGTACACGCAGGTCAGCTGGGTACCGATGGCCTTCTGCACGAGGGCCGCGGCGACCGCGGAGTCCACGCCGCCGGAGAGGCCGCAGATGGCGCGCCTGTCGCCGACCTGCTCGCGGATCAGCGCGACCTGCTCCTCGATGACGTTGCCGGTGGTCCAGTCCGGGCTCAGGCCCGCGCCCCGGTACAGGAAGTGTTCGAGGACCTGCTGGCCGTGCGTGGAGTGCATGACCTCGGGGTGGTACTGGACCCCGTACAGCTTCTTCTCGTCGTTCTCGAAGGCCGCGACCGGGACGACGTCCGTGGAGCCGGTGACGGTGAAGCCCTCGGGGGCGGCGGAGCAGGCGTCGCCGTGCGACATCCACACCGACTGCTCGTCCGGGGTGCCCTCGAAGAGCGTCGAGCCGGACTTGCTGACGTGCAGTTGGGTACGGCCGTACTCGCGGGCGCCCGTGTTGTCGACCGTGCCGCCGAGGGTGGTCGCCATCAGCTGGAAGCCGTAGCACATGCCGAAGACGGGGACGCCGGCCTCGAAGAGCGCGCGGTCCAGGCGGGGGGCGCCTTCCGCGTACACCGACGAGGGGCCGCCGGAGAGGATGATCGCCGCGGGGTTCTTGGCGAGGATCTCGTCGACCGGCATGGTGCTCGGGACGATCTCGCTGTAGACCCGGGCCTCACGGACTCGGCGGGCGATGAGCTGGGCGTACTGCGCGCCGAAGTCGACGACCAGGACGGTGTCGGGGGTGGCGGCGGGGGACGCTTCTGGCACGGTTTGCCTTCCGGCGGTTTAGCGGGGCTGTGCGATTGATTCTAACGGGGGTCCGGGGGCGGGGGGTCACGCCGGGTTTTCGCCCCCGCCGCCCCTGCCCGTTCCCGTCCACGTATGGGGGCTGCGCCCCCTCGCCCCCTGATCGCGCTGCGCGCTCGTCCTCAAACGCCGGACGGGCTGACCACTGGGCCGTCTCAGGATGCGAACCGGGTTGGATCGCGCGGAGCGCGCGGGCATACTGCTCCCATGCTCACGCACCAGACCTTCGTCTTTACCTATGGCAACCGGCCCCCCGGCTGCCATGGTCGTGCTGCTTGAGCAACTGACAAGCGACTTCCCAGGCGCCCCGGGCCGACAAGGCCCGGGGCGCCTGCGTTTTCCGGACCTTGCCGCTCCGGGGCACCCCACCCCAAGAGGAGCCCCCGACATGAGCACAGCCACCCCCGCCGCAGCCGGCACGGACAAGACCGGCGCCCGCACCGAAGAGGCCGCCGACGTCATCACCGGCGCCCGCGAACGCATCGACACCCTCGACGACCGCATCATCGGTCTGGTCCAGGAACGCATGGCGGTCTCGGCGGTCATCCAGGAGGCCCGGATCACCTCCGGGGGCCGCCGGGTGAACCTGTCGCGCGAGATGGAGGTGCTCGGCCACTACAGGGAGGCCCTGGGCAAGCCCGGCACTTCGCTCGCGATGACGCTCCTGGAGCTGTGCCGGGGGCGCATCTGAGGGTCGGCGTCCGAGGGGCGGCGCCTGCGGAGCCGCGTACGCGCATCCCGTACGACATGCGCGTACGACGGACGTCCGGTGCACGCACGTACGCATGCCCTCTCACCCGTACGGCGCGTGACCGTCCCGCGGCGGGCTTCGTTCTCCCGGTGTCCGTGCCAGCCAGGGGCGGGCCCGAAGAACCACGCGTGGCTCCGCTGGAACGGGAGGCGTACGGATGTGCGCCGTGGGACCCCGTTCCAGAGAAGTGACCGGACGGCAGGGGACAGCAGCCCGGTCACCCAAGAGAGGTCGGCTCCGGGGACGCCCGGAGCCGACCGGCGGAATCTGTGCAAGGGCGGTCGAAACGGTTGCGTAGGCCGCGGCCCATCGAGCACGATGCCTAGAACACCCCCAGTCCTCGAGCGACATCCGTATTGCACCGCCCTACTGCCATTGGTCGAGACCACGCGCACTCCCCGAGTGCGCCGGGCGCAGACCGGCGGACAAGCCATGGAGCGGCGCTACCCCCCGGCGCCGCCTCCCCAGGCACCGGCGCTGCCCTGACGTCGGTGCTGACCACGAAGGGCCCCGTGGATCGTCCCGCGGGGCCCTTCGCCTGTCCCGACGCCCGGTGTCCCGGCTTCCGGCGGGTCAGGCGGTCGTCCTCGCCAGTTTGGCCAGTTGCGCCTTGACCAGCTTGGCCGGGACCTCGATCTCGTCCGCGTCGAGCATGTTCATCGAACTGAAGGCCACCAGCGTCGTACCGTCGCGCACGACCGTGTACGCGGCGGGCACCTGGGCCCCCTCGATCGAGGCGACCAGCCTGAACGCGACGGAGTCGTCGCCCAGGTCCGGATCGGCCGTCGCCTTGATGTCCTTGTAGTCGTAGTCGGCGTGCCGGTACGCGGTGCACTCCTTGATCGCCGCACGCAGGCCGTCGATCGCCCTGTCCGCCTCGCGGGACTTGTAGGCGAGGAGGGCGAATGTGATCACCGAGGCGTTCATCTCGTCCTTCGGCACGACACCGCGACTGACTCCCGCCCGCGAGGCCGGGTCGGTGGAGAACAGGAACATGTCGGCGATCGGCTGGCACTTCGACGGGGTCGCCGGGACGGTCTGACCCAGGAGGTCCGCCCCTTCCGACTCCTTGACCTCGAAGCCCTTCACGTCACCCGTCACGAGCGCGGCCTTCTTCAACTGCGCCTCGGTCAGGGGCCGGCCGCCCTTGGACACGCCGCCGCCCGAGGAGTCCTGCGGGTCGCGTGTGTCCTGCGGGGACCCCGTGCCCCGCGAGGCATCACCGTCCTCGCCGGCCTCGCTCCCTTCGGCCGGTGCCTTAGTCTCCTCGCCACCGTTCGTCAGGCCGCTCGTCTTCGACCGCGACGACTTCCCGTGCCGATCGGCGCCGTCTCCGCCCCCACCGCACGCCGCGACGCAACCGAGAGCGACGACGGCCGATGCGGCCACCAGAGGGCGCGAGATCTTCATCTTCATCCTTGTCGTCATGTGCGCGGTCGTCATATGCGCGGTCATCACGTGCGCGACACCGACCCACACGACTCCCCGCCGGAATCGCGGGAGTCGGCGGAGTCGCCGGCGTCGTCCCCGATGTCCCTGCTGCGGTCGTACGGGTCGACCGCGGGCCCGCTCGGAGGCGCGCCCGTCGGTCCGCCGGAGGACAGCCGCGGGTGCAGGAAGCCGTCGTGGACGTCGCAGGCGGAGTTGGCGATGTCGTCGTCGTACCTGATGACCGCCAGTCTGCCCGGCGTCGCCTTGTACTTCGCGGGGTTGAGCAGCCGCAGGTCGATGACGCGGCGGACGATGGTGCGCGCCACCTCGGTGGAGTCCGGGTCGGCGGGGGCGAGCGCGTACACGAAGGTGTAGTCGGTGTGGATGTCCAGCGCCCCTTCCTCGCCCGCCTCGAACGTCGTACGGCCACGAGTCTTGACCACGTCACCGACGAGCCGTACCTCGTCACGGTCGAAGCGGCTGAAGAAGCGCAGTGGATCGTGGCCCCTGCCGGGCTTGCGCAGCCGGGATCTCAAGTCGTCGATCAGTTCGGGCTGTTTGGGGTCGAGCACCTTGCCGAGGACGGTCTCGGGGGTGTCGCCGAGCAGCGTCCCGCGGTCGACGTTCGCGTCGACGAGCAGGGTCCTGCTCTGCTCCAGGGCCCCGGCGACCTGCTCCTTCGAGAACGCGCCGACCGCTTTCGCCTCCGGCAGTACGATCCCGGCGGCGCCGTCGGCGTACCGCGCGGCCGGGGAACCGGCGAAGGGCTCGTCCAGGGTGGGCGAGCCGGGCGCGGAACCCGGAGCCGCGGTCTCGGGCGCGGTCTCCGCGGGCAGCGGGGAGGTCTGCGTGCCCGGGCCCGAGGCCGAGTCCGTGCCGAAGGGGTCGCCCGGCAGCAGGGACGGTTTCATGGCCACCACGGCCGCCGCGAGGGCGAGCGGGATGCCGATGACCGTCCACACCTTGCGGCGCCGGGCTCCGCGCCCGTACGCCCGCTGCCCGACGGGGTCCGCGCGCCAGGCCGGGGGCAGTTCACCGCGGGCCTCCTGCTGCCGCAGGCGCTCGGTCACCATGCGGGCGCGCGCGGACGGCTCCTTGGGCGCCTCCGAGATCCGGATGTCCCGCTCGCTGTCCTGGACGAACCGCTCCCACACGTCGTCGGGTATGGACTCCCCGGACCCGTCGGGCTCCCTGGGTCGCTCGGGTTCCCCGGGCTCCTCCGGCGCCTTCCCGGACGGTTTCTCACTCACGACGCTCGCGCCTCTCCCCCGTGGCTGACGTGCTGGTCGATGTACCTGTCGATGCACCTGTCGACGTACTCGAACAGTCGACCGAGGGTCAGTTCTAAGGCGTGGGTACGGGAGTTCACAAGTCGAGCCCGTGTGTGACCCAGCCCACATAAGAATTCTGTGAGTTTAAGGACAACCCTTCACAGGAGTCACAGGTCTCACTTACGGAACCAATGGCCGTACCCGCGACCGCCACGCGGAGGCCTCCCGAATCTCGTGCCGTGACGCCGCGGCACACCGGACTTTCCGAGGTCTTCATGAAGCTTCGCCGTGTCATGGTCGCTGCGGCCACGACGGCTGTCATAGCCCCGCTCGCACTGCTGTCGGCCCCGGCCGCGTTCGCGACCGACCCCGCGCCCACCGGGACCGAGACCACGACCGCGTCCGTGACGCCGGGCGCGACGGAGACCGAGACCGGGGCCGCCGAGACGACGACGCCCGCCGCGACGCCCGCGACGACGCCGCCGTCCTCCACGACCCCCGCGGGTACGCCGACCTCGACCCCGCCGGCGACCACCCCGGCGCCGAGCACCACCCCGCCCGGGGAGTCCGAGACCCCGGACCCCGAGCCGTCGGTGTGCGAGGACACCAAGGTCGACGTCAGCATCACCGGCCTGCCCGGCAAGATCTCCGTGGGCAGCGGCTGGCACAAGTTCTCGCTGAACGTCCTGAACTCCTCCGACTCGACGCTCCAGGACCTCGACTTCCTCGCCGGCGCCTCCTCCGACGTGGACGGCACGGACCTCTTCAAGAGCAAGCAGGTGCAGCTCCAGGCCTGGAACCCGGACGACAAGGTCTGGGAGAACCTCGACGAAGAGGGTTACGCGGTCGGCTTCGTCGGCTACACCGACGAGCTCAAGCCCGACTACGAGGTCCACGTCCCGCTGCGGATCAACGTGAAGTCCACCGCTCCCGTCGGCGCGGGCTTCTCGCTCGGCGCGACGATCTACGGTGACGACGACGCGGAGTGCACCGGCTTCGGCGAGGTCGCGTACAAGTTCCAGATCGTCGCCGCGGGTACGGACACCGGCGGCACGAAGCCGCAGGAAGGCGGCAAGGCGCCGGTCAGCGACCAGAAGCCCGACAAGGCCGATACGCCGCAGGTGACCGGGAACCTGGCCGAGACCGGGTCCAGCTCCGCGCTGCCGACGATCGGGCTCGTGGGTGGGGTTGCGCTGGCCGCTGGTGTGGGGGCCGTTGTCGTTGCGCGGCGTCGCAAGGCTGGCGAGTAGCTCCGCTTGGAGGGCCGGTGTTTGACTGCGGGTCCGGTGGGGGCTGGGCGCGCAGTTCCCCGCGCCCCTCAACAGGGCCCTGACGGGCCCGTTGACGGCGCATAGAACACATGACGCGTCACGCATGACCGACTTGCTGTATGTGCGACAAGACGTAAGGACCTGCGCTCGGAGGGGGGCGCAGGTCCTTCGTCTTTGTCGGTTGCTTTTCTCTACTTCTTCGGTGGGATCGTCGGCATGCCGAGGAACGGGAGTTTGAGGGCGCCGAAGGCGTCCGCCGGGACCGCGGGGGTGAGCGGCTCGACCGCTTCGAGGCGCTCGTACGCGGCGCCGGGCGCCGGACGCGGGTCCGTCTCCCCCTTGTTGGGCCAGTACGACATCGCGCGCTCGGCCTGTGCGGTGATCGTCAGCGACGGGTTCACGCCCAGGTTCGCCGAGACCGCGGCGCCGTCGACGACGGAGATGCCCGGGTGCCCGTACAGTCGGTGGTACGGGTCGATGACGCCCTCGTCGGCGGAGGCGCCGATCGGGCAGCCGCCCAGGAAGTGGGCGGTCAGCGGGGTGCCCATCAGCTCGCCGACGTTGGAGCCCGGGAAACCGTTGATCTCGGCGGCTATCGCGGAGGCGCCCTCCGAAGCGGTCCTGATCTGCTTCGGGTTGGGGGCCCCGTGCCCCTGGCGGGCGGTCAGCAGGCCCTTGCCCGCGCCCTTCGGCTTCAGGTACGTCGTCAGGGAGTTGTCGAGGGACTGCATCACCAGGCCGATGATGGTCCGCTCCGACCAGCGGCGGTTGGAGAGCGAACGCGCCACGAGGGTGGGGTGCTTCACCGCGTTGACCAGCCAGGCGAGCGCCCTCGACGAGCCCTCCGTGTACGGCACCTGGAGGATCGACAGGCTGCCCATCGAGTTGGAGCCCTTGCCGTAGCGGACGGGCTCGATGTGCGTGTTGGCGTCCGGGTGGATCGAGGACGTGATGGCGACACCGCGGGTGAAGTCGGCCCTCGCCTCGCCGGTGGCCTTGCGGTAGCGGCGGTCGCTGGTCTGCGCGCCGACGAGCGCCTCGGAGTTCGTACGGGTCAGCTCTCCCAGCCGCTTCGACAGGTACGGCAGCTGGCCGCCGTCCTTCATCCGGTGCAGCAGGGTCTGCGTACCGTACGTGCCGGCCGCGAGGACGACCCGGCGGGCCGTGAAGACACGCCCCGCACGTCCTGCGCCCTTGCGTCCGCGGTCCGTGGGCAGCGTCGAGACGGCGAACCCGCCCTGCGAGTCGTCCGTGACGGACACGACGGTCGTCAGGGGGTGGACGACCGCGCCCGCCTTCTCGGCGAGGTACAGATAGTTCTCGTTGAGGGTGTTCTTCGCGCCGTGCCGGCAGCCCGTCATGCACTCGCCGCACTCGGCGCACGCCTTGCGGGCGGGCCCGGCGCCGCCGAAGTACGGGTCGTCGACCTGCTCACCCGGCCGCGCCTTCGCGGTTCCGTCGGCGTCCTCGCCGTCACCGAAGAAGACACCGACCGGCGCCATGTGGAAGGTGTCGCCCACGCCCATCCGCCGGGCCGCCGCCTTGAGATGGACGTCCGAGGGGGTCATGGTCGGGTTGAGCCGTACGCCGAGCATGCGCTGCGCCTGGTCGTAGTACGGCTTCAGCTCCTCCTGCCAGTCGGTGATGTCCTTCCACTGCGGATCCTCGAAGAACGGCTTCGGCGGTACGTAGAGGGTGTTGGCGTAGTTGAGGGAACCGCCGCCCACGCCCGCGCCGGCGAGCACCATGACGTTGCCGAGCAGGTGGATGCGCTGGAGGCCGTACATGCCGAGCTTCGGCGCCCAGAGGTAGTTCTTCAGGTCCCAGGAGTTCTTGGGGAGCGTGGCCGGGGTGAAGCGGCGGCCCGCCTCCAGGACACCTACTCGGTAGCCCTTCTCCGTCAGGCGGAGGGCGGTGACGGATCCGCCGAAGCCGGAGCCCACGACGATGACGTCGTAGTCGTAAGTGTCCTGGGGCACGATGCTCCTCGTTGAGTGTGCGTGCGGGTGGTGCGTGGTTGCTCGCGCTCATGCGGCGGAGCCGCATGTCGATGCGGCCCCGCGCCCCTGACGGGGCGCGAGCCTCTGGCGGGGCGCCCTACCGGAACCGGAATGCCTTCATGAGCCGCAGGCTGCAGCTCATGAACGCTGCGTACTTCTCGTCGTCCATTCCCAGGGACGGGGCCATCGGCAGCAGGCGCTGCTGGGCGACCGTCTGGGCCTCCGTGTACTTGAGGATGCCCTCGGAGCCGTGGCGGCGGCCGAGGCCGGAGTCCTTCATGCCGCCCATCGGCGACTGGACGCTGCCGTACGCGGGCCCGTAGCCCTCGTTGATGTTGACCGTCCCGGTGCGCAGCCGGGCCGCGACCTTGGCGCCGCGGCGGCCGTCCTTCGTCCAGACCGAGGAGTTGAGGCCGTACGCCGTCGCGTTGGCGGAGGCGATCACCTCGTCCTCGTCCTTGAACCGGTAGATCGAGACGACCGGGCCGAAGGTCTCCTCGCCGCAGACCGCCATCGGCGACTCGACGCCGTCGAGGATGGTCGGCTCGAAGAAGTACGGGCCGATGTCCGGGCGCGCGACACCGCCGGCGACGACGGTCGCGCCCTTGGCGACGGCCTCCTCGACGTGCCGGGTCACGGTCTCCAGCTGGCGTTCGCCGACCAGGGAGCCCATCTCGGCGCCGTACGCGAGGGACGTACCGAGGCGCATCGCCTTGGTGCGGGCGGCGAAGCGCTCCAGGAACGTGTCCGCGATCGACTCGTGGACGTACAGCCGCTCGATGCTGATGCACAGCTGCCCGGCCGACGAGAAGCAGGCGCGTACCGCGCCGGCCGCCGCCCGGTCGATGTCGGCGTCCTCAAGGACCAGCATGGCGTTCTTGCCGCCGAGTTCGAGGGAGACGCCGACCAGCCGGGCCGCCGCGCCCTGGGCGACCTCGCGGCCGGTGCGGGTGGAGCCGGTGAAGGAGACGTAGTCGGCGTGCTTGACGACCTCCGGGCCGATGACCGGGCCCTCGCCGAGGACGACCTGGAAGACGTCGGCCGGCAGACCCGCCTCGATCAGCAGGTCACGGGCCCACAGGGCGGTCAGGCAGGTCTCGGTGTCGGGCTTCATCACCACGGCGTTGCCCGAGACGAAGGCGGGCAGCGCGTCGCCGACGGAGAGCTCAAGGGGGTAGTTCCAGGGCGCGATCTGGCCGACGACCCCTCGCGGGTGGCGCAGCTCGGTGACCTTGGTGAGGGTCGGCATGGCGCCCGCGTGCCGCTTGGGCCGCAGGTAGAAGGGGGCGCGGCGGCCGTAGTGACGGGCCGCGACGGCGACCGCCTGGACCTCCTCGTGGGCGTGCAGCCGGGCCTTGCCGGTCTCCAGCTGGATCAGGTCGAGCACCTCGGCCTGGCGGGCGAGCACGAGGTCGTGGAAGCGGAGGAGGACGGCCGCGCGTTCCTTGACGGGGATCTGGCCCCAGAGGAACTGGGCGGCGCGCGCCCGCTCGTAGGCCAGTTCCACGTCCTGCGGGGTGGACTCCGGCAGGTCGGCCAGCTTCTCGCCGGTGAACGGCGTGTGGTTGGCGGTGCGGCCCGAGCCGACCACGCCACGGGTGAGCTGGGCGATCAGCTCGGGCGTGACCACGTCAGCGGCCGTACGGGCGCCTTCGGGGGCGGGCGCGAGAGGGTTGGTACCGGTCTTTTCCGGGGCCTGTGCCGGGGCCTGCGAGTCCGTCATGAGCCGCAGGGTATGCCCGCCCGAGCTCTTTGGGTACCCGTCGGTAACAGGGTTTCACCGAGTACACACAAGGCGCCAGTGATCACTGGCAGTAAATGGCCTGATCAGGGTGTTGTCCGGTGACGATCAGAGAGGATCGGAGCCCGGCGGAGATTTCCGGAGCGGATCCTCGCGCCTCACGCCCCGGACGTCACGGCTCGATCTCAAGACGGTCCCGGGCCCCCTTGAACACCGCGGTGCCCCTCTTCTCGTCCGCCGTCCCCTTGGGCATGTCCACCCGCAGCTCGTACATCCGGCTGTCGTCGGTGAGGATCATCAGCTCCATGACACGGGTCAGATTGCCCTCGGTGTCGTAGGTGGTGTCGGCGAGCACGGCCTCGAACCCGTGGAAGGACGTCGGCGTGTACTGCGTCCTCGACTCGCCGTAGCCCGCCCAGGTGTCGCCCTGGTGCCGCGCCCGTGCCATCGGCGAGCTCGGCGCCCTGTCCCACTGGGTGAGCCTGACCTGGACGACCTCGTCGTTGTCGAAGATCGCCATCCGCGGCTGGTCGTCGGCACCGCCCTGCTCGTGGAAGCGCACGAACTGGCGGGGGAGGTGGAGGACCGCCTTCAGGTCCTTCTCCGGACGGGCGGTCCACACCTCGTCGGCCGTGGGCCCGGTCGCGGTCTCGGGAGAGGTCACGGACGAGTTCACGGGGGCCCTGTCCCCCGCGCTCCCGCCACCGCCGTTGTCGCCGTCGCCGGTGAGCGAGGTGCCGAGCCAGACGCCGCCCGCGAGGAGCAGGGCGCCTACGAGGGTGCCACCGATGAGGCGGGGGCGTGGCGGCGCGTCGGTGACGGGGATGGTGACGGGGACGGTTTCGGTTGTGGTTCCGGGAGTACGGCGTCGGGGTGGGCGTTGTCCGAGGCGAGGGTGGGGGCTCGGGCGGGAGCCGGGTCCGGGCCAGCGCTTCCGCCCTCCCCCGTCTCCTCTGCCTCCTCCGTCTCTGCGGGCTCCGCGGGCTCTACGGGCTCGGCGGGCTCCACGGATGCCGCGGGCGTGTGCCCGAGCCGGACCGTTCCCGAGTCGTCCGCGAACTCGCGTAACAGGGACGCGTCCTGCGGGGTCGTCAGGTCGCCCCTCGGTGTCGGCCAGCCCTCCGCCACCGCCTCCAGCGAGGCGGCGACCTCGTCGGCGTCCGGCCGCTGGTCCGGGTCCTTCGCCAGGAGCCGTACGATCAGCGGCCCGAGCGGTCCCGCGTGCTCGGGTTCCGGTGGCTCGGCGGACAGGATCGCGGCGAGGGTGGACTCCAGCGTCGTACGCCGGAACGGGGACCAGCCCTCGACGGCCGCGTACAGGCAGACGCCCAGGGACCACATGTCCGCGGCCGGGCCCGCGCCCCGGCCGGACATCCGCTCCGGCGCGATGAATTCGAGGGAGCCCACGAACTCCCCGCTCATGGTGAGGGATTCCTCGCCCTGGATGTGCGCGATGCCGAAGTCGGTGAGCACGACGCGGCCGTGCTGTCCGAGGAGGATGTTCGCGGGTTTCACATCGCGGTGCACGATGCCCTTGGCGTGCGCGGCCTTCAGGGCGCCCACCACGGACAGCCCGATCCGCGCCGACTCGGTGGGCGGGAGCGCGCCGCGCTGGAGCACCTCGTGGAGGGACTCGCCACGGATCAACTCCATGACGATCCAGGGCAGTCCGTCCTCCACCACCACGTCGTGGATCGCCACGGCGCCGGGATGCTCCACACGCGCCGCCGCCCGCGCCTCGCGCTGCAGCCGGTGGTACGCGCGCTGGTGGGCCGCGTCCCGCGGATCGCCGGGCAGCCGGGGCTCCTTGACCGCGATGTCCCGCCCCACGAGTTCGTCCGTGGCCCGCCATACGGTGCCCATGCCGCCCGAGCCGATGCGCTCGGTCAGCCGGTAACGGCCGCCGACCAGGCGCCCCCCGTCATCGCTCATGCCCCATCAGTACCGCGCTGGGACGGAGCTTGTCGATGTTCGGGCCGTGTACGCGGTGGATCAACCGTGGGTCAGGCCGTGGGAGGTGTCCGGTTCGCGGGCAGGGGCTCCTCCCGGGGCAGGGCCCGGTGTTTGGGGAGTGCCGTACGGCCCACCGCCGCCGCGAGTTTGCGCAGCCGGCGCCAGTCCATGGGCGGCTTGGTCTCCGGTACGCCCGGCCGGTTCCCGGGGACGCGTACGCGCAGGGCGCCGGGCTCGATCCGGCACCGTACCGGCGTGGGCAGCATGAGGGCCTCGCCGTCCACGCCGACCTCGATCTCGGGGCGGTCGGCGTCGACGACCACCTCGCGGGCGGTCAGCACCGTGAGCCCGGTGGAGTGCCTGCCCAGCAGCAGCCCGGCGGCCTCGGCGGCGTTCTCGACCCTGACGCCGAGGACGCCCAGCACACCGGACTCCAGCCGCTCGCGGTAGCCGAGGCCCGCCGGATCGTCCATGCGGTAGGGGTTGTTGCTCACCAGGAGGGCCTGGGGTCCGTCGACGACGGTCGCCGCGGTTGCGCCCCCCTCCTCCATACCTGCCGTCCCGCCCGTCTCCTCCACACGGGCGGTCAGCCGCGGCCCCCGCTGGTGCGTGAGCAGTTCGGGCAGCAGCTCCAGCGTCGTACGGACCTTGTCGTCCCGGTACTCGGGGCTCTGCACGACGACCGCGTACGCCCCGAACGAGGCGTTGTTGACGAAGGGGTACGTGTCGGCGAAGCCGAGGTCGACATGGAGTTCGACACCCTCTTCGGTGAGGGCGTCGAGGCTCGCCGCCGGGTCGTTCCGGTCGAGTCCGAGGTCCATGGCGAAGTGGTTGCGGGTTCCGGCGGAGACGACGAGGAACGGCATGCCGTGCTCCGCGGCGACGGCGGCGACCAGCGCCTGCGTGCCGTCCCCGCCCGCGACGCCGAGCAGATCGGCGCCGTCCGCGACGGCCTGCCGGGCGAGTTCGGTCACGTCCTCGTGCCGTTCGGGGTCGAGGAGGTGGACGCGTGCCCCGAGCTTCTCGGCCTTCTCCTTCAGCCCGAACCGCTCGACCTTTCCGCCGCCGGACCGCGGGTTCATGATGAGGAAGGGGCTGGTGGGGGCCGGAGTCCGGTGCTCCCGCACGCTCACCGTGTGCGACTTGGTGCTGCTGAGCGCGAACTTGCCGGCCCAGACGGCGAATCCCCACAGGGCCAGGGACACGATGACGACCCAGAGCAGGTTCTCGGCGGCGAAGAACCAGACGACGGCGGCGGGTGTCGCGACGGCCAGCGCCACGGCTGCCGCGCGGGACGGTCCGCGGAGGGTCAGTACCCACCACAGGGCGGCCACGGTCACCGCCGTGCCGAGCGCTCCCACCGCTACGAGCAGCAGGCTCGCGAGTCCCCCGAACGCGAGCGGCAGCAGCACCGCGGTGCCGGCTGCGGTCAGGGCGCTGCGTGCTGCCCAGCGCTGCCGGGCATGTGCCCGCCCGTCAAGATCCAGGCCCACGCCTGCCGCCTCTCTTCTCCAAAACCTGCGCCGTTCCCCGCGCCCCTCAAAGCCAAAAGACTGCGCAGTTCCCCGCGCCCCCAAACAAGGGGGCCCGGGCTGCCGTTGTTCTCAGGGGCGCGGGGAACTGCGCGGGCAACCCCCACCGGGCCGCACCCGACGATCGACGACCCGAGGCAGCAGTATGCCGCTACCGACGCCCGCGTGATGCCACGCCAAGTCGCCCACTAGGCATCCGCAGAGGTTCACAACCTGTCGATGTCCAGGTTCGCGATGGCCGTCGAAGCGACCACCCGCCCCCGCGCGGTGAAATCCCCCTTGCCCGGGTAACCGATCATGAGCTTGTACATGTCGCCCGACGTCGTCCTGTAGTACAGGACCTGCATCTCCCGAGGCCGCGGATTCTCGGTGTCCGTGCTGCGGTAGGTGACCGTGTTCCGGGCCGCCTTGCGGTCCTTGTACTTGACGTCGTTGGGATCGCTCGTGGGCGCCGGGTCCGAGTCCATCCCGAGCCCGTACGCGCCGCTCCGCTTGTACGTCGCGTCGTCCTCGTACATCTCCGCCGACGCCGTCCCGGCGATCTCCCCCGAGGTGTCCTCGGACTTCTTCTCCAGCGACAGACTGATCCACAGCGTGCCGCTCTGGTCGGTGAACTGCACCCAGTGATCGTCCTTGGGCGCGTCGGGCTTGGGCACGCTCTTCTGGTAACCCGCCGGCACCGCCATGGTGGCGCCCAGCGCCTTCACGTCGGTCTTCTTCCAGCCGTCCGGCAGCGGCCCGGCGAACGGATCAGCGACCAGCAGGTACGCCGCCACCGCCGCCGCGACGACCACGGCCCCGAGGCCGATCCATCCCTTGCGGCCGACGCGGAACGGCCTGCCACCGGGGTGCGCCCCGTCGGGCGCGGGCCGCTGGACGATCTGGGTGGGCGCGAGCTGCGGCGGTCGCGCGGTCTGCTCCAGGAGGGCACGTACCCGTGCGGCGTCCGGTCGGCGGTTCGGGTCCTTGTCGAGGAGGCCGTTGATGGCCTCGGCGAGCGGTCCCGTGGCCGCGTTGGGCGGGGCGGGGGTGGCGTTGAGGACCGACTGGAGCGTCGCGGGCGTGTTGCTGCGGCGGAACGGCGACACGCCCTCCGTGGCCGCGTACAGGACCACGCCCAGCGACCAGAGGTCGGAGGCCGGGCCGGGGCGCTGTCCCAGCACCCTCTCGGGCGCGATGAACTCGGGCGAGCCGACGAAGCCGCCCGTGTCGGTCAGATTCGTCTCGCCCTCGATCTGGGCGATGCCGAAGTCGGTGAGGACGACCCGGTCGCCCGTGCCGAGCAGGACGTTGTCCGGCTTGACGTCACGGTGCAGGATGCCCGCCGCGTGCGCGGACTCCAGCGCGCCGAGCACCTCCAGGCCGATTCTCGCCGCCTCGCGCGCGCCGAGCGTGCCCTCCTGGAGCGCGGCGCCGAGCGAGCGCCCCCGGACCAGTTCCATCACGATCCACGGCCGGCCGTCGACCACGGCGACGTCATGGACGGTGACGACGGCCGGGTGGTCGAGCCGGGCCGCCGCGCGCGCCTCGCGGCGCATCCGCTCGGAGACATTGGCTCGTTCACGTTCGGGAAGATGGTCGGGGACGCGCGGCTCCTTGACGGCGACCTCCCGGTCCACCGTCTCGTCCTTGGCCCGCCACACGGTCCCCATGCCCCCGTGGCCGAGCTTGTCGAGCAGCCGGTACCGGTCCGCGATGAGCCGGCCGGAGCCGGGTTCGTGCGGCGCCTGTTGCCCGGGTTGCGCCTGAGGTGCCGGGTACGCCTGTGGTGCCGGGTGCGCCTGCTGCTGCGGGACGGCCTCGGGCACGACCTGCGGGGGTGTGGCGTACGGATTCCCGGGGTGGGGCACGGCGACCGGTGGTCGTGGCGGTTGCAGACCGAAACTCGTCGGTTCGTCGGGTCCGTAAGGGGCTCCCCCGTTGCTGCTCATGGGGTCCATCCTTATCGCGGCAGGCGTCTCCGCTCCACCCTGGATGCTTTCCAGTCACAGACCCGTGACGCACAACGCGTGCTTTACGGTGAAATGCGGCTCATGAGCCCGTACGGGACACGGTGTCCACCGCGACGTCGAAGTACTCCCGTGCCTCGCGCGCCTGGCCGACCGGCGACGACACCAGCACGTCGTACATCCGGCCGCCCTCCTCCCAGCACAGTTCGTAGATGTGCCGCGCGCCCTCCGCCGCGCTGAAGCCGTCCCAGGTGAACTCCCAGAGCGCGGCGGGCCGCCCCGAGCGGGTGGTCTCGGTGACCCGGCCGTCGCGGTACCCGGGGTAGGTGTCGGGCCCCTTCCCGGCCGCGCGCTCCAGCACCGCGAGCGGGCCGCCCGGTTCCGGTGCGGACACCTTGACGCCGATGCGGAAGGTCTTCCCGGCCGACATGTAGTAGACGCGCTCGCTCTGCGCCTCGCGCGTGAAGCCCACGGGGACGGCGAGCGAGAAGCCCGCCGCGTCGTGGACGAGCCGGTATCCCGTGGGCACCGTGCGGCCGGCGGAGGCCGTGGGCCGGGAGCCGGTGCCGCTGGCACTCGGCGTCGGGCCGGTGGCCGTACGGGACGAGGACACCGAGCCCCCCGGCGGGATCGGCCCGTTGCCGCCGTCGCCCAGCAGCAGGGCGGCCGCCGACACGCCCGCCACGGCCATCGCCGCGACGAGGGCCGCCGCGATCAGCACGTTGCGCATCGACGAGGAGACGGCGAAGGGGGCTCTCAGCGGATGCGGCACGGCCGGTTCCGGAACCGCCGACGCCGAGGTGCCGGAATCCCGTCCCGACGCGTCCCGCCCGGACGCGTCCCGCCGCGGAGGCCTGTAGCCGGGCGGGACCTGCGGCATACGGCCCGTGTCCAGGAAGACCCGTAACAGCCGCTCCGCCTCGATCGCGTCGAGCCGCCGCTCCGGATCGCGTTCGAGCAGGCCGCGTACGACGGGGAGCAGGGGTCCGGCGGCGGCGGGCGGAAGTATGTCGTCGACGACCACCGCGTGCAGTGTGCCGCCCAACGAGTCGCGGCGGAACGGGGATTCGCCGCTGAGGACCGTGCAGAGCAGTGCGCCCAGCGACCACAGGTCGGACTCGGGCCCGGTCCTGAGGCCCGCCATCCGCTCGGGTGCGGTGTACTCGGGCGAGCCCACGAACGAGCCGCTCTCGGTGAGCGTCGTCGCGCCCGCGACCTGCGCGACCCCAAAGTCGGTGAGGACGACGATGCCGGACAGGGTGAGGAGTACGTTCGCGGGCTTCAGGTCGCGGTGCAGGACACCGGCGTCGTGCGCCTTGCGCAGCGCGCTCAGGAGGTCGATGCCCATCCGCGCCGCCTCGACCGGGCCGACGGGCCCCGACCGGGAGATCCGCTCGGCGAGCGAACCTCCTTCGAGGAGGTCCATGACGATGTACGGGCGTTCGTCCTGCTCGACGACGTCGTGCACGACGATGATGTGCGGATGGCGCAACTGCGCGATCGCACGCGCCTCGCGCAGGGTGCGTTCCCGCTGCAGCCGGGACTCCGCCGCCGAGAGCGAGGCGTCGACGGCGAGTTCCTTGACCGCCACCTGCCGGGCCAGCAGCTGGTCCGTGGCCCGCCACACGACACCCATGCCACCGCGGCCGATTCTGGCTTCCAGGCGGTAACGCCCCGCGATGACGCGGGCGTTGTCCTCCGGTCTTTCCCCCTCGGTCGCCATGGGCCCCATCATGCCGCAACGGACGGAACCCTTCCGGGTCCCGCCAACGCCGATTGGCCGACAACCGACGCTTCAGGGACGCGGGGAACAGCGCGGCCTTTTGCCTCCAGGGGCGCAGGAAACGCCGCAGCCTTTTACCTTCAGGGACGCGGGGAACTGCGCAGCCTTTTGCCTTTACGCGCGCAGGGAACGGCGCGGTCTCCTGCCTCCAGCGGCGCGGGGAACTGCGCAGTCCTTCAGGGGCGCGGGGAACGGCGCAGTCTCTTGCCTTTACGCGCGCAGGGAACGGCGCGGTCTCCTGCCTCCAGCGGCGCGGGGAACTGCGCAGTCCTTCAGGGGCGCGGGGAACGGCGCAGTCTCTTGCCTTTACGCGCGCAGGGAACGGCGCGGTCTCCTGCCTCCAGCGGCGCGGGGAACTGCGCAGTCTTTCAGGGGCGCGGGGAACGGCGCGACCAGCCCCCACCGGCCCGCAGCCGACGAACTCCGCCCCCGTTATGTTCTTCGCGGTCCTGCAAGAGGGCCGCTGGCCTCCGGGCCCGGCATGACTGTGTCCCCCTGTCCTCGATGACCTGGGGGGTGG
>NZ_JBVJLW010000042.1:0-36147 GCF_055584525.1 Streptomyces sp. NPDC102514
ACCAGCGTGCTCTTCGCGATGCTCCGCGACGGCACCTTCTACGAACACCGACCCCCACGCCTCGCTTGGCCAAAGACATAGAGGCACCCCCCCCGCTGGCGGACGAGGCGCTCGTCGAAGTCTTCGTTGCCGATACGGAACTGCGACGCATCCACCATCCCTATGACGGAGGCGCAGACGTCATCCTTGCCACGCCTGCGGAGCGTAACCGTGTGCGTGACCAACACAGAGACTGGCTTTCCAGCCACCCAGCCGGCCTATGAGAGCCGGAGCGGCTCGCATTTCCCGGCCGACGCGCAGAGATCTGTCACCCCTGCTTGATGACCCACGTCATCCTGTCCCGCTTCCACGCGGCGGGGAAACGTCCGTCGCGGACAGCGGGCAGGCCTATTTCCGGGGAGTACGCCTGGTAGACGGTGATCATGGATTCCGAGTGGGCCGCGCGGATCCTGTGTTGCGGTTCTTCCATGGCGTACAGCGTGGGGGCGGCCGGTTCAGGCGGCCACTGGTTTTCGCCCGTCGCTCACAGCGCGGCCTACGCGTCCGTGGGCCCCGTCGCCGGAGCGATCCCCGTCGGGCAGGAAGCTCCCCAGTTCGTTTCGTGCGGGTCGTCCAGCTTGGCCCCCGTCCCACTCAGCCCGCAGTAGCCGTCCGGGTTCTTGCTTCCCGACAGGTACTGCTGGTGGTGCCCCTCCGCCGGATAGAAGGGGCGGCCCTCCGCGGGGAGGATCTCTGTGGTGATCGTGCTGTGGCCCGAGTACGTCAGGACCTTCTGGTACGCCGTGCGGGAGGCCTCGGCCGTGGTCGCCTGGGCCGGGGTGTGGGTGTAGATCGTGGAGCGGTACTGCGTGCCCACGTCGTTGCCCTGGCGGAAGCCCTGGGTCGGGTTGTGGGACTCCCAGAAGACCTTCAGCAGGCTCGCGTACGAGATCACGGCCGGGTCGTACACCACGCGCACCACCTCGGTGTGGCCCGTCAGGCCCGAGCAGACCTCCTCGTACGCCGGGTGCTCGGTGAAGCCGCCCTGGTAGCCGACGAGGGTGGTGAAGACGCTCGCCGGGAGCCGCCAGAACGTGCGTTCCGCACCCCAGAAGCAGCCCATGCCGAAGTCGGCGATCTTCAGGCCCTCGGGGTACGGGCCGAGCAACGGGTTGTCGAGAACCGTGTGCCGCTCGGGAACCGGGTACATCGGCTCGGAGCGGCCCATCAGCGCCTGCTCGGCGGTCGGCAGCTTCGGGGTGCGGCTCTCCAGGAACATGGGCCCTCCTCGGCGACGGCGGTAGTGGCGGCAGAGGGAGGAACCTTCCCGGTCCCTCCGGCATTCCTAGGTGCACCGGAGGGCGGGCCCATGGCCCCCTCAGTGCGACAGCGTCGCCGGGCTGCCCCCGTTCGCCTCGTAGCCCGCCACCGACAGCGCTCGGTACACCGCGTAGTCCGCCGCCGGGTCCGGCGTCAGCGTCCAGGGCAGGGCGCCCACGTGGCCGTCGACGTGCACCAGCTGGTTCATCGACTCCGCCCAGCGTTCGCCGCGTACCAGGAAGAAGACCAGCAGATGGCGGACGTGGGCGAGCATCGGGTCGTCCGCGCGGGCCGCGTGGACGGCGAAGAGCGCGCCGTGGACCGCCTTCGTCACGACCTCGCTCTGGTAGAAGCCGCTGACGAGATTCACCTCGGGAAGGTGCTCGAAGACCGCGAAGAGCGGCATCGCGGCGAGCAGGGAACCGCGCGGGGCACGCGCCGCGGCGGCCTCCGCGAACGAGTACGCCGTCTCCCGCGAACCGTGCCACTTCTCGCACCAGTAGTGCAGCGCCGCCAGATGCGCCCCCATGTGCGCGGCATCCCGGTCCAGGATCTTCAGCCAGAGCTTCTCGAACTCCGGCTGCGAATAGGCGAGCCCGCGGGCCACGGAGAGCTCGATGATGTACGGGATCGGGTCGCCCGGAGCCAGCAGCGCCGCGTCACCGCAGGCCGCCCGCGCCTCCTCCATGATGATCCGGAACTCGTCCGTCCCCGGAGACGACGTACGCCACGCCTGCTGCACCAGGAACTCCGCGTGCACCGCCGCGCCGCCCGCGTCCTTGGGCTGCTCGGCCCGCCACACCCGCAGCCACTGCCCGCCGGGGTTGTCGCTCACCCCGCCGGGACGCTGCTGCAGCTCCAGCGACGCGGCACCCGCGAAGGCCTGGACGCGCTGCCAGCGCCGCTCGCCCTCCGCCTCCGTACCCGCGAGGAGCTGGGACGCGGCGCGGTAGTCTTGGCTGCGCTGCACCAGGTCCAGGACCTCCAGCAGGTCCTGGTCGGGGCCGGGCATGCGGATGTCCAGCTCCTCCTGGCGCAGGAAACCGTAGTTCGCCGGGTCGGCCGCGTCCGGGTCGCCGGGGGCGACCTGCTGGATACCACCGGCACGCCTGCGCGACACGATCGGTCCGACGACGAACCCGATCATGAGCAGCGCCATCAGGACCCAGAGAATTTCCATGCCACAAGCGAACCAGACGCGTCCGACAATTGGCCAACCAGGGCGCCGGCTCCTGTGGAAAACCTTCCCGGAGGGCCGGAGGGAGCAGTTCCACCGAGCCCCGACGAGGGCCGCGCCGAGGGCCCCGGCGACGGCCTCCGGCCAGGACGTGGACGTCCGCCGTCACAAACCCCGCGGGCGCACTACCCTCGGTGCCCATGAGCGACAGGCACATCAGTCAGCACTTCGAAACCGTGGCGATCCACGCGGGCAACACCGCCGATCCCCTCACCGGCGCGGTCGTCCCGCCGATCTACCAGGTCTCGACCTACAAGCAGGACGGCGTCGGCGGGCTGCGCGGCGGCTACGAGTACAGCCGCAGCGCCAACCCGACCAGGACCGCGCTCGAGGAGAACCTCGCGGCCCTGGAAGGCGGCCGACGCGGGCTCGCGTTCGCGTCCGGACTGGCGGCCGAGGACTGCCTGTTGCGTACGCTGCTCAGTCCCGGCGACCACGTGGTCATCCCCAATGACGCGTACGGCGGTACGTTCCGCCTCTTCGCGAAGGTCGTCTCGCGGTGGGGGGTGGAGTGGTCGGTCGCCGACACCAGCGACCCCGCGGCCGTACGGGCCGCCGTCACCCCGAAGACCAAGGCGATCTGGGTGGAGACCCCCTCCAACCCGCTCCTCGGGATCACCGACATCGCCGCGCTCTCGCACGTCGCGCGCGAGGCCGGCGCCAAGCTGGTCGTCGACAACACCTTCGCCAGCCCCTACCTCCAGCAGCCGCTCGCGCTCGGCGCGGACGTCGTCGTGCACTCGCTGACCAAGTACATGGGCGGCCACTCCGACGTCGTCGGCGGCGCCCTCGTGGTCGCCGACCAGGCGCTGGGCGAGGAGCTCGCCTACCACCAGAACGCGATGGGCGCGGTGGCCGGCCCCATGGACGCCTGGCTGGTGCTGCGCGGCATCAAGACGCTCGCCGTCCGGATGGACCGGCACAGCGAGAACGCCGGCAAGGTCGCCGAGATGCTCACCCGGCACGCGCGCGTGACGCGCGTCCTGTACCCGGGCCTTCCGGAGCACCCCGGTCACGAGACCGCCGCCAAGCAGATGCGGTCCTTCGGCGGCATGGTCTCCTTCCAGGTCGAGGGCGGCGAGGAGGCGGCCGTCGAGGTCTGCAACCGCGCCAAGGTGTTCACCCTGGGCGAGTCCCTGGGCGGCGTCGAGTCCCTGATCGAGCACCCGGGGCGCATGACGCACGCGTCCGTGGCCGGCTCCCTCCTGGAGGTCCCCGCCGATCTCGTACGCCTCTCCGTGGGCATCGAGAACGTCGACGACCTCCTTGAGGACCTCAAGCAGGCCCTCGGATAACCCGGCCGGCCCGGTACCGGCCTCACCAGCCGGTCAGCGGTGGAGTCGTCTCCGACGGCGGCTCCACCCACGGCTCGGCGACCGACAGCCACACCACGAGGGCCACGGTCGCCGCGAACAGCACCAGCCACATCAGCCGCCGGGCGAGCGTCCGGCGGCGCAGCATGCGCCCGCCCCTGCGGACGGCCTCCGTGTACAGATCCGGCGGTACGGGCGGCTGCGGTTCCTCCAGGATGCGCCGGACATCGGCCTCCCTGCGGCTGACGGGGCTCATGAAGGCACCACTTTCGCGATCGGCGGGGCGGCCTCCCGGGGCGGATGCAGCAGCGTGGCCATCGCCCGGGCGCAGATGACCCGTACGCGTTCGGTGGGCAGTCCCAGCAGCGCGGCGGCCTGCTCCTCGGCGACTCCCTCGTACATGCGCAGTACGAGGATCAGCCGTTCCTGAGGGGTGAGGTGGCGCAGGGCGCTGTCGGGGGCGGGGCGGCCACGGGGGTACGGGCGGCCGAGGCCGCCGTACTGGTGCCAGGCCCCGCGCGCGAAGCGCACCGCCAGATACTGCCGGGTCCGGTCGTACGGGTCCTCGCCGTGCAGACGGTCCCAGACGGCGTACGTGTGGGCCAGGGCCGCGGTGAGCAGGCGCCGCGCGCGCGGGTTGTCGTTCGGGGGCTCCGCGGTGAGCAGTGTGGCGGCATGCAGCAACCGCCCTGCCGCGCCCGCCACGAACGCCTCGAACTCCCGGGCACGGCGGGCGTTCCGGGACGCCTGCCGCTTTCGCACCGCGCCTCCCCGTGGGAAAACCGGGCCCTGGAGACGTACGCCGTGCACAGTCGCGTACGCCGGACCCGACTTCATATGAGGCCAGGCGCGGGCCCCTGGTCAAGAGGCCGGCACGAGACGGTGCGCCCGGATCGGTCCGGTGCGGCACGGCGCGGCCCGGCGCGGTGGTGGGCGGCGGGCGGCGTGCGGGCGGTCAGGAGGTCGCCGGTGCCTCTACGGACGGCGACGCGGCCATGCGGGTGGAGAGTGCGACGTTGAAGCGGGTGAGCAGCGTGCAGAAGGCCTCGCGCTCCTCGGGCGACCACTCCTGGGTCAGTTCCGCCATCAACTGACGCCTGGAGGAGCGGACTTCGTCCAGACGGGAGAGGCCGCGCGGCGAGAGCTGGAGCACCACGGCACGCCCGTCCTCCGGGTGGGAGGTGCGCTTGACGAGGCCGGTGTCGACGAGCGGGGCCACCTGCCGGGTGACCGTCGACGAGTCGATGCCCATGCTCGCGGCGAGCGCCTTGACGCCCATCGGACCTTCCTTGTCGAGGCGGTTGAGCAGCAGGTACGCGGCGCGGTCCATCGAGTTGCGGACCTGTCCGACTCCGCCGAGCCGGGTCTGTTCGGCACGGCGGGCGAACACCGCGACCTCGTGCTGCAGTGTTTCGAGAAGACCGGTGTCACCGACGGTCGTCATGTCCATCGACATTTCAGGTGTTGTGGGCATGGCCGGGGGCTCTATTCATGCGTGGGGCTGGGTTGGGGGACAGAGTACGCGGACGGGGGGCGGGCCGTACCGGCGCTGAGGAAACCGGTCTCGGACGTTGGTCACGCCCGCTGTGGCGGGTTGTGAACTGCGAGACTGACGGTCATGAGCTATCGCACGGCCGACCCCTTGCCGCCGGTGACCCTCGACGATGTGCGCGGCGCCCAGAAGATGCTCTCCGGCGTGGCGCGGATGACCGCCATGGAGGGCAGCAGGCACCTGTCCGGCCTGGTGGGCGCGCCGGTCCACCTCAAGTGCGAGAACCTCCAGCGCACCGGTTCGTTCAAACTGCGCGGCGCGTACGTGCGGATCGCCGGACTCCTCCCCGAGGAACGGGCGGCCGGAGTCGTCGCGGCCAGCGCGGGCAACCACGCGCAGGGCGTCGCCCTGGCCTCGTCGCTGCTCGGTGTGCACTCCACGGTGTTCATGCCGTCGGGCGCCCCGCTGCCGAAGGTCGCGGCGACCATGCACTACGGCGCCGAGGTGCGGACGCACGGCACGGTGGTGGACGAGACGCTGGCCGCCGCGCAGGAGTACGCGGCCGAGACGGGCGCCGTCTTCATCCACCCCTTCGACCACCCCGACATCATCGCCGGGCAGGGCACGGTGGGCCTGGAGATCCTGGAGCAGTGCCCCGAGGTGCGCACGATCGTCGTGGGGATCGGCGGTGGCGGGCTCGCCGCGGGCGTCGCGGTCGCGGTGAAGGCGCTGCGGCCGGACGTGCGGATCGTGGGGGTGCAGGCGGCGGGCGCGGCCGCGTACCCGCCCTCGCTGGCGGCCGGGCACCCGGTGTCGGTCGAGAATCCGGCGACGATGGCCGACGGGATCAAGGTCGGACGGCCGGGGGACGTGCCGTTCCGGCTCATCGGCGATCTGGTGGACGAGATCCGTACGGTGTCCGAGGACGCGCTGTCCAGCGCGCTGCTGCTCTGTCTGGAGCGGGCCAAACTGGTCGTCGAGCCGGCCGGTGCGAGCCCGGTCGCGGCGATCATGAGCGAGCCGGGCGCCTTCGAGGGCCCGGTCGTCGCGCTGCTGTCCGGCGGGAACGTCGATCCGCTGCTGATGCAGCGCATCCTGCGGCACGGCATGGCCGCGAACGGCCGCTACCTCGCGGTGACGCTGCGGCTGACGGACCGGCCCGGGGCCCTGGCCACGCTTCTCGGGGTGTTGTCAGTGGTGGACGCCAACGTCCTCGACGTGAGTCACGTACGGACCGATCCGCGGCTCGGACTCACGGAGGTGGAGGTCGAGCTGCACCTGGAGACGAAGGGTCCCGAGCACTGTGCCGAGGTGAACTCGGCGCTGCGGCGGGCGGGCTACACGGTCATCGACTGAGGTCGGACGGGGGAGCGCGCGACGGGGGAGGAACGCACGGAAACCGGGCCGGGAAAACCGCTTGAGGAAACGCGATACATCGCGTTATGGTGTGTCTCTCGTCACTGGCTGCCCGGGTGAGCTGCGATACTCACTCGCCCGCCGGAGCAAAACGGGCGAAAATGGTCGCTCACCCATCACTTTTCACTGGATCCCCAACCATTGGGAGACTCACATGCCAGGAGCCATCTACGCCGAAGGCCTGGTGAAGACCTTCGGTGACGTAAGGGCTCTGGACGGCGTCGATCTCGATGTCCCGGAGGGCACGGTCCTCGGCCTGCTCGGGCCGAACGGCGCGGGCAAGACCACGGCCGTCCGCTGCCTCACCACCCTGCTCCGGCCCGACAGCGGCAAGGCGGTCGTCGCGGGCATCGACGTACTGAAGCACCCGAACGAGGTGCGACGGTCGATCGGTCTGTCCGGCCAGTTCGCCGCGGTCGACGAGTATCTGACGGGCCGTGAGAACCTCCACATGGTCGGCCAGCTCTACCAGATGAGGGCCAAGCAGGCGAAGGTCCGCGCGGTCGAGCTGCTGGAACAGTTCAACCTCACGGAGGCCGCCGACCGGACGGCCAAGACCTACTCCGGCGGTATGCGCCGCCGGCTCGACCTCGCGGCGGCGCTCGTCGTCTCGCCGCCGGTCATGTTCATGGACGAACCGACGACCGGCCTCGACCCGCGCAACCGCCAGCAGTTGTGGGAGGTCATCAAACAGCTGGTCTCCGGCGGTACGACGCTGCTGCTGACCACCCAGTACCTCGAAGAGGCCGACCACCTCGCGCACGACATCTGCGTCGTCGACCACGGCAAGGTCATCGCCCGCGGCACCTCCGACCAGCTCAAGGCCCGTACCGGCGGCGAGCGCGTGGAGGTCGTGGTGCACGACCGCGAGCACATCGCGACCGCCGATGAGGTCCTGCGGGGCTTCGGCAAGGGCGAGACCACCGTCGAGGACCACACCCGCCGGCTCACCGTGCCCGTCTCCGGCGGCGCGAAGCTCCTCGCGGAGGTCATCCGTGAGCTGGACGCCCGGGGCATCGAGATCGACGACATCGGTCTGCGCCGCCCCACGCTCGACGACGTGTTCCTGTCCCTGACCGGCCACCTCGCCGAGCAGAAGGACGCGGAGAACGGCGAGAGCGCCGACACCGAGGGATCCAAGGGGTCCAGGGGATCCAAGCGCAAGAAGGAGGCCGCCAAGTGAGCGCCGTCACCGATGCCGTGCGGACCGTGGCCCCGGGAGGCTCCCTCGGGCAGTCCGTCCGGGACTCCCTGGTCGTCGCCAAGCGCAACCTGATCCGTATGACCAGGATCCCCGAGATGATCCTGTTCGGGATCATCCAGCCGGTGATGTTCGTGGTCATGTTCACGTACGTCTTCGGCGGCTCGATGCAGATCGGGAGCACCACCGACCCGGACGTCTACAAGAACTTCCTGATGGCGGGCATCTTCGCGCAGACCGTCACGTTCGCCACCGCGGGATCCGCCGCCGGTATCGCGGACGACATGCAGAAGGGGCTCGTCGACCGCTTCCGCTCCCTGCCGATGGCCCGCGGCGCGGTGCTGACCGGACGGACCGTCGCCGACCTCGTACAGACGGCCATCACGCTGCTCGTCCTCGCGGTCGTCGCGCTGCTCGTCGGCTGGCGCACCGGTTCCGCGGAGCCGACCAACGCGGCCAGGGTCCTGGCGGCCTTCGCCCTGCTGCTCCTCCTGGGATACGCCTTCACCTGGATCGGCGCTCTGATCGGCCTGTCCGTGCGCACTCCCGAGGCGGCGACCTCGGGCGGGATCATCTGGCTGTTCCCGGTGACGTTCATCTCGAACGCCTTCGTGGACTCCAGCCAGATGACTCCCTGGCTGCGGCACATCGCCGAGTGGAACCCGTTCAGTGCCACGGTGCAGGCGTGCCGTGTGCTGTTCGGCAACCCGGGCGTGGTGGAGTCCAGCGCCTGGCCCATGCAGCATCCCGTCTGGGCCTCGGTGATCTGGTCCGTGCTGATCATCGTCCTCTTCCGCACCCTTGCGGTACGCAAGTACCGCAAGGCGGACGGCTGAGCGACCCGGTCGGGCAGGCGCGGTCGAACAGGCACGGAGAAGCCCCCGGCGCGCAGGCACCGGGGGCTCGCCGGGGCGACGCCGGGGACGGGGTTACGCGGCGTACGGCTTGGCTTCGAGGACCTTCACCGAGGCGAGCTTGCCGTTCGGCAGCTCGTACTGGGCGTCCTCGCCGATCCTCTTGCCGTTCACACCGGAGCCCAGCGGGGACTGCGGCGAGTACGTCTCGATCTCGGAGCTCGCGTATTCGCGTGAGGCGAGCAGGAAGGTGAGCGTGTCGTCCTCGTCGCCGTCGAAGGCGATGGTGACGACCATGCCGGGCGCGACCGCACCACCGGCCGTCGGAGCCTCGCCCACCTTGGCGTTCTCCAGGAGCTGGGTCAGCTGGCGCACCCGGAGCTCCTGCTTGCCCTGCTCCTCCTTGGCCGCGTGGTACCCGCCGTTCTCACGCAGATCGCCCTCCTCGCGCGCGGCCGCGATCTTGGCCGTGATCTCCGCGCGCGCAGGACCAGACAGGTGCTCCAGCTCGGCCTTGAGCTGGTTGTACGCCTCCTGGGTCAGCCAGGTGACGTTCTCGCTGGTCTGGGTCACAGGTGCTCCTCGTAGGTACTGGGAATACAAAGCATCGCCCTACCCAGAAGAATGTTCCTTCTCGGGTGGGCGAAACCACGAGCCTAACAATTCACGGGCCGAAGGGGGAGGACATAAGCCATCAGAATTACGTCCACGCAGGTCAGTGCGGAGGGGCCGGGAGTGACATCCGTCAGTGTCGCGTGTGGTCCGGTGCGGCCACGGAGCCGCACGGTTCGCACGGTGGGGCGGGGTCCGGAGTGAGGCGGTCCCGAGGGCCGGTCCGCGGCTCAGTCCGCGTGGCAGCCGAGGAGTTCCGCGGTCGTGCCGGGGGCCGTCGTGCGCAGCGTGAGGACCTTGTCGACGCGGTTCGCGTCCTGGTCGAAGCGGAAGTCCGCGCGGCCGACCTCGGCGCCGTCCTCCGCCTGGGAGCGGATCGTGCAGTAGCCCGTCACACCCGAGTCCTTGCGGACCTCGAGATGGACCTTCACGGCGGAGTCCGAGGCGTCGAAACTGATGACCTCGGCGCTGATCTTGTTGCCGGCCACGTAGTGGAAGGCGAAATAGCCGATCAGTGCGAGCAGGGCCACGCCGAGCACGGAACCGATGACCTTGAGTTTGCGGTCGGCGCGCGCGTCCGCGGAGCGACCGTACCGGCCCTCGGGCAGCTGCACCGTACTCATGATCGTCCTTTCCGGGGCAGGTCCGCCGGGCCGGGGCCCGGAATTTTTCGCCCGCCGGTTCGGTCACTATAGGAGGGCCGATCGCGCCGTTTCACACTGGGGCGCCGACTTACTGAGGATTGAGTCTTGACTGACCAGCTGCGACTGATGGCCGTGCACGCCCACCCCGACGACGAGTCGTCGAAGGGCGCGGCCACCATGGCGAAGTACGTGTCCGAGGGGGTGGACGTGCTGGTCGTGACCTGCACGGGCGGGGAGCGCGGCTCCATTCTCAACCCCAAGCTGCAGGGCGACAAGTACGTCGAGGAGCACATCCACGAGGTGCGCAAGAAGGAGATGGACGAGGCCCGCGAGATCCTCGGCGTCAAGCAGGAATGGCTGGGTTTCGTGGACTCGGGCCTGCCCGAGGGCGACCCGCTGCCGCCGCTGCCCGAGGGGTGCTTCGCCCTGGAGGACGTGGACAAGGCCGCCGGTGAGCTGGTCCGCAAGATCCGCTCGTTCCGTCCGCAGGTGATCACCACCTACGACGAGAACGGCGGCTACCCGCACCCCGACCACATCATGACCCACAAGATCTCGATGGTGGCGTTCGAGGGCGCGGCCGACACCGAGAAGTACCCGGAGTCGGAGTTCGGCCCGGCCTTCCGGTCGCAGAAGCTCTACTACAACCAGGGCTTCAACCGCCCGCGCACCGAGGCGCTGCACCACGCCATGCTGGACCGGGGCCTGGAGTCGCCGTACGGGGACTGGCTCAAGCGGTGGGACGAGTTCGAGCGCGCCGAGCGCACGCTGACGACGCACGTGCCGTGCGCGGACTTCTACGAGATCCGCGACAAGGCCCTCATCGCGCACGCCACGCAGATCGACCCCGAGGGCGGCTGGTTCCGCGTCCCGATGGAGCTCCAGAAGGAGGTCTGGCCGACGGAGGAGTACGAGCTGGCGAAGTCCCTCGTCGACACATCCCTCCCCGAGGACGACCTCTTCGCGGGCATCCGCGACAATGCCTGATATGAGCGCAAGCCTGGCACTGACGCACCTCGTCCCTCTCGCCAAGGAGGTCGACGAGAACAAGGTCACCCCCGGTGTCCTCGGCTTCATCGTCTTCGCGGTGATGGCCCTGGCGGTCTGGGGCCTGATGAAGTCCATGAACCGGCAGCTGGGAAGGGTCGACTTCAAGGAGGACGCCGACCCGAAGGCGGAACCCGCCGGGAAGGCGGCATCCGGCTCGACCGGCTCCGCCCCCGGTTCTGGCTCCGGTTCAGGTTCCGGGGGGACGGCTTCGCCCGCGAAGGGCTGAGCCCCGGACGCGACCGCGGTCACGACCGCGTCGGCGCCCTGATCCGGTGATGCCCGGGAGGCATCGCCGGATCAGTCACACCCGCGGGACCCCTCGGGGAGCGGCGCTGTCACGTCCGCTCCGCCGAGACCGCCACCCCCATGATTTCCCGCGCATGCCGGTTCGGGACCATGCCCAGGCGCCAGGCCCGCCAGCCGGACTCCAGGTCCGCTCCCCGCTCCAGGAGGAGCTGGTACGCCTCGATGTAGTCGTCCAGTTTTCCGTCGCGGGACGGGTGGCCGGTGCGGGAGAGCTGGGACAGCTCCTCCTGGGCCACGGCCGTGCCCACCTCGACGCCGCCGGGGGACGCGTACGGCAGGAGTGTGCAGCGCAGGAAGCGGGCCCAGTCCTCGCCGCGGCGGTCGCCGTAGGAGGCGAAGAGCGCGGTCGCCTCGTCGCACAGGGCCAGCCCCGACTGCGTACGGGCGTTGCCCGCGTCCACCACCGCCAGTTCCAGGCAGGTCCAGGCCTCGCCGTGGGCGACGCCGATCCGCTGGAAGTCGGCGCGCGCGTCCACCAGGAGCTGACGGGCGAAACCGGAGTTGCGCAGCGAACCGGTCTGCGCGGCGCGCTGGTCGCGGGTCACCCGGGCCGAGTGGTGGCGGGCGCAGGCCAGACCGTAGACGTCGCGGATGCGCGAGAACATCGTCCGGGACCGTTCCAGCTCACGGACCGCCTGGTCGAGGTTGCCGGTCTCCTCCAGGGACTGGCCCAGGTAGTACACCGTCCAGGCCTCGCCCCGGGAGTCCTCGTTCTCGCGGTGGCGGGAGGCCGCCTGGCGCAGTCCGTCCACGGCGGCGGACGGGTCGCCGTCGACCAGCCGGGCCCGGGCCAGCTGGGTCAGCGCCCACGCCTCGCCGCGTGCGTCGCGCGTACGCCCGTACAGATCGAGCGCGTCACGCAGTTCGGACTCGGCGCGCGGTACGTCGCCCATGCGCAGGCCCAGCTGGCCGAGCTGGTAGTGCGCCCACGCCTCGCCGTGCACCGACTCGCCCTCGCGGTGCAGGTCCAGGGCCCGCGTGAGCAGGTCGAGCGCCTCGCGCAGCCTCGCCCGGTCGCGCTCCACGGCCGCCAGCGCGTGCATCGTCCAGGCACGGTCCGCCGCGAGGGCGGGGGAGGCTTGCAGATCCAGCGCCTCCTGCAGTTTCGCCGCCGCCTCGGTGAGATTGCCCTGGTGGTGGAGGGTGATCCCGAGCGAACACAACGCCCGTGCCGCGCCCGCGTCGTGATGGGCCTCGAAGTAGAGGTCGACCACCGACGTCAGGGTCGTACGGGCCTTGTCGAGCTCGCCGAGCTGACGGGCCGCGATGCCCGTGCGCCACTGGACCGAGCGCACCAGCAGCCCCTGGTCGACGGCCTGCGTCAACTCGCTGATCTCGCCCAGCCGGTAGAGATCGCCGCGCAGCAGGCAGTAGTCGCACAGGGCGCCCAGGAGGTTGAGCACCGCCGCCTGGTTCACGCCCTCCGCGTGCCGCAGTGCCGCCGTGATGAAGCTCGACTCGTCGTCCAGCCAGCGCAGGGCCGCGTCCAGCGAAGTGAACCCGTGCGGCCCGAACTGGTCCGCGCGGGTCGACGTCTTGCCGTCGACCAGGCGGATCACCGAGTCGGCCAGCTCGCCGTAGTTCACGATGAGACGTTCCTGCGCGGCCGTACGCTCGGCCGGATCCTCCTCGTCGAGGAGACGGGCCTGCGCGAAGGCCCGTACGAGATCGTGCAGGCGGTACCGGCTGCCGCGGACGTGGTCGATCAGACCCGCGCGGGACAGAGCCTCCAGATGGCGGGTCGCCTCCGCCTCGTCCGTCGCGAGCAGGGCCGCCGCGGCAGCGGCCCCCAGCGAGGCGCGGCCCGCCAGGGCGAGCCGCCGCAGCAGCCGCCTCGCCGGGTCCGGCTGGTCCGTGTAGCGCAGCCACAGCACCCGTTCGACCGGCTCGACCGGACCGTACGCCGCCAGGTCGGTGGCGAGCCGGCGCGGTGTGCGCGGGCCGAGGGACGAGCCGGCGACGCGCAGCGCCAGGGGCAGTCCGCCGCACAACTCCCTGATCTCGTCCGCGGCTTCCGCGTCGTACGGGGCCGAGGCGTCCTGGGCGGACGCCTTCAGAAGTTCCTCGGCGCCCGGCGCGGCCAGTGGTTCCACCGCGAGCTGGTGCACCCAGGCGGGCAGGTCGGCGGGCAGGTCCAGGGGTTTGCGGGCGGTGACGACGACCAGGCTGTCGGAGCGCTCCGGCACGAGCGTGCGCACCTGCTCCAGGTCGCTGGCGTCGTCCAGCACGATCGTCACCGGCAGGCCGGTCAGATGCTGGTGGTACAGCTCGGCGAGCCGCCTGACCTGCTGGTCCTGCGAAGAACGCTCACGGAACAGGAGCTGTTCACGGGGCGCGCCCAGCCGGTTCAGCAGGTGGAGCAGCGCGTCGCGGGTGGTCAGCGGCGACTCCTCCGCGCTGTCGCCCCGCAGGTCCACCACGCACGCGCCGCGGAACTGGTCCTTCAGCTCGTGCGCCGCGCGGACGGCGAGGGTACTGCGGCCGGAGCCCGGCGCGCCGTGCAGGACGACCACCGTCGGCCGCGTTTCGGTGCTCGCGCGGGCCGCGTGCACCCACTGCGCGATCCGCAGCAGCTCCTGGCGGCGGCCCGCGAACGGCCCTACCGGCTCCGGGAGTTGCCCGAACGACTGCTCCAGGACACTGCGCCGCCGGGCCGCCGCGCTCTTGTCCGTGCGCCGCAGCTGGGGTGCGCCCTTCTTCGCCCCGGTGGCGGCGTTGAACACGCGCTGCTGGTCGAAGAAGGGGCGGATCCCGCGGACCTCCAGGGCGGTCAGCCAGGTCAGGCGCAGCTGTTCGGGGCCGCCGGGCTGGCCGAGGGCTCCCGCCCGGCGGCTCGCGGCCGGCAGATGGGAGGCCGTCACCTTCGCCACCGTGGTCGCCGCGCCCACGACGCCGACGACCGCGCCCGCGCCGACCGCCGTGCCCGTGCCGGCGCCCAGCGCCAGGTCCGCCACCACGGCCGTGAGCGCGGCGACTGCCGCCACCAGCAGGGGAGTTCCGGCGCCCTCGCGCGCGTAGCGCTGCCCGAAGGTCAGCCGGCCCGCCTCGGCCTCGTCCGTCGCCTGCGTGTAGGCCTCGTACTCCTCGGCGGCCGTCTGCGCCATCGTGTCCAGCGAGGCCCGCGCCCGCGACAGCAGTACGCTCCCGTCGACCCGCCCGCCCGAGCGCCGGACCTCCTCCTCCACGGCCCGCACCAACAGCCGTTCGGCCTCCGCCCGATGGCTGTCCCGCATTTCGCGTCCCCCTCCGCCGACAACGGCTTTCCTGGTCAAGTGTCCTGCGGATGAGCGGGGAAGGCGAGGGACCCACTGGCGCGTTCCCTGGCATGCGCACGCCCATCCGGGAGCCCGAACCCAGTACCTACCCCCGCGGGAACCGGATGATCCGCGGGCCGCAGGGGTGATCCGCGGCCGGTACCGGCCCCCCGCTGCGCCGGCGCCGTCGGCGGTGTCCGCCGCGACCGCCCGCCCGCGGCGCCCACCGCGCCCGGCGTGCCTGCCGCGCACCGCTGGGGCGGAGAGTCCGGGGTTGCGGTGTGACTGCGGGCCGGTGGGGGGCTGATCGCGCAGTTCCCCGCGCCCCTGCAGGGCATCGGTGACGCCCGCGGTGTCCACCGCACCCCGCACCGTTGGGGCGGGGAGGCCGGGGTTGCGGTGTGACTGCGGGCCGGTGGGGGTTGAGCGCGCAGTTCCCCGCGCCCCTGCAGGGCGCCCGTGGCGGCTGGCGTGCTCGCCGCACCCCGCCCCCGCAGACCCCCGGTCACCACCGTGCTCGCCGCGCGCCCCCACCGCTTCCCACCACCCCCCTCCCCCTGCGGCAGGATGGGCTTCATGTCGAATCGACTGGCCCACGAGACGTCCCCCTACCTTCTGCAGCACGCCGACAACCCCGTCGACTGGTGGCCCTGGTCGGCCGAGGCCTTCGAGGAGGCGCGCCGGACGGGTAAACCGGTGCTGCTGAGCGTCGGTTACAGCAGTTGCCACTGGTGCCATGTCATGGCTCACGAGTCGTTCGAGGACGAGCGGACCGCCGACTACCTCAACACGCACTTCGTGAACGTCAAGGTCGACCGCGAGGAGCGCCCCGACGTCGACGCCGTGTACATGGAGGCCGTGCAGGCGGCGACCGGGCAGGGCGGCTGGCCCATGACCGTCTTCCTGACGCCCGACGCCGAGCCGTTCTACTTCGGTACCTACTTCCCGCCCGAGCCCCGCCACGGCAGCCCCTCCTTCCGGCAGGTCCTCGAAGGCGTGCGCGGCGCGTGGACCGACCGGCGGGACGAGGTCGACGAGGTCGCCCGGAAGATCGTGCGCGATCTCGCCGGCCGCGAGATCGGCTTCGGTGACGCGCAGCTGCCCGGCGAGGGCGAGCTCGCGCAGGCGCTGCTCGGGCTCACCCGCGAGTACGACGCCACCCACGGCGGTTTCGGCGGGGCGCCCAAGTTCCCGCCGTCCATGGCGGTCGAGTTCCTGCTGCGCCACCACGCCCGCACCGGGTCCGAGGGCGCGCTCCAGATGGCCGCCGACACCTGTGAGCACATGGCCCGCGGCGGTATCTACGACCAGCTCGGCGGCGGCTTCGCCCGCTACTCCGTCGACCGCGAGTGGGTCGTGCCCCACTTCGAGAAGATGCTGTACGACAACGCGCTGCTGTGCCGCGTGTACGCGCATCTGTGGCGCACCACCGGTTCGGACCTGGCCCGCCGGGTCGCCCTGGAGACCGCCGACTTCATGGTCCGCGAACTGCGCACGAACGAGGGCGGGTTCGCCTCCGCGCTCGACGCCGACAGCGACGACGGCACGGGAAAGCACGTCGAGGGCGCGTACTATGCGTGGACGCCGCAGCAGTTGCGTGACGTGCTGGGCGACGAGGACGCGCGCCTCGCCACCGACTACTTCGGTGTGACCGAGGAAGGCACCTTCGAGGAGGGCGCCTCGGTCCTGCAACTGCCGCAGAGCGAGGGCGTGTTCGACGCCGCACGGATCGAGTCCGTCAAGGCCCGCCTGAAGGAGGCGCGCGACGGCCGTCCCGCCCCCGGCCGGGACGACAAGGTCGTCGCCGCCTGGAACGGGCTCGCGATCGCCGCCCTGGCCGAGACCGGCGCGTACTTCGAGAGGCCCGACCTCGTCGACGCGGCGCTCGCGGCGGCCGACCTCCTCGTACGGCTCCATCTGGACGAGCACGCGCGGCTCGCCCGTACCAGCAAGGACGGGCGCGTCGGCGCGCACGCGGGGGTGCTGGAGGACTACGCGGACGTCGCGGAGGGCTTCCTCGCGCTGGCCTCGGTGACCGGCGAGGGCGTCTGGCTGGAGTTCGCCGGCTTCCTGCTCGACCACGTCCTCGTGCAGTTCACCGACGAGAAGTCGGGAGCCCTGTACGACACGGCGGCCGACGCCGAGAAGCTCATCCGCCGCCCGCAGGACCCGACCGACAACGCCACGCCCTCCGGCTGGAGCGCGGCGGCCGGCGCCCTGCTCGGCTATGCGGCCCAGACCGGCTCGGAGCCCCATCGGACGGCCGCGGAACGGGCGTTGGGCGTGGTCAAGGCGCTCGGGCCGCGCGCCCCGCGGTTCATCGGCTGGGGTCTGGCCACCGCCGAGGCGCAGTTGGACGGACCGCGCGAGGTGGCGGTCGTCGGGCCGGGTGACAATCCGGCCACCGGGGAGCTGCACCGCGCCGCCCTGCTCGCCACCGCGCCCGGCGCGGTCGTCGCCGTGGGCACTGCGGACAGTGACGAACTGCCCCTGCTGGCACACCGGTCACTTGTCGACAATGAACCGACCGCGTATGTCTGCCGTAATTTCACCTGTGACGCCCCGACGACCGACGTCGACCGCCTCCGGGCGGCACTGGGGCGCTGAGCAGGGGAAACGCCAGGCATGCCGAGGTTCGATGTGCGCAGGTGTTCGGATACGTCCTACTAGTCGACCGAGCATTCCGAAACACGCTATTTATCAGAACACCTCCCGGACTTCACAGAATCCCCATAGTCTCTGTCCCGGACACGACAGGAGTGACTCGCTGTCGTGACAGGGGGTTCTGGGGATCCTGGGGGGATCTTTTGCTGGCGTCTGTCTTCATCGCTGTCGTTTCGCTCGCCCTTTTCTGGATGGCTGCTTTCACCCTGTGGTGGCAGATGCACGCGTGGCGTACGCCCGAGGTGCTCGCCTCCACCCGGTTCAGCAGTCCGGACGGGGGCGAGCACGTGTCCTTCTCGCTGCTGCTGCCCGCGAGGCACGAGCAGGCCGTCCTCGACCACACCATCCAGCGTCTGCTGGAATCCAGCCACACCGACTTCGAGATCATCGTGATCGTCGGCCACGACGACCCGGACACCACCGAGGTGGCCCGGCACGCCGAGGCCCGCGACCCGCGGGTGCGTGTGGTCGTCGACACCCACGAGAAGAAGAACAAGCCGAAGGCCATGAACACGGCGCTGCCGTACTGCCGCGGCGATGTCGTCGGAGTCTTCGACGCCGAGGACCAGGTCCATCCGGAGCTGCTCGCGCACGTCGACCACGCCTTCCGCACCACCGGCGCGGACGTCGTCCAGGGCGGCGTCCAGCTCATCAACTTCCACTCCAGCTGGTACAGCCTGCGCAACTGCCTGGAGTACTTCTTCTGGTTCCGCTCGCGGCTCCACCTCCATGCGCAGAAAGGTTTCATCCCGCTGGGCGGCAACACCGTCTTCGTCCGCACGGACGTCCTGCGGGAGGCCGACGGCTGGGACCCCGACTGCCTCGCCGAGGACTGCGACCTGGGCGTACGGCTCTCCAGCGTCGGCAAGAAGGTCGTCGTCGCGTACGACTCCGACATGGTGACCAAGGAGGAGACGCCCGGCAGCCTGATGTCGCTGCTCAAGCAGCGCACCCGGTGGAACCAGGGATTCCTCCAGGTCTACCGCAAGAAGGACTGGAAGCAGCTCCCCGGCTTCGGACAGCGCCTGCTCGCCCGCTACACCCTGATGACCCCGTACCTCCAGGCGATCTCCGGCGTGATCATCCCGCTCAACGTGGCCGTCGCGCTCTTCCTCGACGTCCCCGTCGGCGTCGCCTTCATCACCTTCCTGCCGGCCGTCACCGCGTTCGTCACGTTCGTCTTCGAACTCGTCGGACTGCACGACTTCGGCAAGCAGTACGGGCTGCGCGTCCGCTTCGTCCACTACCTCAAGCTCGTCGTCGGCGGCCCCTTCTACCAGGTGCTCCTCGCCGGCGCGGCCGTCCGGGCCGTCTGGCGCGAGCAGCGGGGCCGCAACGACTGGGAGCTGACCAGCCACGTCGGCGCGCACCTCACCGACACCGGCCATGACTCCGGCAACGACCTCGGCAAGGGCGCCGACATCGCCACCGCCACCGCAATCGGCGCCGACACCGATGCCGACACCGAAGCCGCGGCCGTGGCCCGCGGGTCCCGAGAGGACGTCCCTGCGTGACCTCCACCCTCCCCGCGGTGACCACCTCCAAGGTCCCCGCGCAGCGCACACCTGTCCCCACCACCGGTTCGACCCCTCGAACAGCACCCTCCCGGCTGCGCCGTTCGAAGGCCGACCTGATCCTGTGCGGCGTCCTCCTCGTGGCCGTCATGACCGTGCAGGGCTGGAACATCGCCGACTACCCGACCCTCAGCGACGACGAGGGCACCTACCTCGCCCAGGCCTGGTCCGTGCAGCAGGGCGACGGCCTCGCCCACTACACGTACTGGTACGACCACCCGCCCCTCGGCTGGATACAGATAGCCGTACTGACCTGGATACCGTCCCTGCTCAGCCCCGAGTCGATGACGGTCGGCTCGATGCGGATCGTGATGCTCCTGGTCAGCGCGGTGAGCGCGGTCCTCGTCTACGTACTGGCCCGCCGGCTGTCCCTGCCCCGCTGGGCCGCCGCGCTCGCGCTGCTGCTGTTCGGGCTCTCGC
Source organism: Streptomyces sp. NPDC102514 (assembly GCF_055584525.1). Lineage (NCBI taxonomy): Bacteria > Bacillati > Actinomycetota > Actinomycetes > Kitasatosporales > Streptomycetaceae > Streptomyces > Streptomyces sp. NPDC102514. The sequence continues at coordinate 19,337 of NZ_JBVJLW010000042.1, forward strand.
CGCTGTCCGTGGTCCTCCAGCGCGAGATCTTCCTCGACAACATCGCGGTGATGTGGACGCTGCTCGCGTTCTGTCTCGCCGCCTCCCCGAGCCGCCACCTCTGGCACCACTTCGGGGCGGGACTCGCCGCGGCGGCGGCGGTCCTCACCAAAGAAACGATGATCTTCGTCCTGCCCGCCGTGCTCGTCACCATGTGGCGCCACAGCCACCGCGACACCCGCAAGTTCGCCCTCACCGGAGCCGTCACGGCCTGCGTCCTGATCGGCATGTCGTACCCGCTCTTCGCCCTCCTCAAGGGCGAGCTGTTCCCCGGCGCCGGACACGTCTCGCTGTGGGACGGCCTCGAATACCAGCTGACCAGGCCCGGTTCGGGCTTCATCCTCGACACGGGCTCCGGCTCGTACGAGGTCCTGCGGTCCTGGCTCTACTACGACCGCATCCTGCCGCTGGGCGGCCTGGCCGGCGCACTGCTCCTCCTGGTCACCTGGCGCTGGTCGGTCACCGCGCGGGCGCTCGCCGGACCCGCCCTGACCGTCGCCGTCCTCGCCCTGGTCGCCCTGCGCCCGAACGGCTACCTGCCCGCGATGTACGTCATCCAGGCCCTGCCGTTCCTCGCCCTGGTCCTCGCCGGGGGCACGGCCAGCGTCGCCCACGGGGTGCTGCGCAGATGGCGGGCCGCCGACGAGAGCACGTACGTCACCCGCGGCCGGTACGCGGTCGCGGCGCTGCTCGTCGCGGTCTCGGCCGTGTACGTCGTGCCGCGCTGGTACGACGGCGCCCGCACCGCCGCCACCACCGACGCCAACGCCCCCTACCGGGCCGCCTCGAAGTGGCTGGCCACCGAGGTCGACGACCCCCAGGACACCCGCGTCCTGGTCGACGACGCGCTCTGGCTCGACCTCGTGCACGCCGGCTACCAGCCAGGCCTCGGCGTCATCTGGTTCTACAAGGCCGACCTCGACCCCGCGGTGACGAAGACCATGCCGCGCGGCTGGCGCGACCTCGACTACGTCGTCGCCTCCCCGACCGTGCGGCGCGACGCCGTCGACCTGCCCAACGTGAAGCAGGCGATGAAGCACTCGACACCGGTCGCCACCTTCGGCGAGGGCCCGGACCGCATCGAGATCCGCAGGATCGAGAACGGCGGCGAGGAGAGCAGGGCGAGCAGGGAGAGCACGGCGAGCGGCACGGGCGCCGCGGCCACGGAAGGCGGCGACCGATGACGTACGACTCCATCGTCCCGGGGGAGCTGCCGGGGGAGTTGAGCGACCCGGCACTGCGCTCGGCCTCCCCGCTCCCCGAGCCCGGCGCGGTCACCATCGTCGTGCCGACCTTCAACGAGTCCGCGAACATCCGCGAGTTGCTGCGGCAGATCACCGCCTCGGTGCCCGCGCGCCTGCCCTGCGAGGTCGTCTTCGTGGACGACTCCACCGACGACACCCCCCAGGTGATCCGCGAGGCCGCCCGCGACTGCCCGTACCCGGTGACCGTGCTGCACCGCGAGGAGCCCGTCGGCGGGCTCGGCGGGGCGGTCGTCGAGGGTCTCCGGGCGGCGACCTCCGACTGGATCGTCGTCATGGACGGCGACCTGCAGCATCCGCCGTCCCTGGTAACGGAGTTGGTGGCCGCGGGCGAACGCGCCCCCGCCGGACTCGTCGTCGCCTCCCGCTACATCAAGGGCGGCAGCCGCGAGGGCTTGGCGGGCGGCTACCGCGTCGCCGTCTCGCGCGGCGCCACCTGGCTGACGAAGACGCTGTTCCCGCACCGGCTGCGCGGCATCAGCGACCCGATGAGCGGTTTCTTCGCGATCCGCCGCAGCGCGGTCACCGCGGACGTCCTGAAGCCCCTCGGCTACAAGATCCTGCTCGAAATGGCCGTACGGGCCCGGCCCCGCCAGGTCACCGAGGTGCCGTTCGTCTTCCAGGACCGGTTCGCGGGGGAGTCCAAGTCGAGCGCGCAGGAGGGCTTCCGTTTCCTGCGGCACCTCGCCGGACTGCGCACGGCCTCGCCGGTGGCCCGGATGGTGGTCTTCGGGCTGATCGGCGCGACGGGCTTCCTGCCCAACCTCCTCGGCCTGTGGGCGTTGACGGCCGCAGGGATGCACTATCTGCCGGCCGAGATCGTCGCCAACCAGTTCGGCGTCGCCTGGAACTTCCTGCTCATCGAGCACCTGTGCTTCCGGGACCGGCGGCAGCACCGGCACTGGTGGGACAGGGCGGGCCGGTTCGCGCTGCTCGCCAACGCCGACCTGGTCCTGCGCATCCCGCTGATCGCGCTGCTCGTGGGCCGGTTCGGCATGAACGCGCTCACCGCCACGGCACTCGCCCTGGTGACCACCTTCGTCCTGCGGTTCGCGGGCACGGAGGCGCTGGTCTACCTGCCACGGAAGGGAGGTCGCACAGGAGGAGCGGCGGCCGGGAAGAGCCGCCGCGCAAGGAGCCGCACAGCAAGGAGACCCAGCTGATGTTCCGCAGACGCGCTCCGGCGTCGGGCCGCCCGGCCCGCCCCCGACACCCGGCCCGCCCCGGACGCCGTACCACCACCCTGCTCGCCGTCGGAGCCCTCACCTCGGGGCTGCTCCTCTCCGTCCCGCAGCCGGCCTCCGCCGCCAACCTCGTGAAGAACCCGGGCTTCGAGACCGCGGGCACGGGCGGCGACGGCATGCCGTACTGCTGGGAGAAGTCCGGCTGGGGCGACAACGACTTCACCTTCTCCACCGTCGGCGGCGCCCACACCGGCTCCAAGGCCATGAAGGTCGAACTGACCCGCCGTACCGAGGGCGACCGCAAGGCGCTGATCACCGAGTCCGCCGCGTGCGCGCCCGTGGTGAGCGTCGGCAGGCAGTACGACCTCGGGCTCTGGTACAAGTCGACGACCCCGGACACCTCCCTCACGCTCTTCCGGCACGACACGACCGCCGGCTGGCAGTACTGGACCGACCTCAAGACGCTCCCGATCAGCGCGAACTGGTCCGAGGCAACGGTCCGTACCCCCGAGGTCCCCGCGGGCACCGACCGCATCAGCTGGGGTGTCTCCGTCTACGGAACCGGCTCCGTGACCACCGACGACTACACGATGGACCAGGTCGCCGACCCGGTACCCGACCCGGTGTGCACCGGCACGGCCGAGCAGTGCGCCAACGGCCGCTGGGACGTGCTGCCCACGCAGAACCCGGTCCGCTCCATGCACTCCGTCGTCCTCAACAACGGCAAGGTGCTGCTCATCGCGGGCTCCGGCAACAGCGAGGAGATGTTCAAGGCGGGCACGTTCACCAGCGCGGTCTACAACCCGGTGACCGGCACGTACAAGCAGATCCCCACGCCCAAGGACATGTTCTGCGCGGGCCATGTGCAGCTCGACGACGGCCGCGTCCTCGTCATGAGCGGCAACAAGGGCTATCCGTCCGCCGACGGCACGGTCGGCTACCAGGGCTACAAGGACTCGTACACCTTCGACCCGGTCACCGAGACGTACAGCAAGACCAATGACATGAACGACGGGCACTGGTATCCGTCGGCGACGATCCTCGGCAACGGTGACGTGATCTCCTTCGGCGGGCTGAAGGAGGACTCGACCGGTTCCGTGACGGCCGAACGCTGGTCGGACGCCGAGAACAAGTGGCTGCCGCTGTGGCAGGTCAACCAGACCTGGTCGTACTGGGGCCTGTACCCGACGATGGTCCTCATGCAGGACGGCCGCCTCTTCTACACGGGCAGCCACACCTTCGGCAACAACATCCCCGGCACGGGCTCGGCGATCTACGACTACGACGCCAACACCACCACCCAGGTGCCCGGCCTGCAGCGCAAGGACGAACGCGACCAGTCGGCCAGCGTGCTGCTGCCCCCGGCCCAGGACCAGAAGGTCCTCACCATCGGCGGCGGCAACATCGACTCGAACCCCGACGCGAACCGGCTGACCGACGTCATCGACCTCAAGTCCGCGAACCCGGCGTACGTCGCCGGACCACCGCTCCCGCAGGGCACCGTCGACCTCGGCAACGGCAAGGTCGCGCAGACCGGCGCCCAGGGCAAGATGTACGTGTCCGCCGTGCTGCTGCCCGACGGAAAGGTCCTGGAGACCGGCGGCGCCCTGCACAACCGCGCCAACCCGGTGTACGAGTCGTCGCTCTACGACCCTGCGACGAACACCTTCGACCCGGTGGCCGCCGACCCCGAGGCCCGCGGCTACCACTCGTCCGCGTTCCTGCTCCCCGACGGCCGCGTGATGGCCACCGGCGACAACCCGGGCAACGGCACCTGGAACCACAACGTGTCGATCTACACCCCGCCGTACCTGCTCAAGGGTCCGCGTCCGGCGATCACTTCGGTCATCGACAACGAGTGGACGTACGGCGACACGCAACGCATCACGGTCGACCGGCCCATCGCCAGGGCCGAACTGATCCGCCCGGCCGCGGTCACCCACTCCTCCGACCCGAACCAGCGCTTCGTGGACCTGCCGCTCTCCGTCGACGGCAACAACGTCGACCTGAACGTCACCAGCAACCCGAACCTCGCCCCGCCCGGCTGGTACATGCTCTTCGCGGTCGACGCGAACGGCGTGCCGTCGGTGGCGAAGTGGGTCCACCTCCAGGGCCCGTCCGCGATGGCCGCCACCTCCGGGGAAGCCGCCTCGGGCCACGTCCACGCCTTCGCGGACTCGCTGGAGGGGAAGGTCGTGAAGCCCGGCAAGAAGCGCGCCGCCGCGAAGGTCAGCCCGACCATCGCGGGCTGCGACCGCCACTACGGCTCCGCGAACGTCTGCGTCCCGACGGTCTTCCCGGACTCGGTGAAGAAGACGACGGCGTCCCGCTGCGCATGGCTGAAGTCGAACGACTACGGCCCCCTGAAGATCAACGGCAAGGACGACCCACTGCGCCTCGACCGCAACGGGGACGGCGTGGCATGCGGAAAGGGAGACACCAAGCGTTGATGTGCGGGTGCGGGTGCGGGTGCGGGTGCGTCGTGGCTGGGCGCGCAGTTCCCCGCGCCCCTTGAAAGACGCCGGTCGCGCCCCGCCCGGCCACATGACTCAAGCGCCGGACGGGCTGACCAATCAGCCCGTCCGGCGCTTGAGGACGAACGACAAACGACGGGCCTCAGCCCAGTCGCTTGACCAACGCCCGGTACTCGTCCCACAGCTCAACCGGCGTGTGCTCACCGAACGTGTTCAGATGCTCCGGCACGAGCGCGGCCTCCTCACGCCAGACCTCCTTGTCGACCGTGAGAAGGAAGTCGAGGTCGGACTCGGAGAGTTCGAGACCCACCGTGTCGAGCGCGCCCTTCGCCGGCAGCACACCGATCGGCGTCTCGACACCCTCGGCCCGCCCGTCGAGCCGGTCCACGATCCACTTCAGGACCCGGCTGTTCTCGCCGAAGCCGGGCCACACGAACTTGCCCGCGTCGTTCTTGCGGAACCAGTTGACGTAGTAGATCTTCGGGAGCTTCGCCTGGTCCTTGCCCTTGGCGACATCGACCCAGTGGCCCATGTAGTCGCCCATGTTGTAGCCGCAGAACGGCAGCATCGCGAACGGGTCGCGGCGCAGCTCACCGACCTTGCCCTCGGCGGCGGCGGTCTTCTCGGAGGCCACGTTCGCGCCGAGGAAGACACCGTGGTTCCAGTCGAAGGACTCGGTGACCAGCGGCACGGCCGTGGCGCGGCGGCCACCGAAGAGGATCGCCGAGATCGGCACGCCCCGCGGGTCCTCCCACTCGGGCGCGATGATCGGGCACTGCGCGGCGGGTGTGGTGAAGCGGGCGTTGGGGTGCGCGGCGGGAACGCCGGACTCGGGCGTCCAGTCGTTGCCCTTCCAGTCCGTCAGATGGGCGGGCGTCTCCTCCGTCATGCCCTCCCACCACACGTCGTTGTCGTCGGTGAGGGCGACATTGGTGAAGACGGAGTTGCCCCACAGCGTCTTCATCGCGTTGGCGTTGGTGTGCTCACCGGTGCCGGGCGCGACACCGAAGAAACCGGCCTCGGGGTTGATCGCGTACAGTCGCCCGTCCTCGCCGAAGCGCATCCACGCGATGTCGTCGCCGATGGTCTCGACGGTCCAGCCGCGGACCGTCGGCTCCAGCATCGCGAGGTTCGTCTTGCCGCAGGCGCTCGGGAACGCGGCGGCCACGTACTTCGACTCTCCCTGCGGGGGAGTGAGTTTCAGGATGAGCATGTGCTCGGCGAGCCAGCCCTCGTCACGGGCCATGACGGAGGCGATGCGCAGCGCGTAGCACTTCTTGCCGAGCAGCGCGTTGCCGCCGTACCCGGAGCCGTACGACCAGATCTCGCGGGTCTCCGGGAAGTGGGAGATGTACTTCGTGGAGTTGCACGGCCACGGCACGTCCGCCTCGCCCTCCTCCAGCGGCGCCCCGAGCGTGTGCACAGCACGCACGAAGAAACCGTCGGAGCCGAGTTCGTCCAGGACCGGCCGGCCCATCCGGGTCATGGTGCGCATGGACACGGCGACGTACGCGGAGTCGGTGATCTCGACGCCGATGGCGGAGAGGTCGGAGCCGAGCGGGCCCATGCAGAACGGGACGACGTACATCGTCCGGCCGCGCATCGAGCCGCGGAAGATCCCCCCGTTGCCCTCCTTGCCCTGGAAGACCTCCCGCATCTCGGCGGGGTCCTTCCAGTGGTTGGTCGGGCCCGCGTCCGCCTCGTCCTCGGAGCAGATGAACGTCCGGTCCTCGACCCGGGCGACATCGGTCGGGTCGGAGGCCGCGTAGTAGGAGTTCGGGCGCTTGATCGGGTCGAGCCTCTTGAAGGTGCCCTTGCGGACGAGCTCCTCGCTCAGTCGCTCGTATTCGGCCTCTGAGCCGTCACACCAGACCACACTGTCCGGCTGCGTCAGTTCGGCGATCTCGTTGACCCACGAGATCAGTTCCTGATGGTGGGTGGGGACGGTGTCGGAAGAAGAGGGAGCCGCGATGTCGCGCGCCACGATCGCTCCTAGATGAGGGGTTTTTGTTTTTTGTGCCCCGTGGGGGCTGCGACCCGGATGCTTCACGTAATCGATACTCACCGATCGTGACCGATCGTCACAGATTTTTACCGACCCTTATCGATCTTTTCGGTGGATATCGATCTTCCTGGCGCTCATCCGGTGCCGACCGCACTCATTTGATCATCCGACGGGTCCGCGCATATGTCCAGAGGGCCTCACACCTGAGCGGCGTGAGCATCGCCACTCGCCGCCGGGCACCCGCGTGAGACGCTGGCCACTTGGCGCACTTCTGACGGTCGGCTGATACGTAACTTACGGTTCCGTAGGTACGATGGATCCCATGACTGCGCCCAGCCCCGACGCCTCAGCGGAATCGCCGGTCGTCGACCGTGTCGCCGAAGCGCTCTCCCTGCCGCACCCCGTCAAGCCAAGACTGCGCGGCTGGCTGCACGCCGGAATGTTCCCCGCGGTCCTCGTCTCCGGCCTGGTCCTGACGGCCCTCGCCGGCTCGACCCGCGCCCGTGCGGCCTGCGCGATCTTCGTCCTGACGGCCTGCCTGCTGTTCGGAGTCAGCGCGATCTACCACCGCGGCACGTGGAGTCCGCGCATGGACGGCGTGCTGCGCAGACTCGACCACGCGAACATCTTCCTGATCATCGCGGGCTCGTACACACCGCTGACGATGCTGCTGCTCCCGGAGAGCAAGGGGAAGTGGCTGCTGTGGGGCATCTGGATCGCGGCGCTCGCGGGCATCGCCTTCCGGGTCTTCTGGATCGGCGCCCCGCGCTGGCTCTACACCCCCTGTTACATCGCGATGGGCTGGGCAGCCGTCTTCTTCCTCCCTGACTTCATGCGGGCCGGCGGTATCGCCGTCCTGGTCCTGGTGATCGTGGGCGGGCTCCTCTACAGCGCCGGCGGCGTGATCTACGCACTCAAGCGCCCCAACCCGTCACCGCGCTGGTTCGGCTTCCACGAGGTCTTCCACTCGTTCACGCTCGCGGCGTTCATCGCGCACTACATCGGCATCTCGATGGTGGCCTACCAGTACGGATAGCCGGGGCCGCCCTCCGGCGCGCCCGCCCCGGCCATGACATGACACCGGCTCCGGACATGCCACCGACTCCGCACATGACACCGGCTCCGGACATGGCCCCGGCCTCGGCGGATGCCCGACAATGACCGCCATGACGGCCGCACCTACTCCGCCTCCCGCCACCCCGGCCGCCCCCGCTGCCCGGCCGGGACTCCGTGAGCGCAAGAAGACCAAGACGCGCACGGCCATCCGTGACGCGACGTACGGACTGATCCGCGAGCAGGGGTACGACGCGACGACGATCGAGCAGATCGCCGAGCGGGCCGAGGTGTCGCCGTCCACGGTCCTGCGCTACTTTCCGGCCAAGGAGGACATCGTCCTCACGGACGAGTGCGCCCCGCTGCTCGTGGCGGAACTGCGCGCCCGCCCGGCCGACGAACCGTGGCCCGACTCCCTCCGGCACGTGTTCAGAACGGGCATCGCCCTCGGCGCCGCGGCCCCGGCCCCGGAAGAACCGGAGGTGACCCGGCTGCGGACCAGGCTGATGGTCGAGGTGCCCGCCGTGCGCACCCGGATGACGGAGAACATGGCCCGTACCGGTCGGCTGCTCCGCCAGGTCATCGGCGAGCGCACCGGCCGGGCACCCGACGGCTTCGAGGTGCGCGTCGCCGCGATGTCCCTGGTGGGCGGTCTGACGGAGGCGGCCCTGTACTGGGCCGAGCACGGACACGAGGACGACCTCGGCGCACTCGTCGACCGGGCCCTGGACGTCCTGGACCAAGGGCTCGCTCCGGGTAAACCCTGAGGCCACGGGCCCACCCCGCATGTCATCCTGACCCGGTGAACGGACCCGAGATCCACGTCGAATTCGCCCCCGGACTGCGGGTGTTCGTCCCGCACGGACGCCGGTCGGGGGCCACGTCGCTCGCCACCGACGGCTCCTCCACCCTCGGGCATGTCGTCGAGTCGCTCGGCGTCCCGCTGACCGAGGTCGGGGAACTCGTGGTGAACGGCAGCCCGGTGGCCGTTTCGCATCTGCCCGCACCGGCCGACTCCGTCGAGGTACGAGCGGTCGAGCGCCCCCAGCCGGTGCCGGGCGCCCCGCTGCGATTCCTGCTCGACGTCCACCTGGGCACGCTGGCGCGCAGGCTGCGACTGCTCGGCGTCGACGCCGCGTACGAGTCCCTGGACATCGGCGATCCCGCGCTCGCGACGAGATCCGCGGCCGAACGGCGGGTGATGCTCAGCCGGGACCGGGGCCTGCTGCGGCGCCGGGAGCTGTGGGCGGGGGCGTTCGTCTACAGCACCCGACCGGACGAACAACTACGGGACGTACTGGGCCGTTTCGCCCCCGCACTGCGCCCCTGGACCCGGTGCACCGCGTGCAACGGACTGCTCGCGGAGGCCTCGAAGGACGAGGTCGCCGAGCAGCTCGAAGGGGGTACGCGACGGTCGTACGACGTGTTCGCGAAGTGCGCGGAGTGCGGGCGGGCGTACTGGCGGGGCGCACACCATGAGCAGCTGGAGACGATCGTGGACCGCGCGCTCACGGAGTTCGGCCCCGCCTGAGCCCCCTCCCCACACGGCCCGCGGGGGAAGGGGCTACGCCCGGTCCTCCAGATAACGGGTGTGGGACTCCTGACGCCGGGCCTCCGTCTCGCGCAGACCGGCGGCCAGGGCCTCCGCCTCCTCGTGCAGCAGCGTGAGCTGTCGCTCAAGATGCCGCTCGGGCGCCTCCGTACCGGGCGCCAGCCGCACCCACCACCGCGTCCGTACGAACGTGTCGACGGCCTCCGGCACATCCGTCCGCACGGCCCGGGACAGCGCGTGCACCCCCTCCGGGTCCTGCGCGAGGATCTCCGCGACCCACCCGGGATCGAGCAGCGCCGCCAGCAGCTCGGTCAGCTCGGTGAGCCGCCCGGCGGCGGCGGGCGGCAGCTCGACGTCCGCGAGGTAGGCCCGCAACTTCCCGAAGTCGTCGCGGATCTCGCCCAACTGCGCGGACGGATCCGGGAAGTCCGGCAGCGGCGGCCGTTCCGGCGGGGCGATCAGCGCGCCCGCCCCGTACAGACCCACGACAACGACGGGCCAGTACGCCCCGGCGACCCCCGCGAAGGTCAGCCCGAGACCGGCGATCCCGCAGGCGCTCCCGGTGAGGTTCTTACGGGACTCCAGATAGCCGAAGAGCCGGCTGGGCTTATTGGTAGCCACGGATCTCCTTGAAAGCGCCGTCCAGCGAGCCCTTCTGCGCGTCGAAGAGACGGCCGCCGGTCAGTTCGGCGATGTGTTCCAGCTCGCCGCGGTCGGAGTCGCCGAACAGGATCGGGAAGACGGGAATCCGCCGCTCGTCCGCGGACAGCCGCCCGTAGAACCCGTCGAACTCCGCCGGGCTCGCGCCCTCCGTGTTCTCGCCGTCCGTCATCAGCACGACCGACGTGAACGTGTCGTCGTCGGCGCCCAACTGCTCGTACGCCTTCTGCAGCGACGTATAGATCGCGGTGTCGCCCTCCGCGGTGAGCGCCCGCGTGTCACGGCGGATCGCGTCGAGCCCCGCACGCGGGTCCTCGGGCCGCACCACATGCGTGCGTACGCTCTTGACGGCCGAGCCGAACGGCATCAGCGTCACCTCCTCGCGTTCGCGGAAGTCGCCGGTGAGGTCGGTGAGCGCCTTCTTCAGTCCCCCGAGCCGCCCGTCCTCACCCATCGAGCCCGAGGTGTCGAGCACGTACACGGTCCGGGAGGGGCGGCGCAGCTTGTTCTCGTACGAGTCGAGGAGTCCGTCGGCGACGGAACGGCTGCCCGGGAAGGGCAGTTCGCGGCGCCTGGTGGTGTCGAGCCCCGCCGCGGGCCGCACGGAGGGCACGACGGGCCGGCGCAGCGTCCGGTCGGTGATCAGCCGCTGGGTGGCCGGGGCACGCAGGGCCTCGGTGAGCCGGCGGACGTCCTCGCGGACCTCCTGGCCCGTGGACGCGAGCGAGGAAAGCGGATAGTCGGCGGTGACCACACCGTCACGCGGCCGGATCACCGTCAAATCCTTCCGCGACTTCAGCACCGACTCGTAGTTGAGCAGCGCGTCGACGTCACCGCGCCGGTCGTACGCCTGCGCCAGCCAGCCCGACGACCCGGACGTCAGCTTCTGCCCCTTGAAGAACTCCGTCAGCCGGGGCGTCGCCTTCCGCACATCGGCGTCCGTCAGCGCGGACTGGGCGTCGGACAGACCCGACGCCACGGACACGAGGGTGGAGAAACCCGAGTTGGAGCGGGACGGGTCGGTCATGCCGTAGGTCAGGCCGCCGCTGTGCACCGCCTTCTCGACGTCGGCCCAGGTGACGTCCCCGGGCTTCCATCCCAGCTTCCGTACGGTGGCGGCCTTCACCCCGATCGCCAGCGGGCTGGACATCACGGGAGTCTCGGACACGACCTGCCTCGCGGCGGCGGGGTCCAGGTGGAGGTAGTCGTTGGAGGAGAGCCAGACGGCGTCGTAGGCGCCCTTCGTCCTGCCCTTCGCCAGGAGGTCGACGGCGTCGAGCGTGCCGATGTAGGTCGGCTCGACCTTGATGCCGGTGTCCTTGCGGACCTGGTCCAGGACGGGGGTCATGTCGACGACTTCGCTTGACGCGAGTATGCGCAGGGTTCCTGGGGCCGGCTTGCTGCTTGAAGGGCTTGGCCCTTCTACGGCTGAGGTGCATCCGGCGGTCGCCAGTACCAGCGCGATGGCGGCTGCGCCCCGGTGGGTGGTCTGTGCCCACCCTCCCCCACGCTCGGCTTCGCTCGCGCGGGGGGACCCCCATCGCCGTGCGGAACGCCTGCCCACAGACGGGTGCGGGGACGGGTGTCTGGCCGTTGGGCGGTTCATGCGAGGTGGCCTCCTTCCAAGGCGCCCTGTGCGCGGCTGCGGTCCAAGTAGGCCGTGGCGTGCTGGAGTTCTGTGGTGAGGGATTCCACCGTTGCCGCCATCGTCTCCGTTGCCTGGGCCTTGTACGTGTCGATCGTGTCCAGCGTCTGGTAGATCTGCTGGAAGGCCGAGCGGAGGGTTTCCGCTCCCACGGCCGGATCGGCGGCGATGCGCTGGATCTCGCCGCTCTGGGTGGCGAGCATCTCCGCGTTGCCGCGGATGAGGTCCTCCGTCGTACCGCGCAACGCGTTGACCTGCTCGACGACCTTGCGCTGGTTGTCGAGGGCGGACGCGAGCATGACCGAGATGCGCAGCGCGGAGACCGTGGTGGTGGCCGCGCGGTCGACGCCCTTGATCAGTTCCTCGTTGTTGCGGCGGACCACGTCCATCGCCAGATACCCCTGGGCGCACACCGCGAGCTGGGTGAGCAGATCCTGGTGCTTCTGCCGTACGGGAAAGAGGACGTCCGCGCGCAGGGTGTCCGCCTGGGCGGGATCCTGCGCCTCCACCCCACCGATGTGACCCTCGACCGCCGTGTCCAGCGCCTCGGTCAGGACCACGTACTCCTGGAGCTTGCCCATCGAGTCCCAGAGACGCACGCGTTCGGTCTGCAGGGCGGCGTTGTCGCGCCGCAGTTCGTCCTGGCCGCCGCGCAACGAGCCCACGATCTTGTTCAACGTGCCCTGCGCGGAGGCGTACTTGGCCACATGGTCGCGGAGCTTGTTGCCGCCGGGCAGCCGGGACAGCAGCTTGCGGGCCCTGCCGCCGGGCAGCTCGCGCGGGTCCAGGTCCTCGACGGTGCGCCGCAGTTCGACGAGCGAGGACGAGACACGCGACTGGGCGTCCTCGCCGTTCGCGGGCAGGGCGCGGATCGTACGCTCCAGCATGCGGTTCGACTGGGCGGCGGCGCCGCGCATCTCACCGGAGCCGAGCGCCACGATCTCGCCGATCTTCCCGGCGAATTCGGGGGAGCGGGCGTCGAGTACGGCGAGCCCGTCGACGTACTCGGCGGCCTTGCGCGCCATGTCCGTACGCACGGACTCGTCGACCGGCACGAGCCCGCCGGCCTTCTCCTTCGGCACGGCCGCGACGGCCTCGGGAGGAGTGAGAGTGAAAGTGTCGTCGTTCTTGTTCCCCATGTTGCTCACGTGCAGTTCCCCCTAGTCCCGGGCCCGGCGTGCCATCTCGTGCAGCACCTTGGAGGCGGGCACGGGCACCTGCCGGACACCGGTCAGCGTCTGGTTGAGGTAGGTGGTGTGGGCGTCGGTGGCCGCCGTGAACTCGGCCGCCGCGCCCTGGGGCCGGAACCCGTGCCGCACCGCGAGCCCGCGCAACTCCTTGTCGGTCCCCAGCAGTTCACCGAGGGCCCGGCCCTCCGGGGTGAGGGGGACGACCGTGTGGTCGCTGTTGGCGGTGGTGTCCGGGTAGAGAACGACCAGGTCGTCGACGCCCTGGCCGTCGGCGAGGAGGGCGGCGACCTGGGACTCGTACACCAGGACCAGTGGGTTGCCGACGCCGCTGACGAAGTCGCGGAACGCCGCGTCCGTGCTGGTCTGCTGCGAGCCCTGGACGCTGATCAGCTTGCGCATCAGGGGCGCGGTGCGGTCGACCGCGGCGGCACCGTCGGCGACCCGGCCGCCGTCGGCGACGTAGGAGGCTGCGGCGAGGTACAGGGCGCCGGAGTTCGAACTGGTCGGGTCGGTGGTGGAGATGAACAGCGTGCCGCTCAACTCACCGTGCTTCTCGGCACCCTTGAGCTGCTGCCAGATCCGGTCGGCCCCGGCGGCCTTGAGGTAGGCCTTCATGTCGAGGGTGCCGTTGCCCTTGCCCTTGAGGGTCGCGAGGCCGTTGCCCGCCAGCACCTCGGAGGCACTGCGGTGTGCCACGACCACGAGGGGCGAGTAGAAGGGGCGCGGCAGGGGCTGCCGTACGTGGTACTTCGAGGCCAGTTCCCCGGCGGGCGCCTGGCTGGAGGGGAACGCGAAGTCGTACCCCTTGAGGTCGAGTCCCTCCATGGCCCAGGACCCGGAGGTCTCCGTCTCCACGGTGTAGCCCCTGGCAGCGAGGGCCTTCACCACATCCGGGTCGGCGAAGAACTCCGCCTTCTCCGACCCGATCACTCCCTGCACGGTCTTCGTTGCCGTGCTGCTGTCCTGGTCTTCGCGGCCCGCTACGACGGCTGCTGCCACTCCGCCGATCAGGAATACCGCCAGGACGATGGCGATGATTCGTCTCACATCCGGAGCGTGCTCCCGGAACTCAACGTTCCTCGTCACATCGCATGAACACGGGGTGACGACCGCATCCCAGTACGCAACCGGATTGCCGCCTTCCTTTTCTCGGGGGCCAGCCCCCAAACCCCCGATCCTCAAACGCCGGACGGGCTGAAGGGTGCCGGGGCCGGCCCCCGTGCCCTCGGGTCCTCAGTCGCCGGACGGGCTGAAAGGCGGGCATCGGGGGCACGCGGGTCCACTGTCCCGTCAGGTCACTGACTCGGGGGCCAGCCCCCGAACCCCCGGTCCTCAAACGCCGGACGGGCTGAAGGGTGCCGGGGCCAGCCCGCGAACCCTCGGTCCTCAGTCGCCGGACGGGCGGAAGGATGCCGGGGTCAGCTTCCGTGTCCTCGGGTCCTCAGTCGCCGGACGGGCTGAAGGGTGCCCGCCGGACGGGCGGAAGGATTGCAGGGCGCAGCCCTGCCTTTGAGGGGCGCGGGGAACTGCGCGGCCAGCCCCCGCCGGGGCGCAGGTGAGGATCGACGGATGCACGTAGTGGGAAGAGGGGCCGCACCCTCCAGGGTGCGGCCCCTCACCACACGCATGGCACCCGGTCCGCACGTCGCTGCGGGTGCGCGCGGACCGGGGCCGATCGGGAGCTCAGTGAGCTGTGAGCGCCGGTTCCGTGACGGCGACCGCAGCCGCGTGCGCATCCATGCGCTGCGCGGCCAGGATCGCCCCCGCCGTATCCGCCCGAGACGCGGCGACGACAAGCGCACGCCCCGCCAGGGCATGCGCCCGCTGATGCAACCCCGCGGGCACGGGCCCACGGCCGCCCCCGCCGACGGCAACCCCCGCCCGGACGGGCGGACGCCCCCCACGCAGCCGGGTCACCTGCTCGGCCAGCCGTTCCGCGGCGGCGTCGAGCTCGGCGGATGCGGACGGTTCGAGCCCGCGGAGCTCGTCCGTGACCGCGAGCAGTGCCGCCAGATGACCGGCGAGCTGGATGTCCAGCTCCTCCTCGCGCGACCGATGGGGAAAGTCGGCGGTGCCGGCCATCGTGTGGACCGACTTGGTGCGAATCGGTTCGTACATGGGAGATGGCCTCCTGTGCTCTGACAGGAAGCCATCCTAGCTTAGATTTCGTCTAAAGTTGAGCAGACTCCGAAAACGAAGCCACCCGACCACGCAGGGTGACCATGCGTCAGCTCTGTCCGTACCCGTCCAGGAAGTTCCCGATCCGGGTCACCGCGTCCGTCAGATCCCGCGCGGTCGGCAGGGTGACGACCCGGAAATGGTCGGGTTCCGGCCAGTTGAAGCCCGTCCCCTGTACGACCATGATCTTCTCGGTGCGCAGCAGGTCCAGCACCATCCGCCGGTCGTCCTTGATCTTGTAGACCTTCGGATCGAGGCGGGGGAACAGGTACAGCGCGCCCTTCGGCTTCACACAGGTCACGCCCGGGATCTGGGTCAGCAGCTTGTGCGCCACGTCCCGCTGCTCCCGCAGCCGCCCGCCGGGCAGCACGAGATCGTTGATGGTCTGCCGGCCACTCAAAGCGGCGACGACACCGTGCTGACCGGGCATGTTCGCGCAGAGCCGCATGTTGGCGAGGATCGTCAGCCCCTCGATGTACGAGTCGGCGTGCGCCCGCGGCCCGGAGATCGCCATCCACCCCACCCGGTACCCGGCCACGCGGTACGCCTTCGACATCCCGTTGAAGGTGAGGGTGAGCAGGTCGGGGGCGACCTTGGCGGTCGGGGTGTGCACGGCCTCGTCGTACAGGATCTTGTCGTAGATCTCGTCCGAGCAGACCAGCAGGTTGTGACGCCGGGCGATGTCGGTGAGGCCCCGCAGCATCGCCTCGTCGTAGACCGCGCCCGTCGGGTTGTTCGGGTTGATGATCACGATCGCCTTGGTGCGGTCGGTGACCTTCCGCTCCACGTCGGCGAGATCGGGCATCCAGTCGGACTGCTCGTCGCAGCGGTAGTGGACGGCGGTGCCGCCGGAAAGGGAGACGGCGGCGGTCCACAGCGGGTAGTCCGGCGCGGGTACGAGGACCTCGTCGCCGTCGTCCAGCAGGCCCTGCATCGCCATCACGATCAGCTCGGACACGCCGTTGCCGATGAAGACGTGCTCGACGTCCGTCTCTATGCCGAGGGTCTGGTTGTGCATGACCACGGCGCGGCGGGCCGCGAGCAGGCCCTTCGCGTCTCCGTAGCCGTGCGCCGACGAGACGTTGCGGAGGATGTCCTCCAGGATCTCCGGCGGGCACTCGAAGCCGAACGCTGCGGGGTTTCCGGTGTTCAGCTTGAGGATGCGGTGGCCTGCCGCTTCCAGCCGCATCGCCTCCTCAAGGACCGGGCCCCGGATCTCGTAACAGACGTTGGCGAGCTTGGTCGACTGGATCACCTGCATGTTCGTGAGCTTACGGGCGGGTAGGGGTTATTGCGCCGTGTTTCCGCCACGTGAGACGTCCGTCTTGGGGGTGTGGGGGTGTGGGGGTGTGGGGGTGCGCGTCCGTTTTCACCTGCGGGCCGGTGGGGGCTGGTCGCGCAGTTCCCCGCGCCCCTTGGGGGGTGGGGCGTGCGGCTGTTATGAGTGTGCGGCTCGGTGGGGGTTGGCCGCGCCGTTCCCCGCGCCCCTTAGGGCTCGTAAAGAATCAACACGGTGGTTTTGTCTCTGTCGTGAGAGCGATGCCGTGCGCGGTTGCGTAGACGTGGAGG
>NZ_JBVJLW010000043.1:0-29301 GCF_055584525.1 Streptomyces sp. NPDC102514
CGACACTCGGGCCCTGGGCCTGCACAGCCTTCACCCACGGCACGAAAACGGTCCATCGACTCCGTCGGCGGACCGTCACGAAACTTCGAGGCTAGTGATTCCGCTGCGCGTGATGTTCGCACGCCCTGACGTGTCCTAGCTGACTGGTGGGGCACTGTCACGCCATTCCGCTCCAACGCGCGAGCTTCCTGTCATGTCCTTGTTCAACCCTTGTGGCGCGTGTGAGCCAGGTGTTTACAGTGA
This sequence comes from Streptomyces sp. NPDC102514, assembly GCF_055584525.1. Lineage (NCBI taxonomy): Bacteria > Bacillati > Actinomycetota > Actinomycetes > Kitasatosporales > Streptomycetaceae > Streptomyces > Streptomyces sp. NPDC102514. The sequence continues at coordinate 244 of NZ_JBVJLW010000043.1, forward strand.
CCGACCTCTCGTAAGACCGGAGTTAGTCATTCCGGTTTGCTTCGAGAGCGCCGTCAAGCCAACACAGCCAATGGGGGTTGAAACCTGTGCGCATAAGACGCGGGGGAATAGTCGCCACGATCACAGCGGCAGTCACGCTGCTGTCCATGTCAGCAGCAACAGCCGAGGACTACCTGTGGACGAGCTACTTCTTCGAGGTGTCGAAGGGAAAGGAGTCCCGTAGATGGGGCGATGAGCAGTACTCCCAGGTCATCTACCGGAACTGCAGCGGGCCCGAAAGTTCCGGCGGCAGCAAGCCGAACAAGACGGACATCCAGATGCACAGGGACATCTCGGCGTGGCCGGATGCCGACTACGACATAAAGTCGTACACCAACTGCTTCGATGGCTACATGGAGCAGAGCAACGGCGAATGGCACGACCTGCCGTCGGGGGACTACTACTTCAGCGTTGAGGGCGTGTACGGCGGTGTCGGGAAGCTGAGCGTCGAGGTCATCTTCGTCGACAACACCGCAGCCGACTAACAGAATTGTGATCCTATGCAAGCTGGTGGTCGCCTCCTGATCTGCCGATGGAGGCGGCCACCCGTCTCGTTTGCCGCACCAGCTGGGAAGACTGTGAAGCTCACCACCCTGTTCCGTTCCTCGCCCGCATTGTGGGCCGCTCCTGTCGCTGTCGCGTTGCCGCTGCTCTACTACATCGGCGGCCCCGGACACCCTCCGCCCGACGCATTCGGGTTCGCTCCTGAGATCACGTCGTACCCGTTGCGTTTCGCCTACTCATTTGCCTACGCCGTCACATCAGCCCTTGCCGCCTGGGTGTCAGGAACCCTCCGGCAGGCGGGCATATGGGACATGAACCACGCACGTTCTCGGTATCGGATCGCTGGCCAGGCGCTGCTGCCGGTTGTCACATTGGCGTGGCTTATGCTGATTCTGCCTGCGATGGTTGCTCTCGCGGTAGAGGGGGTGTGGCCGACATGGGACAGCATCTCCGCCCTGGTTGTGGGAATGATCGTGTGCGTGTGGCATGCGGTGATCGGCTTCACCATTGGCCGGTGGGTACCGAAGGTGATCGCTACGCCGGTTCTCGCGGTGGTGACGTGGGTCGCGGTGGCATTCACCGTGACCGCGGACGCACCCTGGGTGCGGCACGTGTCAGGTGCGTTCCCTGAGCAGTTGATGTTCGGCGAGGCACCCGCATGGGGGGCCCTGTGGCCGCACGTCGCGTTCACCGGAAGTGTCGCTCTTGCCATGCTTGTGGCGTGGGCGCCAGTACGGCGTCGGGCGCTGCCCGTTGCAGCAGCGCTCATCGTCGTCGCTGCGGGTGTCACGGGCACTTACGAAGGGGTCAAAGACTACGGATACAACCCACCGCTGAAGACGTATGCGGTGACTATGGAGTGTGGCCATACGGGGCGGACGAAGGTCTGCATGCCGGAGCAAACGGCAACCGCGCTGCCCCAAGCCGTCGCCGCCACCCGTAAGGTGCTCGCGACCTTTGGCGAAGCTGGCGTCCCTACCTCCCCCAAGACTGTTATCGACAGCATGCCCGAGGGGCGCTTCTACACCCCGTCAACTGCCTCAACTTGGCGGGTGCCCTTGACCAGGGCAACCGACCGGCACGACGCCGTATTCGCCGTGACGATCGCAGCCACAGGCATGACCTGCTCACGGCCGGATCCTCTCCTGCGCCGCGTCGTCATCGCCTGGGCCGCACACGTCACCGGAACCACCCAGTCGTGGGAACGGTTGCGAAAAACCATCGACCGGCAAGGCTCACCAGGTGATGTCGACGGCATGCTCCGCGACGTATTGAGCCGACCGACCAAGGCGCAGGCATCATGGTTCGTCGACGCTTCCAGGAAGGCGTGCGCGGGCTGATGCGCTGGTGGCTCAAGACTCGACGCACCTTTACCGTCCTCACTACCTTGACCGTGGTGTCGATGGGACTCACGGTATGGATCGGCGGAGAGTACGTTCAGCTCCCGTCCTTCTTCTCCAACAGCCAGCAAGCCGTGTTGACCGTGTTCCTTCCAGTTCCCGTCGTGGCAGCGCTGTCCCTGTCGCTGGATTCAAGACTGGCAGCATTCGAGACAACAGCCGTGCGTTTCATTCCGGCGCGGGACGCACTGCTCGTGCTGGCCGTTACCTTGGGATGTCTGCTCCTCGCCGGTGCGGCTTGGTCTGCCACCGGCGTATCTGTCGCCCGCAATGTCGGATTCCTGACGGGTCTGATGCTCATGGCCAGACCATGGGCGCGCCAGGCAGCCGTGACGATCCCCGTCATATGGATCGCTCTGGTCGTCTTCTTTTCCCAGCGCCCCTATCCCGACCCCGATCCGTGGACTGTCCTGCCTGAGCCCGCGGGTGCCGCACATGCCACAGCTGCCGCTCTGGTAGTGCTCGCCGCCGGTCTCACCGTCCTTCTCCGTGCGCGCCAGGAGCTCTCATGACAATCTGCCTCGACAACGTGACCTACGCGTACCGGCGTTGGAGCAGCCCAGTGCTCACTGACTTCACATACACCCTCCCTAACGGCCTGACCGTTCTCCTTGGCCCGAACGGCGCTGGCAAGTCCACGCTGCTGAAACTCGCTGCAGGTACGACACACGCCGCACGCGGCACTGTCACTCTCGATGAAACGCCGTCTTCGACCCGCTCATACCGGCGCGCGGTCGGATGGCTACCGCAACACGTCCAGCCGATGCCGCAGCTCACAGCACACGAGTATGTTGCCTACGCAGGCTGGCTCAAGGGCATGACAACGGCCGTTGCGCATGAGAAGGCGCTCCTTGCACTCAGCCGGGTCAACCTCACGGAGCGCGCTGATGTGAAAACCCACCGCCTTTCTGGTGGACAGCTACGACGCCTTGGTGTCGCAGCCACGCTCGTCCATGACGCCCAAGTCCTGCTACTGGACGAGCCGACCGCAGGTCTGGACCCGCAACAGCGCCGAGCATTTCGCAACGTACTCGCCTCTCTCGCCGGCGAGGTGAGGATCCTCATGTCCACGCATGACATCCAAGACCTTGCAGAGGAAGCCGATCACGTCACGGTTCTCTACAGAGGAGAGATCCTTCAGTCTGGAACTACGAAAGACTTCTTGGCCCACACTCCGCCTGACACTGCTCCTGGCCGCGCTGCCGAAGGCGCATACACGGCACTCCTCGACCACCTCAGCGACGTGGACAACTGAGTAGGGCCGGGGACTGGCGCGGTGGCTGCCGCTCCGTTTCCAGTCCCCGACCCTACTCAACGCCTCTGATGATTCGAGGCCATCTCCAGGTTGGATTCGATCGCTCTGACCTGGGCTGTCAAGTACTCGGCCCAGGCGCTGTTGGGGAACAGTTGGAGGTGGGGTCCGAGGGTGCCGGTGAGCATGCGGCGGAACTGGGTGAGTCTCTCGCTGATCCAGGCTCGTTCCCACTGCTCCAGTTCCGGTTCGCTCGCGCAGAAGTGGTAGTCGCGTTCGCGGGTCCAGAGCAGGGGAGGCCATCCTTTCTCCGCGCAGGCGTCTTTGAGCGCGGCCAGGGCGCGTCGTGTCTGCCATCGGCTGAGCCCGCACGCTGCGGAGAGTTGGAGGAGTGTCATTCCGGCGGGTGCGGCTTTGAGGAGGGCGGTGCGGACGAGGTCGGCGTGGCGCTCCGCGGTCGGGGAGCGCTTGGGCACGGTTACTCGCCTTTCAGCAGGCGGGTCAGTTCCTCGTCCATGTCGACCTTGCCGGTGTCGACGGCGGTCTCGATCCAGTCGAGGGTCGCGCGGACGCGGGCGACGTTCTCGTGGACGATGGTGCGTTCGTCGTCGCCCAGGGTGCGGTCGCGCAGGCCGGGGACGGTGCGGCCGGCCGCGGCGACGAAGGCGTGGCAGGCGGTGACCAGGTCGAGGAACTCCACCGTGCGGTCGATGTGCCGGACGGCCGGGGCGATGGGGCTGGTGCGTTCGAAGTCCTCGCGGGCCTGCCGGCTGCGTTCCGTCTGGGCGTGGTTGACCTGGGACCTGGCGGTGTCGTCGCCCATTGCCTTGAACGCGACGTCGGGCCGGCGGAGCAGGCCGGTTGCGGCTGTCGCCGCGATGGACTCGTCGCGGGTGAACTCTTCCACTGCCCGGACCTTGTCCTCGGGCGTGACTTTGGCCGCGACCTGAGGACGCTTCAGGAAGTCCGTGGTGACTGCCGCGGCGACCTCCGGCTCCTGGGCGAGGGAGTGGATCGCGGTGATCTTCTCCTGCGGCGTGACGGGCGTTTCGACCTGCTGCCCCACCCGCCGGCTGGCGTCGTCGGGTGTCCACCGTGACTTCCCCTTCGGCGGGTTCTTGATCGCGTCGAAGCGCTCCGTGTCATTCTCGATGTGCGCGAGGATGCGGTGAACCGTGAAGGAGACCCCGGCTTGCCGGTGCTCCTTCGGCCACCGCGACGACGTCCATCGTGCCGACCTCACCCCGCCGAAGGACAGGCCGATGTCCGCGGCCAGCCGCGTCAGCGAGGCCTTGACCGTCCACTGTGTGTCCGCCGCGGTCTCGCCGCCGCGATGCCGCATCGGCTCGATTTCCAGGGCGCCGTCACCGATCGTGAACTGCCCGCGTGTCTGCTGTTCGACCACGTTCCGCAGTTCGGCCACGATCTGCTCGTAGCGGGACTGGCTGACGTTGCCGACCTTCTCGGTCTCCTGGGGCATGGTGATTCACCACCAACTGCGGGCCGGGGCACGGCATTTGAGGCCGTGACGGAGCAGGGCCCGCTTTCACACCGAGGGTCGGTGCGTAAATCTTAAGATCACAATGAACGACCGTAATTGGTTGCATTGTGAACGTAATTGAGTTCTGAATGTTCCTGCACGGCACTTCCCGTGACCGTTGGACAGGCAGTTTCCTCCGTGCGGTTCCAGGTCCCCCGCAGGCACCGACCGCCCGTCCGGCCCGTTCTTCTCGTCGGCATCGGCGGGCTGTGGGGCCTGCCGTTGCCCGGGGATCGTTCGGTCGCGGGCGGGAGTTGTCGCGGAGTGGTTCGCGGCGGGCGCAGGGTGGGCTGTTGCGGTCGGTTGGGGTCATTGGCGGTCACCTTCTGCGATCATGCCCGGCGTGCTCCTACGGTGACTTGAGGTTCCGGCCGGGCGGGCCGGCCAGGAGTACGCCGCCGGGCACTGCGGGCGGGAGGCAGACGATGACGATGCCGCCGTTGTTCGAGCGTCTGGACAGGGAAGAGTCGGTGGTGCGCGGTGAACTGGCCGCGCTGCGTGAGAAGGTCGCCGCTCTGGAGGAGCGGCTGGCTCATCTGACAATCACCCGCCAGACGCTGCTGTCCTTGGCAGGCGAGGGGCACGGGGACGTTGCCGGTGAACCGGCCCTGCCGTCTTCGGCCCGGGTCCCGGACTTCGATGCGGGGACGGCGGCGCGCGAGCCGTCTCTGTCGCCGGGGCCGCTGGATCTTGAGCTGGCGCGGGAGCGGATTCTGGTGCTGCTGGCCGGGGCGAACCAGGCGATGAAGGTGCAGGACATCGGGGATGCGATCGGCGAGCAGCCGGACCGGGTGGAGACCACCCGCTCGCGGCTGAAGAAGCTGGCGAAAGAGGGGCTGGTCGCTGAGGTGTCCCCGGCATGGTTCGCGATCACGCCCGCCGCCCGGCAGACGCACGCGGGCAGCGGGGAGGAGGGAACGGTCTGACCCAAGTGCCCGGGACGCGCCCGTGGTTCGGCTCGTCCTGTGGTCGGGGGGTGGCACCGCCGAGGGTTCAGCTCGACGGTGCCGGTTGCGTGAGGTCCCAGTCAGCGGTGACTCGCGCGCTTCGAGCGTAATCGCCGTGTTTCCCGCTCGGAGTGCGGAGCCACGAAATCACCCTGCCCGGTCGCCAGTTGGCGGATCCGGGCATGGATCGAGGCTCAATGCTCCCCCTTACGGTCAGCAGCGGTCTGCGACGGCCACAGCCCGGCGCGGGTGAAGGCGGCCAGCCGGGCGACGGTCGCGACATCGGGCCAGGAGCGTCCGGCGAGCAGGTCGGCGATGGCCTGCCGGTTGACGCCGGAGCCGTCCGCGACCGCGCGAAGGCTCAGGCCCTGCTCGTCCAGGACGCGGGCGAGGGCGCGGGCAATCTGACGGACGGCCTCGGCCGCGGGGTCGGCGGCGGGCTGTTCGGGCCAGGTTTCCGGATCGTGGGTGAGCTGCCGCGGGGGGCGTGCGCGGGCGTGCCCTCCGACCATGTGCGCACCGTCCTGTCCATAGAAGTCGATCAAACATGGAATGGCTGCTTGTCCAGCCGGTATGCATGGACCGTGGTCCTTGATCCGGTGGTGTCCGCGAAGATCACCCGCTATCGGCCCCGGAACGCGCCCGCCGGCTGGGAGGAAGTCGCGCCGCTGGTGCGTTCGGTGGTCGCCGCCACGGTCACGGCGGTGCCCTACGACGTGGAGCGGCTGCTGCACGTCACCGGGCGTCTGGCGCTGTGGGCCCTGGCCTGCGGTCTTGGCCGGGAGCCGGACGACTGGTTGCGCAACGAGGCCATCGACGCGTTCGTTCTCTCCCTGCTCGGCGAGGTGGAACCGTCGACGGTCCGTACCTACCGCACCTGGCTTTTGCGGGTACGCGATGCGCTGGCCTTCGCGAAGCGCGGTGAAGCGGCCCCGGCCCGGCTGCACGCGGCCATCAACCCCCACCAGCCCTACAACAGGGCCGAGTTGGCCGGGCTGCGGCATTGGGCGTCGCATCTGCGCGGGCAGCAGCGCACCGACGGACTCGCCCTGCTGGGACTCGGTGCGGGATACGGGCTCACCCCGCGCGAGGTGGCCGCAACGCGCGGCGGCAACTTGCGGCGGCTGCGCGGCGGGGGTCCGCTGCTGCACACCGGCGTCGAGCGGATCGTCCCGCTGGTGGCCCGCGCCGCCTGGGACCCGCTCCTGGGCGAGCTGGCCAACGCGGCGGGCGGCGGCTTCCTGTTCCGGCCCCGGCGCACCGCCGCCTACGCCAAGAACCTGATCGGTTCCTGGTCGCTGATCCACCGCCCGCCCGACCATCTGCCGGCGCTGTCGGCGGGCCGGCTGCGGGCGACGTGGATCGTCGAGCTGATGGCCGCCCGCATCGACCATGATCTGATCGCGAAGGCGGCCGGGCTTGCCTCGGCCGCGTCGCTCGCCCGCTTCCAGCATCACGTGCCCCCGCTCGATGACGCCACCGCGATGCGGCTGTTGCGCGGTCCCGACCTGTGAGCGTCCCGCGTGCCTGGCGCAATGCGGACAAGGCCCGGCAGTGCCGTCCCCGGGCCCTCACCGACGCCCCGCCCGAAATCCCTGATTCCAAGGTCGGCCAGCTCGATACGCTGCTGCACGACTCGGGCGTCCTGCCTCTGATCGAGACGGAACTTGAGGGCCGTCCCGGCCCGGACGGGCTCCCAGTGCGCACCGTGCTGGTCGGTCTGCTGCTGGCACTGCACTACGGCCGGGGCGCGAACCTCGCCGACGCCTTTCGGATCCTGGCCGACCATCTGCGGCCCGCCGCCCGCTCCTGGCTCGGCGTCCCCGACCTCACCGGCGCCGACGCGCATGACCGTCTCGCGTTCTCCCGCCGCGTCTACCGGGCCTTCGACCGTCTCACCACCGCCCTGGACCCGCACCGCTGCGATCGCCGTCGCCGGCTGCCCGCCGAGACGGCCGCGGTCATCGCCGCGGCCTGGGAGGACGACGATCCCGAGCACGTGCGCCGCCGGGTGCTGCTGCAGGAGATCAGCGACCGCCTGGTGCTGGTCACCGTCCGCCTCGCCCACCGGCGCGGATTGTTCACCGGCTGGCTTGGTGACATCGGCGCCGACACCACCCCCATTCCGTCCTGGCACCACCCGCCCAGCGACCGCCGCGAGCTCGCCTCCGTCGATCTCACTGCGGGCTGGCACTACTGCGGCGGCGCGGAGGAGGGCATCTTCGGGCACTCCGCGACCCTCCTGGTCGCCGCCAGCCGACGTCATGGCGAGGGCACTGACCTGGCCGGGGAGCGGGTCAGCCGCCATCCCCAGCTCGCGCTCGGCCTCGTGGTGGACACCCCCGGCAAACGCGTCGGACCGGACGCGGTGCACGCCCTGACCCGCCTCGCCGCCCACCGCCTGGGCCTGCCGGCCGGACTGCTGGCCGCCGACCGCGCCTACACCGACCAGCTGCCCGCCCACTTCGCCATCCCCGCCCGCCGCCTGGGCTACCAGCTCGTCCTCGACTACAAACAGGAACACCGCGGCCTGCAGGGCACCGCCGCCTCCGGCGCACTGCTCGTCGACGGCTCCCTGGCCTGCCCCGCAATGCCCGACACCCTGATCCACGCCACCACGAACCTGGACGACAAAGCCGTACGCGAAGTCGGCGACGACGAACCGCTCACCCAACTGATCGCGGCCCGCACCCCGTTCTTCCTCAAACGCAAGCAGAACCCGGATCCGCACGGCACGATCCGTCTGCAGTGCCCCGCCGCCGGGCCTTCGCCTGCGGTCTCCTGCGCCCGTTTCCACCAGATCCACCAGATCGCCGTCGCCCGTCCGGGCACGGTCGATCTCAACAGCCCGCGCGCCACCGCCGCGCACACCGCGGCCAAGCCCACCGTCCCCATCCCCGTATCCGAACGGCTGCGGCCACCGCCCCCGGAGGAGTTGCCGAAGATCTGTCAACGCCCGACGGTCACCGTTCACCCCGGCGACCTCGGGAAGATCGACAAGTTCCGGCAGGACCGCCACTACCTCCAGCCGTCCTGGCAGGACGGCTACCGGCCCATCCGGGCAAATATTGAAGGATTGAACGGCAGAGCGAAATCCCATGGCGTCGACATCGCCGACCCGGCCAGACGACTCGCCCACGGCCGCGTCGCCCAGACCATCCTGCTCGCCCTGATGATCTTCACGATCAACCTCGACATCCTGCGCAGCTGGACGCAGACCAGCACACCCAACGCCGACCACAAGTTGTTCGTCGAGGAGAACACCGGGAGCGACGGACAACGGCCGCCCATCGCGTCGGCCTCCGGGATTCCACCGCCCGCCAGGGCACGCACCGCCACCACGACGATCTGACACCTCCGCGCCACGACCCGGGCTTCGCCCTGCCCCGCGACAGCCCCGCCCCGTCTCCCGCACCGAATCACCACCGATCCCCCGGCGAAATCACCACCAGCAGCCACCCGTGACGCCTCGCACATTCGGACACCGCATCGAACACACCCCGGAAACGACGAAGATCCCGCCCGATCTTCCGATCGGACGGGATCTCGTCAACCACTCCCGAGCTAACTCAAGAACAGTCGTGCGGTGGACCTGTGGGGATTTGAACCCCAGACCCCCTCGATGCGAACGAGGTGCGCTACCAGACTGCGCCACAGGCCCTTGCAACGAGTGAAACTCTAGCATCCTCATCAGGGTGCTTGGAAATCCGTTCCCGGTGGCTCTCCCGCTGGTCAGGGGCAGGGCCTCCGGTGGGGTTCTGAGGTGCCGTCACTCGTTGGCGGCGCGCGGCCGGTCGCCGTCCTCGTACTGGTCGAAGAGGGGCGTGCGGCCCCGTTCGCGGGCCCGGCGGGCCGAGGCCGCGCGGCGGGCGTCCGCGGCGCTGCCCGAGCTGCCGTCCACGTCGTCCCCGTCGAGCTCGCCCAGTTCCTCCTGCGCCTCGGCCGCTTCGGCTGCTTCCGCCGCCTCGGCCGCGTCCGCCTCCGCCGCCGCGCGGTCCGCGTTCGGCTCGGCCGTGCTGGACCGGGCCGAGCTCCACGCGTCGGGCGCGCCCAGGTCGACGTCGGACGTCGCACGCGGGGCGACCGGCGCCGTCACGTACGTCGGCAGGGGCACCGGGACGGGGTCCCAGCTGTCACCGCGCGCGGGGCCGTTGCGGCGCTCGCGCTGCTGGTCGACCCACTCCGCGTGATCGGTCTGCTCGACGAGGGCACGGCGGTCCGCCGCGAGCGCCGACATCCCGGGATCGGTGTCGGGCTCGGGTCCGTCCTCCGGCTCGTCGGCGGCGCCCGGGTCGGCCGGGGGCCGCCGGCGCGGCTGCCGCTCGCGCAGTCGCTGCGCCGCGGCCTCGGCCTGCCTGCGGTCCATCACGTACGTGAAGCGCCGACGCTCCTGGGAGCGCAGATACGCGATGTAGATGCTCAGCATCACGGCGGGCACCGCGGGCGCCCACAGGAACGCCAGTCCGCCGACGGCCGCGACGATCGCACCGAGCGTGAAGGCGACGAAGAGCATGACGGTCGTACGCCGTCGGCGCGCGAGCACCTTCGAGCGCCGGGCGCGGGCCGCGGCCTCCGCCGCGGCGGCCCGTCGCGCGGGGGACGACGTCGTCGTGCCGTTCGACGTCTTCGAGGCCCTGGACGTCTTCGAGGACTTGGCGCCCTGCTGGGGCACGGGACGGGCGCCGGGCTTGGGGGCCGTCACCGCCGCCTGCCGTGCGGCCTGCCGTGCCTCTTGTTCCGACGCCTGCTGCAGCGCCTGCTGCTTGGCGGCCTGCCTCGACGCCTGCGCCTGTCTGGAGGCCTGCTGCGCCTGAGCCTGCGCGTGCTGGGCCTGCGCCTGGGCGTGTTGCGCCTGTGCCTGGGCGTGCTGCGCCTCGGAGCGCGCCTCCCGGGCGTCTCGCGCCTCGTCGACGCTCGCCCGTACTTCACGGCGCGTCGGAGGCATGGCGAAGGCCCGGACGTCCACCGAGTCGGTGACGCCGTCCGGGTCGGCGCGCTGCTCCCCCTCTTCGGTGGAGCGCGCCTGCAGGTCCTTGGCGTATCGGCGCTCCATTCCCGCTCGTCCGGACAGAAGCCGGATGGCGGTGCTGAAGCGTTCCGTCGGACGGGCCTCATTCAGCTCGTCCTGCCTACGGAGCCACATCGGCACCAAGTAGGCGGCCCAGGCCCCGACAATGACTGCGTAGATGAGGCCGCTGCTGCTCACGCCTCACACGGTAGAGGGGTTTGCATGAGGCCATCTGCCAATTGAGCCGGTGTGTCGCACGATCTGGCTGATATTTCGAGCTTTTTTTGTGACCGATGCGATCAGCAGGCCGCCGAGAGCACGAAATTAATGCCCGAGGATGGTCGATCGCCGATCATTTTCGAACACCTATTTCATTTACGCGGTGTTCCGGGGCGTGTCCCTAGGTGAGTTTTCGGACGCGTTCCTCGTGTGGGTCCGCCGCCAGCGGGCCAGCAGTCCTTCGGGGATCTCCTCGGCCGTGAGGGCGAAGACGAGGTGGTCGCGCCAGGCTCCGTCGATGTGGAGATAACGCGGACGGAGACCTTCGTCACGGAATCCGAGTTTCTCGACGACCCGCCGGCTGGGTCCGTTCTCGGGCCGAATGCAGACCTCGATGCGGTGCAGACCAACGGTTCGGAAGCAGTGGTCGGACACAAGTGCCACAGCCGTCGGCATCACTCCGCGTCCGGCGACCGCCTCGTCCACCCAGTAGCCGATATGGCCCGAACACATGGAGCCCCAGGTGATTCCGGCGACCGTCAGCTGTCCGACGAGCCGCCCCTGGTACTCGATGACGAACGGCAGCATCCGCCCCGCGTTCGCCTCGGCGCGCAGATGCCGCACCATCTGCCGGTACGTCGGCCGGTGGGCGATCGGCCCGCTGGGCGTGGGCGGCGGAATGGTCGCCTCCCAGGGGCGCAGCCAGTCCCGGTTGCGCCGGTTGACGTCACGCCAGGCTCGCTGGTCGCGCAGCTTTATGGGCCTGAGGACCACATCGCCGTGCGCCAGCTCGACCGGCCAGGATGGGCTGTTCAGCTCGCACCCCCACTGCCGCCGGGTCTGGGGTGGTCGCCGCCGCGCAACTGGTCGACGGCGTGGATCAGAAGGGGTTCGAGGACGGCCAGACCGTCCTTGACCCCGCCGGTGGAACCCGGCAGGTTCACGATCAGCGTCCCCTCGGCGACCCCGGCGAGGCCCCGGGAGAGCGCCGCCGTGGGCACCTTCTCCCGTCCGAACGCCCTGATGGCCTCGGGAATGCCCGGCACCTCGTACTCGATCACGTTCCGTGTGGCCTCCGGCGTGCGGTCGGTGGGCGAGATGCCCGTACCACCGGTGGTCACGACGACGCTGTAGCCGACGCGGACGCCCGCCCGCAGGGCGTGCTCCACGGGGTCCCCGTCGGGGACCGCCCACGGGCCGTCGACGGCGAAGCCGAACTTCGTGAGTCCCTCCGCGATCAGCGGCCCGCCCCTGTCCTCGTACACACCGGCCGCCGCGCGGTTCGAGGCGGTCACGACGAGCGCGCTGTACGGGGCGGTCAGCGCGGCCGCGCTGTACGGGGCCGTCGGCGCGACGCCGGCGGGCGGACCGGCCGGGGCCGCCGCTTCCGCCGGGGTCTCCGACACGTCCGGGGTCTCGGGGGCTTCCGGGTTCTCCGGGGTCGTTGTCATGGCCGGCTCCAGTCGCCCGACTTGCCGCCCGTCTTCTCCTCCACGCGCACGTCCGTGATGACCGCTCCCTTGTCGACCGCCTTGACCATGTCGATCACGGTGAGAGCCGCCACGGTGACCGCGGTGAGGGCCTCCATCTCCACGCCCGTGCGGTCGGTGGTCTTCACGGTGGCCAGGATCTCGACGGCGTCGTCCGCGACCGACAGGTCAAGCTTGACACCCGACACCGACAACGGGTGGCAGAGCGGGATCAGATCCGGGGTGCGCTTGGCGCCCATGATGCCCGCGATGCGCGCGGTGGCGAGAGCGTCCCCCTTGGGCACCCCCTCGCCGCGCAGCAGCTCGATCACGCGGGGCGAGACCAGGACGCGGCCGCTCGCGCGCGCGGTGCGGGCCGTCACGTCCTTCTCGGACACGTCGACCATGCGGGCGGCACCCGCCTCGTCGATGTGGGTCAGTCTGTCCTGCGTGCTCATGCCGTACTCATGCTGTGGCGGCGCTCCCGGTCGTGCCTGTCGTGCGCGACACGGTACCCCCAACCCGGAGCTCTCAGCCCAGGAGGACCACGTCGACCTCGGTGCCGGTCTCCACGGACTCGACGGTCTCCGGGACGACGATCAGCGCGTCGGCGTGCGCGAGGGCCGCGATCAGATGGGATCCGGCGCCGCCGACGGGCCTCACTTCCCCGTCCGCGTACCGGCCGCGCAGGAATTGACGGCGGCCCGCGGGCGAGGTGAGCGACTTCTCCGTACGGAGTGTCGCCCGGATGGTGGGCCGGTGGACGTCGTCCAGGCCGGCCAGGGTGCGGATCGCGGGGCGCACGAACAGCTCGAAGGACACGTACGAGGAGACGGGGTTGCCCGGGAGGGCGAGCAGCGGGGTGTGGTCGGGGCCGATGGTGCCGAAGCCCTGGGGCTTGCCGGGCTGCATGGCGAGCTTGCGGAACTCGATGCCGCCGCCCGCCTCGTCCTCGTCGCCGACCGAGGAGAGCGCCTCCTTGACGACGTCGTACGCGCCGACGCTGACGCCGCCCGTGGTGACCACGAGGTCGGCGCGGATGAGCTGGTCCTCGATGGTGGCGCGGAGGGTCTCGGCGTCGTCGGCGACGGCGCCCACCCGGTAGGCGATCGCTCCGGCGTCCCGGGCCGCGGCGCACAGCGCGTAGCTGTTGGAGTCGTAGATCTGGCCGTTCTCCAACTCGCCGTCGGGCTGGACGAGTTCGCTGCCGGTGGACAGGACCACCACGCGCGGACGGGGGCGGACGCGGACGGTCCCCCGGCCGATCGCGGCGAGCAGGCCGATCTGCGGCGGGCCGAGGACGGTGCCCGCGGACAGGGCGCGGTCGCCGGCCTGCACATCGCTGCCCTTCGCGCGCACATGCGCGCGTGCTCCCGCCGGGCGGTGGACGTGCACCTGGCCCGAGGCGCCTTCGGGGGACGTGCTGCGGGCGCGCATCCCGGAGACGGGGCCCTCGCCGAGGCCGCCGTCGGTCCACTCCACGGGGACGACCGCTTCGGCGCCGGGCGGCAGCGGGGCGCCCGTCATGATGCGGGCGGTCTGGCCGGGACCCACGTGGAGCAGTTCGGACTGGCCCGCCGCGACGTCGCCGACGACCGTGAGGACTGCCGGATACTCCTCGCTGGCGCCCGCGACATCGGCGACCCTGACCGCGTACCCGTCCATCGAGCTGTTGTCGAAGGGCGGCAGGGACACCGGCACCATGACGTCCTCGACCAGGACACAGCCCTGGGCGTCGAGGAGTTGCAGCTGGATGGGGTCCAGGGGCCGCACGGTCGCGAGGATGTCCTCCAGGTGCTCGGTCACCGACCAGAGGTGGTCCTGGCCGGTGGCACGGGTCGCGGCGGTGCTCAAATTGCTACATCTCCTCGGTGACGTAACTGCGAAGCCAGGCCCGGAAGTCCGGGCCCAGGTCTTCACGTTCGCACGCGAGTCGGACAATGGCACGCAGGTAGTCGCCGCGGTCACCGGTGTCATAGCGGCGGCCCTTGAAGACGACGCCGTGCACGGGGCCGCCGATCTTCTCGTCGTCGGCGAGCTGCTGGAGGGCGTCGGTGAGCTGGATCTCGCCGCCGCGGCCGGGCTCGGTCGTGCGGAGTATGTCGAAGACGTGGGGGTCGAGGACGTACCGGCCGATGACCGCGTAGTTGCTGGGGGCGTCCGCCGGGTCGGGCTTCTCGACGAGGCCGGTCACCTTGACGACGTCGCCGTCCTCGGTGACCTCGACGGCCGCGCAGCCGTAGAGGTGGATCTGCTCGGGCTCGACCTCCATGAGCGCGATGACGCTGCCGCCGTACTGCGCGTGGACGTCGACCATGCGCTTGAGCAGCGGGTCGCGCGGGTCGATCAGGTCGTCGCCGAGGAGCACGGCGAAGGGCTCGTTGCCGACGTGCGGGGCGGCGCACAGCACGGCGTGACCGAGGCCCTTGGGGTCGCCCTGCCGGACGTAGTGCATGGTGGCGAGGTCGCTTGACTCCTGCACCTTGGCGAGCCGGCCGGCGTCACCCTTCTTCTGAAGAGCCGACTCCAGCTCGTAGTTGCGGTCGAAATGGTCCTCCAGCGGGCGCTTGTTGCGGCCCGTGATCATGAGGACGTCATCGAGGCCGGCGGATGCGGCCTCCTCGACCACGTACTGGATCGCCGGCTTGTCCACGACCGGCAGCATCTCCTTGGGAGTGGCCTTGGTGGCCGGCAGGAACCGGGTACCGAGACCTGCTGCGGGGATGACAGCCTTGCTGATCCTTGGGTGCGACTGAGTCATGCCCGACACCATATCCGGTGCCTTTGTAGTGAATCTGTGGCTCCGGTTAATTCGCTCTCATATGAGCGCATTATGAAGGGTACGGGACAAACCTATGCGCCACCTGAGACCTGAAGAGGACTCTGCCAAGCGTTCGTTGCGGCGGGAGATCCTCACGGTGAGGGACAGGTTGACGGCCGATGACGTGCGGGAGACGGAGGCCTCTCTCGCGGCCCGCGCACGGGAGCTGCCCGAACTGGCGCGTGCGCGCACGGTGGCGGCGTACGTCTCCGTGGGGAGCGAACCGGGCACCCGTGCGCTCCTCGACGCGCTCCACGCGCGCGGTGCCCACGTCCTGCTCCCCGTGCTCCTCGCGGACAACGACCTCGACTGGGGCACCTACGCCGGCCCGGACTCGCTCGTGCCCGTCCGGCACGGGGGCAGGATGACCCTCCTGGAGCCTGTGGGCACCCGCCTGGGCCCGGAGGGCGTGCTCGGCGCCGACGCCGTACTCCTGCCGGGTCTGGCCGTGGACGGGCGCGGGATGCGGCTCGGCCGCGGCGGCGGATCGTACGACCGGGTGCTCGCGCGGCTGGAGCGGGCGGGCTCGGATCCGGCCCTGGTGGTGCTGCTGCACGACTCCGAAGTGGTGGGCCACGTACCGGAGGAGCCGCACGACCGGCCGGTGCACGCGGCGGTGACCCCGTCGGGGGTTCACCGGTTCCGCTGACCCGGCCGGAACGCACGGGTACGGGAAAGGGCCCTCCACGCGTGCGTGGAGGGCCCTTTCGGCTTCGGCGACGCCAGTCAGGGTTTCAGTACCAGCGTGTCCGACGTGGCCTTGCCGACGGCCCGGTCCGAGGAGACCCACGGGAGCAGTTCGCCCTTGACCCACTTGCTCGTCTGGTCGATGTAGTGGGCGCTGTACGCGTGGCCGGAGGCCCCGGTCAGGTTGATCCACTTGGACTTGTCGAAGTTGTCGAGGTTGACCACCATGCGCATCGACGGCACCCAGACCACCGAGTAACCGCCCGCCGCGTTCCAGCCGGTGGCGTTCACCGCCGCCTCGCCGCCGCCCATGTTGTACGGGCCGCGGTTGAGCATGTACTTCAGGAAGCCGGGGCCTTCGGTGCCCAGGGTCTGGTTCTTCAGGTACAGCCGGTGCAGGCGGCCCCAGCTCCAGGTGTCCAGGTCCTTGCCGAGCTTGGCGGTCAGCTCCCAGCGGGCGTCCGCGAGGGCCCGTCCGAAGAGCTCGTCACGGGTTTCGACGGCCGTGTCGGTACGCGTCTTGGGCGCCGACCACCAGTCGTTGTCCTCGTCGTCGAGGATCTTGCGCACCACCTCGAACCAGCGGTCGCCGCCGTCCGGCTGGGCGCTGTCCGCGTCGCGCTGGCCGCACTCGCGCACCTTGTCGTCCTCGTCGTCGACCGGGCCGGTGGAGTCGGTCGGTTCGACGTACAGGCACTGGCCCTTGACCCGCAGCTCCTTGGGGAGCTTGTTGCCGAAGGCGAGCTTGAGGATGTTGCGCCAGGTCGCGTTGAAGTACGCGGCGGCGGCCGAGTCGGCGTCCTGGGTGTAGTTCCAGCCCTCCAGGAGCTTCTGCGCCTCGCGGACGTCCTTGTCGGGCACGTCGATCTTGAGCAGCTTGGGCACCAGCAGCTTGGCGATCTCGCTGCTGTTGTCGAGCTGCATCTGGCGCATGTCGTCCGTGGAGACCTTGCCGCCGTTCTTGATCTTCGACGCGATGAGGTCGGAGATCCGCTGGCTGCGGGTGCCGTAACCCCAGTCCGTGGTGAGCGTGTACGGGTACTTGTCCTTGTCGACCACGGCCTGGTTGGCGGTCACGATGTAGCCGCGCTCCGGGTTGTACTCGCTGGGGAGTTCGTCCTGGTCGATGTAGCCGGTCCAGCGGTACTTGGAGTCCCAGCCCGGGGACGGGAGCGAGCCGTCACCCTCGCCGCGGATCGGGATCCGGCCCGGCAGCTGGTAGCCGATGTTGTCCTCGCGGTCCGCGTAGACGAGGTTCTGCGAGGGGACGTCGAAGAGGGTGGCCGCCTTGCGGAAGGCCGTCCAGTCGGTCGCCTTGTTGATCGCGAAGACGGCGTCCATCGAGGTGCCCGGGTCCAGCGCGGTCCACCGCAGGGCGATGCCGTAGCCGTCGCCGCGGTCGGGGGCGGCGCTGTCGACACCGGCCTTCTTGCCGACCTTCACGAGCTCGTCGTCGCGGTCGGACAGCAGCGGTCCGTTGTTGGTCTCCCGGACGGTGATGCTCTTGCTCGCACCGCCCGCGACGTCGATCTTCTCCTTGCGGGTGGTGAAGGGCAGCACCTTGTCGTCGTACTCGTAGCCCTCCCCGGTGAGCTTCTCCAGGTAGAGGTCGGTGACGTCGGCGCCGGAGTTCGTCATGCCCCAGGCGATCTCCTTGTTGTGACCGATGACCACACCGGGCATGCCCGCGAAGGTGTATCCGGAGACGTCGTACTGGCACTTCTCGGAGAGGCTGTTGCAGTGCAGGCCCATCTGGTACCAGACCGACGGGAGCGAGGGCGACAGGTGCGGGTCGTTGGCCAGCAGGGGCTTGCCGCTGATGGTGTGGGATCCGCCGACGACCCAGGAGTTGGAGCCGATGCCGTTGCCGTTCACGCCGACGGCCTCGGGAACGTCGTCCAGCACGCCGTAGAGGCCCGACAGCTGGCTCTCCAGCCCCGCGGGGGCCTCGGCGCCGCTCGTGAGCCCACTGCCCGCCACGGACTGCGTACCGCCGGTTCCCGTGCCCGTTCCGGTGCCCGTACCCGTGCCGGAGTCGGTGCTGTCCTGCGAGTACTGGCCGGTGACGGTGTCGTACCGGCCCTCCTGCACGATCGGCTTGTTCCGGTCGTACGGGTACTGCGGGTACAGGTCGGCGATCTGCTTCGGGCCGAGCCTGCTCGTCATCAGGGAGCGGTCGATCTCGTCCTGCATGTTGCCGCGCAGGTCCCAGGCCATCGCCTTGAGCCAGGCCACGGAGTCGACCGGGGTCCACTCCTTGGGCTTGTAGTCGTTGGTGAAGCCGAGAGCCGCGTACTCCAGGGAGATGTCCGCGCCGTCCTTGCCCTTCAGGTAGGCGTTGACCCCCTTGGCGTACGCCTGGAGATACTTCTTCGTCCCGGCCGACAGCTTGGTCCTGTACTCCTTCTCGGCCACGCGCTGCCAGCCGAGCGTGCGCAGGAACTCGTCGTTGTCGACCTGGCTCTCGCCGAACATCTCGGAGAGCCGGCCGGCCGTCATGTGACGGCGGACGTCCATCTCGTAGAACCGGTCCTGCGCCTGGACGTAGCCCTGCGCCATGAACAGGTCCTCGTCGGTCGAGGCGTAGACCTGCGGGATGCCGTAGCCGTCCCGCTTCACGTCCACGGGCCCCGACAGACCGTCGAGGGTGATGGAACCCTTGGTCTGCGGGAAGGAGGCGCGGACGGTGCTGATGCTCCAGAACGCCCCGTAGGCGACACCGCCGACAATGGCCAGAACCAGGACGATCAGGATCAGACGGGCTCTGCGCCCCTTCTTCCTGCCGGACTTGCCGGGCTTCTGACCGGAAGATGCGGTGGTGTTGGGGGGCATCGCTGTCCTTGCTGTCCTCACGCGAGCGGCAGACGGGCTTGTCCATTTGACTGAACGCTGGAGCAACCATAGGCGCAGGGCCAACCCCGGCTTGACGCGGTGTCGGGTACCCGAGCGGACGAAAGTTCGATCTTGCCCTGGCAAGCGTCAAGAAAGCGTCAAGAGTTAGGTAAGGTAACGAAGTAGTTGCGCTGACGAAACCGATCAGACCGTGCCACTCGGAACAGCAGGATCGGAACGACGAGAAGGGAACAGCCGCTGACTGTCCACCACCTCAACCAGCTCTTGCTCATCTGCTCGCTCGTTCTGCTCGTCGCGGTGGCAGCGGTTCGGATCTCCTCGCGCAGCGGACTCCCCAGCCTGCTCGTCTACCTGGGTATCGGCGTCGCCATGGGCCAGGACGGCATCGGTGACGTCCACTTCGACAGCGCCGAACTGACCCAGGTCATCGGATACGCGGCCCTGGTCGTGATCCTCGCCGAGGGCGGTCTGGGCACGAAGTGGAAGGAGATCAAGCCGGGACTCCCGGCCGCCTCCTCACTGGCGATCGTCGGTGTCTCGGTGAGCGTCGGCGTCACGGCGACGGCCGCCCACCACCTGATCGGGCTGGAGTGGCGGCAGGCGCTCATCATCGGCGCGGTGGTGTCCTCCACGGACGCGGCGGCGGTTTTCTCGGTACTCCGGAAGGTGCCCCTCCCCTCGCGCGTGACGGGCATCCTGGAGGCCGAGTCGGGGTTCAACGACGCCCCGGTCGTCATCCTCGTCGTGGCGTTCTCCACGGCCGGTCCGGTGGATCACTGGTACCACCTGATCGGCGAGATAACGCTGGAGCTGGCCATCGGAGCGGCCATCGGGCTCGCGGTGGGCTTCCTGGGGGCGTACGGGCTGCGGCATGTGGCGCTTCCCGCCTCCGGTCTCTATCCGATCGCGGTCATGGCGATCGCGGTCACCGCGTACGCGGCCGGGGCACTGGCCCACGGCAGCGGCTTCCTCGCCGTGTATCTGGCGTCGATGGTGCTCGGCAACGCGAAGCTGCCGCACTGGCCCGCCACCCGCGGCTTCGCCGACGGGCTCGGCTGGATCGCGCAGATCGGCATGTTCGTCCTGCTCGGCCTGCTCGTCACCCCGCACGAGATGGGCGACGACATCTGGCCGGCGCTCGTCATCGGCCTGGTGCTGACCATGGTGGCCCGACCGCTGAGTGTCGTGGTGGCCCTGCTGCCGTTCCGCATGCGCTGGCAGGAGCAGGCCCTGATGTCCTGGGCCGGACTGCGCGGTGCCGTGCCCATCATCCTGGCGACGATCCCGATGGTGAGCGGCATCGAGGAAAGCCGTCGCATCTTCAACATCGTGTTCGTCCTTGTCGTCGTCTACACCCTCGTGCAGGGGCCGACGCTCCCCTGGCTGGCCCGGAAACTGGGACTGTCCACATCCGACTCCGAGACCGCCGACCTGGGGATCGAGTCGGCGCCCCTGGAGCGGCTGCGCGGACATCTGCTGTCCGTCGCCATCCCGGACGGGTCGAAGATGCACGGCGTCGAGATCAACGAGCTGCGGCTGCCCGCGGGGGCCGCGGTCACGCTGGTCGTACGCGGTGGAGAATCGTTCGTTCCGCTTCCCGCGACCGTGCTGCGGCGCGGCGACGAACTGCTCGTCGTGGCGACGGACCCCGTCCGGGACGCCGCCGAGCGACGACTGCGGGCGGTCGGGCAGGGCGGAAAGCTGGCGGACTGGCTGGGGACCGGCGGGGATCGCTGAGCGCGGGGCGGGTTGGCGGGGGCGGGGGGTTGGCGAGGTCGGGGGTTGGCGGGGCCGGGCCTGACGGGGCCCGGAAGCCTGACAGGGGCTGGCGCTTGGTGGGGGCTGGCGCTTGGCGCAGACCCGGGGTTTGCGCGGGCCGGGGATTGGCGGGGCCCGAAGCCTGGCGGGGGCCGGGGGCGGCGTGTTGTGAAAGCCAGGCTTCGGGGTTGGAGGTGCTGGTTTTCACAGGTCCGGCTTCTGTGGGGCCTGTATCATCAAGGCACACTTGATCGAACCAACTCTGCCTGACGCAGTGCTGGCGCGACCGTATGGCGGCCGCGGTGCCCCTCTCAGCGGGCGGCCCGGTATCTACCGCAGTTCCGCGCAAGAGGACAGCTCTCGGCGCCCCGCGCCCCGCCACAGGGGCCGCGCTACCAGGCGGCAGAAAGGCACGGCCGTGGCATCCACGGTCACCCAGGAGACCGGCGGGACTCCGGATTCCTCCGGAACTCCGGCCACCACAGGAACTCCGGCCGCCAAGCGCCCGGGATACGGGCAGCTGCTGCGCACCCGCGGCGCCTGGACGTTCCTGCTCCCCGGCTTCGCCGCGCGCCAGCCGTTCGCGATGCTGACCATCTCCATCGTGCTCCTCGTGCAGCACACCACCGGCTCGTACGGGACCGCGGGCGCCGTCGCCGCCGTGACCGGTGTCGCCATGGCCCTGTTCGCGCCGTTCACCGGCCGTCTCGCCGACCGGCACGGCCAGCGGGCCGTGCTGCTCCCCGGCGTCGTCGTGCACGCGCTGGCGGGCCTGTCCCTGACCGCGCTGGCCCTCGCGGACGCTCCCCTGTGGGCCCTGTTCGCCGCCGCCGTGCCGACCGGTGCCTCGGTCCCGCAGGTCGGGCCCATGGTGCGGGCCCGCTGGGGCACCAAGCTCCAGGGCTCGCCCCTGATGACGACCGCGGCGGCCTTCGAGTCCGTCACGGACGAGCTGACCTTCGTGTTCGGACCGCTCCTGGCGACCGCTCTGTGCACGGCCGTGGATCCGGCTGCGGGGCTGCTCACGGAGGCCGCGCTGACGTTGGTGGGCGGCCTGCTGTTCGCCGCTCAGCGGGGCTCCCAGCCGTCTGTGGGTGCGGAGGTGCGGGGCGGTGACGGACAGCACGCACGCGTGAAGGCCGTTTCCGCGCTCGCCGTCCCCGGTGTGCGGGTGCTGATCGTGGCCTTCCTCGGCATCGGTGCCGTCTTCGGCGGCATGCAGGTCTCGCTGGCCGCGTTCAGCGAGTCCATCGGCGAGCCCGGTCTGAACGGCGTCCTGTACGGGACGTTCGCCGCGGGCAACATGCTCTCCGGCATCGTCTGCGGCGCGATCGCCTGGAAGGTGGCCCCGCGCCGCCGCCTCCTCATCGGGTACGCGGCCCTGGCCCTGACCGCCTCCGGGCTGTGGGCGGCCCAGTCGGTGATCGTCCTCGCCGGGACCGGACTCGTGGTCGGCATGTGCATCGCGCCCGCCCTGATCACCGGCTACACGCTGGTCGACAAGCTGGTGCCGGTGGGCGCCCGCACGGAGGCCTTCACCTGGCTGACCGGCGCGGTCGCACTCGGCCAGGCTGCCGCCGTCATGATCGCCGGACAGTTGGAGGACCGCCTCTGGGACGGGGCCGGTTTCCTGGTCCCGATGGGCGGCACGCTGCTCGCTCTGGCGACCCTCGTGGGCCTGCGTTCGCGGCTCGCTCCGCCGGCCGTGAGCCGTACCGTCGCACGTGGCGTGGGTCACCGCGTGCCGGTGACAGTGGACTGATCCCGAGGAATAGGTCAGTATGGACCGTCGTTAGCACTCACTGAGTGAGAGTGCCAGGAGGAAGACACAGTGCCGACCTACCAGTACCAGTGCACCGAGTGCGGCGAAGGCCTTGAGGCGGTGCAGAAGTTCACCGATGACGCCCTGACCGTGTGCCCCAACTGCAGTGGCCGCCTGAAGAAGGTGTACTCCGCAGTAGGCATCGTCTTCAAGGGCTCCGGTTTCTACCGCAACGACAGCCGCGGCTCGTCGTCGAGCAGCAGCCCCGCTTCGGCGTCGAAGTCCTCGGGGTCGTCGTCCGAGTCGAAGCCGTCCGGTTCGTCGGACTCCAAGTCTTCGTCGTCGTCCTCGGATTCGAAGTCGTCGTCTTCGAAGTCGTCGTCCACGAGTTCGTCCTCCGGCAGCAACGCCGCCTGACGCGTTCTCGCGCCTTTCCTTACGAAGACCCTGTCGTCGCGCTTCACGCGCACGGCGGGGTCTTCGGCGTTTTCCGGCTCCCTCAGGGCCCGGTTAGGGTGCCGGTCATGGCGAACACGGAGAACGTCGAGATCGGCGTCATCGGCGGGTCGGGCTTCTACTCATTCCTCGACGACGTGACCGAGATACAGGTGGACACCCCCTACGGGCCGCCCAGCGACTCCCTCTTCCTCGGCGAGATCGCCGGGCGACGGGTCGCCTTCCTCCCCCGCCACGGTCGCGGGCACCATCTGCCGCCGCATCGCATCAACTACCGGGCCAACCTGTGGGCGCTGCGTTCCGTCGGCGCGCGGCAGGTGCTCGGGCCGTGCGCCGTGGGCGGGCTGCGCCCCGAGTACGGGCCCGGGACGCTGCTCGTGCCGGACCAGTTCGTGGACCGTACGCAGTCCCGGGTCCAGTCGTTCTTCGACGGGGTGCCGGTGGCCGGTGGCCGGACGCCGAACGTGGTGCACGTGTCGTTGGCCGACCCCTACTGCCCCGTCGGGCGCGAGGTCGCGCTCGCGGCGGCGCGTGGGCGGGAGTGGGAGGCGGTGGACGGCGGGACGCTCGTCGTGATCGAGGGGCCGCGGTTCTCCACCCGTGCGGAGTCCCTCTGGTACCGGGCTCAGGGGTGGTCCGTGGTCGGTATGACCGGGCATCCGGAGGCGGCGCTCGCTCGTGAACTGGAGCTCTGCTACACGTCGATGACGCTGGTCACCGATCTCGACGCGGGTGCCGCTGCGGGGGAAGGTGTCTCGCACGACGAGGTGCTGAAGGTGTTCGCGGCGAATGTGGGGCGGTTGCGGGGGGTTCTGTTCGACGCGGTTGCGGGGCTGCCGGCGGGGGGTTCGCGGGATTGTTCGTGCGCTTCTGCGTTGGGTGGGATGGATCCGGGGATCGCCTTGCCGTAGGAGGCGTGGGGCGTTGCCAGGGGGCGTGGGGGTGGGAGCGGGCCGTGCCGGTACGTCGAGTCCGCCGCCCCCGTGCATACGGCTCTTGGTCGGAGGGTCCGACTTTTTTGCGGGAGCCCTACGCGGCGGACTTTCGACGTACCGGCACGGCCCGCTCCCGGGTCTCGTCGCCGGGTGCGGGCCGCGGCCCCTTCGCGTCGGTTGTGAGGGGGCGAGTGGAAGGGCTCCTTCGGGTGGTGGGGTTTTCCACAAGTGGGGGGTTGTCCACGGGGGTCGGCAGGATTTTTGGTGAGGCCGCAGTCTGGGGGCGAAAGCGATCTCCGACCGCAGGCGGTGGTACTCGTGTCGCAGTTGTCCTCGTTTCCGCGTCCGTTGGGCACGGACGTTCCCGGTACGTGCCAGGTGCCGCACTTCGCTCCTGTACGGGTTCGGGGTGGGCGGTATCAGTTGCGCCGGCTGGTCCGGTGCCGGAGACGGGCTCTGGCGGCGGGGCTGGCCCTGACCGCGGCGGCCCTTGTCGCGGCCGGGCCGCGGGAGGTGGTGGCGCGGGGTGCGGGGCCGCCCCGGCCGGTGGCGGTGGATTCCGTGCGGGAGCGGCGGGCGGTCGAGATGGTGACCGCGCCTGTGCGGATCGCCGATGCTGCGACCGTGCGGCTGCTCAGGCCCGGTGATCGGGTGGACGTGGTCGCGGCCGAGCAGTCGGCGGCGGGTGACGCACGGGTGGTGGCCCGTGGGGTGCGGGTGACGAAGGTTCCGGAGTCCTTGGACAGCGTGTCCGAGGGCGGGGCGCTGGTCGTTCTGTCGGTGCCGAGGAGGACTGCCGCACGGCTGGCCGGGGCAGGCGTGACCTCGCGACTGGCGGTGACCTTGTGCTGAGCATGATCAGGCGGGTTGCGGTTTGGCTGTCAAGTCGCTCGTTGGAGTTATGGAATTGGACAGGGGCGCCGCACCCTGACGTAGGTTGCGGAGCTGTTCATTCCACAATCTGTGCAACCGAGAAGGGTCCCCCTGGTGAGCGAGAAGAAGAAGGAGCCGAGCATCCTGGACGGCTTCAAGGCCTTCCTGATGCGCGGGAACGTCGTCGACCTGGCTGTCGCGGTGGTCATCGGCGCCGCCTTCACCAACATCGTCAACTCCGTGGTGAAGGGCGTGATCAACCCGCTGGTCGGCGCCTTCGGCACCAAGGACCTCGACAAGTACAGCTCGTGCCTGAAGTCCCCCTGCGACTTCGACGAGGCGACGGGGACCGCGACGAGCGGCATTCCCATCATGTGGGGCACCGTCCTCAGCGCGACGCTGACCTTCGTGATCACCGCCGCCGTCGTGTACTTCCTGATGGTGCTGCCGATGTCCAAGTACCTCGCCCGGCAGGCGGCCCGCCAGAAGGCGAAGGAGAACACGCAGGAGGTGATCGAGGTCACCGAGCTGGCGGTTCTGAAGGAGATCCGCGACGCCCTGGTCGCTCAGCGCGGCTCCGGGCACAGCGAGCGATAGCGGCGGGCGAGGGCGCGGGCAGGGTCTGCGGGGTGGCTCTCCGGCGGCTGGGCCGCGGGTGGGATCAGATGTGGTGGGGCGGCTTCTCGTCCAGGAAGCGGGCCAGGTCCGCGGCGCTGTCGGCGGTCGGCCTCTCGCCCCACCCGCGGTCCGTGTCGTCCTCGGACTGCCGGCTCAGCGGGTCGTCGAAGACCAGCGCGGCCTTGGGCTCACGCGGTTTCGGGGTGGATGCTCCGGCTTCGCTCATACCTTCAGGGTACGCGCAGGCGAGCGGGCGGCCGGGCGTCCGCCGAGGTCTCCGGCAAGGGCCGGGCCGGGGTCGACACTGGGCTCATGACTGTTGACGCTCTGACCGATGTGACCGGGCTGCGTGTGGGACATGCCACGCGGATCGGCGATGGCTGGCTCACCGGGACGACGGTCGTCCTGGCCCCGGAGGGCGGCTCGGTCGCCGCCGTGGACGTGCGGGGCGGCGGTCCCGGTACGAAGGAGACCGACGCGCTCGATCCGCGCAATGTGGTGCACAAGGTCGAGGCGATCGTGCTGACCGGCGGGAGCGCGTTCGGGCTGGACTCGGCGACGGGCGTGATGGCCTGGCTGGAGGAGCGGGGGCGCGGGGTGCGGGTCGGCCCCGATCCGCACCATGTCGTGCCGGTCGTGCCGGCGGCCTGCGTCTTCGATCTGGGCCGGGGCGGCGACTTCCGGGCCCGGCCGGACGCGGCGACGGGCCGCGAGGCGGTGGAGGCCGCGGCGGCGAGCGAGCGGGGCGCGCCCGTGCGGGAGGGGTGCGTGGGCGCCGGGACCGGGGCGGCCGTCGGAATGATGAAGGGCGGGGTCGGCACGGCGAGTGCCGTTCTCGAATCGGGGATCACGGTGGCGGCGCTCGTCGTCGCCAACGCGGCGGGCTCGGTGCTGGAGCCGGAGACGGGGGCGCTGTACGGGGAGTTGGTCCAGGGGCAGCTGGGCTGTCCGGCCGAGGAGGTGCACCGGGCGGCGCGGGTGCGGCTGGCGGAGGCCTCGGCGAAGAACTCGGTCCCGCCGCTCAACACCACGCTGGCCGTGGTCGCGACGGACGCCGACCTGTCGAAGGCACAGGCCCAGAAGGTGGCGGGCACGGCACACGACGGCATCGCGCGAGCCGTCCGGCCGGTGCATCTGCTGAACGACGGGGACACGGTGTTCGCCCTGTCCACGGGCGCACGCCCACTCGCCGCCGAGGACCCCCTCGCCCTGAACGATGTCCTCGCCGCGGCAGCGGACCTGGTGACCCGCGCGATCGTCCGGGCGGTACGGGCCGCCGAGTCGGTGGAGGGCCCGGGCGGGATGTGGCTGTCGCACGGGGAGTTGTACGGGAGGGGGTAGGGCGCGCTCCCTCTCTCCCGCGGCAGCGGGGAGCGTGGCGGACGCCGTAGCGGCCTGCGGGGCCGTGGGCCGTGTGTGCCGTATGTCGTGGGCCGTCGCGGAGTATCTCCGGTAGCGCGCGGGGCGGCAGGGGTGGGTGGTGGGCAAGTGCGGTCGTGGGGCTTGGGATTGTCCCGACTCTGTCACGTGCTGGTGTCAGGGGCGGGCTGGGGGAACCCGGGCGGTCGGAGTTGCGCTCCTTGTTCATGGATCTTCTGTCCATGGACCGGATCGACCGACCGTCCCGCACCACGAGAACCTGGAGCAGCCCGTGACAACGCCCGACGCAACAGCGAGGCGCACGCTGGCGGCCTGTGCCGCCCTGATGGTCGGCGCCCTGACTCTCACCGCCTGCGGCGGCGACGCCAAGGCCGACAACAAGGCCGGTGGATCCGAGGACGCGCGGATCACGATCTCCGCCAAGAACGGCTCGGCGGGGGCGTCGATCAACTCGACCGGTGTGAAGGTCAGCGACGGGAAGCTGACCGAGGTGAAGATGACCGAGTCGGCGAGCGGAGCCGACGTACCGGGGTCGGTCGCGGGGGACGGGAAGAGCTGGAAGCCCGAGAAGCGGTTGGAGAGGGGGACCAAGTACCGGATAGCGGCCACCGCCAAGGGCGAGAGCGGGAAGACCACGGCGGCCAGGTCCACCTTCACCACGGTCTCCACGGACAACAGCTTCATCGGGACGTACACGCCCGACGGCGGGGCGAAGGTCGGCGTCGGGATGCCGGTGTCCTTCACCTTCGACAAGGCGATCACCAACAAGAAGGACGTCCAGTCGCACATCGAGGTCACGTCGAGCAGCGGGCAGAAGGTGGTCGGGCACTGGTTCGGGACGCAGCGGCTGGACTTCCGGCCCAAGGAGTACTGGAAGGCCGGTTCCAAGGTCACGACCAAGGTCGACCTGGACGGCGTCGAGGGCGCGAACGGCGTCTACGGGGTGCAGGACAAGAAGGTCACCTTCACGGTGGGGCGTTCGCAGGTCTCCACCGTCGACGCCGACACGCAGACCATGACGGTCGTGCGGGACGGACGGACCGTCAAGACGGTCCCGATCTCGACGGGCAGCGCGGGCAACAGCACGTACAACGGGCAGATGGTGATCGCCGAGAAGTTCCGGCAGACGCGGATGAACGGGTCGACGGTCGGCTACGGCGGTGAGTACGACATCGCGGACGTGCCGAACGCGATGCGGCTGACGACCTCGGGGACCTTCATCCACGGCAACTACTGGTACGACCGGAGCAACCCGCCGTTCGGGAAGCAGGGCACCAGCCACGGCTGCGTCGGGCTCGCGGATGTGCAGGGCGCCGGGAGCGACACGAACGCCAAGTGGTTCTTCGACAACTCCCTCGTCGGGGACGTCGTGACCGTCAAGAACTCCCCCGACAAGACGGTCTCGCCGGACAACGGGCTCAACGGCTGGAACATGGCATGGAGTGCATGGACCGCCGGAAGTGCCCTCTGACCTAAGGGTTTTGTGGTTTTCACGGGCCGCGCGGGAACTTCTCCCGCGGCCCCGGCGTTTTTCGTGTGTACGTTTTCTCGGTTCCCGGACATGATGTCCGACCGAGGGGCTACGGTATGCACCCACAAGGTGACATGCAGCAACGCCGGGAGAAGCCTTGAGCGTTCCGTACGAGACGGCAGCGTACGAACCACCCGAGTCGCCCGAGTCTCCGGAGGAGCATCTCGCGCGACTCCTCGGTCGTGCCCTGAACTCCTTCGAGCTGCCGGACGACACGATAGGGCGGCTCGACCGAGCGCTGGCGCACGACAGTTCACTGCACTCCGCGCACCACAGCGCGGGACTGCACCGCGAGACGTATCGCCATACGTGGCTGCTGGCCGATGGGAGCGCGCTCACGCTCTGGGAGCTGGTCCACAACACCGCGCCGGGCCGGGACACCCAGCACGAGGTCTACGAGGACGAGGAAGAGCTGCGCACCGCGACCGCGCGCCTGCCGCTGCCCGTGGACACGCCCGATTTCGAACTGCCCCTGCTGGTGCGGCTGTCGGCCATTCCGGAACCGCTGCACGCGTATGTTCCGGACGACTCTGCGGACCACGGCCGGCGGCTGCTGCGGCGCGCCGAGAACGCGGACCGGCCGGGCGAGGACATGGCCGAGCTGCTGCGCAGGGCGTTTGCGCACCAGATCACCCAGGCCTTCGGTCGACCGGTCCGGGCCGGCCGCAGGGGGCTGTGCTTCTCGCTCTACGAGCACGGGTTCCTGCTCCGGGACGGCCGTGAGCTGTCCCTGTGGGAGGTCGAGCACACGGCGACACCCGACGGACGGCACATGTGCGAGGTGTACGCGTCGGAGGAGGACGCCCGGGAGGCCATGGAGCGGCGGGCCGCCAACCTGCGCTGACGGAGAGCCGAGAGAATCGGCAGAGATACGTACAGCACACGGCCGTGGGGCGGGGGGGGGGGGGGGGGCCCGGGCGGGGGGGGGGGGGGGGGGGGTGGTGGTGGTGGCCCCCCCGCCCTAGGGGGGGGGGGGGGGGGCGGGGGGGGGGGGGTGTTGGGTCTG
>NZ_JBVJLW010000044.1:0-17609 GCF_055584525.1 Streptomyces sp. NPDC102514
CCACCCCCCAGGTCATCGAGGACAGGGGGACACAGTCATGCCGGGCCCGGAGGCCAGCGGCCCTCTTGCAGGACCGCGAAGAACATAACGGGGGCTGCGTGTGCCGCGCCCACTGCGCGCCGCCAGCGCCCTCGCTGCGCAGTGCGGTCACCACCTTCCCGAAGCAGGGCGGGCTCAACCCGGCGAACGAGGCTGTCCTGGACGGCTCGGACGCCGTGATCACACCAGCTACATCAAGATCGCCTCACCGGGGCCCAGCGGTTCCGGCGTAACGGTCAGTTGACGATTTCGGCACGGTCGTCGAGACGGCCCGCGGCCAGCCGGTCTCGCCATATCTGGAGAGCTGCGGGTGTCTGTCGCGTCCAGTCGGTGACCTCGCCGACGATCCGGAGCGGTTCCCTGCTGCGATAGGAGCGGGTGGGGTTGCCGGGGAACTTCTTGTCGGTGACGTTCGGATCGTTCTCGAACTCCCCGGTCGCTTCGACGGCGTATACCCGGGGAGCCCCGTCTCCTGCGGCCAGTTCGGCGGCGAGTCCCGCGCCGTCGCGCAACGCCGTGAAGTAGATGTGGTTCATCACGATTTCGGGCCGGTAGTTGGAACGGAAACCGGCGGTGAGGTGATCTCCGGTCTGCAGGTCAGCCTTTGTTCCGTGGAAGAACGGCCCCTCGTCCAACGCTTCGTCCATCGCGGCAGGTTATCAAGCCAAGCTGTCGTGACGGCGATCACCTCGGACTCTAGGGTCACACCAGTCAAATCAAGATCATCCGAGCGGGACCAGATAGCTACGGGACAAGCCTTAGTCCACCTCGATGCCGAAATCCTGCACGAGTTCCTCCAGGCCACCGGTGTATCCTTTGCCGCCCAAGACGAAGTCCCAGTCGCCGCTCGGCCTTCGACGGAAAGAGCCGAGTACCAAGGCTGTTTCGCGGGATCGGCCATCGGAAACCTCAAGTTGTCCCAGCTCAGTCAGCCGCGGGTCGAGCAGACGGATGCGGGCATCCGTGAATCCGGAGAGGTCGGCATCCGGATTGACCTCGGGGTCGATCGCGGCCACGAGGACGAATCGGTCAGCCTCATCCGGCAAGGCGTCGAAAGAGACGCAGATCGCGGCCTTGTCGGGTGATGTGGCGGCCAGAGCCCTCACGGAACCGTCCGCTGTCCGTGGGTTGTTGAAGAAGACAAAGTGATCGTCACTGAGCACTCGGTTGCCACGGCAGACCAGAGCACACACATCCAATGCCACGCTGCCGGTCCACGACAGGCCCAGGACGTTGTAGTCGTCGGGCAGTCGAGTGTCAGGGCTCGTTGGCGTCGGCGGTGCCGCGGTTTGACGGCCCCCCTCACCCAGGCGCCCACGCAGTCCATGACGATGCAGCAGGTCGACAAGCTCAGGGCCCGAGATAAGCTCCAGCGGCTTGCCGTTGGCGAAGGTGTGCGAGCCGGGGCCGAACCCGGACGTCGTCACGAGGACACCCTTGTTGGCGCCTGCGTCCTGCACAGTTCCGTACAAGTCACGTACGGCAGTGGGAGGCACCGTGTTGCGGTAACGCTTCACCTGAACGACGATCTTCCCGCCTCGGATAGGTGTCGGATCCAGCGCGTCGACGTCCACCCCGCCATCGTTGGAGCGCTGGGTCGTGACCGCCTGCATCCCCATGGCCCGGAAGAGATCAGCGACAAGGTTCTCGAAGGCGATCGGATCCATCTCGTACAGGTCAGGTTCCTCATCTCTGCCATGCGCGACAACACGGTTCCCGACATCATGCGGCCGACGACTCGGCCGTACGGACGTGAGTTGGTCGGGGCGGGCCGAGAGCTGTCCGCGGAGTGCGTCGGCCAGACAACTGCTGGCGTCCACCTGCGCCAGGTGCAATCCACGGAACGTCGAGGACGAGGCCATCACGGTCGCCAGGTGGATCTGGCCCGGCTGGCCCGTCGTAGGGTCATGCCCATCCACGAATCCGTTCAAAGTGACCGACTCAAGCGCGCCCAGCTCATCCGCGGCGAAGAGCTCGTGCAGAACGAGAAGCATGCATTGCGCGAGCACCTCCCGATACAAGGCGCGACGCTGGCCCACTGGGCGGGCGGTCTCCTTGTCTTGGTCGGTCCCGGACACGTACCGAACGGACTTGACGTCAGGAACAACGCTGTAGGCAGGCAACTCCCAGTCCAGCACCAGCTGTCGCGCTGCCGTGTCGTAGGCTGCCGTCACCTGACGTGGAAAGCCCTCCGGCCATGCCGCTGAGGCATAGAGAGCGGCAGAGAAATACTCCACGACCGAGTCAGGATCATGGCGTCTCACTCCATCGGTCACCTGGACGATGTCGGCGTTGTGCCTCCTCATCTCGGCTAGCTGGGCATCGGCCCACTGCTGGTGCTCCCGCTGGTACGACGCCAGCTGTTGTTGCCGCTGGGCCTCCGCCGCCTGGGCCGCGTGCCAATCCCGCTCGAAACGAGCCCGCGCTTCAGCCTGTGCCTGGGCCCGACGGTTGGACGTCCATCCGCTCTGCGTTTGGTAATGGCTCAAGTCAGGCATAGTCACCGGCTGCGCCAGCGGTCCCGGAGCGAAGGGCTGGACCTCTTCACGCCTCATGAGAGAGGAGACCCTGAAGGCCGGAGCCTGACAGCCTAAGGAGAGAAGGCTCTGCAGCGACGCAACTTGTGCGTCCAGCTCTTCTGTGCGACGTAGCGCTTCCGCCTGCCTGTATTCGCGGTGATCTTGGGCGGCCCGCCGCTGGTAGGCACGTGCTTGCTGAGCTTCCTGCCTCCGCCGTCTGGCTTCGGCTTCCATCTGGCGTTGCTGTTGCCGTTGCATCTCTGCCCAGACGCCGACAAAGCCAGTTGAACGACGACTCATTTGTTGCAGACCCTCCCCAATGCGCCCTGACTGTCCCCACAACCAGGTGTGACGAGACGACTCTATCCAGCAACGGCCGTCCCGCATATCCGCTTGCTGAAGGCAACCGGATCCCGTCATCCCCGCAGGTCAAAGCAACTTGAAGGTGAGCCTGGGTGCGTCC
Source organism: Streptomyces sp. NPDC102514 (assembly GCF_055584525.1). NCBI lineage: Bacteria > Bacillati > Actinomycetota > Actinomycetes > Kitasatosporales > Streptomycetaceae > Streptomyces > Streptomyces sp. NPDC102514. Next base: position 3,022 of record NZ_JBVJLW010000044.1, read on the forward strand.
GGTCGCAGTTTGGGGACTGTCGCCGTATCCGGGTTGTTCCAGCTCGCCCGCGCCCCAACCGAAAGGTCTGTGAACATGGCTTGACATGGGTCACCAAGCCGCGTTGACAGACCTTTAAGAAGCTAGGTCCGCTGAACACCCGGCGGAATGCCTGGCACAGGAAGATCTAGAACACGTGCGAGGGCGGTAGTGACCGCGGAGCAGTGGTCCGGCAGTTGCCTGTAGGCCCAATCGGCAGCCAGCGCGAGGAAGTCGACCAGGTCGCGCTCGGCGCCGGCGAGCAAGTGGCGGAGGTCGGTGACGGACAGTTCGATCACCGGGCTACGGCTCTGCTCTGCATTGACCGTGAGCCGGACCGTGTAACCGAAACGCTCCGCGATCGGTGACACGGGGTCGTGGCCGAACCCGAGGAGGCCGCCGGCATCGACGAACCGCTGCCAGTCGCGCCAGTCCTCCAGCCCATCACAGCAACCGGGTACGAAAGTGACGCCTGTGGAGTCGTCGGTGACGCGGAGGCCGCCCGCCGCGAACAGCGTGTCGAACGTCAGCAGTCCGTGAAGGAACGAGTCGAGTGCGGCGACCGGCCGACGCGGACGATCGCCGTCAGGGTCCACGTCATTGCAGCCGGCAATCCGCATCACCGCTGCCCCGACCTCGGTGGGTGACAGCTCACCGCTGAGCGGCAGGAAACCCAGCGACTCGATCTCGGCGACAGGCCAGAGATCGAAGCCTTCAGTGGGAGTCATCTCCAGGACGGGCCGCATCACGATCACTCGGCGCAGTGTTCCGCATCCTTCCCCGACCCGCCTCCCGGTTCCACCGCCCACAGACTTCTGCCGCCGTACGACCGGCGGGTGCGGCGCCCTGATCGCCGGAGCGTCAGGGACACAGGCGGGCCAGGAGTTCTTCACCGGCCGGGTATCCCTGCTCCTGGGGAAGCAGCCGGGCGGCGGAGTCCAGTTCGCGGTCCTTGACGAGTGCATGGATCTCGTGGGCGAGCGGGGTCACGTCGTTGATGGACACGATCCACTCGTTCGCGTAGCGCGCCGATGCCTGACCAGAGAGGCCCAGTTGCAGGGAGCGGTGCGGCAGGGGACGCAGGTGCAGGTCGCGTTCGGGGTCCCACTGGACGCGGGCCGGTGCGCGCTTGAGGTCACGCTGCCAGGCGGCGCGGTCGGGATGCAGTCCGCGGACGTAGTGCGACAGGCAGGCATGGCGCAGAGCCCAATCGAACCCGTCACGGGTGATCTCGACAGCGAGGACGGTCTCCTGACCCTCCTTCGTGCCCCAGCCGCAGCGGTACATCATCCACATAAAACTAGGTTTGATCCACGTCATGCGGTCGGGCTTCCACGCGGCGGGGAAGCGGCCCTTGCGGGCGGCGGGTCCGCCGATCTCCGGGCGATATGCCTGGTAGACGGTGATCGTGGACGCCGTGTGAAGCGCGCGGATCCTGCGGTGCGGTTCTTCCATGACGTACAGCGTGGGCTCCGGCCGGCTCGGATGACCACCGATTTTCGACCCGTTGCCCGATCCGACGGAGCACACCAGCCGCAGGTGGCAGGCAGTGCCCGTGCAGGCCAAGTAGCGTCCGGCACATGGAGCGACATCTAAACAATGCTGTACTCGATGGACTGACGCGTCGGGCGCAGTCGTTCGTCACCGCGCACGGCATCAGGATCGACGTGCGGCCGGTCGGCCGGCTCGCGAAGCAGTGGCTCGCGCTCGGCGTCCCATCGGTGGAGGTCGACCGTGCAAAGGAGTATCAGGAGCGCTGGGGAGGTCTCGTGCTACCTCCGGCTCCGCACTACGACGGTGGACCCAAGTATTTGGACTCCGACCTTCCAGAGGGTTCGCCGGAGGAGGGGTGGCTGCACCCGGCAGGAACCCACCGGACCGCAACCCCCTACTCGTTCATGATCGGACCGGGCGGGGAGTTCGGGGTGTACGGCTATCGCTGGACCCCCCTGCACCAAACCGTCGAGGGATGGGTGGAGGCCGTCGCGCTCGCCCACCATGCGTCGATGTGGGCACAGCAGGTCACCAGAGTCACCGGCGATCGCGTCGATGAGGTTGCTCTGGACGGCTTCGAGCCGGTCGAAGAGGTCAAGGGGATGACGGACACCTGGTGGAGGGGCAACGATTCCTTGATCGCCCTGTACTCGGGAGAGGCCGAATCCCTCTCTGCCCCCTCGTGCCGCACCGCGTTGATCTACTCCGGCCTGGATGAGTGGGGGCTCTACGGAGGCGTACGGAGTCCTGGACACCGCCACGCGAAACGGTCTGTGAACGCTGCTTGACATGGATCAAGCCGTCGTTCCTGTGGATGATGTACCGCTGCGGGTGGGGCGCCAAGGAAGGGCAGGAGGTCGTTCTCGCTGTCGAGATCCAGCGGGACGGTTTCGAGTGGGCGCTGCGCCACGCCTGTCTGTCGGGCTACGCCCGCGGGGTCCACCCGGACCGCGCCGCTTGGCAACGACAGTTGAAGCGCGCGCCGACTCGCGTGCAGTGGGACCCCGAGCGGGACCTGCGCCTCCAGCCCCTGCCGTACCGGTCCCTGCAACTCGGCCTCTCCGGGGAGGCCGCACGGCGTTACGCGGACGAGTGGACGGTAGCCATCCGTGACGTGACCCCGCTCGCCCGTGAGATCCACGCACGCGTCGGCAGCGGCGACCTCGACTCCGCGGCACGGCTGCTGCCCCAGGAGCGTCCCTACCCTGCCGGAGACGAACTTCTTGCCCGGCTGGGCGGGTGAAGGGACGGCCCCATGGGTCACAAAAGCAGAAGAGGCCCGTCGGTCACAGGTGGTGACCGGCGGGCCTTCCTCGTGGTCAGCCCTCCGCGCGGGCGGGGAGGCGCCAGCCCGGGCGGGGGAAGTGGCAGGTGTAGCCGTCCGGGTAGCGCAGCAGGTAGTCCTGGTGCTCCGGCTCGGCCTCCCAGAACGGGCCGACCGGCTCCACCTCGGTGACGACCTCGCCCGGCCACAGTCCGGAGGCGTTCACGTCCGCGATCGTGTCCTCGGCGATCCGCTTCTGCTCGTCGTCCACGTAGTAGATCGCCGAGCGGTAGCTGAGGCCCAGGTCGTTGCCCTGGCGGTTCTTGGTGCTCGGGTCGTGGATCTGGAAGAAGAACTCCAGGATCGTACGGAAATCGGTCCCCGCGGGGTCGAAAAGGATCTCGATGGCCTCCGCGTGCGTGCCGTGGTTACGGTACGTCGCGTTCGGCACGTCGCCCCCGGTGTATCCGACCCGGGTCGCCGTCACGCCGGGGAGTCGGCGGATCAGGTCCTCCATCCCCCAGAAGCATCCGCCCGCCAGCACGGCCCTCTGTGTCTGCGCAGCCATTGCGGCCCCTCCACATTTCAGTCAGCTCGGTCACTCGGGCCGCTCGGCTCGCTCACCACCGGCATCCTTGCCCACCCTCCTCAACGCACGAGGGCTCCAGGCGATTCCGTACCCGGACGAACGGGGGCAGGGACCCCCGATCTCGACCGGGAGTCCCTGCCCCTGTTCAGCTCAGCTCAGCTGCGGACCGTCACGCGGTGGGCTTGTAGAAGGTGTACGTGGCCGAGTACGGGACGCCGACCTGGTCGGTGCCCGTGCAGGCGGTCGTGGGGGCCACGCCGCCGTCGGTGGCGAGGCGCTGGATGTAGGAGACGTCGGCGAAGACGCCCGTGCCGCGGGTGGCGGTGGACTTGAGCAGCAGCTCGGGGATGGTGCCGGTCTTGGGCGAGGTGGCGACGGCGGCGGCGTTCACGGCGCTGCCGTCCACCGTGGACACCCAGACCGGGCCGCGGGAGTGGAGGGCGACCGGGCGGTGCCGGGGGTCGCTCTTCACCGAGAGGGTCGCGGCGGGCTCCAGCAGCTTCCAGGCACCGTCGGTGCAGGTGTACGTCTGGACGCCGGTGGCGGCGAAGACGCCGGTGAGCCGGTTGCCGTCCGGGACCTTCAGCGCGTCGGGAACGTCGACGCCGACCCGTACGGGCTGCGAGACCGCGGCCTGGTCGGCCGACGCGCCGGAGAGCGTGCCGGCGGTCACGGCGGCGAGTGCCGCGGTGGTGAGGACAAGTCGCTTGGCGAGCTTCATCGGATGTGTCTCCAGGATGATTTCTGTACGAGGTCACGGGCGCGGGAGCCGGAGCGGCAACGGATGCGGGCGCGAACGCGGACACCGTTCCGCCGTACGGGAACCATCGCCGGGACGACGGACCGGGGCGGCGACGGACCGAGCCGCCGGGCTGAGCTCGCAGCACGTGACGGAGCTACGGAGTATCACCGTCCTGTTCCGTCTTGGCGAGGGCCTGGGGGGCATACGGCTGGTCACGCCACGGCGGTCCCAGCGGACACCCTGCATGCCCCGTCACTTCCTCAAGAGACCTTGGGTACAGCGGAGTTGGGGTCCGCGCCCGCGAACGCGAGACCTATGACGAAGCCCGCGACCTCCTCCAGCTGGCGGACCCGGTCCAGCGACCCCAGAGTCGCCGGGGCTCCGCCGACGTCGCTCACCAGCTCGCCGACGATCCGCAGGGCCGCCGGATCGTCGCCGCACATCGCCACGGTCGGACGCGGCCGGCCGTCGTCGGCGGGGCTCGACCACAGGCCCGCGGGGAAGAGATGGAACGCCTTCACCACATGGGCGCCCGGTGCGAGCCCGGCGATCCGCATCGCCATCGACTCGCCTCGTTCGGTGAGCAGATCGCCTACCCCGTGCGCGACGGCGTTCGTGGGGTCGATGAGGGGCGTGCCCGCGAGGACGCCGTCGGCCGCGCCCGCCAGTGCCAGCATGTCCCCGACGCCGTCCCACGACACGGCGAGGAGTACGGCGTCGCGGCCCGTGGCCGCCTCCCGCGGGGTGACGGCGAACGCCCCCTGCTGGCGCCCCGGTCGCTCCGGTCGTTCCGGTCGCCCCAGCTGCCCCAGTCGCCCCAGCCGTTCGGCGAGCTTGGCCGCCTTGACCTGCGAACGTCCGCCGATCCACACCTCGTGCCCTGCACGGATCCAGCCCTCACCCAGGGCCGCCGCCAGTGTTCCCGTTCCCAGAATCCCGATACGCATCGTCGTTGCCTCTCGAACCGTGGTCGCCCACTGCCAGTTGGGTAGCCACGGTAGGAAGCCCGTCACGCACCGATCGGTGCGTGACCGCCGCGCGATGATGGCGGAGAGAGGGCAAAGAGAGATGACGGAGAGGTGGGTGACCGAGAGGTGGGTGAAGGCGGGATGGCCGACGACGGCTCACACTGCTACCAACTGGTCGCCGACTGCCGGCTGCGTGCCGCCGCCGATCTGTTCGCCCACACCTGGGACCCCGTCGTCCTGGCGGCCCTGCGCACGGGACCGTGCCGGCGCCGTGATCTGCGGGTCGCGATCGGCGGCATCAGCGACAAGGTGTTGACCGACACACTGCGCCGCCTCCTCGCCAACGGCCTGGTGGCCCGCCGAGTCCATGCCGAGGCGCCGCCGCGCGTCGAATACGCCCTGACCGCGTTGGGACGGAGCCTGGTCGAGGGCCCCATGGCGGCGCTCGGCCGGTGGGTGACCGAGCACGGCGACGAACTCCTCGAAGCCCAGGAGGCGCAGGAGGACCAGGGGGTTCGGGAGGCGCAGGAGGCGCAGGCTCGGTGAACACGGAGGGGTCGGCGTCCAGGGGTCGACCGCGGCCACGAGGACGAACCGGTACGGATGCCGCCCGCCGCGGCTACCCCCGCGCCCCGCTCCCGTAGGGCCGGGTCAGGATCTCCAGGCTGTGGCCGTTCGGGTCCTCGAAGTATGTGCCGCGGCCGCCGTCGTTCGTGTTGATCTCGCTGACGCGGTGGTGGAACGGGTCGGCCCAGTAGGTGAGTCCGGCGTCCTGGACGCGGGCGAAGATCGTGTCGAAGTCGTCCTCCGAGACCAGGAACGCGTAGTGCTGGGGCGGGATGGACCCGACGGCGTCCATGTAGTCGAGGGTCACCCCGTTCGGGATCTGCACGGGGACGAAGGGGCCGTACGCGGGGCTCACCTCCAGGCCCAGGATGTCGGCGAGAAAGCGGGCCGACGTCTTCTTGTCATGGGCGGCGACGATCGTGTGGTTCAGCTCGACGGTCATCGTGCGGACCTCCTCGGTTCGTCGGCTCGGCATTTTCCTTGCTGTCGTACACGTCCACGCTAGGCGCCCGTTCGGCGGGACGGCAGCCCCCTGCGGGACACACGGATCAGAAAGGTAAGGTAAGCCTTGCCTTAGGTGGCGCTCGGCCGCCGGTGATCCAGGCAATCGACAAACGACATACCGGAGCAAGTTGTGCGCACGTCGGTGGTGAAGGCCGTCCTGGCCGTGTCCGTGGTCGGCGGACTGATGGCCGGGTGCTCGGCCTCCGCGGGTTCCGGGGACTCCGGAGCCTCCGGCAGCGGCGAAAGCGGAAGCGGAAGCGGAAGCGGAAGCGGAAGCGGAAGCGGCAAGAACGGCGGCGACCGCAACCTCGTCGCCGGTGCCTCCGAGGGCCCCTCCGCCGCCCCCAGCGCCCTCGCCGACGGCATGGGTACGAAGGCAGCCGACGGCGAGTTCCCCCGTACCGTCGGCCATTTCAAGGGCCGGACCGAGGTCGGGGCCGCGCCGAAGCGGATCGCCGCGCTCAGCACCGGGCAGCTCGACGACCTCCTCACCCTCGGAGTCGTACCGGCCGCCACCACTCGCGCCGACAACGCGGGCCTCGTACCCGGCTACCTCGCCGACGCCTTCCCCCAGTACAAGAAGGCGCTGGCGAAGACGACCGACGCGGGGACGCGGACCGCGCCCAATCTGGAGACGCTGGCCGCCGCGAAGCCGGACCTCATCCTCGCCAACGACTCGCTCGGCGACCTCTACCCCAAGCTGTCGAAGATCGCCCCCACCGTGATCACCGCGGGCAACGGCGTCAACTGGAAGCGGGATCTGCTGCTCGTCGGCGACGCAGTCGGCAAGGGCGGGCAGGCGCGGAAACTCCTCGACGAGCACGCCGAGGACGCCGCCGCGGCGGGCGCGAAGACCGGCGGGGCGGACACCTCGGTCTCCATGGTGCGGTTCACTCCCGACCGGACCCGGATGTTCGGCGTCTCCTCCTTCACCGGTTCGATCGCCGTCGACATGGGGCTGGGACGGCCCAAGTCCCAGCAGTTCAAGGCCATTTCGCAGGACATCGGAGCGGAGAGCATCGATGTCGCCGACGGCGACTGGATCTTCTACTCCGTGCAGGGGGACGAGGGGCGGACCGACGCGGGGAGCGTGCTCGCCGGACCGCTGTGGAAGTCCATGAAGGCGGTCGGGGCCGGGCACACCGTCAAGGTCGACGACGACCCCTGGTACCTCAACGCGGGCCCCACCGCGGCGCGGCTGGTCGTACGTCAGCTCACCGACTCCCTCAGCAGGTAGCAAGCAGAGACAGAGCAGTGAGCAGCAGGGGCACGAGAGACCATCCGTGAAAGACCATCTGTGAAAGACCGTCCGACCGTACGCATCGCCTGGCTGGCCACCGCCCTCCTCCTCACCCTCGCCACGGTCGCCCTGAGCCTCGCCGTCGGCACCCGCCAGGTGCCGCTGTCCGCCGTGCTCGACGCACTGCTGCACGGCGGCGGCTCACGGGACGCCCTGGTCGTACGGTCGCTGCGGCTGCCCCGTACCGAGGTCGGGCTCGCCGCCGGGGCCGCGCTCGGCCTGTCCGGGGCGGCGCTCCAGGCCGTCACCCGCAACCCGCTGGCCGATCCGGGCATCCTCGGACTGAGCCAGGGGGCCGCGGCCGGGGTGGTGTTCGCGATCGCGGGCGGTCTCGCGAACGGCTTCGGCGGCTACGTCTGGTACGCCTTCACGGGCGCCGTGGCAGCCGCGTTCCTGGTGTACGCCGTCGCCTCACGCGGCCGGGGCGGCGCCTCCCCGGTGAAACTCGCGCTCGCCGGTACCGCGCTGTCCGCGATGGTGGCCGGCGCCACCACCGTGGTCCTGACGTCGAGTTCGGCGACGCTCGACCAGTTCCGGTTCTGGCAGGTGGGCGCGTTGAGTGGCCGGGACGCGGGGACGGTCGGCCAGATGCTGCCCTTCCTCGCGGCGGGCGCGCTGCTGGTGCTCGTCTGCGCCCGCGGCCTGGACGCCCTCGCGCTCGGCGACGACACGGCCCGCGCCCTGGGTCACAAGGTCGGGCTCGTACGGGGTGGTGCGGCGCTCGGGGCGACGGTCCTGACCGCCGCCGCGGTGGCCGCCGCCGGACCGATCGCCTTCATCGGCCTCGCCGTCCCGCACCTGGCCCGCCGGCTGATCCGGGGCGGCCACCGCTGGACCCTCCCCCTGTCCGCCCTGCTCGGGGCGGCCCTGCTGCTCGCGGCGGACGTGGCGGGCCGGGTCGTACGGGCCCCCGCGGAGGTACCGGCAGGCGTGATGACGGCACTCGTCGGGGTGCCCGTACTGGTGGTACTGGTCCGCCGGAGAACGGTGGCGACATGACGACGGCACCCCCGGCACCCCCGGAACGCCCCCGCCACCCCGACCACCCCGGCTGCCCCGACCACTCTGGCTATCCCGGCTATCCCGGCTCGACGGGTCTCGTCGCCGTCCGCCGAGGCTCGCTCTCCCTCCTCCTCCACCGCCGCTCGGCAGCGGTGGTGGCCGTACTCGCCGTCCTCCTCGCCGGGGTGATGCTGCTCGCGGCCTGCGTCGGTCAGACGTACGTTCCGCCGGGCGAGGTCTGGCGGGTCCTGCGCGGCCACGGGGGCCCGTACGACCTGATCGTCGGTGAGCTGCGGGTGCCGCGGATCGTGCTCGGGGCGCTCGTCGGTGCCGCGCTGGGGATGTCCGGGGCGCTCGTGCAGACCGTCACCCGCAACCCGCTGGCCAGCCCGGACGTCATCGGCGTCGGACACGGGGCGGCGGCCGCGACGGTCCTGGCGCTCGCCACCGGAACGGTCGCCTCGCCGGGCGCGCTCCCGGCCGTCTCCGTCGCGGGCGGTCTCGCGGCAGCCGCGCTCGTGTACGTGCTGGCCTGGCGGCACGGAATGCAGCCCAGCCGTTTCGTACTGACCGGGGTCGGCATCGGTGTGGCCCTCTCCGCGGTCGTCCAGCTCTACCTCACCGAGAGCGAACTGGCGGCGGCCGAGCAGGTCAAACTGTGGCTGACCGGCAGCCTCAACGGACGCGGCTGGGACCAGGCGGTCCCCCTCGCCCGGATCCTGCTGCTCTCCCTGCCCGCGCTGGTGTGGGCGAGCCGGGCGCTGCGCCCGCTGGGCCTGGACCCGGACACGGCCGCGGCGCTCGGCGTCCGCGTGCACCGGACGCAGCTCGCGCTGACGGTCCTGGGCGTGCTCCTCGCGGCGACCGCCACGGGAGCGGCGGGGCCGATCGGCTTCATAGCCCTCACGGCCCCCCAGCTCTCCCGCCGCCTGACCCGCTCCCCCCAGCTCCCCCTCACGGCCTCGGCCCTGACGGGCGCGGTGATCCTGGTGACAGCGGACCTGACCGCCCGCACGGCAGTGCCCCCACTGGAAATCCCGGTGGGGGCACTCACAGCCCTGGTGGGCGGCCCGTACCTGCTCTGGCTACTGACCCGAACCAACCAGCCCCGCTGAAGCTGCCAGGCCCCCGATCCCAGAACCCCGATCAAGGGGCGCGGGGAACGGCGCAGTCTTGTGCCTTTGGCTTTCAGGGGCGCGGCGCAGTCTTTTGTCCTGAGGGGGCGCAGCCCCCAAGGGGCGCGGGGAACGGCGCGACCGGCCACAACGCACCCGCAGAGAACAACGCACCCCGGCGGAGCTAGATCGTGGCAGCGTCGATCACGAACCGGTACCGCACATCACTGGCGAGCACCCGCTCATACGCAGCGTTGATCTCCGCCGCACTGATCAGCTCGATCTCCGCCCCGAACCCGTGCGCGGCGCAGAAGTCCAACATCTCCTGCGTCTCGCGAATCCCCCCGATCCCGGACCCCGCAAGCGTCTTGCGCCCACCGATCACGGAGAACAGGTTCAGGGAAACGGGCTCCTCGGGCGCGCCCACGTTCACGAACGCGCCGTCCGTCCGGAGCAGGGACAGGAACTTGTCCAGGTCCAGCGGAGCGGAAACGGTCGAGAGGATCAGATCGAACGACCCCCGCAGCTTCTCGAAGGTCTCCGGGTCACTGGTCGCGTAGTAGTGGTCGGCGCCGAGCTTCAGCCCGTCGTCCTTCTTGCGGAGCGACTGCGACAGCACGGTCACCTCCGCACCGAGCGCGTGCGCGATCTTGACGCCCATGTGCCCGAGGCCGCCCATGCCGAGGATCGCGACCTTCTTGCCGGGCCCGGCGTTCCAGTGCTTGAGCGGGGAGTACGTGGTGATGCCGGCGCACAGCAGCGGCGCGGCCTCGTCGAGGGCCAGGCCCTCGGGGATACCGACGGTGAAGGCCTCGTCGACCACGATGTGGGTCGAGTAGCCGCCGTAGGTGTTCTCGCCGCTGCGGTCGACGGCGTTGTACGTGCCGGTGTTGCCCTCGACGCAGTACTGCTCAAGGCCGGCCTTGCAGTTCTCGCACTCGCGGCAGGAGTCGACCATGCAGCCGACACCCACGCGGTCCCCGACGGCGAACTTGGTGACACCGGGGCCGACCTCGGTGACGATGCCGGCGATCTCGTGGCCGGGGACCATCGGGAAGATGGCCTCGCCCCAGCCCTCGCGTGCCTGGTGGATGTCGGAGTGACAGATACCGGCGAACTTGATCTCGATCAGGACGTCCTGCTCGCCGACCGGGCGACGCTCGATGGTGGTGCGCTCCAGCGGAGCCTTGGCGGCGGGGGCGGCGTATGCGGCGACAGTGGTCATGCGGAGGGTTCTCCTAAGGAGTGGATCTGCGCCCGGCCTGCCTTCCGGCCGGGTACGGCGTCCAGCCTGCCCCGTTTGCCGACCTTCACCCAGACCACGGTGTTTCGTACGTCCACTGGTCCTACTACTGGCGGGGGCAGGCTCGTATGCGTACGACCGTGTAGCAGCGTGAATACTGGACGTATGGACGAACAGCCCTCTCAGGAGCCCACCGGCGGGACCGGACAGGAACCGGGACGGCGGCTGGGGGACCGGCGCGCCGAGCTCAGCGAGTTCCTGCGCACCCGCCGGGCCCGGCTGAAGCCGGAGGACGTGGGGCTGCCGGACTTCGGACGGCACCGCAGGGTGCCGGGGCTGCGCCGCGAGGAGCTGGCGCAGCTGGCCGGGGTGTCCGTGGCGTACTACACCCGCCTTGAGCAGGGCAACGGACGGAACGTGTCGGCGGAGGTGCTCGACGCGATCGCCCGCGCCCTGCGGCTGAGCGGCGCCGAGCACGCGCATCTGACGCATCTCGCGAAGCCCAAGCAGCACAAGAAGAAGGTGTCGGCCCGGCCGCAGCAGGTGCGGGTCGCCATGCGGCAGCTGATCGACTCCTTCGACAATGTGCCCGCGTACGTCGTGGGGCGGCGCTCCGACATCCTCGTGTGGAACCGGATGTCCGCGGCCGTCTTCGGGGACTGGTCGCAGTTGCCCGCGCAGGAGCGGAACTGGGCGCGGATGGTGTTTCTGCGGCCCGAGTACCGCGAGCTGTTCGTGGAGTGGGAGCAGAAGGCGTCCGACATGGTGAGTTTTCTGCGGATGGACGCGGGCTGTCATCCGGACGATCCGCGGCTGTCCGCGCTGGTCGGGGAGCTGTCCGTGAAGAGCGAGGAGTTCCGGCGGCTGTGGGCGACGCATGACGTCAAGGAGAAGAGTCATGGGGTGAAGCGGCTGCATCATCCTCTGGTGGGTGAGCTGACGCTCTCCTTCGAGACGTTCAAGCTCGTCGACGACGAGGAGTTGTCGATGGTGACGTACCACCCGGAGCCGGGGTCGGCCTCGGCGCAGGCGCTCCGCTTGCTCGCGAGCTGGGGCACGGACGCGGTCCGGGCGGGTTCGTCCGCGCCACGCCCCTGACTTCCCTCGCCCCCGTCGCCCCTACCCATTCCCGTCACCACCTCAGGGGCTCCGCCCCCGAACCCCCACTCCTCAAACGCCGGAGAGGCTGAAAGCCGTTAAGGGGCGCGGGGAACTGCGCGGGCAGCCCCCACCGGGCCCGCAGCCGGTATCGCCCCCTCAGGCCCCGGCCCCCTGGTACGGCGGAGCCGAGCCCCACGACCACTGCGGAACCGGCTGCTCCCCCGGAGCCACCGCGTCCGGTCCGGAGAAGTACACGGCCAACCGCGTCCCCCACTCCGCGTAAGCGAGGAACGCAGACCGGAACTCGGCGTCCGAGGGCAGCCCCGCCTCGTCCGCCGCATCCTGCAGCAGGTTCACCCAGCGCCGCCGCTGCACCTCGGTGATCCCCTTCCCCAGGTGCTTGGCGACCATGTGCCCGTGTCCTCCTTGCGTCTCGGAGTACACGGGCGGCCCCCCGAAGACCTCCCCGAACCAGGACGCCACATGCGCGGCGTGCTCGGCGGCGAGCCCTTCGAAGACGGGGGCGAGGATGTCGTCCTTGAGGACCTTGTCGTAGAACGCCTCGGTGAGGCGGACGAAGGCCTCGGCTCCCCCGGCCCAGGCGTACAGCGTGGGCACGGCCGCCCCCGCCCCCCGTACCGTCGTCGGCTTGTAGTGGCGTGTCTCCTCCACGAACCGGGTGAAGGGGCCGATCTCGGCGACGAAGTCGGTGAAGAGCTCGGACTCGCGGAACCCCTCGACATGGTCCTGCGTGGACGTCCAGGTGATCCGGAGCACGTAGTGCTGGAAGTCGTCCTCGCAGCGGGCCAGCTCGTAGTCGACGCACTGCGGGGCCGCCGCGAGCTGCGAGGCGGCCCGGGAGTAGGCGGCGAGGAACAGCGCCGACTGCTCCTCGGGGATGAGGTACCGGATGTATTCAACGGTGTGCGCGGTCATACCCCCCGCCTACCCGAACGGCCCGCCGGCAGCTCTGCTTCCGGCGGGCCGTTCTCACGCGTTCTCACGCGTCCGTGCCTATCAGCGTTCGGTGGGCGACCCTTCGGTCACTTCCCGTAGTACGCGTTGTAGATCGAGATCGTCGACTTGTTCCCCTTCTTGTCGGCGATCTTGGCGTGGAACGAGATCCCCTTGCCCTTGGCGGGGTTGGTGATCGCGATCTTGCCGTTCTTGACGGTGACCTTCTTCCAGGTCTGGCCGTAGTCGTACGACACGTACACGGCGAGGGACTTCAGGTTCGAGCCCGCCGCCGAGCCCTGGACGGTCACCGGGACGGAGACCTTCTTGTCCGCCGGAGCCCTGCTGTCCAGGCCGACGGCCGCGTCGAAGCGGACCGAGGACGCGGGCAGTTTGGCCAGGTCGGCCTTCTTGGAGCGGAAGGTCCAGCTGGCGTCGACGCGGGTGGAGGCCGCGGCGACCTTGACACTCCGCTTGACCGAGGTCGTCAGCTTGTACGCGGCGTCACCGGCCGGGACCTTGAAGATGCCGTCCCCGACCAGCGGGTCGCTGTTGGAGCCGACCTTGGCGCCGTTGCGGTAGAGGGTCGTGGTGACCGACGAGTAGAGCGAGGAACCGGCGTGGGTCTTGCCGTCGGCGAACAGCGGCAGGTAGCCGTAGATGCCGTTGCCCTCGCGGTAGAGGCCGAAGGAGGAGGTCAGGCGCGGGCCGAAGACGGCCGTGTTGAAGGTCTTCTCGTAGCTCTTGCCCGCCGCGAGGGTCTGCGGGGTGCCGAGCGTGTAGAAGGCCTCGACGATCGGCCAGCCCCATTCGTCGACTCCGCCGTACTGCTCGAAGTCGAGGTTCCACTTGACCCCGCCGGCGGTGGACAGGTGCACCGTCCGGGTGCCGGGGAGCGTCTGCGGGACACTGATCGCGGAGGAGCCGGAGCTGCCGGGCAGGCTGCCCCAGGCGGTGAGCGCGCCCTTCTTGCCGCTCGCCGAGGCGCCCAGACCGGTCTTCACCGTGGCCAGTTCGCTCGCCTTGTAGTGCTTGGTGTAGCCGGTGGCGAGCTGCTTGACCTTGGCTCCGGCGGTGGTGTCGTACTCCTCGGCGGGCTTGGCCCAGTGGCCGTCCCACTGCTGGTACAGCGTGCCGTCGGTGATCTGCGGACCGGCGTGCGCGGAACGGAAGTTGGCGTACGAGTCCAGCCACCAGCCGAACCCGTAGCTGCTGTTGCCGACGTCGACCGTGTAGTCGGGTGAGGCGAACTCGGACTTGGCCGCGGCGTCGGGCACGGTGATGTCCACCGGCTTCGTGGTCCGCGCGTCCACGGTGATCGTCGCGTTCTTCGTGACGCTCAGCTTCGGCTGGGCCACCCAGTCGGCGCCCTTGGCGAAGTCCTCCGGGTCGACGAAGAGCGCCGAGTCGAGGATGTAACCGCCCTTGGGAACGCGGACCTTGACGGTGCCGGAGGCGTCGTAGGGCGAGTACCACTTCTCCTTGGAGAGCCCGGAGACCCCGGACAGGTTGGCGTTGTAGTACTGCGCCGGGTTGCCGTCACGGCCGATGAACTTGAGCGTGACGTCGTACGACTCCACCTCGCGCTGCACCGCCGCCGCCGTGCGTACGCTCTGGCCGCCGCCGGTGGCGGTCACGTACGCGGAGTAGGCGCCGTCGAGCGTGCCGCCCAGTTTGCTGTTGGCCGTGAGGTCGGCAGAAGCCGTGCCGCCCGCCGGGACGGTGAG
>NZ_JBVJLW010000045.1:0-15023 GCF_055584525.1 Streptomyces sp. NPDC102514
GCGACACTCGGGCCCTGGGCCTGCACAGCCTTCACCCACGGCACGAAAACGGTCCATCGACTCCGTCGGCGGACCGTCACGAAACTTCGAGGCTAACGCAGCCAGACACCGATCTGGATGGTTGAAAAAGGAGTCGGGAAATGTCGAAGGAAAACATGGGAACGCAGGCGAGCGACCTTCTGGGCAACCTGGAGGACTCCGCCGAGCGCGACGTGACCACCCTTGCCGAGCTCGGTTTCGACCGGCCGGTCAAGGCGTACGTCTACTGATCACGTCTGATCCGTTCGCCGGGTCCGCCCACGTCGTGGCGGGCCCGGCGGTCTCAGGTACAAGGACAGAAAAGCCGAGGGGGAAAAGATGAAAGACGTATTCGAGATATGGCCGGGCCTGCGTTCCGTATTTCCCGACGGGGATGTCCTGTTCATCTCCGACCGGCAGTACGTCGTGGATCTGATGGCAGCGCGGGGACTTCCCAGCGAGCATTTGGCGGAGATATCGGAGCCGCCGGAGTCCGTGGTTCTCGTCGGCTGCGACTACGCGAGTCTGGGCCCTCGGGAGGCATTGCACGAGCTGTTCGCCGGGAGCCGGGTGCTCTGGGTGCCGCTGGTGTCCTTCGACCCGGCCCCCGGCGCCGCGCGCTACTCGCTCGACCTCATGCTGACGAGCGACCTGGCCGCGTCCACGAAGGGCAACCGGGACTGGACCTCGGTGCTGCGTAGGGCCCGGCGCCCGCTCGTCGTCGGCAGTGACCGGACCTCGCTGACCTTCCAGGTCGTGCGGGACGACATCGTGGTGGTCACCCGGCTCCAACCCCTGCTCGACGTGGGCGAGTTCGTGAGCATCGCCGAGTACTTCGAGGTCGACATCGACAGCAGCCTCGACGTCGGCGCCGATGCCGACGCCGGCAGCCACAGCGACACAGGCGGCACCGGCACGGGCGGCGGCAAGGCCTCGTACACCGCCGACGGCACCTTCTGGGCCGACGGACTGTGTGTGGCACGGCATCCGCAACTCGACCTCGACGCACCGGCCCTGAAGGGGGCGCGGGAGCTGGCGGCCCGGGTGGCCGAGGCCGGGGGCATGCTCGTCCGGGTCGAGGACTGCCATGTCGTGTCCGCCGTGTGCGGGGGCGAGGACTGGGCGAGCGAGCTGGCCCGGTACGCGGGCGAGAGCGGCTCACGGCTCATCGAGTTCTCTTTCGGCACGAACACCGAGATCCTGGGCGCCCTCGACTGGTCGGTCAACTCCCAGATCAACGAGGGGGCCGGCGGGGTGCACATCGGTGTCGGCGACGGCGTGAGCGGCGCTCACATCGACTTCGTCCTGCCCGCCGCCAAGGTCGGACTCGCCGCGGCATGAGGGGCGAACGCGCCGTGACAACGCCGACGGCGAGACACCGGGGCTTCTTCCTGCTGCTGGCGGGGGTGGCGGTCAGCGGCTTCGGGGACTGGCTCCTCGCGATCGTCTTCGGCATGTGGGTGAAGGACCTGACCGGGTCGAACGGCCTGGCCGCGAGCATGATCTTCGCCGGCACGCTGCCCGCGTTCGCCGCGCCGCTCACCGGGCTCGTCGCCGATCGTTTCCCGCGCCGCACGGTGTTCGTCTCGGCCGCTCTCGGGTCGGCCGTGCTGCTCGGTCCGCTGTTCGCCGTGCACGACCGCGGCGATCTGTGGATCCTCTACCTGGTGGCCGTGTGCGGCGGACTGGGCGCCGGAGTGATCTCCGCCGCGGTGAACGGACTGAGCCGGTCCATGGTCCCGGAGGAGTCGCTCGGCCGGGCCAACGGCATGCTGGCGACGGTCCGGCAGACCATGCAACTGGCGGGACCCGCGGCGGGCGCCCTGCTCTACGCGGCGTCGGGCGCACGGACCGTCATCGCGCTGGACGCCGCCACCTTCGTCGTCGCCGCCCTGTGCGTGGCGCTGATCCCGGTGCGCGGCGGCGGTACCGGGAGCGGTTTTCCCGTGCCGGACACGCCCGGCAAGCCGGAGGCAGGGGGCGAATCCGGTTCGGGGAGCGAATCCGGGTCGGGGGGCGGGTCGTTCGGGTCCGAGGCCGCCGCGGGCATCCGGCACATGGCGGGAGTTCCGGTGCTGCGGCGGCTCCTGTTCACCGGGTTCGTCTTCGGGCTGACCATCGGCTTCTCGGAGGCGGTCGTCTTCGCGGTGGTGGAGGGCATCGGCCGGCCGGCCTCGTACATCGGTTTCCTGACCAGTGCCGAGGGCATCGGATCGGTCGCCGCGGGCGCGCTCGTCACCGCGCTGAACAGCCGGATCGGGGACTTCCGGAAGATCGCCACGGGGCTCTGCTGCTTCTCCGCAGGCCTGTTGCTGCAGACGGGCGGGGGGCTGCCCTTCGTGGTCGCCGGAGCCGTGCTCGCCGGTGCGGGCGCCCCTCCGCTGGTGGTCGGCATCACCACGGCGGCCCAGCGCCGCACACCGAACGCGCTCACCGGACGGATCTCGGGGGCGCTCAACTTCGCCGTCAACGTGCCGTTCGCGGTGTCGATCGGCTTCGGCGCGATCCTGGTCGGCCTGGTGCCGTACCGGATTCTGCTGCTGTGCATGAGCGCCGGTCTGGCCCTGGTCGCCCTCTACTCCAGGGTGGCCCTGTGTGAGTCCGGACACAGCGGGCGGACGGCCGCCGATGACGTTGACCTGGTCCACGACCGGTGATTCGTTGAATTCGACGGTGGCCGCCGCCCGTTGACGGCCACCTGTGCGACACACGGGGAAACGGGAAACACGGGGGAAAACAAGTATGTCGTTGAGCGATGTGGAGCAGTTACCGCGGTTCGGGACGATCCCGCGGTCCACGGACGGCCGGGGTGTCCTGGAGGGGGCCTTCTCCTTGCTGGAGGCCGTGGAACGGGCCGGAGAGGCGGGACTCACCAGGCTCGCCTCGGACAGCGGTCTACCGAAGGCGACCACGCACCGGCTCCTGGGGCAGCTGGTCGAGCTGGGCGCGATCGAGCGATGCGGGGGCAGTTACCGCATCGGTTCGCGCATCTTCCGGCTGGGCCGCAGCTGGCAACCGCACCCGAGGCTGCTGCGCGCGGCGCGCGGGCCGGTGCGCCGGCTGGCCGAGACGACCGGCGCGACGGTGGCCATCAATGTGCTGCGGGAGGGCCGCACCATGGTCGTCGCCGCGGTCCCCGGCGAGGTGGACGAGATCGTTCCGGTGCGTCCGGGCGCGATGTATCCCTGGTCGACCGCGGCCGGCAAGGTGCTCGTCGCCGGTGCGCGGCCCGGCCTGCCGATGGGCCCGCTGCCGTTGTCCTGGGCGGCGGACGCGGAGCAGATCCGGGAGCGGGGCGTCGCGTTCGACCATGAGGAGACGGTCGCCGGTGTGGACTGCGTGGCCGCTCCGCTGTACGGGTCGGGCCGTTCGCCGATGGCCTCGCTGTGCGTGGTGACCGACGCGTCGTCCCCGCTGCCGCGGCTCGCCGACACCGTCGCCCAGGCGGGCAAGGCCATCAGCGCCACGCTGCGCACCCGTTGAACCGCCGTACAGCCGTCCGGCAGGACGGCAGTTGGTCCGTATACCGAACATGACCATCCGGACAACGGAGCCTTTCGGCCAACTTGCTGTTGCGCACCTGACAGAACGGCAGATCTCCTGCCACTCTTCCCACGACCACTTCACAGCAACCTCACAGAAACCGCTGTGGAGTGGTGAACGGCTCTGCCCGCACGTGGCCCCACAGGCACAAGTGCCGGCACCTGCACCAGCGCACGTACAAGCACGTGGTTCTGCGTTCCGTCTTGTTCTGCCCGGACGGCTCTCGACCGTCCGGTCCCCCCTGGCCACGCGTTCGTGGCCACGCAGAAGGAGTCCGTGTTGAAGCGCACCTCCCACAGACCCACAGCCCGCTCCATCCCCCGCAAGGCCACGGCCGGCGCGCTCGTCGCCGTCGCCGCCCTGCTCGCCGCGGCCGTCCAGACCGGCGCCGCGACGGCCGACGCCCCACCCGCCCCGGGCAAGCTCGACAAGGGTTCCCTGGCGGTCAAGCTCTCCCCCGCCCAGCGCGCCGCGCTGATCCGCGACGCCGACTCCGCGAAGACGGACACCGCGGCGGAACTCGGCCTGGGCGCCAAGGAGAAGCTCGTCGTCCGTGACGTCGTCAAGGACGCGGACGGCACGGTCCACACGCGCTACGAGCGCACCTACGCCGGACTCCCGGTCCTCGGCGGCGACCTGGTCGTCGACACCGCGAAGTCGGGGAGGACGGAGGGCGTCACGCGGGCGGTGCGGGCCTCACTCACGGGGCTCACCACCAGCGCGGCCGTGAAGCCGGCGGTCGCCGAGAAGCAGGCGCTGACGGCGGCCTCGGCGGAGGGCTCGAAGCGGACCGGGGCCGACGGCGCCCGCAAGGTGATCTGGGCGGCGAGCGGCAAGCCGACGCTCGCGTACGAGACGGTCGTCGGGGGCCTCCAGCACGACGGCACCCCGAACGAGCTGCACGTCATCACGGACGCGGCCACCGGCAAGAAGCTCTACGAGTACCAGGGCGTCGAGAACGGCACCGGCAACACCCAGTACAGCGGCACGGTGACGCTCGGCAGCGCGCAGTCCGGGTCGACGTACAACCTCACGGACACCACGCGCGGGAACCACAAGACGAACAACCTGAACCGCGGTACGTCGGGGACCGGCACGCTCTTCTCGGGCCCGGACGACGTGTGGGGCAACGGCGCCGCCTCGAACACCGAGACGGCCGCCGCGGACGCCCACTACGGGGCCGCGCTGACCTGGGACTACTACAAGAACGTCCAGGGCCGCACGGGTATCCGCGGTGACGGTGTCGGCGCGTACTCCCGCGTCCACTACAGCAGCAACTACGTCAACGCCTTCTGGCAGGACTCCTGCTTCTGCATGACGTACGGCGACGGGTCGGGCAACGCCAAGCCGCTCACGTCGATCGACGTGGCCGCGCACGAGATGACGCACGGCGTGACCGCGAACACCGCGGGGCTCGTCTACAGCGGCGAGTCGGGCGGTCTGAACGAGGCGACCTCCGACATCTTCGCGGCGGCCGTCGAGTTCTACGCCGGCAACAGCTCCGACGTCGGCGACTACCTGGTCGGCGAGAAGATCGACATCAACGGCAACGGCACCCCGCTGCGGTACATGGACAAGCCGAGCAAGGACGGCGCGTCCAAGGACAGCTGGTACTCGGGCATCGGCTCGGTGGACGTGCACTACTCCTCCGGTCCGGCGAACCACTTCTTCTACCTGCTCAGCGAGGGCAGCGGCGCCAAGACCGTCAACGGCGTCGCGTACGACTCGCCGACCTCCGACGGTCTGCCGGTCACCGGTATCGGCCGTGAGAAGGCCGCGCTGATCTGGTTCAAGGCGCTCACCACGAAGTTCACGTCCACGACCAACTACGCGGCGGCCCGCACCGGCACGCTCGCGGTCGCGGGTGAGCTGTACGGCACGACCAGCGCCGAGTACACGGCCGTGCAGAACGCCTGGGCGGGCATCAACGTCGGCACCCGGCCCGGCGGCGGGGGCGGCGGCACGTCCTTCGAGAACACGACCGCGGTATCGATTCCGGACAACGGAGCCGCTGTCACCTCCTCGATAACTGTTTCCGGCCAGGCCGGAAACGCCCCGTCGAACCTGATCGTGACGCCGAACATCACGCACACCTGGCGCGGTGACCTGGTCATCGACCTGGTGGCGCCCGACGGCTCGACGTACCGCCTCAAGTCCTTCAGCTCCTCGGACTCGGCGGACAACGTCACCGAGCCCTACACGGTCAACGCTTCAACCGAAGTGGCCAATGGCACCTGGCAGTTGAAGGTGCAGGACCAGGCGGCGCAGGACGTCGGCAGGATCAACGGCTGGAAGATCACCTTCCCGACGAGCTAGCCGCGCGACCCCGCTCCACCACGGGTGCCGCCCCGGGATCCACCTCCCGGGGCGGCACCCTCTTTGCTCCGGCTTTGCCGCCGCCTTGCCCCTCGATTCCGGTTCCATTGCCCGGACTTTGCGGGCGATCAAGTCCGCATTGCGTACGCCGATCTTCGGGCAGCGGACGATTTCCGGCCAACCTCCATTTGCCCCGCTGACATGTACGCGACCCACCTGGCACTGTTCACCTGGCACGGCAGGCACACCCGCACCGCAACTTCACAGCAGCCCGACCGCTTCCCCATACCGGTCGGACACCCCCCACGAAGGAGCTTGTGTGACCCCCCTCTACGCGCGTCGCAACCGCACCTCCCTGGCCATCGCCACCGCCGTCGCGGCCGGTGCTCTCCTCACCACCGGTCTGACCACCGGTGCCTCCGCCCAGACCCCGGCGGAGAGCTCCGACGCGACGCTCGCCGCGTCCGCGGTCCAGCTGTCCCCGGCGGCCCGTGCGAGCCTCATCGCGAAGGCCGACGCCGCCACCACGGAGACCGCCGACGAGATAGGTCTCGGCGCCAAGGAGAAGCTGGTCGTCAGAGACGTCGTCAAGAACGTCGACGGCACGACCCACACCCGCTACGAGCGCACGTACGACGGACTCCCCGTCCTCGGCGGCGACCTGGTCGTCCACGAGACCAAGGCCGGTACGACGCAGGGCGTGACCAAGGCGACGAAGGCCACCATCAAGGTCACCGACGTCACGCCGTCGATCGCCAAGTCGACGGCCGAGAAGCAGGCCGTGACCGCCGCGAAGGCCGAGGGCAGCACCAAGTCGGCCGCCGACAAGGCGCCCCGCAAGGTCATCTGGGCGGCCGACGGCAAGCCGGTCCTGGCCTACGAGACGGTCGTCGGCGGCTTCCAGCACGACGGCACCCCGCAGGAGCTGCACGTCGTCACCGACGCCGAGTCGGGCAAGAAGCTGTACGAGTGGGAGGCGGTCAAGACCGGTATCGGCAACAGCCAGTACTCCGGCACGGTCACCATCGGCACCTCGCTCTCCGGCTCGACGTACCAGCTCAACGACACGTCCCGGGGCTCGCACAAGACGTACAACCTGAACAAGGGCACCTCCGGCACCGGCACCCTGTTCACCGACGCGGACGACACCTGGGGCACGGGCGCGGCGTCCAACACCCAGACCGCCGCGGTCGACGCGCACTACGGCGCCCAGGTCACCTGGGACTTCTACAAGAACGTGCTCGGCCGCACCGGCATCAAGAACAACGGCGTCGCGGCCTACTCCCGCGTCCACTACAGCACCGCGTACGTCAACGCCTTCTGGCAAGACTCCTGCTTCTGCATGACGTACGGCGACGGCGCGGGCAGCGTCAAGCCGCTCACCTCGCTGGACGTCGCGGGCCACGAGATGAGCCACGGCGTGACCGCGAACACCGCGGGCCTCAACTACAGCGGTGAGTCCGGCGGTCTGAACGAGGCCACCTCCGACATCTTCGGCACGGCGGTCGAGTTCTACGCGGCCAGCTCGTCCGACGTCGGCGACTACCTCATCGGCGAGAAGATCGACATCAACGGCAACGGCACCCCGCTGCGCTACATGGACAAGCCGAGCAAGGACGGCGCGTCCAAGGACAGCTGGTCGTCCAGCCTCGGCTCGGTGGACGTCCACTACTCCTCCGGCCCGGCGAACCACTTCTTCTACCTCCTGTCGGAGGGCAGCGGCGCCAAGACGATCAACGGCGTCAGCTACAACTCCACGACGTCCAACGGCACGACGCTCACCGGCATCGGCCGCGACAAGGCCATCAAGATCTGGTACAAGGCGCTCACCGAGTACATGACGTCCACGACGAAGTACGCGGGCGCCCGTACGGCGACGCTGAGCGCGGCGTCGGCGCTGTACGGCTCGACGAGCACCGAGTACAAGGCGGTGGCGGCGGCCTGGTCCGGCGTGAACGTCGCCTAGTCCGGCGTGAACGTGGCATAACACCCACGCGGCAGTGAGCAGGGCGGTACCCGGGACGAGATCGGTCCCGGGTACCGCCCTACTCTTGGTGCCCATGCCCTTCACGTACGAGGATGTGGGCGCGACCCGCGACGGCCGGTGCCCACCCGGCTTCCACCCGCTGCACGTCCGCACCCGCATAGGCGAGGGCCACGAGGTCTTCAAATCGGCCTCGCAGGCGGTCATGACCTGGGAAGTCCACAGGGCGGCCGGTGTCACGATCACGACGGAGGCCGCCGAGGCCGCCCCGGGCGTCGACGTGACGGTCGGCCTGGGCTCCCTCATCAAGGCGCCCTGCCGCGTGGTCTGGACCCTCGACGAACCCCGCCGCGCCGGCTGGGCCTACGGCACGCTGCCCGGCCATCCGGAGTCCGGCGAGGAGGCCTTCGTGGTCGACCGCACAGGCGACGGCACGGTCTGGCTGACCGTGACCGCCTTCAGCCGCCCGGCGAAGTGGTACACCCGCGCGGGCGGCCCGGCGACCCGCGGCCTGCAGCACGCGTACGCGCGCCGGTGCGGGGCGGTGCTGCGGCGGATGTGCGCGGAGTTCGACGAGGCGTAGCCCCCGGCCGCCCCGCCGTACGCCACTTCATCTCAGCGCACCTCACCTCACCGCACGGCACCTCACCGCACCTCAGCTCACCGCATGAGCACCCCCGCCCCCTCCACCAGCTCCTCCGCCGGGACCGCCACCAGGCCCAGTTCCGCGTTGGAGGCGAGGAGCCGGTGGGCGGGGAGGACGCGGACCGTGTAGCCGAAGGGGCCCGTGCGGTCGAGGGAGAGCGGGCCCTCGTAGAGCCAGCGGCCCTCCGCGTCCGGGCCGCCCGCGGGCTTCAGCGGGAACGTCGTGCCGTCCGTGATGCGGTCCTCGGAGTCGACGCGCCCCGAGACCGCCTGCACCTCGACGTCGTCCGGGGCCAGCTCGCCGAGGCCGACGAGGACCCGCAGGGACAGCGTCGAGCCCAGTTCGGCCGTGGCGGTCGCGGCCGTCGTCTCGACGTGGTCGACCGTGATGTGCGGCCAGGCCGCCCGCACCCGGGACTTCCACACCGCCAGCTCCCTCGCGGCGGGGTGGTCCATGGAACGGTGGGCCAGCGCCGCAGGGGTGTAGAGGCGTTCGACGTACTCGCGGACCATGCGGCCCGCCAGGAGCTTGGGTCCCAGGTGGGAGAGGGTCTGGCGGACCATCTCGATCCAGCGGTCGGGCAGGCCCGCCTGGCCGAGTTCGTAGAAGCGCGGGGCCACCCGCTGTTCCAGCAGGTCGTAGAGGGCCGAGGCCTCCAGTTCGTCGCGGCGGTCGTCGTCGACCGCGGTGCCGTCCGCCGTGGGGATCGCCCAGCCGAAGTCCGGCCGGAACCATTCGTCCCACCAGCCGTCCAGGACCGACAGGTTGAGGCAGCCGTTCAGCGCGGCCTTCATGCCCGACGTGCCGCACGCCTCCAGAGGGCGCAGCGGGTTGTTGAGCCAGATGTCGCAGCCGGGGTACAGCTTCTGCGCCATCGCCATGCCGTAGTCGGGCAGGAAGACGATCCGGTGGCGTACGCGCGGGTCGTCGGCGAAGCGCACCAGTTCCTGTACGAGGCGTTTGCCGCCGTCGTCGGCCGGGTGGGCCTTGCCCGCCACCACGATCTGGACGGGCCGTTCGGAGTGCAGCAGCAGGTCCATGAGGCGGTCGCGGTCCCGCAGCATCAGCGTGAGGCGTTTGTAGGAGGGGACGCGGCGGGCGAAGCCGATGGTCAGGACGTCCGGGTCGAGTACGCCGTCGATCCAGCCCAGTTCGGCCGCCCCCGCGCCCCGCTGCCGCCAGGACGCGTGCAGCCGCTCCCGTACCTCGGCCACCAGTTGCTCGCGCAGGGAGCGGCGCAGTTCCCAGATGTCCTGGTCGGGGATGTCGGCGACGGCGTCCCAGGTCTCGGAGCCGCCGACGGTGAGGGCGTCCTCGGTGCGCTGCGCGCCGATCTGCCGGGCGCCGAGCCGGAACACCTCGGGGGCCACCCAGGTGGGGGCGTGGACGCCGTTCGTCACGGAGGTGATGGGGACCTCGGCGGGGTCGAAGCCGGGCCACAGCCCGGAGAACATCTCGCGGCTGACCTGGCCGTGCAGGAGGGAGACGCCGTTCGCGCGCTGGCCGAGCCGCAGTCCCATCACGGCCATGTTGAAGAGGTTCGGCTCGCCGCCGGGGTAGGTCTCCATGCCCAGGCGCAGGATGTGTTCGACGTCGATGCGCGGGAGTTCCGCGTCGGGGCCGAAGTGGCGGGCCACCAGTTCCCGGTCGAAGCGGTCGATGCCGGCGGGCACGGGGGTGTGGGTCGTGAAGACGGTCCCGGCCCTGACCGCTTCGAGGGCGGCCCCGAAGTCGAGGTCCTCGTAGGACAGTTCGTGGATGCGCTCCAGACCGAGGAAGCCGGCGTGGCCCTCGTTCGTGTGGAACACCTCGGGCCGCGCGTGGCCGGTGAGCCGGCAGTACGTACGCACGGCGCGTACGCCTCCGATGCCGAGCAGCATCTCCTGGAGCAGCCGGTGCTCGCTGCCGCCGCCGTAGAGCCGGTCGGTGACCCCGCGCTCGCCGAGGTCGTTCTCCTCGACGTCGGAGTCGAGCAGCAGCAGCGGGACCCGGCCGACCTGGGCCAGCCAGATGCGCGCGTGCAGGGCCGTACCGCCGGGGAGGGCCAGGGAGACCTGGGAGGGGGTGCCGTCGGTCTCGCGCAGCAGGGAGACGGGCAGTTCGTTGGGGTCGAGGACCGGATAGTGCTCCTGCTGCCAGCCGTCCCGGGACAGGGACTGCCGGAAGTAGCCGTGCCGGTACAGCAGTCCGACACCGATGAGGGGTACGCCGAGGTCGCTGGCGGCCTTGAGATGGTCCCCGGCGAGGATGCCGAGGCCTCCGGAGTACTGCGGGAGCGCGGCGGTGATGCCGAACTCGGGTGAGAAGTAGGCGATGGCGGCGGGGAGTTCGGACGGCTGGGACTGGTACCAGCGGTCGCCCGTCACATAGTCGTTGAGGTCGTCGGCGGCGGCGGACAGCCGCCTCAGGAACCTTCTGTCGTCGGACAGCTGGGCCAGCCGTCCGGACGACACGTTCCCGAGGAGCTGTACGGGATCGCAGCCCGAGGCGGTCCAGCGTTCGGGGTCCACGGACTGGAAGAGGTCACGGGTCTCGGCATGCCAGGACCAGCGCAGGTTGCGCGCCAGATCGCTGAGGGGGTGGAGGGCTTCCGGGAGTACGGGACGCACGGTGAACCTGCGGATGGCCTTCACGAGCTTCCACCTTCACAAAGGGCTTCACAACGGGCTTGTCGCCAAGGACGTACGGACGTCATCCACGACGGTAGCGGCGCGGGTGCTCCGCAACCACGGCGCGAAGCGCCGCGCGGAGCGCTGCGCCAGTGCTCCGCCGGGAGTGCGTGCGGTGGAACCGCGGGCTCGGTGGGGGCGGGCCGCGCAGTTCCCCGCGCCCCTGACGGGGCGCGGCCTTCTGTGCGGGGGCGGGCGATATGGCCGATTCCGCACCGGCGTGCGGGCTTGTGGGGGTTCGCGGCGCACGAGAGGCTGCCGCATGTCGACGAGGGGAGCGCACACCATGACAGTGAGGCGCACACGGCGGCTGCACCTGGCGGGAGGCCTGACCGCGGTCCTGACGGCAGCGGCCGTCTCGGCTCCCGCTCCGCCCGCGCACGCCGCGCCCGAGGGGCGGATATCCGGCAGCGCGAGAGCCGGCTCCGTCAGTGGCAGTTACATCGTGACGCTCAAAGGGGCAACGAAGGCTCCGTCGAAGGCGGGCAGGGCGGTCGCCACCGCGTACGGAGCGAAAATAAGCCACGCCTACAGCACGGCGCTCAACGGCTACGCGGTGCGGGCCGGCGAGCGGCAGGCGCGGCGGCTGGCCGCCGACCCCCGGGTCGCCTCGGTCGCACGGGACGCCACGGTGACCGTCGAGCACCAGCAGTCGGACCCGCCGTGGGGCCTCGACCGCATCGACCAGCGGGAACTGCCGCTGGACGGAAGTTACACCTGGCCGGAGTCGGCGGGGCAGGGCGTGACGGCGTACGTCATCGACACCGGCGTACGCGTCACCCACCAGGACTTCGGCGGGCGGGCGAGTTCCGGCTGGGACTTCGTCGACGACGACGCCGTGGCGCAGGACGGGCAGGGTCACGGCACCCATGTGGCGGGCACGATCGCGGGCACGACGTACGGGGTCGCGAAGCAGGCGCGGGTCGTCGCCGTCCGGGTGCTCGACGATACGGGGGCCGGTACGTTGTCGCAGGTCATCGCCGGTATCGACTGGGTGACGACCCATGCCGTGAAACCGGCCGTCGCCAATATGAGCCTGGGCGGCCCCGCCAGCGCGCAGCTGGACGCCGCCGTACGCAACTCCATCGCGTCCGGGGTCACGTACACGATCGCGGCGGGCAACGAGAACCGTTCGGCGAGCCTCGACTCACCGGCCCGGGTCGAGGAGGCGATCACGGTCGGGGCGAGCGACACGAACGACGCGAGGGCGTTCTTCTCCAACTGGGGCGCGCGGCTCGACCTGTTCGCGCCGGGCGTGGGTGTCACCTCCGCCTCGCACACGAGCGACACGGGCACGGCGACCTTCTCGGGTACCTCGATGGCGTCGCCCCATGCCGCCGGCGCGGCCGCGCTGTATCTCGCCGACCATTCCTCGGCGGCTCCCGCCGAGGTCGCCGGAGCACTCGTCGACCGGGCCGCCGCCGGAGAGCTGTCGGGCGTGGGTCCTGGCTCCCCCGACAGACTCCTGCAGGTGGACAACCCTTGACCAACTAGACATTCACCGACCGGTCTCGTCCCGCGAATCCCGGGTAGATGCTTCACGGATCAGTAGACGCTCTGCAGATCAGTGGCGGATTCCCAACGGGCGAGGCCGGTCTTGTGTGTGGACATACGCGCGAGTAGTTAACAAAGTGCCGGATTGCTCACCCGAAAGGGGAGGGAAGGCTCCCTCGGTAGCGCACCGCAGGGACCACCTCCCCGCACTCTCATCCGCCCGCCCACGTTGACGCGGACAGGAGCGGTCATGCCCGCCAAGCACCACCAGCCGTCACCACCCCCGACGCCCGGCACCACACCACCCCCGGATCCGGGGGAGAAAGCACACCGCCCACCGGCATCGAAGACCCGGACCGCCGAGAAGGCGACTCCGGCGGAACCGGCCCTTCCGACCGGCACGACCAGCACGACCAGTCCGACCACTCCGACCGGGCCGACGCAGGCCGCCCCCGCCGCCCCCAGCCCCGAAAGTGCCTCCGTGAGCACCCCCGTGATCGGCCGTATCCCCGTCCTGGACGTACGTCCCTTCGTCGCGGGCGGCCGACGCCCGGCGAAGGCCGTGGTGGGAGAGTCCTTCGAGATCTCCGCGACGGTCTTCCGGGAGGGTCACGACGCGGTCGCCGCGAACGTCGTGCTGCGCGGCCCCGGGGGGAGCACGGGCCCCTGGACACCCCTGCGCGAACTCGCCCCCGGCACCGACCGCTGGGGCGCCACCGTCTCCGTACCGGCGCCCGGCCTCTGGACGTACACCGTGGAGGCCTGGGGCGATCCGATCACCACCTGGCGCCACCACGCCCGGATCAAGATCCCGGCGGGCATGGACACCGAGCTCGTCCTGGAGGAGGGCGCGCTGCTGTACGAGCGTGCCGCGGCCGGGGTGCCGAAGAGCAAGGGGCGGCGGGAGGCGATGTTCGCGGCCGTGGAGGCCCTGCGCGACACCAGCCGTTCCGCGGCGGCCCGGCTGGCCGCCGCGCTGACCCCCGACGTGGACCACGTCCTCGCCCGCCATCCCCTGCGCGAGCTGATCACCGCCGCCGAACCGCTGAACCTCCAGGTCGAGCGGGAGCGGGCGCTGTTCGGCTCCTGGTACGAGTTCTTCCCGCGCTCGGAAGGCGCGGTGGTCGAGCCCGGGAAACCGCCGGTCAGCGGTACGTTCAGAACGGCGGCCGAGCGGCTGCCCGCGATCGCCGGCATGGGTTTCGACGTGGTGTACCTGCCACCGGTGCACCCCATCGGCACGACCTTCCGCAAGGGCCCCAACAACACGCTGGACCCCGGCCCGTACGACGTCGGGGTGCCATGGGCGATCGGCTCGCCGGAGGGCGGGCACGACGCCGTCCATCCCGACCTCGGCACGATCGACGACTTCGACGACTTCGTGCGCCGGGCCGCGGAACTGGACCTGGAGATCGCGCTCGACTTCGCCCTCCAGTGCTCCCCCGACCACCCCTGGGTGGAGAAGCACCCGGAGTGGTTCCACCACCGCTCCGACGGCACGATCGCGTACGCGGAGAACCCGCCGAAGAAGTACCAGGACATCTATCCGGTCGCCTTCGACAAGGACATGCCGGGCCTGGTGCGGGAGACGCTCAGGGTGCTGCGGTTCTGGATGAGCCACGGCGTACGGATCTTCCGGGTCGACAATCCGCATACGAAACCGGTCATCTTCTGGGAAGAGGTGATCGGGGAGATCAATCGCACCGATCCCGATGTGATCTTCCTGGCCGAGGCGTTCACCCGCCCGGCGATGATGCACACGCTCGGCGCGATCGGTTTCCAGCAGTCCTACACGTATTTCACCTGGCGCAACACCAAAGAGGAACTGACCGAATACCTCACCGAACTCTCCGGTGACGCGGCCGCGTATATGAGGCCCAACTTCTTCGTCAACACCCCCGACATCCTCCCGGAGTTCCTGCAGCACGGCGGCCGGCCCGCTTTCGAGATCCGGGCCGTGCTGGCGGCGACGCTCTCGCCCACCTGGGGTGTCTACAGCGGATTCGAGCTGTGCGAAGGCGTGCCGGTGCGCGACGGCAGCGAAGAATACCTGAACTCCGAAAAGTACCAACTACGTCCGCGAGACTGGGAGTCGGCAGAACGCGAAGGCCGTAGCATCGCGCCCCTGATTGCCGAACTCAACGCGATCAGGCGCCGCAGCCCCGCCCTTCGACAACTGCGTGACCTGCATTTCCACCAGACGGACAAGGAGGCGGTGCTCGCGTACTCCAAGTCGGTCACGGACGCACGCGGATCGAACACGGTTCTGGTGGTCGTGAACCTCGACCCCCACCACACCCAGGAAGCCACGGTCTCGTTGGACATGCCACGACTCGGCCTCGACTGGCACGCG
>NZ_JBVJLW010000046.1:0-14070 GCF_055584525.1 Streptomyces sp. NPDC102514
ACGCTACGAACGCAAGCCCGAACACTTCCTGGCCTTCACCGCCATCGCCACCAGCCTGATCAACCACCGCCGCCTCACCAAGTGAAACGTCGTCTTATTCAGCATGGTTCACCTGTATTGGGAGGAACATGATCAGGGATCAACGGTCCGACCTGAAGGACGCCATGAGGGATTTGACGCTGGCGCTTCGGGCTGACCGGTCGGCGGGTGCTGAGGGTGACCCGGCAGCCACGCGCGAGGTGATGCGATGCCTGCTGCGCACTCTGTGGGTGATCGAGGGGCGCGTCGTCCCGGTGAGGGCGGAGGAGGAACTCATCGACCCGCTCTTCACCCTGGAGCGTCGGGACGTGCTTATGAAGGCGGCCGAAGAGCTGAAGGGCTGTTGGAGGGCCTGGCGCTTGCCTTCCAGCCTGGGAGGACCCACTCAAGAGGAGAGTCCCGATCTGAGGGCCGTCGATGCGGGATTCTCCACCGCAGGCCTCGTCCGACTCCTCACGTCCGGTGATCCGGAGGCCTGGATGGCGAAGGCCGCGAACGAGGCCGCCGCGTCCCTGCCGCACAGCGGTCCCAGGACTGCCCTGGAGATCTCGGTCTTCCTATGTCACCCCTCCCCCCTTGCCCTTATCAACGAAACGACGAAGATGCTGGGCGAAGCCCTGGAAACCTCGCACGTCAAGGTCATCCACGGGTTGCTCGAGACGGTAAAGGAGTTGGAGACCGACGCGCTCGACCGGTTCCTGGCCGATCACATAGGTGAGCCGACACCCAGGGACTGGACTGCCTCGACAAGATCCTCCCAGGTGCCCTCTCACAGCGTGGCGCCCGCAAGCGTTCGAGGATCACCACGAAACGTAAGGCGCCGTCGCCCCGAGAGCCGGAAAGCCAGGTCGCCGAGGCGGCAAACGCTCCACGCATCGCCGAACGAGACATCTTTCCCGACGACATGGAGGGGCCGGACACGGCAGCCCTTGATGTGTCCCGCACGTCCTTCATCCCGGCCGAGCTCATGCAGTTGCAGGCATCCCAACAAGCCGCCGATCCGACCCCCCTGGAGGACTTGGACCTGAATTCGGACGCACCGGATGCTGATCGGCGGGATCCGGAAATCGGCCTGTTCTGACGGAGCGGGATGTGCGAGAGGGACGGTGCGGACGCTGCCGGGGATCGTGGCGTGCTCAGCGGTGTTGCGCGTCGGCGCGGCCGCCAGCGGCGCAGCGGTCCGCCGTCAGGTGGAGGCGTCTGTCGGTTGCTCGTGGTGGTGCTTGAGCGTGTCATGGGCCGCGGGGACGTCGGGGGGCGAGACCGCTCCGGAACGCATGGGCGACGATAAGCGCTGCGAGTTCGAGCTCTCTCGCCCGAAGCCGGGTGATCTCTACCGCGTCCTGGGGATCCCAGACGGGGAGAGCGGCCCGGGATCCCCGTGCCTACACGCACTCCAGTGCGATGCGGCAAGCCCCGGACAGCGAAGGACCCGGCCGCACAGTGCGCCCGGGGTCCTGCTCGTGAGCGTCGCACCGCCCGCGACTCCGGCCCGAGGGCGGCGGCACGACGTGGTGCGCTCACCAGTCGTCAGGTGCACTGCCCACCCACGCGATCGGCTGGCCATCGCTGTTGTGCCCCCAGTGCGGTTCCTTCATCGACGTCTCGTGCCCGTCGTCCAGGACGCAGATCCGTCCCCAGCGGCCATGCTTGCCCGGACAGATCCCGGCGAGCACGGCCGTGTCGCCGTCGCGCACGGCTCGCTCGTAGCGGTCCTGGAAGGGTTGGAGACGGGCGCGCAGCTCCAAACCGATCTGCGTTTCCGCCGCCTCGATTCGCGCCCGCGCCTGCTGTACCTGCGGATCGGCCAGGATGACCGAGACGGCCTTCTCCGCGTCCGCGAACACACGGTTGCGCACATGCCGCTGTACAGCCGCTCGCACGCGCTGCTCTTCATCGCGTGCGGTCATCACGCCGTTCCTTCCTCTGCCGGTGCTGCCCACCTCAGCCCGAGGCCGGCCAACGCGGCGAGCTTGTCCGCAGCCAGCTTGCCCCGGCGACTCTTGCTGTTCGACAGGAACACCCCGAGCTTCACCTCTGACCCGTCCGGCAAGGCCTCTACGTGGGTCCTGGGGACCTTCACAGAGCCCGTGCGGGCCTTGTACTGCGCGAGGGCCGCAATCCTTCTCGAAGGCTCCCAGTGCCGTCGTGGACGGCTTCACGGGCATCTCCGGGGTCGAGGCGGTCGGCACCACACCGAGCCGTTCCAGGCGCTCGCGCTGCCCGTCCATCAGCCCGTGCCAGACCTCGTGCCTGCGCTGGCGTTCCAGCCACCTGCCGATGTCCATGCCGTGCACGGTGACCCCGGGTTCGACGGAGAGGAGCACGCTCTCCTCCGCGAGCATCTCCCGCAGCGAGGCGTAGTGCCGCTGCCAGTCGGCCGGCCACTGGGGGTTCCAGTCCGCGTCAACTTCCCGCAGCGCCGTCTCCCACTCCGGGTGACCGTCCAGCGCACCGGGGCGCCGGAGGTTGCTCAACCACTGCCCTACCGGCCTGTCCAGGGCCACAGCTGACCGCGGAGCACAGATGGTCCAGTGATCGTCGTAGTACGCCTTCGCGGCCTCCAGGTTCTCCTGGAAGCGTTCATCGGCCAGTGACCAGACCATGCCGAGCTGTTCGAGCCGGCGGGCGCGTTGGCCGGTCATCTGCCCGGCCCCGTACGCCCGTCGCTGTTCCGCCACCCATTGCCCAAGCGGCGTCGCACCCTCGCGGTGTCCGTAGGGCACGCGAGCGTTCCCGACCCGTTCCGTGTACGCCTTGAGCTTCGCCCACCCGCGAGCCCAGTCCTGCCGCTCCGTGTCGATCACGTTGAAGGAAACCCAGTCCGCGACCATCACCGGATCCCTCGGAGCCGCAAAACGGAGCAACAGACGGGACTCCTCCTCACCGTCCACAGGTGCCGTACCGATGTCTTCGGACGGCTGCGCCACGTCCTTCTGTGGCTCCTGCGGAATGGCCAGCAATTCAACGGCCTCTTCATCATGAGCCCGCAAACCTTCCAACACCTTCACCAACGGCCTATACGAACCGGACGTGAACATATCCTCAGGCTTCTCATCCGGCTGCAGAAAAACCGGCACAATCAGAGAAGCCAACTTGTCCTGTCCCGGCTTCTGCCGCAGAGCACGCCCGATCGCCTGCACAATATCGTGCGGCGCCCCCTTCGGATCCAAAAGGGCCACACTATCCACCGCGCGAAATATCAATTATCTAGAGGCGACGGAATGTGAGTGACGTTTGGTCTGGTTGCTGGGAGGTGTGTGCCTGACAGTGAGCAGGGCGCACGGAGGCCTCGCAGCCTGGAATTTTCCGGGGGAGGCAGAGTCGGACTGTGTGAGCGGGGCCTGGACTGAGGGGGGGGCTCAGATGTCAGCTTTCCGGGGGCGTGGATATACGCGAACGGTATCTGGGTCAAATTCCTCTAGGCCGACGACGCTGGCCGCGTAGTTTAGAGATATGCGCAGCCCTTTGATTTGCTTGAGGGGGCTGATGTCGGTGATGTCAGGTAGCGATGCTCGGCAGTTGACGAAAACGCTCTTCAGGTTAGGAAATACTTCAGGGATCAGATGCAATTGTGCATCTGCATCGAGAGGTGACAACTGCAGGTCTGTCACGTTGGGCATGGGTGTGGCCTGCGCGAGGTCATACTCAGAGATGTAGAGGTCCCTCAGGTGCGGTAGCGAGGAGATTTCTCGCCACTCTGCAGGGGTCGGGCCCGCGTTGATCACCAAGTGTTTCAAAAGTTGCCACTTTGAGATGCCCAGTAGAGATGTATCGATCCAGCGGGCTAGGCGCAATACGGTCAAGTCTAGCGGTGCGGGCATCTCCTCCAGGCTGCCCCACAGCAGGCGGGTGTAGAGGGCTAGTTCCGTGAGTTCCGGTAGTGAATCCAGAGCGTCGAGGGAAGTGCTTTCCGAAAACTGCAGGAGCGCCAAGTCTGACAGCGGTAGTCCTGCAAGATCTTCGATGTGTGTAAGCTGGGTGCACTCGGATAGGGCAAGTTCGTTTAGGGCGGGGAGCTGGCGGACGAATTTCAAATCTGTCAGTGCTTGGACGGAATAGATGTTCAGTGCATGGGTGTGCTCGGGTGAGAGGTGCTCGAGTATTTCTTCTGCGGTGAAAGCTTTTCGAAAGGTGATGGCGGTGATAGGTTCCAGTAACTGCAGGGCGTTGCGCTGATCATCAGTTTCTACAGTCATTCTTAGGCGCTCCTTGAAGGGGAGCAAGATTTCTCGTGCGTATGGGGCGGAATCGAAGTTCTTCCAGCCGTCGACGAGCTCATAGGGTGCTGACTCAGAAGTCAGTGACTGAACGAATTGGCTGAGGAAGGCGTAAGCATGGTCGCCGCCGATGGTGGCAGCAGTCTGGATGACTGGGCCTATTTCGTCCTGTTCCAGCCCTTGGGGCCCCGACAGTAGATCCAAAATGCCTGGCCCGAGCGCGGCAAGTGTCATCGCCTCTTCCACAGAACGGGGAGGCATCAGGACACGCGCACGTTGTTCGACCAGTCTGCGGACGTCGGGTTCGATTTCGGTGGCGTACGGCAGGCTGGCGGCCGCCAAGAGGTGGAGTCTGCCCCTGTGTTCGCCCTCGGCATCACCGCGTTCGACGAGGCGACGGAGCAGATCAGCGCTCTCGGCTGGGCGGGCGTGGGCGACGGCCATGCGGATGGCATCTTCCCACTGGTCGTCGTGGGCGTTGTTGACCAGTAGGGGGAAGTCGTGGGCTTCGATGGCGGCTTTTGCGCCGAGGTAGTCCTGGAATGTGCGGTGTACGAAGTCGATGGTGTCCGCGGTGGGCTGGCGCAGGAGCCCACTGCGGCCGACCAGGTGGGCCAGAACCTGGTCGGCAGTGCCCTGCTCGGCCACGGCCTGCATGGCCGGCAGTGCATCGCCGACCAAGGCCAGCGCGGTGGTCCGGTCCATCTCGGTCTGGCGGTTGCGGATGAGCCAGTAGGCCAGACGCTGCAGGAGCTGGACGCTCTGGTGTTCGGTGAGCTGAATGCCTTCCGGCACATCGATGCTGCGCTCAAGGTCTCGGCGCACGAGCAGCATCGACAGCGCTGCTTCGTAGAGCTCCATGCGGCTGTGGGGCAGATGACCGCGGCGGTCCCGGTGTAGCGCACAGATCAGCGCACACATCAGGGGTGTGCTGGACAGCTGTGTCAGGTCACGCTGAGCACGCACTGTGACCTGGAGGGCTGCTTCGAGATCATGCAGTTGTGAGCGTTCGCCCTCGGTTGCCGCATTGTGTCGTGCTGCGGTGTGCCACCGGTGCACGAAGACTCCGGTGTCGGCGGCGCTCATAGGACGTACGGACAGTTCGGTGAACCGCGATGAGGCCAGCCAGCCTTCCGGCACAGCGGACGGACGCGTGGTGACCACGAAGCGTGCGTCCCTATAGGCCGCCAAGAGCCGCTCGAGCCAGTCCCGCGTGGCACCCCGGTGTTCTTGAGGAACCTCGTCGATGCCGTCGACCAGGACGAGTGCCTCGCCCCTGGCGAGTACGGCATCGGCCCAGCCGTCAGGTTGTGAGGCTGCCAGGGGGGTGCCGACCGCAGACAGGAAATCGTGTGGTTCCGGAAGGGGTCCGCGCCGCACCAGCGTCCGCAACGGCAGGACGAACGGAATCCGCCCTCGCCAGTCCGCCAGTTCTTCCGGTAGTTCATCGCGTGCCGTGGCGACGGCCAGCCACTGCAGCAGTGTTGTCTTTCCGCTGCCGGCGAGCCCTCGCAGAAGTACTCGTCGGCAGTTGGCCAACGCGTGCTCGGCACGTTTCACCACGACGGTTGGCCGGTCCGCTTCCTCACTGCCTGCAGGCCAGCTTTCCGGCCGCTCTGCCAGTTCCAAGCTCAAGTACGCCGCGTCCAGTGGCCAGCACGCACGTTCCGGACGGCTCAGATCCAGCCCTACGACGGTCAGCTGCGAATGTCGCTCCGCCACGTAACTGAGGTACCGCTCCTCGAACGGAGGCTGCACTCTCGGCCGCACTGACCTGCGGGTAACGTGTCTGGGCAAGGACTCGCGCACCTGCGGTATGCGCGCGGCGGCTTCGCGCAGGGCCAGCAGCGGCTCCACATCCGCGCCCAGGGCTTTCGCCAGGGCCGCCAGCGTGGCTTCGGTGGGCACCTTTTGGCCGTTCAGTGCCTGGCTGAGCGTTGTCCGCCCCAGCCTGGTCCGCTGCTGCAACCCGCCCATCTGCAGACCCCGCTGCGCCCTGAGGGCGCGCAGCCGCAGTGCGAGTTCCGCCAACGGATCCTCGTGCACGTCCCCCATGTCCTGCTTCTCCGTCCCCCGGACGACCGTCTTCGTTCATCTTCGTTCGCCCTGAACCCCGGTGAACACGAAAGCCGCGAAATTTCCTGGAGTCACCGTCGTCGACCGTTCCGGGAAGAAGCCATGAACACCTCATCCATCCATCTGATGCTCCTGGTCCTGCTCCTGGCAGTCGTTGCGCTCTTCTGCACCCTGGTAGGAGCAGCGGCCGGCCTGCTTGCTCGCCTCGACGGAGCCACCTACGCCAGCGCCCTTCTGCGAGGTGCCCTGGCCTTCGCGGGCAGTGCCACCCTCTCCCTGGCACTGCTGACCTTTGTCCTCGCGACACTGTGAACGACGGACGCGTTGCCGTACTTCGTCAGCACACGAAGCGTGCGCCGTGGCGACGCCGTCGGTCGTGGGCGCGCCTGGACCCAGCCAGTGCCAGAGCGCCAGCTGCAAGGTCTCTGTTTATCTGTAGTCGCCCCGCTGGTGGGGGACGTAGGGTACGCGCTCCGACCTGCAGGGGAGGGACGTACGGGGAAGGCCAACTCCGGCGTTGAGTCTGGTAGTTATGTTCGGCACGTGTCTCACTTCCTTGCGGAGCGGTCGGTGTCTCCGGCCACCGGTGGCGAGCGGTGGGTGGTGGGTGGTGGTCGATGCTGGCACCTACACCCTCCACGCGCAGGCCACGGCCTACCTGGCCTCGTTGCGGTCCCGGGGCTGTTCGGCGAACACGGAACGCGCGTATGCGGGGCGGGTGGCGCTGTATCTGTCCTACTGCCAGGACCGGGGCATCGACTGGACTGCTCCACGGTTTTTGGAGCTTGCGGGTCTGCAGCGGTGGCTGATCACCGAGCCTCTCCCGGCGCGCGGCCAGCAACCGTCGCTTGTGCCGCGGTTCCGGTCGTCCGGGACGGCGAACGCCGTGATGACGGTGGTGAGCGGTTTTCTCAGGTTCGGTGCCGTGCACGGCTGGGTCACCCCTGAGACGGTGGCGGTGTTGTCGGAGCCGAAGCAGCTGTTCCATCTGCCGCCGGGCTACGACCCGGGCGAGGTGGGCCAGTTGCGGACTGTGGAGGCGGCCGCGTTCCGGTTCGCGTTCACCGATCCGGGCTACCAGGACCTCAGCTCCGAGCAGATCGCGGTGATGATCACTCTGGCGGGGCGGGCGAGGGACCGGTTCCTGATCGCGTTGCTGGCCTGTACCGGTCTGCGGATCGGGGAGGCTTTGGGGCTGCGCCGCGAGGATCTGCATCTGCTGGCCTCCTCCCGGGTGCTGGGCTGCGGCACCGACGGCCCGCACCTGCATGTCCGCCGCCGCACCGACAACCCCAATAACGCGCTGGCCAAGTCCCGCCGCTCCCGCATCGTCCCGGTCACCGCCGACCTGGTCGCGCTCTACACCGACTACCAGTACGAACGCGATACCGCGGGCCCGGCGGCCGACGGCGAGATGGTCTTCGTCAACCTGTTCCGCCCGCCGGTGGGCCGGCCGATGTCGTACCCCAACGCCAAGGACCTCTTCGACCGCCTGGCCCGGGCCGCCGACCATCCTTTCCGCCCGCACATGCTGCGCCACTCCGCGGCTACGGCCTGGCTGCGCGATGGTGTGGACCGCGACGTCGTGCAGCGTCTGCTCGGGCACCTCTCCTCGCTGTCGATGGAGCGCTACCGGCACGTCACCGATGCCGAGACCCGCCAGGCCGTCGAGCGAGTCCAGGCCCTGCGGGAACACCGATGAGCCGCATCCTGCGCCTGCCCGCGCACGACGCCACCGCCGCCGTACCAGGCGAGGGCGACTGGGACAGCCAGGCCTGGCTCGCCTGGCTCCACGACCACTTCGACGGCAACTGGCGGCCGGGGGAGTGGGACAGCCGGCGTTGGCTGTTCACCGGTGACCTGTCCAACTGCCGCACCTCCTCCTCTACCTGCCGGACGCGGGCCTGCGACACCATCGTCAACACCAAGAACATTTTCTGCTCTCCCTGCGCCGAGCAGCTGAGAGCCTCACACCAGGATCCCGACGCCTTCGCCGTGACCTACCGTCCGGCCCGCCGGCGCAGCTTTCCCGGCATGGTCACCGTCCGGTGCTCCATCACCCGCGACGGTGTGCAATGCGTCCGCCCCCGCCACTGCAAAGGCATGTGCGTCACGCACTACGGCGCATGGAAATACCACGCGACCAAAGGCACAGAGGAAGCCTGGCTGCGCGACCGCTCCCAGCCCTTCACCGACGACCTTCCCTGTCAGGTTTCCGCCTGCCCCAGCCCGTCCTACAACTCCCGGGGCCTGTGCAATTACCACGCCCGGCAATGGAGTAAGGACAATCGCAGAAACCCCCTCGACGCCGAGCAGTGGGCCGAGCAGCAGTCCCCCTATCTGGCCACGCACCAATTCAGCCTCCTGCCCCTGCTCGACCTGTTGCGCCACGAGATGCTCTATGGACTGCAGCAGACCGACTCCTGGATCCGCGCCCTGGAGCCGCACCGCATCCGCAACCTCGTACGCGGCCTGACCGGCGCCGCCACCCTCCTGGCGGAAGACGCCGGGCCCAACCGCCTGGCCAGCGCACACGCCGGCGCCGTCAGGACACTGCAGCGGCTGCGTACCGCCGTCCGCAGCGGGTTTGAGGAATTCTCCGGCAGGCCCCTCACCGAACCGGACGTCCTGGACCTGCGGAGCATCGGTCTGCGCACCACCGCGGGGGGCGCGCCCCGCCGCATGCCCGGCACCGCGGACCTGCGCCCCATCCACCAGCCCTGGCTACGCGACCTGATACGCCACTGGGCCCTCACCAGCACGCCGCGCACCGAGGTCTTCTCCAACACTCTGCGGGCCGTCACCATCGCCTCCCGGACCCTGGCCCAGCGACCAGGACAGGGCCTTGACCCGGCGGCGCTGAACTTCACCGACGCCTCCGCGATCGTCGACGCCTTCCGCGTCGCCCTGCGGCGCGACGGGACCCTCTACCGCTCCTCACAGCGCCGCACGCTCGTCGGCTGCTTCTTCCAGCTGCTCGACTACGGCCGCCGTTCCGGACAGCTGAACACCCTCGCGGGAGCCTTCACCCGCCACCCGGTCGAGCACCGCATCCGCATCGAGGAAACCGACGAAGACGGCATCGGCAAGGCCGTTCCCGAAACGGTCATCCGCCAGCTCGACACCCACCTGGACAGCCTCGGGCTGGGAGAGGTCCAGGGCCGCCGCGACCTGCCACCCGCCGACCGGCAACTGCTGTACCAGACCGTCTACATCCTTCTGCGCGATACCGGCCGCCGCCCTCGGGAGATCGCCGCCCTGCCCCGCGACTGCCTGGAGACCGCCCAAGGCCAGATCTCACTGATCTGGAACAACCACAAACGACACCGCCACCGCCGGCGCCTGCCCATCACTGAATCGACCGCCCAGGTCATCCGCACCTGGCAAGCCCGCCGCCCCACCTCCAACTGCCCGCCGCCGACGCTTACCTCTTCCCCGCCCTCAGCTCCTACAGCAGCGCCGGCCACCTCAACGCCAACTACATCAGCGAAACCCTGCGCGCCTGGGTCGACTCCCTGCCCGCTCTGCACGCCGAAGGAGTCGACGCCTGCGGCAACCCCCTGCCCTTCGACCGGACCCTGATCTACCCCTACGCCTTCCGCCACTCCTACGCCCAACGCCACGCCGACGCCGGAACCCCCGTGGACGTCCTGCGGGAACTGATGGACCACCGCTCCATCGCCATGACCCAGCGCTACTACCAAGTCTCCCTCAAACGCAAACGCGCGGCCGTCGCCACCCTCAGCACCCACGTCGTCGACCGCCTCGGCCAACCCGCCCCCAGCACCACCACCAGCTACGAGCTTCGCTCGGTCGCCGTCCCCTACGGAGGATGCACCGAACCCAGCAACGTCAAAGCCGGCGGAGCCTCCTGCCCGATCCGCTTCCAATGCGCCGGCTGCGGCTTCTACCGCCCCGACCCCTCCTACCTCCCCGCCATCGAGCAGCACATCAACGAACTGCGCGCCGACCGCGAAACCGCCCGGGCCATGGACGCCGCCGCGTTCGTCATCACCGCCCTGTCCGACCAGATCACCGCCTTCGAACAGGCCGTCACCAGGATGGAAACCCGCCTCGCCGCCATGCCCGCACACGAACGCCAAGAGATCGAGCACGCCAGCACCCTCCTGCGCAGAGCACGAGCAGCCAGCCACCACACCCTCCTGCCCCTCACCACGACCGACCCACCCCAGAGCCCTTCATGAACCGACAAGGCAACCCCGACGTGCTCGCGCAGGCCCGCCGCCGCGACAGCCTCGACAAACGCCAGCGCGCCCTGACAGCCCTCACCGCTCTCGAACGCGACGGCGAAAAGATCACCCACGCCGCCGTCGCCCGCACCGCTCGCGTGTCCACCTGGCTCACCTACACCGACGGAATCCGGGAACACATCCAAGCCGCCCGCCACCGCCAGGCCAGCACACCACCGCCCGCACCCACCCAAGGAACACCCACCATCACCCCCGCAGGGCTACGCGCGGAACTCCACCTCGCACGCCAAGAGATCAAAGATCTCCGCCAGGAACGAGACCGCCTACGCGACGCCCTGCGCCATCAGCTAGGACAGCAGCTCGATACCCTCCACGCCCCCGACCTGGCCCACCGCCTCGAGGAACTGACCCACCACAACCACCAGCTCGCCGACCAGCTCCAGCACGCCACCGAAGAAAACGCCGTCCTCCGCGGCCACACCGCCTCACTCGAAGAGGACCTCGCCGCCGCCCGAACCGGCCTGCGCCGCATGATGCGCGCCGAAAACACCACCCGCTGAATCTCACACGGCTACGCCCACTCCAGTCCGAGGTCGGCGAGCTGCTGAAGCTTGTCGGCGGTCAGCTTTGCGCGGCGGCCCTTCTGGTTCATGATCCACACTCCGAGCTTGACCTCCGTGCCGTCCTCCAGCCGCTCTATGTGGCCCCTGGGGACCGTCACAGAGCCTTCCCGGGCTTTGTACTGCGCCAAGGCCGCAACGCCCTTCTCGAAGGCCCCCGTGGGCGCCGTGGACGGCTTCGCGGGCTCTTCCGGTTCCGGGGCGAGCGGCGTGATGCCGAGCCGCTCCAGGCGTTCGCGTTGCCCGTCGTGAAGGGCTTGCCAGACTGCCAGTTTCTGCTGCCGGGTCAGCCATTTCCCGATGTCCATGCCGTGGACTGTGAGGCCGGGCAGGACGTCGGCCTGGCCGTCTTCGTCGCGTACGAGTTCGCGTAGTGCGGCGTAGTGGCGTTGCCAGTCCGCCGGCCACTCGGGGTTCCAGTCTTCGTCGACGGTTTCGAGTGCTGTCTTCCATTCGGGGTGGTCGTCCAGCGCGCCTGGACGCCGCAAATTCGCGAGCCACATTCCCAAGGGTCTGTCCAGTGCGCTGGCGGTCCGTGGTGCGCAGAGTGTCCAGTGCTGTTCGTGGTAGGCCTTGGCGGCTTCCAGGTTCTCCTGGAACCTTTCATCGGCCATCGACCAGACCATGCCGAGCCGCTCCAGGCGCTGGGCGCGCTGCCCGTTCATCTCCCCGGCTCCGTACGCGCGTCGTTGCTCCGCGACCCACTGTCCTAGGGGTGTTGCGCCCTCGCGGTGTCCGTAGGGCACCCTCGCGTTCCCGACCCGTTCGACGTATGTCTTCAGTTTTGCCCAGCCGCGGGCCCAGTCCTGGCGTTCGGTGTCGATGACGTTGAAGGACACCCAGTCCGCGACCATCACCGGGTCACGTGGAGAGGCGAAACGGAGCAGCAGACGGGCTTCTTCTTCGCCGTCTTCCGGTGCGACGCCGATGTTCACGGACGGCTGCGCGACGTCTTTCTGAGGTTCCTGGGGGATGGCGAGCAGTTCCACGGCCTCTTCATCGTGGGCCCGCAGGCCCTCCAGGACTTTCACCAGAGGCCGGTAGGAGCCGGAGGTGAACATGTCCTCCGGCTGCTCTCCGGGCTGGAGGAAGACGGGCACGATCAGGGAGGCGAGCTTGCCCTGTCCGGGCTTCTGACGCAAAGCCCGCCCGATGGCCTGGACGATGTCGTGCGGCGCTCCCTTGGGGTCAAGTAGGGCAACCGAATCCACGCTTCGAATATCGACACCCTCGCCCAAAACACGACAGTTCGACAGCACAGCTCGCTGCGCCGTCGACCTGAACGAACCCAGGACCTCCCGCCGCCGCTCGGGGACGTGTTCGCCGCACAGCCAGTCCGCCCAAATCCGAGCGGGGTACGTCTCGGGCTGGTCGGCGTGCAGTTTCGCCGCGACGCGCTCCAAGCCCTCCGCGTACGCCTGCGCCTCGATCGTCCGATGATGGAACGTGATGCACGTCTGCAGGTTGTGCTGGCTCATGGTGTGCAGGAGCGCGGCCTGCAAGGCTCCCAGCCGCTGACCGCGCACCTCTTCGCTGCGCCGCTCCTCGCCCATCAGCCGTTCAGGGGTGACCACGGGGTCCTTCAGCTCCAGGACGATGATCTGATACCGCGCCAGCAAGCCTCGGGAGACGGCAGAGGCGAGCGAGAGCTTGTACAGGACGGGGCCGAAGATCTTCTCGTCATCCATGGAGGCCGCCATCTCCCTCGGCAGCGGATCCCGCACCCCCTCAGCAACCTCCCGGCTGAGCCGCTCCTCCCAGATTCGCGGCGTCGCCGTCAGGTACAGCCGCCTGTACGCCGGGATGACGGTCTGGTCATGGATATCCGCCCACGCCTTACCCATCGACCCACTTGTCCTGTGGGCCTCATCAACCACCGCGAGGTCTACTGGATCAAGCTTCTGACCGTAGACACCCTCGAACGCCTCCGCCAGCACCCCCAGCGACGCGTAGGTGGCGTAGATGGTCACGGGCCCGGAGCCGTGCCACAGCGCCAACTGGATCGGGTTCGTCGTGGAGCGCACCTTCAACGACCACAGCTCCGGGTCGTCCTGGAGAGAACACACCGCCACCGCCGGCCCCTTGTGCCCGGCCTCGTGCCACGCCCTCACCGTCTGCGCCAGCAGATCCAGCGTCGGCACCAGCACGAGCACACGCCCCCTGGGCACAAGCCGTTTCGCCGACGCGGCAGCCATGATGGTCTTCCCCGTCCCACACGCGGCGTGCACTTGCCCACGAAGACCATTCCAGGGAATACCACCCGGCGGAACATCGAAACCGCGCACAATGGCGGCAACAGCTTCGATCTGGTGGTCACGCAGTTTCACGG
This sequence comes from Streptomyces sp. NPDC102514, assembly GCF_055584525.1. NCBI lineage: Bacteria > Bacillati > Actinomycetota > Actinomycetes > Kitasatosporales > Streptomycetaceae > Streptomyces > Streptomyces sp. NPDC102514. The sequence goes on from NZ_JBVJLW010000046.1 coordinate 13,496, forward strand.
CCATGCCCCGTGTTCTCCTTTTCGCGGAAAGCGGCGCGTAATCAGAAAGAGAATTCCGGCGCAAGGTGCGCGGCGCTAGGATATGGTGTCAGATCCCAGACTCTACACAGTGCTTCCCCGTGATGCATCACTCGCGCGCCAACTTCGCCCCCCAGAGTGATACATGGCTCATTCCCGCCCACGATCGGCCCGTTGTCCTGTATGCTGGCAGGATATTGGTTAACACGTCGGGGCGGGTTTGGGGATGGGGGAGGGGTTCGGGTGGAGCGCAGCGGAGCCCGTCACTGCAGTGGGGGCCGGCATCCTGTCAGGCCGATGGTCCGTCACATCCGTTGCGGGGGTGGTAGCTGGGATTCCCAGTAGCTACACAGGCCCGCGCGTGATGCACCCCCTCTAGCCAGCCTCGGTGATCGCGCTTGCGCGGTCGCCTCCAATTCGCGCTTGCGCGAATTGCATTCCGTTCGGAATTCCGTTTACGGAATTCCATTCCCGCGTTTACGCGGGAATTTTGAATTGCGCTTGCGCAATTCGCGCTCTATGCCCTGCGCCAGCAGGGCATAGCCCGCTCCGCGGGG
>NZ_JBVJLW010000047.1:0-11471 GCF_055584525.1 Streptomyces sp. NPDC102514
GCTACGAACGCAAGCCCGAACACTTCCTGGCCTTCACCGCCATCGCCACCAGCCTGATCAACCACCGCCGCCTCACCAAGTGAAACGTCGTCTTAAGGGGCGCGGGGAACTGCGCGGCCAGCCCCCACCGGGCCCGCACCCGAAACCCGTCCCCGGCATGGGGCCCAGCGCCCCAACCGCAAAGGTTGATCGCGGGATCCCCAGGGAACCCGCACCACGTGCACCCATCCATCGAGGACTACGCGCTCATCGGCGACCACCAGACCGCCGCCCTGGTAGGCCAGGACGGCTCCGTCGACTGGCTCTGCCTCCCCCGCTTCGACTCCGCCGCCTGCTTCGCGAAACTGCTGGGCGACGACGACAACGGACACTGGCGGCTCGCGCCGAAGGGAGCGGACACCTGCACGCGGCGGGCGTACCGGCCCGACACCCTCGTGCTCGACACCGAGTGGGACACCGAGGACGGCTCGGTCCGCGTCACCGACCTGATGCCGCAGCGCGACCGCGCCCCCGACGTCGTACGGATCGTCGAGGGCCTCAGGGGCCGCGTCACCGTACGCAGCACCCTGCGCCTGCGCTTCGACTACGGCTCGGTCGTCCCGTGGGTCCGCAAATCCGACGGCCACCGGGTCGCCGTGGCGGGCCCCGACTCGGTGTGGCTGCGCAGCGAACCCGAGGTGCACACCTGGGGCGAGGACTTCGGTACGCACTCGGAGTTCACGGTCGCCGAGGGCGAGAAGGTCGCCTTCGTCCTGACCTGGCATCCCTCGCACGAGCCGCGCCCCGATCTGGTCGACCCGTTCGAGGCGCTGGAGCACAGCGTCGACGACTGGCAGGCCTGGGCGGCCCGCTGCCGCTACGACGGACCGCACCGCGACGCGGTCGTCCGCTCGCTGATCACCCTCAAGGCCCTCACGTACGCGCCGAGCGGCGGCATCGTCGCGGCCCCCACGACCTCCCTGCCCGAGGAGATCGGCGGCGTCCGCAACTGGGACTACCGCTACTGCTGGCTGCGGGACTCCACGCTCACCCTGGGCGCGCTGCTCGCGTGCGGCTACCAGGAGGAGGCGGAGGCATGGCGCAACTGGCTGCTGCGCGCGGTCGCGGGCGATCCGGCGGACCTGCAGATCATGTACGGGCTGGCGGGCGAGCGGCGGATCCCCGAGTACGAACTGGCGTGGCTGCCCGGATTCCACGGCTCGGCGCCGGTGCGGATCGGCAACGACGCCGTACGGCAGCTGCAGCTCGACGTGTACGGGGAGGTGATCGACTCCCTCACGCTGGCGCAGCACGCGGGGCTGCCCGCCGAACCGGACATGTGGCGCCTGCACCAGGCCCTGATGGACTTCCTGCACACGGCGTGGCGCAAGCCCGACGAGGGCCTGTGGGAGGTCCGCGGGCCGCGCCGGCACTTCGTGCACTCGAAGGTGATGGCGTGGGTCGCCGCCGACCGGACGGTACGCACCCTGGAGGAGAACCCCGGGCTGGACGGCGACGTCGACAAGTGGCGCGCGATGCGAGACGAGGTGCACCGGGAGGTGTGCGAGCGCGGCTTCGACCCGGAGCGGAACACGTTCACGCAGTCCTACGGCTCCCGTGAACTGGACGCCGCGCTGCTGCTCATCCCCCGCCTCGGCTTCCTGCCGCCGGACGATCCGCGGGTGGTCGGCACGGTCGACGCGGTGCGCTCGGAACTCGCCCGCGACGGCTTCGTACACCGTTATGACGCGTCCCTCGACGGCTCCGGCCCGCACGGTTCGGAGCCGTCCGGGTCGGACCTCAGGGATGTCGACGGGCTGCCCGGCGGCGAGGGTTCGTTCCTCGTCTGCTCGTTCTGGCTGGCGGACGCGCTGCATCTGACGGGGCGTACGAAGGAGGCCCTCGCCCTGTTCGAGCGGCTGATCGCGCTCCGCAACGACGTGGGACTGCTGGCGGAGGAGTACGACCCCGTGGCCGGACACCAGCTCGGCAACTTTCCGCAGGCGTTCAGCCACATCGGTCTGGTGGGCACCGCTCTCACGCTGTTCGACGACGCGGGGGACGGGGCGGGAGCGGACGAGGCAGGATAGGAGCCATGGATCTTGGACTGAAGGACCGTGTCTACGTCGTCACCGGAGCAACGCGCGGCCTGGGCCACGCCTCCGCGCGTGAACTCGTCGCCGACGGCGCGAAGGTGATCGTCAGCGGGCGCGACGCGAAGACGGTGGCCGAGGCGGCGACGGCGCTCGGGCCGAACGCCCACGGGGTGGCCGTGGACAACGCCGACCCCTCGGCGCCGGCGAGTCTGATCGCGGCCGCGCGTGAGCGGTTCGGCGGCTTCGACGGCATCCTGATCAGCGTCGGCGGGCCGCCGCCGGGCTTCGTCGCCGACAACACCGACGAGCAGTGGCAGGCGGGGTTCGAGTCCGTGTTCCTCGGCGCGGTGCGGCTGGCGCGGGCGGCTGCCGCCGAGCTGGGCGAGGGTGGGGTCATCGGGTTCGTGCTGTCCGGGTCGGTGTACGAGCCGATCGCGGGGCTGACCATCTCCAACGGGCTGCGGCCCGGGCTCGCCGGGTTCGCCAAGTCCCTCTCCGACGAGCTGGGTCCGCGGGGGATCCGGGTGGTGGGGGTGCTGCCTGCGCGGATCGACACGGATCGCGTGCGCGAGCTGGACGGGTATTCGGCTGATCCCGAGGCCACTCGGGCCGCGCATGAGGCGCGGATTCCGTTGCGGCGGTACGGGAGGCCGGAGGAGTTCGGGCGGACGGCCGCGTTTCTTCTGTCGCCTGCGGCGTCCTATCTGACGGGGGTCATGGTGCCGGTGGACGGTGGGGCGCGGAGCGGGTTCTGAACCCTGTTCTGAACCCGGCGGTACGCCTGCGGCGGCGGGGTGTGCTGTCGCCGCGGGCCCGGTGGGGGTGGCCCTGACCGATTGCGCAGTTCCCCACGCCCCTGAAGACACCGCTGCGGGTCCGTTGTACGGCTGCGGGAGTGTGGGGGCTGAGCGCGCCGTTCCCCGCGCCCCTGAAAGCGACGGGGTGCGGGTCAGTTGACTCGGTCCGCGCTGTGTTTTGCGGCGCGTAGGTGTACCTCCGCCGGGAGTGAGGTGAGGCCGGCCGAGTCCTTGGCGTGGGTCAGGGCTTCCGTCGTCAGGGCGGTCAGGGTTTCGGCGGGGGCTGCATGGGGTTCCAGGAGCAGGCGGACTCTCGCCTCGGGGGTGCTGCGGCGGCCGACGAGGGACGCCTGCGCACTCCGTACCCCTTCCAACGCGCCCGCCTCCGCGGTCAGTACGCCCTCCAGGGCCCGGCCCCGCAGCAGCGCGCCCTCGCCGTCGCCGGTGTCGACCAGCACCTCGGCCAGCCGACGCCGGCGCAGGACGGCCGTAAGCCACCACAGGGCGAGCAGCACGGCCACCGCCAGCGCGGCGATGACGGCCGGCCACCACCAGCCGTCGGCCCGCCAGCGCGCCCGGTCGGCGTCGCTCAGCAGGACGTCGTGCCGGCCGTCGTGGATCCACCACGACGGCGGGGCCACGCCGAGGCCCACGGCGAGCACGGAGCCGCCGAGCACGACCAGGAGCAGACCCGCGAGGCCCAGCAGGACCCGGTTCACGACCCTCGGCATGCCGTTCACCCCTTCCGGCCCGGCCGGGCGACCCGCACCGACAGCGCGGGCCGCCGGACGAGACCGAGCCCCCTGACGCCTTCGGCGAGCGTGGCGTCCAGGTCGGCGCGTACGTCGTCGAGTTCACGGAAGTGCGAGACCGCGCGGACGTCGGCCTTCCGGCGCCTCATCCGGACCCGGACCGACTGCACGCCGGACACCTCCATGGCCCGGTCGCGCAGCACCGTCGCGGCGGCGTTGCGGTGCAGGCCGGCCCGTACGTCGGAGTGGGCGCGCCGCATCGTCAGGATGTCGCGCAGTCCCGGGGTCGTGGCGAGGACGAGCAGCCACAGGCCCAGGGCGGTCGCGACCCCGGCGCCGACGAGCACCCAGGTGTCGTCCAGGGGCCGCTCGGCGAGTTCACGGGCCAGCGATTTGCGCCAGTGCATGGCGGGCCGGTCGGCGCGGACGGCGACGACGTCGTACAGCAGGAGTCCCGCGGCGGCCAGGACGAGCAGCGCGAGGACGGCCGCGGGGATGCGGCGGGCCGACCAGAACCGGCCGTTGCCGTCCTCGGCGTCGTCGAGGGTCGGCAGGGGTGTGTAGTCGGCGGCGGAGGTGGACTGGCCCAGTTCGTTCCCGGCGGTCTTCTCGATGACGGGCAGCTGTCGGGTGCTCTCGGAGCCCCGGGGCTCGCTCATTGCGTCCTCCCCTGTACCGCCCCACGCGTCTGCGCGGAGTGCAGTCGCTCCACCTGGACGGCGACCTCGGGAACTTTCATTCCCGCCAACGCCTCTACCCGCTGAGTTACTTGACGACGCACGGCACCGCACCGGCCGCCGATGTCACAGGGGTAGCCGAGTTCGAGGCTGACACTGACGCGGGCGACGTCCTGGTGGACGACGACCGCGGCGTGCGGGGGCGACGCGCCGGGAGGCAGCACGTCGAGCGCCTCCCGGGCCGCCTGCGCGGCGATCTTCGCGACGACCCGGTCGGCGATCTTCGTGGCGCCCCGCTCGCCGGGCGCGACGGCTTCGGACACGCGCGTCACCGCCGGCGGTCGTCGCGGGTGCCGCGGGACCGGAAGAAGTCACCGGGATCCAGGTCCCCCTCCAGGAAGCGGCCCACGACAAAGCCGATGGCGCCCAGTGCGGCCACCAGGAGGAACGCGCCGAACCCGCCGAAGTACCCGGCGAATCCCAGCGCCATTCCGGCGATCATGCCGATCACGGCCATGCTCATGGTGCGCTCCTCAGCAGATCGGTCACTGGAGCCGGTTCTCCGGTTCCTCGTCCTCTTCCTCCGGCAGCTTGACATCGCTGACCGCGATGTTGACCTCGACGACCTCAAGGCCCGTCATGCGCTCGACGGCCGCGATGACGTTCTCCCGTACGTCACGGGCGACATCGGCGATGGACACGCCGTAGTCGACGACGATCTCCAGGTCGAGCGCGGTCTGCACCTCACCGACCTCGGCCTTCACACCGCGCGTGACGGACTTCGCGCTTCCGCCGGGGACCCGGTCGCGGACGGCACCGAAGGTCCGCGAGATCCCGCTGCCCATGGCGTGCACGCCCAGGACGTCCCGGGCGGCGAGACCGGCGATCTTCTCGACGACCCCGTCGGCGATGGTGGTACGCCCCCGGGTCGCCGGGTCGCCGCCGCCACGCTTGGTCACAGCGGTCTTCCTGAGCTGCTGCTGATCCGGCTGTTCGGCCTCCGGGCTCTCCGGCCGATTGCGCTGAGTCGTGTCGCTCATCGCCGTGCATCCCCTTTCGGTGGGCCTCTTCGCCCACATTAAGACGGGTTGCCGGGTCGCGCGCCAGGGATGCGGCACGCTGGAACCATGACTGCGGACCGATGGACGCAAGCAGTAAGGCAACAGCTCGGCCTGGGCAGACTGCTGCCGTTGGGCGGGCCGGGTGACGGCGCGTGGATCACGGAGGCGGCGGCCGTCGCCGTACTGCGCCGGGCGGTGCGGCCGGTGCGGGGCGTACGCCTCGGTTCGCTGCGCCTCGCCCTAGCCGACCCGGACGGGGCGTCCGAGCCCGCTGTGCCCCCGCCGCCGAGCGCGCTGCCGCCGGGGCCGCTGCGTATCGACGCGGAGTTCGCGGCCCTGCCGACCGAGCCGTTGCCGGCGGCCGCGTCCCGGCTCCGCGCGGCCCTCACCGCGACGGCGGTGGACACGCTCGGTCTGACGGTCACGGAGGTGGACCTGCGGGTGACGGGCCTGCTGGAGGAGGGCGGAGGTCCGCCGGAGCCCGCCGACTCCGGTCCCGTGCCCACCGCCGGACCGCGTCCCTCGCCCGGTACGGACGAGTCCCGCGTGGCGGCCGCCGCTCTCGCCGTCCCGGCGGTGACGGCCCTGCCGAGCAAGGCACGCATCACGGAACTCCACAGCGACACGGCGCTCCCCCGCCGTCACGTCCAGGTGGAGATCGCGGTGGACACGACCGCGCGCACTCTGGACACGGCCGCGGCGGTCCGCAACACCATCACCAACTCACTCCCGGACCACCCGTCAGCAGCAGTACTGGTGACAGCGGTGACCCCGGCCCCCTAGAGCCCCGCAAGGGGCGCGAGGAACGGCGCGACAAGCCCCCACCGACCCCGCACACGTTCCCGACCCGCAGCCCCAGCCCCTTAAGGGGCGCGGGGAACTGCGCGACAAGCCCCCACCGGACCCGCACAATCCCCCAACCCGTGGTCCCACCACCGCAAGGGGCGCGGGGAACTGCGCGACCGACCCCCACCGAACCCGCACAATCCCCCAACCCGCGGAGCACCCCCCTCGGGAATGCCACCCGCCGGGAGGGCAACCCCCTCAGTCGGAAAGCCCCGCAAGATCCCGCAGCCGCCGCCCCTGAGCCCCCCGCTCGGCAACGCGCTGCTCCTCGTACGTACGCCCAGCCGCCCCCTGAAGCAGCGCCTTCGTCTCGACAAGGGCGTCCCGCGGCGCGGCCAGCAGCGCGGCGGCCAGTTCACCCACCGCGGCGTCGAGCCGATCGACGGGCACGGCGACGTTCGCGAGCCCGGTCCGCTGCGCCTCCTCCGCCTCCACGAACCGCCCCGTCGCACAGATCTCCAGCGCACGGGCGTAGCCGACGAGCCCCACCAGCGGATGCGTACCCGTGAGGTCGGGGACGAGGCCCAGGCCGGTCTCGCGCATGGCGAACTGCACGTCGTCGGCGACGACGCGCAGGTCGCAGGCGAGCGCGAGCTGGAAGCCCGCGCCGATGGCGTGTCCCTGCACGGCGGCGATGGACACGATGTCGCTCCGCCGCCACCAGGTGAACCCGTCCTGGTACTCGGCGATGGCCGCGTCGAGTTCGGCGTCGGAACCGCGTGCGAGATCGATGAAGGACGGCTCGCCGTCGAAGCCCTCGGGCGTGAACGCCTGCCGGTCGAGCCCCGCGGAGAAGGACTTGCCTTCGCCGCGCAGCACGACGACCCGGACGGTGCCCGGCAGCAGCCGACCGGCCTCGGCCAGCGCCCGCCACAGAGCGGGGCTCTGCGCGTTGCGCTTGGCCGGGTTGGTCAGCGTCACCGTGGCGATCGCGTCGTCGACGGTGAGCCGTACGCCGTCCTTGTCGAGCAGCGAGTCGAACGAAGCCATGAGGGCGCCTCCGATGAGTGCGGTCAGCGGGGGTGCCGTACGGGCACACCCTTAAGTGACTGCACAGTAACCACCCGGGCGGTCAAGGGACCGACCGGGTGGTCACCATCGGAGAAACGAGGAGCCGTCCGGCGTCAGGCCGACGCGGACTTCTTGCCTCGCGTCGCTCCGCCACGCCCACGGAGCGTGACGCCCGACTCACTGAGCATCCGGTGCACGAAGCCATACGAGCGGCCGGTCTCCTCGGCCAGTGCCCGAATGCTCGCACCGGAGTCGTACTTCTTCTTCAGGTCTGCCGCGAGCTTGTCGCGCGCGGCGCCGGTTACCCGGCTGCCCTTCTTCAGAGTCTCGGCCACCCGTGCCTCCTCAGCGGAAGTGCGCTCTGGACTTCTCATGATCACCCCTCATGAGCGTCCTGGCCACCCATTCGGCAAGGTCGGTGGGACGAGCTTGCGCCGTGGAAGCCCGTCACCATGAGCGGAATTCTGCATTCCATCCGCTTCCCGTCCGGACCACCGAACGAGTTCGCGGACGAAGGTCCAGGTCAGCGACGCGCGACGGCCGGGCCTTCGAGGACGAAGAACCCGGCCGGGAAATGCGTGTAGGACACACCTCGGTACGAGGAGATCTCACTCAGATGATGGATCACGGATCGGCCGAATGATCCATACGAAGTGGATCAGCCAGTGGATCAGTCAAACGATCAAATACCTCGAACCGCTCAGGCGAGGGCCACGAGGTCCGCGTAATCGGCACCCCACAGGTCCTCGACGCCGTCGGGCAGCAGGATGATCCGCTCCGGCTGGAGCGCCTGGACGGCTCCCTCGTCGTGGGTGACGAGGACGACGGCGCCCTTGTAGGTGCGCAGCGCGCCGAGGATCTCCTCGCGGCTGGCCGGGTCGAGGTTGTTCGTCGGCTCGTCGAGGAGCAGGACGTTCGCGGACGACACCACGAGGGTGGCGAGCGCGAGACGGGTCTTCTCGCCGCCGGAGAGGACGGAGGCCGGCTTGTCGACGTCGTCTCCGGAGAACAGGAACGAGCCGAGCGTCTTGCGGACCTGGACGAGGTCGAGGTCGGGGGCCGCGGAGCGCATGTTCTCCAGGACCGTGCGCTGCGGGTCGAGGGTCTCGTGCTCCTGCGCGTAGTAGCCGAGCTTGAGGCCGTGGCCCTCGATGATCTGGCCGGTGTCGGGCTTCTCCGCGCCGCCGAGGAGGCGCAGCAGGGTCGTCTTGCCGGCGCCGTTCAGGCCGAGGATGACGACGCGGGAGCCCTTGTCGATGGCCAGGTCGACGTCGGTGAAGATCTCCAGGGAGCCGTACGACTTGGACAGTCCCTCCGCCATCAGCGGGGTCTTGCCGCAGGGCGACGGGTCGGGGAAGCGCAGCTTGGCGACCTTGTCGGACTTGCGCTCGGCCTCCAGGCCCGCGAGGAGCTTGTCGGCCCGCTTGGCCATGTTCTGCGCGGCGACGGTCTTGGTGGCCTTGGCGCGCATCTTGTCGGCCTGCGAGTGCAGGGCGGTGGCCTTCTTCTCGGCGTTCTGCCGCTCGCGCTTGCGGCGCTTCTCGTCGGCCTCGCGCTGCTGCTGGTACAGCTTCCAGCCCATGTTGTAGACGTCGATCTGGGCGCGGTTGGCGTCGAGGTAGAACACCTTGTTGACGACCGTCTCGACCAGGTCGACGTCGTGGGAGATCACGATGAAGCCGCCGCGGTACGTCTTCAGGTAGTCGCGCAGCCAGACGATGGAGTCGGCGTCGAGGTGGTTCGTGGGCTCGTCGAGGAGCAGGGTGTCCGCGTCCGAGAAGAGGATGCGGGCCAGCTCGATACGGCGGCGCTGACCGCCGGAGAGCGTATGGAGGGGCTGGCCGAGCACCCGGTCGGGGAGGTTGAGCGCGGCGGCGATGGTGGCGGCCTCGGCCTCGGCGGCGTACCCGCCCTTGGTGAGGAACTCCGTCTCCTGGCGCTCGTACTGCCGCATGGCCTTCTCGCGAGTGGCGCCCGAGCCGTTCGCGATGCGCTGTTCGTTCTCGCGCATCTTGCGGATCAGGGTGTCCAGGCCGCGCGCGGACAGGACGCGGTCGCCGGCCAGCATGTCGAGGTCGCCGGTGCGCGGGTCCTGCGGGAGGTAGCCGACCTCGCCGGAGCGGGCGACGGTGCCCGCGGCGGGGGTGCCCTCACCTGCGAGGACCTTGGTGAGCGTGGTCTTGCCCGCGCCGTTGCGGCCGACCAGGCCGATGCGGTCGCCCTTGGTGATGCGGAAGGTGGCGGACTCGATGAGCATGCGGGCGCCGGCACGCAGTTCGATACCGGAAGCGGAAATCACGGACAGACTCCTGGGCAGGGTTGTTGACGGGGCGGGCGGCTGAGGGCGTTCACGCCGTCTAATGCACGAGGAGAATGGCCATGGGCCAAGTCTAACGGGGCGATGCAACCACTTTTTCTGTGTGCGGGTGTTCGGGGGTGTGACGCTCATTGCCCCGCGGCCGGCCGTGCCGGGCCCTCTTTCGTCCCCCGTTCGGCCCGCCGCCCGGCGCCGCGCCGCGGGGAGCGGGCGAGGATGACGCCAGGGGGACGACGGCCCGCGGAGGGTGGAGCGCCCATGCAGTTCGACGACGACGCCGGCCTGGACACCTCCGAGGTGCAGGATGTGCGCGGCAGCCGGATCCCCGGCGGCAGGGCCACGGTGGGCGGCGGCGTCGCCGGTCTGATCGCCCTCCTGCTGGGTCTCTTCTTCGGTGTGGGGCCCGACCAGCTGGGCCTGTCCTCCGGTGACGAGGAACCCGGGGCGAGCGCCTCGTCCCTGGCCCAGGTGCAGCAGACGTGCCGTACCGGACGGGACGCGAACACCAGGGACGACTGCCGCATCGTGGCGGTCGTCAACAGCGTCCAGGACTTCTGGGCTCAGGAGTTCGAGCGCCGCGGCGGTACGTACACGCGGTCGCCGACCGTCTTCTTCAGCGACCGGGTCGGTACGGCCTGCGGGTCGGCGACCTCGGCGGTCGGGCCCTTCTACTGCCCGGGTGACCGGAAGGTCTATCTGGACCTGGGCTTCTTCGACGAGCTGCGGACCAAGTTCGGCTCCAGCGGCGGCCCGTTCGCGCAGGCGTACGTGGTGGCGCACGAGTACGGGCACCACGTGCAGGACCTGATGGGGACCCTGAGCCGCTCCCAGGACGGGCGGACCGGCGCGAACAGCAACGCGGTACGGGTCGAGCTGCAGGCCGACTGCTACGCGGGCGTGTGGGCGCACCACGCGACGACCACGAAGGACGAGTCGACGGGCCGGCCGCTGATCACCAGCCTCACGGAGGCCGACATCCGTGACGGGCTGGACGCGGCGGCGGCCGTGGGCGACGACCGGATCCAGGAGCGGTTCCAGGGCCGGGTGACGCCGGAGTCCTGGACGCACGGGTCGGCCGCGCAGCGGCAGCAGTGGTTCCGCCAGGGCCAGCGCACCGGGGACATGGCCCGCTGCGACACCTTCCGCTGAGCGCCCCGGGGTCGTTCCCGGCCACTCGTCGGCCGTTCGCCGGGTGTTCGCGGGGCGTTGTCAGTGCCGGGTGCCAGACTGTGGGGCAGGTCACATTCAGGTGCTGTCCCAGCGGTGGGGCAGGACAGCGGGGACCGGAAGGAGTGATCGGCATGGCCGGTACGGACAGCGGACGCCCGAGCATCTACCCGACGCTGCTGTACGCGGACGCGAAGTCCGCGATCAGGCAGCTCTCGGAGGCCTTCGGCTTCACCGAGGCGTCGGTGTACGAGGACGAGGAGGGCAAGGTGGTGCACGCCGAGCTGGTGCAGGGCAACGGCGCGGTGATGCTGGGCTCCAAGGGCACCGGCAGCCGCTTCGACGAGGCCATGAAGAGCGCGGGCCCCACCGGGGTGTACGTCGTCGTGGACGACGTGGACGCACACCACCAGCGGGCCGTGGACCACGGGGCGGAGATCCTGATGCCCCCGACGGACCAGGACTACGGCTCACGGGACTACATGGCCCGGGACGTCGAGGGCAACATCTGGAGCTTCGGCACGTACGCCCCGGAGACCAGGGTCTGACCCGGCCCCCGGCCCCCGGCGCCCTGTAGGGGCGCGGGGAACTGCGCGCCCGGCCCCCACGCACCCGCAGACAACGAACCGGCCTCCCGGCGGGGCGCCGTGGGTGCTGTGCGGGGCTTTCGAAGCACCCCCTAAGGGCTCGTAAAGAATCAACACGGTGGTTTTGTCTCTGTCGTGAGAGCGATGCCGTGCGCGGTTGCGTAGACGTGGAGGCCGGTGA
>NZ_JBVJLW010000048.1:0-4181 GCF_055584525.1 Streptomyces sp. NPDC102514
CGTCGAACTCATCGGCGGCGTCCGCTTCCCCGCCATCGGCGAACTCCCCTACCTCCTCACCCTCGCCGGCCACGGCTTCTACTGGTTCCGCCTCCACAAGGACGTCACTCCGCTCACCAGTCGCCGATTGACGGTGTGCTCCTGAAAGGACGGGTCGACATGTGCAAGGTCGTAGCACCCCGCCCCAGCGGCCACAGTCCGGCCCACCTGCTGACATCGCTCGCCGACCTGCTTCAGGCATGGCTGCCCGAACAACGGTGGTTCGCGGGCAAGGGCCGGCGGGTCACGGACCTCTCCCTGCTCTCGGTGACCGAGCTCCATCCGGCCTGCCTGCACCTCCTGGTGAGCACCGGGGACGGCTCCTCCCCTTCCCGGCCCGGGGACTGCTACCAGCTGCTCCTCGGTGTCGGCGAGGTCCTGCCTCCCCGGCTCGCCCACGCCCGGATCGGGCGGGCGAGTCAGGGGCCGCTGGCCGGTCTGACGGTGTACGACGCCCTGCAGGAACCGCGGTCGGCGGACCTGCTCCTGGAGCGGCTGCGTACACCGGGAACGGCGGGCCCGCTGCGGTTCGAGCGGGACGCGAAGGTCACCGTCCCCGCCGGTCTGACACCGCGGCTGCTCGACGTGGAGCAGTCCAACACCAGCCTGGTGTACGGGAACGCGTACATCCTCAAGATCTTCCGGCGGGTCAGGCCCGGCATCAACCCGGACCTGGAGGTTCCCTGGGCCCTGGCCCGCCAGGGGTGCACCCGGGTACCGGCCCCCGTGGCGTGGTTCCGTACCTCGGAGCCGCAGCCCGCGACGCTCGGTGTGCTCCAGCCGTTCCTGCCGGACGCCGTCGACGGCTGGACCCTGGCGCTCGAATCGCTCACCGCGGGACGGGACTTCCGGGAGGAGGCGTACGAACTGGGGCGCGCGACCGCCGAGGTGCATCTCGCGCTGGCTGCCGCGTTCGCCCTCGGCGCGCCCACCGCGGACGGGAACAGACGGCTCGCGGCCGCGATGATCGAACGCCTCGACACGACGAGCCGGTCGGTGCCGGAGCTGCTGCCCCATGTGGACGGACTGCGGGGTGCCTTCGACGAGCTGGCCGCCCTCGACTCGGGCCGCCCGGTGCAGCGGATCCACGGCGATCTGCATCTCGGTCAGGTGCTGTGGGCCGGGGAGCGCTGGTCCGTCATCGACTTCGAGGGCGAACCGGCCCGCCCCATCGCCGAACGCCGGCAGCCGCAGTCCCCCGTACGCGATGTCGCGGGCATGCTGCGGTCCTTCGACTACGCGGCCCGCAGCCGCCACCCGTGGCGTCCCGAGTGGGCCCGGCGCTGCCGTGACGCCTACTGCGCGGGATACGCCGTACAGGCGCGGTGGGACCCGCGTGCGCAGGGCGCGTTGCTGCGGGCGCACGAGACCGACCGGGCCGTGTACGAAGCCCTGTACGAGGCACGGCACCGGCCCGACTGGCTGCCCGTGCCGATGGCGGCGATCGCCCGGCTCGCCGAGCACGCCCCGGCACCGTCCGGCGGTCCGCACACGCCTGTTCCTTCCTTCCACTCCTTCCACAGCGCTCAAGGAGGCTGAAAACCGTGGCAGCCCGCGATATCTCCGTACCCCTGACCCCGCCGCCGTCCGAGGACGTCCGGTCCGTCGAGGCCGGTCCCTCCGCACCGGGGCCGGGGGGACCCGGCGGGCGACCGCCGGTGTCCTCGATGGAGGTGACGGACCGGGAGCGGCTGCTGTCGGGCACCCATCACGATCCGCACGCGCTGCTCGGGGCGCATCCGGTGGCGGAGGGCGTCATCGTCCGTGCGCTGCGGCCGTTCGCCGAGTCCGTGGCGGTGGCGCTGCCGGACGGACTGCGGATGCTGCTGGACAGCGAGGGCGACGGCCTCTTCTCCGGGGTGCTGCCGCTCGACGCGGTTCCCGAGTACACGCTGGTGGTCAGATACGCGGGCGGTGTCGAGCTGAAGGTGGACGATCCGTACCGCTTCCTGCCCGCGCTCGGCGAGCTGGATCTGCATCTCGTCCGCGAGGGCCGCCACGAGCAGCTGTGGCGGGCGCTCGGGGCCGAGCCGATGGAGCACCAGGGCGTGGCGGGCACCCGTTTCACGGTGTGGGCGCCGAACGCGCAAGGGGTGCGGGTCGCCGGGGACTTCACGTTCTGGGACGGCACGCAGTTCCCGATGCGCTCGCTGGGCGCGGCCGGGGTGTGGGAGCTGTTCCTGCCCGGTGTCGGCGAGGGCGCGCGGTACAAGTTCGAGATCACGTCCCGGCACGGCGACCGGTTCCTCAAGGCGGACCCGATGGCCCGCCGCGCCGAGGTGCCGCCCGACACGGCGTCCGTCGTCACCGCCTCGCACTACGAGTGGAACGACGCGCAGTGGCTGGCCCAGCGCGGGGACACGCCGGTGCACGAGGCGCCGTTCTCCGTGTACGAGGTCCATCTCGCCTCCTGGCGACCGGGCCTGACTTACCGTCAGCTCGCGGACGAGCTGCCCGCGTACGTCAACGACCTCGGCTTCACCCATGTCGAGCTGATGCCGGTCGCCGAGCACCCCTTCGGCGGCTCATGGGGCTACCAGGTCACCGGCTTCTACGCCCCCACCTCACGGCTCGGCACCCCCGACGACTTCAAGTACCTCGTCGACGCGCTGCACCGGGCCGGCATCGGCGTGATCATGGACTGGGTGCCGGCGCACTTCCCGAAGGACGACTGGGCGCTGGGCCGCTTCGACGGGGAGCCGCTGTACGAGCCCGGGGACGACCGGCGGGCCGAGCACCCCGACTGGGGCACGTACGAGTTCGACTACAGCCGCGTGGAGGTGCGCAACTTCCTCGTCGCCAACGCCGTCTACTGGTGCGAGGAGTTCCACATCGACGGACTGCGCGTCGACGCGGTCGCCTCCATGCTCTACCTCGACTACTCCCGGGACTCCGGCCAGTGGACGCCGAACGTCTTCGGCGGCCGGGAGGACCTCGACGCGATGGCGTTCCTCCAGGAGATGAACGCGACGCTGTACCGGCGGGTGCCGGGGATCGTGACCATCGCGGAGGAGTCGACCGCCTGGGACGGCGTCACCCGGCCCACCACCGACGGCGGTCTCGGCTTCGGGCTGAAGTGGAACATGGGCTGGATGCACGACTCGCTGGAGTACATCAAGCACGAGCCCGTGCACCGCAAGTACCACCACGACGAGATGACGTTCTCGATGGTGTACGCGTACAGCGAGAACTACGTCCTGCCGATCTCGCACGACGAGGTCGTCCACGGCAAGCGGTCGCTGGTGTCGAAGATGCCGGGTGACTGGTGGCAGCAGCGTGCCACCCACCGCGCCTACCTGGGCTTCATGTGGGCCCACCCCGGCAAGCAACTCCTGTTCATGGGACAGGAGTTCGCCCAGGGCGCCGAGTGGTCGGAAGCGCACGGGCCCGACTGGGGACTGCTGGATCCGTCGTACGGGGCGGAGGCGGACCACCGGGGTGTACGCGATCTCGTCCGCGAGCTGAATCTTCAGTACCGGGCTTCCGGTGCGCTCTGGGAACGGGACACCGATCCCGCCGGGTTCGCGTGGGTCGCCGGGGACGCCGCCGAGGACAACGTCTTCGCGTTCCTGCGCTTCGGGGCGGACGGGGCGCCACTGCTCGCGGTCTCCAACTTCTCACCGGTCGTACGGCACGAGTACCGGCTCGGGGTGCCGGACGATGTGCCTGCCTGGCGGGAGGTGCTGAACACGGACGCGCTGTGCTTCGGCGGGGGTGGGGTCGCGAACGGCGAGCCCGTGCAGCGGGACGAGCAGGGCTGGGACGGCCGCGCTGCCAGCATCCGCGTGACGCTGCCGCCCCTCGCGACGGTGTGGCTGCGCCCGGCGTAGGCCCGGGTTTCCTCGCCCCCGCCGCCCCTACCCGTCCCGTCAAAGACTCGGGGGCTCCGCCCCCGAACCCCCGGTCCTCAAACGCCGGACGGGCTGAAAATCAGCCCGTCCGGCGTTTGAGGACGAAGAGGGGCGACGGGCGCAGCCCCACTCGCAGGGGCGCGCGGGACGGCGCAGCCCTATAGGGGCGCGGGGAACTGCGCAGTCTTTTGTCTTTACTGATCGTTTCAGAATGATGTTCGGAGGCGGCGCAAGCAGATGATGCTGCAGGCGAGTTGGAGCAGGCCGAGGTGGAGGTCGGCCCGTATCTCG
>NZ_JBVJLW010000049.1:1656-3412 GCF_055584525.1 Streptomyces sp. NPDC102514
GGGGGTGATGGGTGGTTGGTCGTTGTTTGAGAACTGCACAGTGGACGCGAGCATCTGTGGCCAAGTTTTTAAGGGCGCACGGTGGATGCCTTGGTACCAGGAACCGATGAAGGACGTGGGAGGCCACGATAGTCCCCGGGGAGCCGTCAACCAGGCTTTGATCCGGGGGTTTCCGAATGGGGAAACCCGGCAGTCGTCATGGGCTGTCACCCACATCTGAACACATAGGGTGTGTGGAGGGAACGCGGGGAAGTGAAACATCTCAGTACCCGCAGGAAGAGAAAACAACCGTGATTCCGGGAGTAGTGGCGAGCGAAACCGGATGAGGCCAAACCGTATGTGTGTGAGACCCGGCAGGGGTTGCGCATGCGGGGTTGTGGGATCTCTCTTTCACAGTCTGCCGGCTGTGAGACGAGTCAGAAACCGTTGGTGTAGGCGAAGGACATGCGAAAGGTCCGGCGTAGAGGGTAAGACCCCCGTAGTCGAAACATCAACGGCTCGTTTGAGAGACACCCAAGTAGCACGGGGCCCGAGAAATCCCGTGTGAATCTGGCGGGACCACCCGCTAAGCCTAAATATTCCCTGGTGACCGATAGCGGATAGTACCGTGAGGGAATGGTGAAAAGTACCGCGGGAGCGGAGTGAAATAGTACCTGAAACCGTGTGCCTACAAGCCGTGGGAGCGTCGCTCATCAAGTTTACTTGGTGGGTCGTGACTGCGTGCCTTTTGAAGAATGAGCCTGCGAGTTTGCGGTGTGTTGCGAGGTTAACCCGTGTGGGGAAGCCGTAGCGAAAGCGAGTCCGAATAGGGCGGTTTAGTAGCGCGCTCAAGACCCGAAGCGGAGTGATCTAGCCATGGGCAGGTTGAAGCGGCTGTAAGAGGTCGTGGAGGACCGAACCCACCAGGGTTGAAAACCTGGGGGATGACCTGTGGTTAGGGGTGAAAGGCCAATCAAACTCCGTGATAGCTGGTTCTCCCCGAAATGCATTTAGGTGCAGCGTCGTGTGTTTCTTGCCGGAGGTAGAGCACTGGATAGGCGATGGGCCCTACCGGGTTACTGACCTTAGCCAAACTCCGAATGCCGGTAAGTGAGAGCGCGGCAGTGAGACTGTGGGGGATAAGCTCCATGGTCGAGAGGGAAACAGCCCAGAGCATCGACTAAGGCCCCTAAGCGTACGCTAAGTGGGAAAGGATGTGGAGTCGCACAGACAACCAGGAGGTTGGCTTAGAAGCAGCCACCCTTGAAAGAGTGCGTAATAGCTCACTGGTCTAGTGATTCCGCGCCGACAATGTAGCGGGGCTCAAGCGTACCGCCGAAGTCGTGTCATTCATGCAATAGGGCCAACGCCTGTATGGATGGGTAGGGGAGCGTCGTGTGCCGGGTGAAGCCGCGCCGGAAGGCAGTGGTGGACGGTTCACGAGTGAGAATGCAGGCATGAGTAGCGATACACACGTGAGAAACGTGTGCGCCGATTGACTAAGGGTTCCTGGGTCAAGCTGATCTGCCCAGGGTAAGTCGGGACCTAAGGCGAGGCCGACAGGCGTAGTCGATGGATAACCGGTTGATATTCCGGTACCCGCTGTGAAGCGTCAAACATCGAACCAGGCGATGCTAAGTCCGTGAAGCCGTTCCGGACCCTTCGGGGAATGGAAAGTGGTGGAGCCGACGGACCAGACCTGTAGTAGGTGAGTGATGGGGTGACGCAGGAAGGTAGTCCAGCCCGGGCGGTGGTAGTCCCGGGGTAAGGGTGTAGG
>NZ_JBVJLW010000050.1:0-1920 GCF_055584525.1 Streptomyces sp. NPDC102514
GGGCGAGTTGATTGCGGACCTCGCTCGGTATGCGCATACCACACCAACGACGCAGAGACCGTGAAGCAACGTGTTGATTCTTTACGAGCCCTAAGACCGTGTCCTATGTGGTGGTCATTCGTTGAGTCATCTATGGGGCGGGGTACGTGGAGTTGGATTGTTCCGGACGGGCTGTGGGAGATCGCGGAGCCGTTGATCCCTCCGTCCAGAGTGCGGCCGCAAGGCGGTGGGACGCAGGACACACCTGATGAGACGCTGTTCGCGGCGATCATCTACGTGCTGGTCAGCGGGTGTTCGTGGAGAGCGCTGCCGCCGTGCTTCGGCATATCGAAGTCGACCGCTCACCGCCGGTTCCTGATCTGGTCCAGAGCCGGTGTCTGGGGTCGGCTGCATCAGACCGTGCTGCACCGCCTGGACGACGCCGGCCTCGTCGACGTCACCCTCGTCGTCCTGGACACCGCCCACGTCCGCGCTAAAAAGGGGGCGAACACACAGGTCCGAGCCCCGTGGACCGGGCAAAACCGGGCTCCAAGATGCACATCCTGTCGGACGCGAACGGACTGCCCCTCGTCGTCGGGGTCTCGGCCGGCAACGTCCACGACAGCGAAGGTCTGAAGCCCATGGTCGAGGGCCACCAAACGCAACACGACCCCTACCGTGGCCGGTACTTCAAACCACAGCGCCTACATGCAGACAAGGCATACGACGTTCCCCACCTGCGGAAATGGCTATGGGGAAAGCGCATCGGCGTACGCATTGCCCGCAAAGGCGTCGAGTCCAGCGAACGATTGGGACGCCGCCGCTGGGTCATCGAGCGAACCATGAGCTGGCTGTCCGGCTACCGCAGACTCAGCCCACGCTACGAGCGCAACCCCCGCAACTACCTGGGCTTTCTCGGCCTCGCCGCCGCACTGTGCTGCTACAAACGACTCGTCCGCCTCACCACATAGGACACGGTCTTAGAGCGTGTCCTACATGGCCAGTTGACGGTTGTGCTGGGTATGGGGAGTGGACGGTGGGGATGGATCGTTCCGGACGGTTTGTGGGAGCTGGCAAGGCCGTTGCTGCCGCCGGCACGGGTGCGTCCGCAGGGCGGTGGGGTCGCGAACATCGATGATGAGGCGGTGTTTGCCGGAATCATCTACGTTCTCGTCAGTGGCTGCGCATGGCGTGCGTTGCCGCCGTGCTTCGGAGCGTCGAAGTCGACTGTGCACCGCCGCTTCGCCATCTGGTCTCGCGCCGGGGTCTGGGGCCGACTGCATCAGAAGGTTCTCCAGCTCCTGGACGAGCAGGACCTGGTCGACCTGTCCCGTGTGGTCCTCGACTCCGCGCATGTGAGGGCTAAAAAGGGGGCGAACACACAGGTCCGAGCCCCGTGGACCGAGGTAAGCCAGGTTCCAAGATGCACGTCCTGTCCGACGCGAACGGACTGCCCCTACGCGTCGGACTCTCGGCGGCGAACACCCACGACAGCCTCGCCCTGAAGCCGATGCTGTCCCATTTCCACATGGGACACGAACTCCACGCGGCCGACTCAAAACCCGTACGCCTCCATGCAGACAAGGCGTACGACGTCCCTCACCTGCGGCGATGGTTGTGGGGTAAGCGAATCGGCGTCCGTATCGCTCGCAAGGGCATCGACTCCAGCGAGCGGCTCGGCCGTCATAGGCGGGTCATCGAACGCACCATGTCCTGGCTGACCGGCTACCGCCGGCTCAACCACCGTTATGAGCGGCAACCAGGCAACTACCTGGCCTTTCTTGGACTGGCAAGCGCTCTCTGCTGCTACAAGCGGTTCCTCAAACTGGCCATGTAGGACACGCTCTTACTGATCGTTTCAGAATGATGTTCGGAGGCGGCGCAAGCAGATGATGCTGCAGGCGAGTTGGAGCAGGCCGAGGTGGAGGTCGGCCCGTATCT
>NZ_JBVJLW010000051.1:0-1660 GCF_055584525.1 Streptomyces sp. NPDC102514
CCTCGCGCTTTCACGAGGTGGGACGTCCGAGGCTTGATCAAATAAGCGGAGAGTGCTCCTGACCTGCAACGATGGGACTTGTCTAGGGTCCTGTTGGCTGCACGGAAAGAAGCACTCTCCAGGTGAAGAAGCGTATCGGGTCGTACCCGCGTGTCCGCATCGAGGGCGGCGGCCGGGCGGTGGTCACGCAGGCCGGGGGCGTGCTGCTGGTCGAGACCGTCCGCAAGGCCGGTTTGGACACCGCGATATCGGCGGCGCTGACGCCGTGGCGGAAGGCTCGGGCGGTGCACGATCCGGGCAAGATCCTGTTGGACGTCGCTCTGGCGGTCGCGCTGGGCGGGGACTGCCTGGCGGATGTCGGCATGCTGCGGGCCGAGCCGGCCGTGTTCGGGCCGGTGGCCTCCGACCCGACGGTCTCCCGCCTCATCGACACCCTCGCGGCCTCCGGGGAGAAGGCCCTGCAGGCCATCCGTGCCGCGCGGGCAGAAGTACGGGCACACGTCTGGCAGTTGGCTGAAGGAAAAGCGCCTGATGCGGGCGGGACGGTGACCGTGGACCTCGACGGGGTGCTGGTGATCGCGCACTCGGACAAGGAAGACGCCGCACCCACGTGGAAGCGAACCTACGGCCACCACCCGCTGATGGGGTTCGTCGACCACGGACCGGGCGGCACGGGTGAACCGGTCGCGGCCCTGCTCAGACCGGGCAACGCAGGATCGAACACGGCCACCGACCACATTACCGCCGCCCAACTGGCCCTGGCGCAGCTGCCGAAGAAGTACCGGCGCGGACGCCGGACCCTGATCCGCACCGACTCCGCGGGCGGCACCCACGACTTCGTCGCCTGGCTCGCTCAGCGGGGACGGTGGCTGTCCTACTCGGTCGGCATGGTGATCACCGAGCAGGTCCACCAGCATGTGTTGAGCGTTCCTGCGTCGGCCTGGACGGCGGCCGTCGAGGCGGACGGCGAGATACGCGACGGCGCCTGGGTCACTGAATTCACCGGCGACATTCTGGACGGCTGGCCGCAGGGCATGCGGCTGATCGTCAGGAAGGAACGGCCGCACCCCGGGGCACAGTTGCGGCTCACGGATGCGGACGGCATGCGGCTGACCTGCTTCGCCACCAACACCTTGGGCCGGCCGATCGCCGAGCTCGAGCTCCGCCACCGGCTGCGGGCCCGGGCCGAGGACCGCATCCGCGCCGCCCGAACCACCGGCCTGCGCAACCTGCCCCTGCACCGCACGGCCCAGAACCGGATCTGGCTGGAGATCGTACAGATCGCTCTCGACCTGCTGGCCTGGATGCCGCTGCTAGCCCTGACCGGCAGCGCCAGGCTCTGGGAGCCCCGCCGGCTACGGCTCCGCCTGTTCACCGCGGCCGGACAGCTCGTGACCACCGGCCGTCGGCGGATCCTCCGCCTGGCCCGGCACTGGCCCTGGACCAGCCACATCACCGCAGCCCTCGAACGACTCACCCAACTGCCCGACCCTGGCTGACCAACCAATTCCCCGTCCCTACGACAGCAGCTCAACACCCGGAGCAGTGGAACCCGGCGCCACCCCGAGGCGACACTCGGGCCCTGGGCCTGCACAGCCTTCACCCACGGCACGAAAACGGTCCATCGACTCCGTCGGCGGACCGTCACGAAACTTCGAGG
>NZ_JBVJLW010000052.1:0-1491 GCF_055584525.1 Streptomyces sp. NPDC102514
GCCCCCGTTATGTTCTTCGCGGTCCTGCAAGAGGGCCGCTGGCCTCCGGGCCCGGCATGACTGTGTCCCCCTGTCCTCGATGACCTGGGGGGTGGTGTTCACCGGGCCCGAGAGGTGTTGTCGGAGACGCTGATGAGAGGTCCGGCCACCGTCCGGTCCGGTGCAATGCCGGACAGCTCGCGGACGGCAGGTCTGCATAACGTGGATGCGCGCGTACGACACCGATGCCCAGGCCAGCCGCACCGAAGGAGTTGAGAGCACGATGTTCGACACGGGCGACGTGGGCGTCTTCCTCGGCCTGGACGTCGGCAAGACCGCCCACCACGGCCACGGACTGACCCCGGCCGGCAAGAAGGTCTTCGACAAGCCCCTGCCCAACAGAGAGCCCAAACTGCGGGCCGTGTTCGACAAACTGGCCGCCAAGTTCGGCACGGTCCTGTTGATCGTGGACCAGCCCGCCTCGATCGGTGCCCTGCCGCTGACGGTCGCGAGGGATGCGGGCTGCAAGGTCGCCTACCTGCCCGGCCTGGCGATGCGGCGGATCGCCGACCTCTACCCGGGAGAAGCCAAGACCGACGCGAAGGACGCCGCGGTCATCGCGGACGCCGCCCGCACCATGCCGCATACTCTGCGCTCGCTGGAACTGACCGACGAGATCACCGCCGAACTGACCGTCCTGGTCGGCTTCGACCAGGACCTCGCCGCCGAGGCCACCCGCACCAGCAACCGCATACGCGGCCTGCTCACCCAGTTCCATCCCAGCCTCGAACGGGTCCTCGGCCCGCGCCTGGACCACCTGGCCGTCACCTGGCTCCTCGAACGCTACGGATCGCCGGCCGCTCTGCGAAAAGCCGGACGCCGCAGGCTCGTTGAAGTCATCCGGCCCAAAGCCCCGCGCATGGCTCAGCGGCTGATCGACGAGGTCTTCGACGCACTCGACGAGCAGACTGTCATCGTTCCCGGCACCGGCACCCTCGACATCGTGGTGCCGTCGCTGGCCCAGTCCCTGGCCGCAGTTCACGCCCAACGCCGGGCGATGGAGGCCCAGATCACGGCCTTGCTGGAGGAACACCCTCTTTCCCAGGTCCTGATCTCGATGCCGGGGATCGCGGTCAGGACCGCCGCAGTTCTGCTGGTCACCGTCGGCGACGGCACCAGCTTCCCCACCGCCGCCCACCTGGCCTCCTACGCCGGCCTCGCCCCCACGACCAAATCGTCGGGAACCTCGATCCGCGGCGAACACGCACCCAGAGGCGGCAACCGGCAGCTCAAGAGAGCCCTGTTCCTCTCCGCGTTCGCCGCCCTGCACGACCCCGTCTCC
Source organism: Streptomyces sp. NPDC102514 (assembly GCF_055584525.1). NCBI lineage: Bacteria > Bacillati > Actinomycetota > Actinomycetes > Kitasatosporales > Streptomycetaceae > Streptomyces > Streptomyces sp. NPDC102514. The sequence goes on from NZ_JBVJLW010000052.1 coordinate 1,322, forward strand.
CGCGCCTACTACGACCGCTGCCGAGCCAGAGGAAAGACCCACACTCAGGCCCTCCTCCGCCTCGCCCGACAGCGCACCAGCGTGCTCTTCGCGATGCTCCGCGACGGCACCTTCTACGAACACCGACCCCCACGCCTCGCTTGGCCAAAGACATAGAGGCACCCCCCCCG
>NZ_JBVJLW010000053.1:0-1374 GCF_055584525.1 Streptomyces sp. NPDC102514
CGCCGGTCGCCCTCACGGGTGACGATCAACATGGTGACCCACTCCACGAGTGCATGCGGCAGGTCAAGTGCGGCAGGATGGACGACCACCGAGGCTCCCGAGCAACGTGATTGAGACGTCAGACATCTCGATCAACAGCCCGGGGGCCTCGCTCGTTGCGCTGCACGGGCCGTCACCGATCGGTGGCCACATCGAAGAAGCTCAGTGGTTGTAGCCTCGGGCAGGGTGCTACCACCTGTGACTAGATCTTGCTCTGCACCCAAAGGGCGCTTCGCCTCATACCCCATGGACAGATCATCCCCGAGTGACCCGGAACTGATCCGTCAGGCACCGTTGACGGGAGGGAATGGGTCGCCGACATGGGGCGCCACGACGACGATGCCGCCGGTCTCGTGGACGAGACCGACGACATCAAGGAGGTGGTCCGGCGAGCTCGGCAGTGCTGCTCTCAGCAGTGCCGCAGACCGCGCGCGCTCGGATCGGCGTCGAAGGAGGACGGTGTGTTGACCCAGTCCGCCGGGACGTAGCCCCACCCGTCGTAGCCAGGAGCGGTCCAGTCACCCTTGGTGTGGTACCAGGTGGTGTTGCCGCCGCCGTGCAGTCCACCGTAGGTCCAGCAGTCGAACCAGCTGAAGGTGGAATAGAGCTGCCCCGTTATGTTCGCTTCGTGATAGGCGCCCGAGCGCAGAATGGCGGGGGCTCCGTTCCCGCACCACAGTCGGCCGTCGCTCGCCCGAACTCCGCACTCGGCGCTGGCAGCGGCACTGGCCGAAGGGGCGGCGATCACACCGCCCGCCGTCAGGGCGAGGGCTGCCATCCAGAGGGAGAGATACTTCCTGGTCCTGGTCATCCACTGTCCTTTTCTCACTGGTCCCCCGCTTCAGCCGCCGTAGCGGTGCAGGGGACGCCCAGCCGGCGCCTCGAACTGTAGGGCGGACCCGGGACGTTGCGACCCTGACAGATGTCAGGGTCACGATCAGCTGCTGGCGCGCGCCATGGTCCCGCCAGGCCGCCTGGCCTGGGTCACTTAAGGGCTGATCAACTGGCTGCACGTGCCGCTGCCCTGTACGCGAACGGCAGGATCGGCGAGAAGCTGCTCTGAACTTTGACCCGGCCGGATCTCCTCGCGCCAGCGGCAGTCTCATCGTCCTCCAGGTCGCCCGCCTGAAGTCCTGGCGGATCTTCCGCAGGTCCCGCTGCAGCCCCAACCGCATGACGTCAATCGCCAAGGCCGTCCTCACCCTGGAGCTGCAACGCTGAAGAAGCTCACTGATCCGGTAAGGTTCCGCGCTGCCGTAGTCGAGGGTCTGCACCTCACAACAGCGATCGAACCGCCGCTATGCGGGGCGGAGAACAGGATCAATCTCTGCCAGG
>NZ_JBVJLW010000054.1:0-1221 GCF_055584525.1 Streptomyces sp. NPDC102514
GCCGAGGCCGAAGGCGGGGTTCTGTTTGCGGATCTCGATCATGCGGCGGGTCCAGTGGAGCAGGCTGGAGGGGTTGCTCATGGACGCTTCGACGTTGGTGACCTGGTAGCCGTGGACCGGGTCCATGATCGTGGGGAGGTAGAGGCGTCCGGGGTCGCAGGAGGAGAAGCCGGCGTTGCGGTCGGGGGTCCACTGCATGGGGGTGCGCACGGCGTCGCGGTCGCCGAGCCAGATGTTGTCGCCCATGCCGATCTCGTCGCCGTAGTAGAGGATCGGCGACCCGGGCAGGGACAGCAGGAGTGCGGTGAACAGTTCGATCTGGTTGCGGTCGTTGTCCAGGAGGGTGGCGAGGCGGCGGCGGATGCCGATGTTGGCGCGCATGCGGGGGTCTTTGGCGTATTCGGCATACATGTAGTCGCGTTCTTCGTCGGTGACCATTTCGAGGGTGAGCTCGTCGTGGTTGCGCAGGAAGATGCCCCACTGGCAGCCGGAGGGGATCGCCGGGGTCTTCGCCAGGATCTCCGAGACGGGGTAGCGGGATTCGCGTCGTACGGCCATGAAGATGCGTGGCATGACGGGGAAGTGGAAGGCCATGTGGCATTCGTCGCCGCCGGCGGTGTAGTCGCCGAAGTAGTCGACGACGTCTTCGGGCCATTGGTTGGCTTCGGCGAGCAGGACGGTGTCGGGGTAGTGGGCGTCGATCTCGGCGCGGACCTGTTTGAGGATCTGGTGGGTGGCGGGGAGGTTTTCGCAGTCGGTGCCCTCTTCGGCGAAGAGGTAGGGGACGGCGTCGAGGCGGAAGCCGTCGATGCCCAGGTCGAGCCAGAAGCGGAGGGCGGAGACGATTTCTTCGACGACGGCGGGGTTTTCGAAGTTGAGGTCGGGCTGGTGGGAGAAGAAGCGGTGGAAGTAGTACTGCTTGCGGATGGGGTCGAAGGTCCAGTTGGAGGCTTCGGTGTCGACGAAGATGATGCGGGCGTCGGCGTACTGCTGGTCGTCGTCGGCCCACATGTAGTAGTCGCCGTAAGGCCCCTCGGGGTCGTTGCGGGAGGCCTGGAACCAGGGGTGCTGGTCGCTGGTGTGGTTCATGACGAAGTCGATGATGACGCGCATGCCGCGCTGGTGGGCGGCGTCGACGAATTCCACGAAGTCGGCGAGGTCGCCGAATTCGGGGAGGACGGCGGTGTAGTCGGAGACGTCGTAGCCGCCGTCGCGCAGGGG
>NZ_JBVJLW010000055.1:0-1170 GCF_055584525.1 Streptomyces sp. NPDC102514
GCCAAGGACCATCAGGCGGACGGCGAGCCGGTGGTCAGCGTGGACACGAAGAAGAAGGAGGTCGTCGGGGAGTTCAAGAACGCGGGACGCCAATGGCGGCCGGCCGGTGAACCCGTGCGGGTCGACGTCCATGACTTCCCCGGCGACGCGCTGGGCAAGGCCCTGCCCTACGGCATCTACGACCTGTCGGCGGACACCGGCTGGGTGAGCGTCGGTACCGATCATGACACCGCGGCCTTCGCGGTCGAATCGATCCGCCGCTGGTGGAACGGGCAGGGACGTTTCGACTACCCCGGCGCCACCCGTCTGCTGGTCACCGCCGACGCGGGTGGCTCCAACGGCTACCGCACGCGGGCCTGGAAGACCGAACTCGCCGGCTTTGCCGCCGAGACGGGCCTGGCCGTCACGGTCTGCCATCTGCCTCCGGGCACATCGAAATGGAATCGGATCGAGCACCGGCTGTTCTCCGCGATCACGATGAACTGGCGCGGCCGGCCGTTGACCAGCTACGAGGTCATCGTGCAGAGCATCGCCGCGACCACCAACCGCACCGGGCTCACTGTCCACGCCGAACTGGACCCCGGCAGCTATCCCACGGGAGTGAAGGTCAGCGACGTTGAACTGAACGCGGTCCCGCTGACCGGCCATGCCTTCCACGGGGAATGGAACTACACCGTGCACCCGGGGTTCACCGAGCCGACGAACCCCGGCAAACCAACCGCCCGCCTCGACCGCGAAGCCCTGGCGCACCCCGCCCTGACCGGCATGACCAGCACCGAACTGACCGAGCTGACCACAGCCCTGGCCCCGCCCTGGCAGGCACTGCACGCCCCGGACCGCACTACCCGACGCGACAGCGGCACCCGACGCCGAGCCCCGGGCGGCGGCCGCAAGGCCAAACTCGACCTGGCCGACCGCGTCCTGGCCACCGCCCTGCACCAGCACCTTGGCCTGTCGCCCACCGTGCTCGCCCACCTGTTCACGGTCAGCAAGGACACCATCCGCGAGACCATCGGCGAGATCAGACAGCTCATGGACCAGCACGGGCACACCCCCGGCCCCGCCGCGGCACACCTGACCACCCTCACCGGCCTCCACGTCTACGCAACCGCGCACGGCATCGCTCTCACGACAGAGACAAAACCACCGTGTTGATTCTTTACGAGCCCT
>NZ_JBVJLW010000056.1:0-1109 GCF_055584525.1 Streptomyces sp. NPDC102514
CACTCGGGCCCTGGGCCTGCACAGCCTTCACCCACGGCACGAAAACGGTCCATCGACTCCGTCGGCGGACCGTCACGAAACTTCGAGGCTAGTGACGCTCTATGGCTCGCGGCCGGCCTTGCGTAAATGGGCTTGATTTACACGTCGAGCTCCGGCCCTACCGCGCGAAGTAACACGTAAGTTTCCGGCAAGCCTTCAAGGCCTGCCGGAAATTTACCTGTCCGGTTCTGGAAACGACACGCAGGCCAACATATTTACCGCCTACAGGCGATTCCCCGGTATGCCCTCAGCTACCACCTTCTTCATTCACCTCAGTGACCCGCGCCTCGACAATCTCCAGAGCCTTTACGATTTGAGTGGCGACATCTGGAGAGAAGAGTCCACTGGTTACACTTAGGCCGAATTGTGGTGTAGGTGGATGATCTATCTCGCGCTGCAGAAGGAATGCTTCCCCTTCCGCCGGAGAGAAGGCGAAGCATATCCATTCAGCTAGATCATCTCGGACTACTTCAGGGCTGCCCCAGCGCTCTTCTAGCGCTGCAACATTGATATCCACTTCGGCGAGCCATCGTACACCGCGTAGATTTACATCTTTCTCTGGGACTCTTTTCAACTGCACCGATTGCAACTCTTTTGCGTTCATTTTATCGAGCCTCTGTGATGATGATAGGAATGGAGGCCCACTCCTCACCGTCTCTTGCGAATTCCGTAACGCCGTCCTCCACGCCAGCCTCCCATGAAGCATACCCTGGTCGATTTTTCGCCTTAGGGGCCACGGTGGTGTAAAACTCCAGGCTTCCCGGCTTGGCGTTCTGGGGAATGGGGCCGACGTGAGCCTGCGCTGTGGCATTTCCTCCCCATCGCGGAGTTCTGCCCCACAGTTCGCCAGATTTTACAATGTCCCGGGCGTGGTCCACCGTTTGCGTTGTAGAAGCAAGTCGATGGAATGGTCCGTACAGAGTTACGGGGCCCTCTGGCAGACTTTTACCCATGGTCAACGCTTTGGTACCGGCACCTAGCCTCGAAGTTTCGTGACGGTCCGCCGACGGAGTCGATGGACCGTTTTCGTGCCGTGGGTGAAGGCTGTGCAGGCCCAGGGCCCGAGTGTC
>NZ_JBVJLW010000057.1:0-1017 GCF_055584525.1 Streptomyces sp. NPDC102514
GAGCCGACGGACCAGACCTGTAGTAGGTGAGTGATGGGGTGACGCAGGAAGGTAGTCCAGCCCGGGCGGTGGTAGTCCCGGGGTAAGGGTGTAGGGCGTGCGATAGGTAAATCCGTCGTACATGTGCCTGAGACCTGATGCCGAGCCGATTGTGGTGAAGTGGATGATCCTATGCTGTCGAGAAAAGCCTCTAGCGAGTTTCATGGCGGCCCGTACCCTAAACCGACTCAGGTGGTCAGGTAGAGAATACCGAGGCGTTCGGGTGAACTATGGTTAAGGAACTCGGCAAAATGCCCCCGTAACTTCGGGAGAAGGGGGGCCATCACCGGTGATCCGATTTACTCGGTGAGCTGGGGGTGGCCGCAGAGACCAGCGAGAAGCGACTGTTTACTAAAAACACAGGTCCGTGCGAAGCCGTAAGGCGATGTATACGGACTGACGCCTGCCCGGTGCTGGAACGTTAAGGGGACCGGTTAGTGCGCTTTCGGGCGTGCGAAGCTGAGAACTTAAGCGCCAGTAAACGGCGGTGGTAACTATAACCATCCTAAGGTAGCGAAATTCCTTGTCGGGTAAGTTCCGACCTGCACGAATGGCGTAACGACTTCTCGACTGTCTCAACCATAGGCCCGGTGAAATTGCACTACGAGTAAAGATGCTCGTTTCGCGCAGCAGGACGGAAAGACCCCGGGACCTTTACTATAGTTTGATATTGGTGTTCGGTTCGGCTTGTGTAGGATAGCTGGGAGACTGTGAAGCATTGGCGCCAGCCGGTGTGGAGTCGTCGTTGAAATACCAGTCTGGTCGTGCTGGATGTCTAACCTGGGTCCGTGATCCGGATCAGGGACAGTGTCTGATGGGTAGTTTAACTGGGGCGGTTGCCTCCTAAAGAGTAACGGAGGCGCCCAAAGGTTCCCTCAGCCTGGTTGGCAATCAGGTGTTGAGTGTAAGTGCACAAGGGAGCTTGACTGTGAGACCGACGGGTCGAGCAGGGACGAAAGTCGGGACTAGTGATCCGGC